>NZ_JBWKQM010000001.1:0-588393 GCF_059418745.1 Rhodoferax sp. GW821-FHT07F03
CTTTTGAACACCACCTTGCAGTTCATTCATTTAGCATTCCTGGCTCTGCTGCTCAAAAGATTTTGAACAGGTTCTTAGGGTTGCTGACCATGGTGCCGGCGCCAATCACAAAGTGCCGCAGCCAGCCCGCAGCGCTGGGTGGCGCGCCATCGGCCAGCACCAGCGGCGTCTTGGCGCCTTGCCAGATCTTGTAGGCCAGATACAGCAGATAGATGCCGCCCGCCAGCTTCAGTCCCCAATAAGCCAGCGGCACCTGCTGCAGCACCGCATGGAGTCCCAGCAGCGCCACGATGCACAGCACACAGGCCCCAGCCGCCATGCCTAGCGCCGACGCCACGCCGGCTGCGCGCGAGTTGCCAATCGCCGTGCGGGCCACCAGCACAAAGCTGGGGCCGGGGCTGATTACGCCGATGAACAGCACGGCCAGGATGCTGGCCAGGGTGGTGAACGTATCCATTGCTAGACCTCTCAGGTTATGAGTCAAATGGGCTTCTAGCGCAGATAGTACCTGCGCAGGAAGCTATAGATTACATAGCGCTTGGGGTGGGGTGTAAATCTGCAGAGTTGCCACTGTAGTGTCGTAAGCACCTGGTTGGGATGCTGTATTGCCGCGATCTGGCGGCCTCCGGGTGAAAACCCTGATACCTGCATTCCAAATCCTTTCTACAATTAAAACTATAAATTCACACATGAATAAATATGCAAGAACAGTCAAACCAGGATCCAGCGCAAGCGCTTGTCGTGGACCATTCTTCTCTTGAAGCCTGGCAGGCTCGGCGTGCGCGCTTTGCGGCGGCGACTTCGCCCGCGCAGCAGGCACTTTTGCTGGCCGAGGCCAGTCGCGCCACGCGCCGCCAGGTGCTGCACATGATCCATGGCGCCGGCCTGGGCCATATCGGCGGTGACTTCTCGGTGACCGATGTGCTGACCACCTTGTTCGAGGCCGTGCTGCGCATCGCCCCGGCACTGCCCCAGTGGGCCGAGCGCGACCGTTTCATCCTGAGCAAGGGTCACTGCGCGGCGGCCTTGTATTCCACGCTGGCGGCCTGCGGCTTTTTCTCGCCCGACCGTTTGCAGCATTTCATGGCCAATCTGTCGCCGTTGAATGGCCATCCGAACCGGCAAAAAATCCCCGGCGTCGAAACCAATACCGGCCCGCTAGGCCACGGCCTGCCGGTGGCGGTGGGCTGCGCCTCGGCTGCGCAAATCGCCCAGCAGGACTGGCGTACCTACGTCATCTTGGGCGACGGCGAGCTGCAGGAGGGCAGCAACTGGGAAGCCGCCATGTGTGCCGCCCACCGAGGTTTGGGTTCGCTGACCGCCGTGGTGGACCGCAACCGCCTGCAGCAGGGCGCAACCACGGCCGACACCAACGAGCTGGAGCCGCTGGCCGACAAGTGGCGTGCCTTTGGCTGGGATGTGGTGACGGTAGACGGCCACAACCATGCCGAGTTGCTGGCCGCCCTGACCGCCCCACACCCCGGACAACCGCGTTTCGTCATCGCCAACACCGTCAAAGGCAAGGGTGTCTCTTTCATGGAAAACGGCGTGGAATGGCACCATAAAGTGCCCAGCACAGCGCAATATGAAGCAGCCTTGCAGGAGTTGGATCAATGAGTAAAGAAGACAACAGCGTCGCCGGCACATTCGATTGCCGTGTGGCCTTTGCCGAAGAATTGGCGGCCCTGGCGCGCACCGACAAGCGCATCGTTGCCGTGTGCAACGACTCGGTGGGCTCCAGCAACCTGGGGGCTTTCAAGAAGGAGTTTCCGGACCGCCTGGTCAACGTCGGCATTGCCGAGCAGAACATGGTGGGCGTGGCCGCTGGCCTGGCGAATGGCGGCTTTCTGCCATTCGTATGCGCAGCGTCTCCGTTCCTGACCGGCCGTGCGCTGGAGCAGATCAAGGCCGACGTGGCGTACAGCAACTTTCCCGTGGCGCTGTGCGGCATGAGCCCCGGCATGGCCTACGGCGAGCTGGGTCCTACCCACCACTCCATCGAAGATTTGGCCTGGATACGTGCTATCGGCGACCTGCCGGTGATCGTGCCGGCCGACCCGGCGGAAACGCGGGCTGCCCTGCGCTGGTTCGTCGCTTCGGGCGGCCCGGCCTTCCTGCGCATCGGCCGCTATAAAGTGCCGGCGGTGATGCCCGATGGGCAGGACTTTGTGCTGGGCAAATCCGCGACCTTGCATGAAGGCAAGGACGTGACCCTGATCGCCATCGGCACCATGGTCTCGCGCGCGCTAGAAGCCGCAGAACAACTCGGCCGCGAAGGCATTACGGCGCGGGTGATCAACGCGTCGTCGGTCAAACCGCTGGACAACGAGGCCGTGCTGCGCGCAGCCCGTGAAACCGGCGCCATCGTCACGGTGGAAGAGGGCATTGTGCATGGCGGCCTGGGGGGCGCCGTGGCCGAGCTGGTGGTGCAGAACCACCCGGTGCCGGTGCGCATCATGGGCGTGCCGGGTTTTGCGCCCACGGGCAGCACCAGCTTCCTGTTGCAGCATTTCGGCCTGACCGCCGAGGGCATTGCCACGCAAGCCCGGGCTTTGGTGGCTGCACGCAAAGGCTGATAAAGGTTGATATATGGCTGCGCATATTTTGGCGATCGACCAGGGCACCAGCGCCACCAAATGCATCTTGGTGGATGCAGCTGGCCGCATGGTGGCAAAGGCGACCGCGCCCTTGTCCGAATACCTGCCGCTACCCGGCTGGGTGGAGCAGGACGCCGAGGAAATCTGGCAGAGCGTGCTGCAGGCGGTGCAGGCCTGCCTGGCCCAAGTTCCCGGCGTGCAGGTGGCCGGTGTGGGCATCAGCACGCAGCGCGAGTCAGCCCTGGTCTGGCAGCGCAGCGATGGCCGGGCCGTAACCCCGTTGCTGAGCTGGCAAGACCAGCGCACGGTGGCACTGCGCGACCGTTTGAGCACCGATGCTGTCGAAAAAATGGTGCGCGAGCGCTCCGGCCTGCCGCTGGACCCGATGTTTTCCGCACTCAAATTGGCTTGGCTATTGGACGAGTTCGATCCGCAGCGCGAGCAGGCCCGCTCGGGCAACTGGTGCGCCGGAACGGTGGACGCCTATTTGCTGGGACGCCTGGGCGCAGACTTTGTGACCGAGGTGGGCAATGCATCCCGCACCCAGCTGCTGAACGTGCATACCGGCGACTGGGATGCGGATTTGCTGGCGCTGTTCGGCATTCCACGCCAGTTGCTACCGCGTGTCCATGCGTCGCGTGGAGCGTTCGCCACGGCGGACAAATTGCATCCCGCGCTGGAAGGCGTGCCGGTGTTGTCGGTCATGGCCGACTCGCATTCGGCGCTATTTGCGCACGGCGGCTTCGAGCCTGGGCAGGTGAAAGCCACGCTCGGTACCGGCTCATCGGTGATGGCGCTGGCACCCAGCGGCGCGGCGCACCACCCCGGCATGTGCCTCACGATTGCCTGGGACGCCGGCCAGGGCCCGGTACAGGCTCTGGAGGGCAATATCCGCGCCGCCGGTGCGACGCTGCGCTGGCTGGCCGATCTGTTCGAGGTGCCGCTGGACGATGCGGTGGAGTTGGCCAGCCGCAGTGCCAGCAATGGCGTCTGCTTGGTGCCCGGCTTCAACGGCCTGGGCGCACCCTGGTGGGATACGCAGGCCGTGGGCCTGGTCAGTGGCCTGACGCTGAGCGCCGGTAAATCCACACTGCTGGCGGCCGGGTTGGAATCCATTGCGCACCAGGTAGCCGATGTGATCGATGCCATGGACCAGAGCGTGCCCGGCATGCGCAAGCTGTATCTGGACGGTGGCCCCTCGCGCAACCCGCGCCTGCTGGACATGCTGGCCGGCTATATCGCCCGCCCGGTAGTGCAGTGCGCCGATCCCGAGCTCTCGGCCCTGGGCGTGGCGCATCTGGCCGGGCTGCAGGCGGGCGTGTGGGACTGGGCGGGCTTGAAGGCCCTGGCCCGCGCGCAAAACGATGTGCCGTCCACCCTGGCCGCGGCTGAGGTGGTGACCAACCGGCGCAACTGGTCGCATGCGGTGGCGCGTGCACGGCTGCGCGGCTGAACCCAGGTTTTCACAATTTCACGCCCATCTTCCGGAGGCATCTTGGCTATTGATCTTTCTAACCCGGCCGGCCCTGACAAGGCCCGCCCGACCGTCGCACCGCAGCACCGTGTCCATTGGGCGCGCACGCTGGTGGACCACGGCCCCGAGCTGAGCCTGCTGGTGCTGTGCGTGGCGTTGTCGTTGGCGACAGACACCTTCTTTTCCTTCCGTAACCTGCTGAATGTGTTGGACCAGCTGACGGTGCTGGGCATCATGGCGCTGGGCATGACGGCGGTGATCGTGATCGGCGGCATCGACCTATCGGTGGGCTCGGTGCTGGCCTTGTCGATGATGGTGATGGGCTGGCTGTCGAACGTGGTGGGCATACCCATGCCGATTGCCATCCTGGCGGCGCTGGGCATGGGCGCGATCTGCGGGTTGGGCTCGGGCCTGCTGATCACCCATGCACGCCTGCCGGCTTTTATCGCCACGCTGGCCACCATGTCCATCTGCCGTGGCCTGGCGAATATGGTGACCGACGGCTCGCAGATCGTGGGCTACCCCGACTGGTTCTCGGCCATGTCGATCAACCGCTACTTCGGCTTTCTGTCGATCACGGTGGGGCTGTTCATTGTGTTGACCATTGCGGCTGCCATCTTCATGAAATACCGCGCCGCCGGGCGGTCCCTGTATGCGATTGGCGGCAGCGCCGAGGTGGCGCGACTGGCCGGTATTCCGGTGCGCAAGGTGACGTTGGCGGTCTATACCGTGTGCGGCCTGCTGGCCGGTCTGGCCGGCGCGGTGATGTCCACGCGGCTGGATTCTTCCCAGCCCAGCGGCGGCCTGGGTTACGAGCTGGACACGATTGCAGCCGTGGTGATTGGCGGCGCCAGTCTGTCCGGCGGTGTGGGCACCATCTGGGGCACGCTGATGGGCGTGCTGACTATCGGGGTGCTGCGCAACGGCTTGAACCTGCTGGGCGTATCGCCCTTCGTGCAGCAAGTGGTCATCGGCGGGGTGATTGTCCTGGCGGTGGCGGTGGATTCCAACAAACGCCGCATTGGCTAGCGCCGCACAGAGGAGGACCTACCGCCCAACGCCATTCATACACCTTTCAACCCTTGAGCCGACGCCGCATGGTCTGGTGGCGCCGTGATGGAACCGACCGCAATTACAAATACATCATCTAGGAGCAAACATGTTTAAGTTCAAGCAAATCGCCATCGCCGCCGGTGTGGCCGCATCCCTCGTCGCATCCAACGCCGCTTTTGCGCAGGAAAAGAAAATCGGCCTGGCCGTGGCCAATCTGCAGGCAGAGTTCTTCAACATGATCAAGCAGTCTGTCGAAACCTACGGCAAGGAAAAGGGTTACAAGGTCATCACCGTGGACGCCAAGGGCGACGCCACCACCCAGGTGAACCAGATCCAGGATCTGATCACGCAAAAGATCGACGCGTTGATCTACATTCCCGCCGGTGCCACCGCCGCTACCGTGCCGGTGAAGGCCGCGCGCGCTGCGGGCATCCCGGTCATCAACGTGGACCGCAACGCCGAAGGCGCGCCTGGCGACACCTTCATCTACGGCCAGTCGGTTGCCGCCACCAAGGCACTGGGCGAAATGGTCTGCGACAAGACCGGTGGCAAGGGCACGGTGGTGATGATCCACGGCCAGCGCGGCACCACGCCGGAAGTGGACCGCACCAAGGGCTTCAAGCAGGGCCTGGACAAATGCGGCCTGAAGGTCAAGCAAGAGCAGTGGACCGAGCGCTGGTCGGCCGATGAAGGCGCCAAGATCGCCCAGGACATGCTGCAGCGCGACCCTTCCATCAATGTCATCCTGGGGCAGGCCGATGGCATTGCCCTGGGTGCATCGCAAGCGGTCAAGCTGGCCAAGCTGCCGCAAAAGATCTGGGTCGTCGGGTTTGACGGTGATGTGGGCGGCCTGAAGGCCGTGCAAAGCGGCTCGCTGGATGCCACGGCCACGCAGCAGACCTTCAACATGGGCCGCATGGCGGTGGATGCCGCCACCAGCCTGATCGCAGGCAAGGCCGTGCCCAAGGACCAACCTACCGATGCCAAGGTCACCACCCAAGCCAATGTGGAAGAGTTCCTGAAGGCACATCCTTAATCAGGCGGGTACGCCAGGCTCTCGTCCTCGGACGGGGCCTGGCGTCTGCCGTGCATTTATTTCCCCTGGTACATCCATGAGCACCCTTGCGTCTTCAGCAGACACCTCCGTCGATACCTCTACCGGCCTGGTCCTGCACAACATCGGCAAAACCTATGGCCCGACCACTGTGTTGCGCGGGGTGAATCTGCAGGTGCAGCCCGGCGAGTTGCTGGCCTTGCTGGGCGAGAACGGCGCAGGCAAGTCCACGCTGTCGTCGGTGATTGCCGGGGTGGTGCAACCGGACGCGGGTGGCAGCATGTTCTGGCAAGGCCAGGCCTATGCGCCGCAGGCACCTGTGGATGCGCTGCATGTGGGCATTGGCCTGATCCACCAGGAAATGCGCCTGCTGCCCGAGTTGACGATTGCGGAGAATATTTTTGTCGGTCGCCTGCCCATGAAGGGCGGGCGCATCGACCGCGACGGTATGGTCCAGCGCGCCCAGGTGCAGTTGCAGCGCCTGGGCTTGGATGTACCCGCCACCCAAAAAGTCGGCACCCTGAGCGTGGCCGCACAGCAGCAGGTGGAGATTGCCAAGGCGTTGACCTTGAACGCCAAACTGCTGATTCTGGACGAGCCCACGGCCGCGCTAGGCGACAAGGAAACGGACCGCCTGTTCGAGCAGATCCATCGCCTGAAGGCGGAGGGCGTTTCGTTCATCTATGTGAGCCACCGGCTGGCCGAGATTGCGCGCATTGCCGACCGCATTCTGGTGTTGCGCGATGGGGTGCAGGTCGCCACCCATGCCACGGCACAGGTACCTACCGCGCAGCTGGTGCGCGACATGGTGGGGCGCAGTGTAGACCGGCTGTTTCCTTCCATTCCAGCACCTGGACCGGATGCGGCGGTGGCGCTGGCGGTGCGCAATCTGCACGCGCCGAATGGCCGTTTCAAGAATATATCGTTTGAAGTGCGTGCCGGTGAGGTGCTGGGCTTTGCCGGCATCGTGGGCGCGGGCCGTACCGAGCTGATGCGGGCCGTGGTGGGTATAGACCCCATTGCCCAGGGCAGCATAGAAATTGACGGCAAGCCCATCGTGATGCGCAGCCCCATGGACGCGATCCGCGCCCACCTGGTGCTGGTGCCCGACGACCGCAAGGCGCTGGGCCTGGTGCTGCCCCACAGCATCGAGGATAACCTGCTGTACAACAACCTGGACCGCGTGGCACCCAGCGGCTGGTTGCAACCCGCACGCACCGCAGAGTTCGCGCGCAAGCTGATCCAGCGCCTGGGCGTGAAGGGCCAGCCCAAGTTGCCGGCCAGCAGCATGTCGGGCGGCAACCAGCAAAAGGTGGTGATCGCCAAATGGGTGGCGCACGACCCCAAGATCATCATTCTGGACGAGCCCACACGCGGTATCGACGTGGGCGCACGGGCCGCTATTTATGAAGTGATTGCTGAGCTGGCGCGGGCCGGCATGGCCGTGGTGGTGGTCAGCTCCGATCTGGACGAGGTGTTGGGCCTGGCGCACCGTGTGGTGGTGCTGGCGCGGGGCGAGAACCAAGGGGTGCTGAGCCGTGCCGAGGCAACGCCCTCCCGGGTTATGGAGCTGGCGGTCTCCTGAGAGGCATAGAGATAATCCGCGCCATGGCAAAACATCAATATGGCTCCCACGACCTGCAGCGTCTTATCACCCGGATCGCTAGCATGTACTACCAACGCGGCATCGGGCAGCCGCGCATTGCAGAGCAGCTCGGCCTGTCGCAGACGCGGGTATCGCGTTTACTCAAGCAGGCCGAGGAGTTGGGCATTGTGCGCATCACCGTCCATGTGCCCGAGGGCGTGCATGCCGATCTGGAGGAGCGTCTGGAAACGCATTACGGGCTGGACGAAGTCATCGTGGTCGAGGCCGAGGAAGCCGACGTACAAGACGATGAGCGTACCAATCTGGCCCTGGCCGGCCCCACTGCCCGCTATCTGGAGCTGATGGTGCCGACCTTTGGCGCTATCGGCGTGTCGTCCTGGAGTTCCAGTCTGCTGGCAGCCGTCAATGTGATGCGGCCTGCCGGTCCAGGCCATACGCGCAGCATCGTGCAGGTGCTGGGCGGTGTGGGCTTTGCGGGGGCGCAGGTATTTGCCACCCGGTTGACGGAGCGGCTGGCGCAGCTGTCCAAGGCCGAAGCCATCTTCATGAATGCGCCCGGCGTGGTCAGCACCGTGGAAGCCAAGAACGCCATGCTGAGCGACCCAACCTGCCGCCAGGCCCTGGAGCGTTTCGACGATTTGTCGGCCCTGTTGCTGGGCATAGGTGCCATTCCGCCGTCGCGCATGCTGCGCGAGAGCGGCAACGTGTTTACCGAGCAAGACCTGGCCGATCTGCGCGATGCGGGCGCCGTGGGCGATGTCTGCATGCAGTTCTTCGACGCCGATGGCAAGCACGTGACCACGCCGTTTGGCGAGCGTGTACTGGGCATAGGCATAGACCAGATCCGCCGCACGCGCCGCCGCATCGGCGTGGCCGGCGGTGCGCGCAAGTTCGAAGCCATACGCGCTGCCTTGCGTGGCGGCTGGCTGACCACTTTGATTACCGATTTACACACGGCCCAGCAACTGCTGGACCAACCTTAACCTTGCCGACCATAGAGCCGGCAATACTGCACAGGAGCATGTATGGACTTGTTTGAATTGCGCGGCGACGTGGCTTTTGTTACCGGAGCGGGGAGCGGCATTGGCCAGCGTATCGCGGTAGGGCTGGCCGAAGCGGGCGCGGATGTGGCCTGCCTGGATTTGGCGGGTAGTGCCGGCTTGTCGTCTACGGTGGAGCGCATCCAAGCTTTGGGTCGGCGCGCGCTAGCGTTGGAAGGGAATGTCACGCGGGCCGAAGATGTGCAGGCAGCCGTGGCCGCGACCGAGAAGGATCTGGGTGCGCTGACGGTGGCGGTCAATTGCGCTGGCATCGCCAACGCGACCGCTGCGGAAGATATGCCCATAGAGCAGTGGCAGCGCATGATGCAAATCAACGTGGAGGGCGTGTTCTTGTCCTGCCAGGCCCAGGCGCGCGTGATGCTGCCGCGCCGCCGGGGCAGCATCGTCAATATCGCGTCCATGTCGGGCAGCATCGTGAATCGGGGGCTGCTGCAGGCGCACTACAACAGCTCCAAGGCGGCGGTGATCCACCTCAGCAAGAGCCTGGCCATGGAGTGGAGCGACCGCGGCTTGCGTGTCAACAGCATCAGCCCCGGCTACACCATGACACCCATGAATGCCCGACCCGAAGTGGCCGAGCAGCGCAAGATTTTTGAGCGCGACACGCCCCTGGGCCGCATGGCTACGGTGGACGAAATGGTCGGCCCCGCAGTGTTCCTGTCCGGCAAGGCGGCCTCGTTCTGCACCGGTGTGGACCTGATCGTCGACGGCGGTTTTGTCTGCTGGTAGGTGCTGGATATGTCCCTTAGATTCCAAGACAAAGTGGTGGTTGTAACCGGCGGTAGCCGGGGCATAGGCAAGAGTATTGCCGAGCGCTTTGCCCGCGAGGGTGCGCGCATCTGCGTGGCCGCGAATGAGGCCCTGGTGCACGAAACTGGCCAAGCCTTGCGGGATGCCGGTGCCCAAGCCATATCCGTGGTGCTGGATGTCACGGACAAGGTGCAGGTCAAGGCTATGTACGAACAGGTGGCGCGCGAGCTGGGTGAGGTGGATGTTTCTGTACAGAACGCCGGTGTCATCACGGTGGCCCGGCTGGAGGACTTGACCGAAGCCGAGTGGGACAAGGTCATGGCCGTGAACACCAAGGGCGTGTTTCTCTGCTGCCAAGAAGCTGCGGTACGCATGCGTGCTGCAGGCAAGAAGGGGCGCTTGATCAATACGGCCTCGGGCCAGGCGCGCCAAGGCTTTATCTTCACCCCGCACTACGCTGCCAGCAAGTTTGGTGTGGTGGGCATCACCCAGAGCCTGGCCAAGGAACTGGCCAAGACGGGCATCACTGTGAATGCTTTTTGCCCGGGCATCATCACCACCGATATGTGGGCCTACAACGATGCGGCCTGGGGCAAGCTGATGGGCGACTACCAGCCCGGTGAGCTGATGGCCGAGTGGGTAGCGGCCATCCCCATGGGCCGCGCGGGCACGGGGGAAGATGTGGCTGGACTGGTCAGCTTCTTTGCCTCGGACGATGCGGCTTACATCACGGGCCAGACCGTTAACGTGGACGGTGGGATGTTCATGTCCTGATCTGCGTGCTAGCGTGGTTCAGTACACGTGCCAGCCATCGAAATCCGCCTTGCCCAGCCGGACTCCTTGCTGGCGCAGCAGGGCGTAGGCACTGCTCAGGTGGAAGAAGAAATTAGGCAACGCGTACTGCGATAGAAAAACCTCGCCGGGCAGCGTCAGCGTGGCTTGGCCGGCCTGGTCGGTGCAGATGCGCTGGGCGCTGTCGGCCATTTGCGCTGGGCTCAACGCCGCCAGAAACTGCTGGGCCCGGGTAATCCGTGCGTGCAGCGCGGCAAACGAGTGGCCGGGTTCGCCGAATGGCGGCACTTCCAGCCCTGCCAACGGGGCGCAGGCTCGCACGGCGAAGTTGGTGGCGATTTCAACCTGCAGCGACAGGGGCAGCATATCGGGCGCCAGCCGCGCCTGCAGCAAACGCTGCGGGTCCAGCCCCGAAGTTTCGGCCCGCTCTAGCATCTGGGCCAGTTGGCCCAGATAACGCTGGAATACCGGTACCGATGTGGCGTACATGGGCTCAGGCTTGCAGCAGACTTTGCACGTAGCGTGTGACGCCAGTGTGCACATCGGCAAACACGTGGTCACAGCCGGTGCTGCGTAGCGCTGTGAGGTCGGCCTGGGTATAGCACTGGTACTTGCCGCGCAAGGCGTCTGGAAAGGCCACGTATTCCAGCTGACCACCAGTCACCGCGTCGGCCAGGCTGAGTGCCGGCTGCTGGACATGGGCGCGCAGGGCATTGATGACGGCGTGGGCCACGTCGTTGAAGGGCTGGGCCTTGCCGGTGCCCAGGTTGAAGATGCCGGACTGGTCAGGGTGGTCGAAGAACCACAGGTTGACGGCCACCACGTCGTCCACGAACACAAAGTCGCGCAGCTGGGCACCAGGTGCATAGCCACCGTATTCGCCAAACAGCTTGACCTTGCCGTCGGCCTGGAACTGGTTGAACTGGTGGAAGGCAACGCTGGCCATGCGGCCCTTGTGCTGCTCGCGCGGGCCGTAGACGTTGAAGTAGCGGAAACCCACCACCTGGCTGTGCGAGCGCTTGAAATCCGGGTCGCAGGCTAGGCGCATGCGCTGGTCAAACAGGAGCTTGGAGTAGCCGTACACATTCAACGGACGTTCGAACTCCGGCGTTTCGATGAAGGAAGCCGAGCCGCCATAGGTGGCCGCCGAAGATGCATACAGCAGGCGCGTACCCTGGGCCTGGCAGGCGGCAAACAGGTCGCAGGACACACGGTAGTTGTTGTCCATCATGTACTTGCCGTTCATCTCCATGGTGTCGCTGCAAGCGCCTTCATGGAATACCGTATCCACGCGGCCATAGGCCTCCTGGGCGAAGCGGGAGTAGAAGGTGTCGGCATCCACGTAGTCGGCAATCTGCAGGTCGGCCAGGTTGCGGTATTTGTCACCCTGCGTCAGGTCATCTACCGCGATGATGTCGGTGATGCCACGTGCATTCAGGCCTTTGACGATGTTGCTGCCGATGAAGCCGGCGGCTCCGGTAACGACGATGCGGGTCATGGTGGGAATCCTCTTAAACGGCGGAAAAAAGTTCGTCGTAGCTGACGGTGGCGGTGCCGAATTTGCCTACGACCACGCCGCCAGCGCGGTTGGCCAGGGGCATGGCTTCGCGCAGGCTCAGGCCGGCCGCGACCAGGGCCGCCAGGGTGGCGATCACGGTGTCGCCGGCGCCGGTCACGTCGAATACCTCGCGGGCCTGGGCACTCACGTGCAGCTCGCCTTGATCATCGTACAGCGTCATGCCTTCTTCGCTGCGCGTGACCAGCAAGGCCTCCAGCTGCAGCTGCTGGCGCAGATTCTGCGACTTGGTGCGCAGCTCTTCCTCGCTGTTCCAGCTGCCCACCACCTGTTGTAGCTCGGCGCGGTTGGGGGTAATTACCGTGGCCTGGCTGTAGCGGGAGTAGTCCGAACCCTTGGGGTCGATCAGAATGCTTTTACCCTGCGTGCGCGCCAGCGCAATCATGTCGCCCACATGGGCCAGGCCGCCCTTGCCGTAGTCGGAAAACAGCACGGCCTGGTGGGTCGGTAGCAGGGTGGCAAAGCTGGCGGACTGTGAGGCCAGGATTTCGCTTTTGGGGGTGTTTTCAAAGTCCACCCGTATCAGCTGCTGCTGGCGGCCGATGACGCGCAGCTTGACCGTGGTTTGCAGCTGCGGGTCGCGGCCGAAATGGGTTCGGATACCGGTCTTTGCCACTAGCGCTTCCAGCCTGTGGCTGGCCTCGTCGTCACCCACTACGGTGAGCAGCGAGGACTGTGCGCCCAGGCTAACGATGTTGGAGGCCACGTTGGCAGCACCGCCCACGCGCTCTTCTTCGCGCGTGACCCGCACCACCGGTACCGGTGCTTCAGGGCTGATACGGTCTACTGCGCCGTACCAGTAGCGGTCCAGCATGGCGTCGCCCACGACCAGCACTTGTGCCTGGGAGATTTTTTCACGGGAAAGTGTCAAGAGTTTGGTCATATTGTTTTGTTTACAGCTCTTCCACGCGCCTTGCTGGATAACTATCCCAGGCCTGGCAGCCCGGGCATTGCCAGAAATGCTGTTTCGCCTCAAAACCGCAGGCAGCACAACGGTAGCGTTTCATGGGACTGGCGGCGTGGTCCAGGGCGCGCTGGATCTGCGGATGAAACTCTTCGTGCTCCAGCTTTTCCCCTGCAATCCAGCGTGCGACAGCGACCAGCGACTGTTCGCGCTCCAAGTGCTTCAGGTAGCGCATGCGCACCTCGGTCATCGGCGTGCCGGAGCGCACTTGCAGGCCCAGAATGGCCTGCAACACGTCCAGCGAGGCGCTTTGGGCGTAGCTGCTCTCGAGCAGCGCAAGGGCCGGGTCGGTGAGCCCGGCGGCGGCGGCGATGGTGGCAATTCTTTCTGCTACCAAAGGTATAGCTGCTGGCGCAGATTCGGAAAGCGCTTGAAGGGTTTTGAAGGCTTCATCCAACTGGCCTGCCTGGTGTTGCAGGATGGCCAGGTCGATGCGCGGGCGGGCGGCTTGGGGGGCGATGGCGATTGCTTTTTCCAGCAAACCCTGGGCAGCCTCGGGCTGGGCCGCGGCCTGTTCGCACAGGTAGTGCGATTGGCGACCGCTGAAGCTGCCCTGGCCAGCGGTTTCTAGCTTATGAGCGATCTCGGAAGCGTCGGCCCAGTCGCGTGAGCGCTCGTAGATCGCCAGCAAGGCCAGGCGGCTGCGGGCTTCGAAATCGGTGCCTTCCAGCTTGCGCAGCGCGGTCTCGGCCCGGTCCAGCAAGCCAGCTTTGAGGAAATCCAGCGCCAGTGCGTGCTGGGCGCGGTCGCGGTCGGCGGCGCTCAGGTCGCCGCGCGACAGCAGATGTTCGTGCACCCGCACGGCACGCTCGTATTCGCCACGTCGGCGAAACAGGTTGCCCAGCGCGAAGTGCAGTTCGGAGGTGTCGGGGTCCTTTTGAACGGCTTCGATGAAGGCGTCGATAGCCTGGTCCTGTTGCTCATTGAGCAGGTAGTTCAGGCCCTTGAAATAGGCTTTGGGGGCGAGTCGGTTTTCTACCCGTAGCTGCCGAAAGTCGAACCGAGAGGCAAGCCAGCCCAGTACAAACGCAATCGGAAAGCCAAGCAATATCCAGCTGAGATCAAAGTCCATGGGGTGGGGATGAGGGTTCCGTACGGGAGGTTTCGGTCGCTGTGCTGGTGGGCAGGGGCGGTTGGGGCTGCTGTGCCTTCTTGGCGACGACGCGGTGTTTCCACCAACGCGGCACCATACCCAGTATGCCCAGCGCCAGGCCTGCGGCAAAGGCGCTCAGCACCAGTAGCACCATGGGGGCGCGCCATTGCGTACCGAAGAAGAAATGCACGGTGGCGTCTTGTTGGTTATTCAGGGCAAACGCAAACAGGGTAAAAAAAATGGCTGCTTTAAGTAACCACTTAAGCAGCCTGGCCAGGTTCTTCATGGGAGTCCTTCCTCTTCAGAACATTCTAGCGATCTGCGCCCGTCAATCCCGGGCTTCGCGCCGGTCTCGGGCTTCCAGTTCTGCAGTGCGCAGGTCTACCGCCTCGCGCAGAGCCTTGCCGGGTTTGAAATGGGGCACGCGCTTTTCGGGAATGGAGACGCTCTCGCCATTGCGGGGGTTGCGGCCTATGCGCGGTGCCCGGCGGTTGATGGAGAAGCTGCCAAAGCCACGAATCTCAACCCGGTGCCCGCGCACCAAGGCATCGCTGACCGCATCCAGAATGGTCTTGACGGCGTGCTCTGCATCGCGGTGGGTGAGTTGGCTGAAACGGGCGGCCAGTTCTTCAACAAGGTCGGATCGGGTCATGGAAAAGGACGTTAGTCGGAGTTATGCAATGCCTTCGGTAAGGGGTGTGCCTGTAGAAGGCATTGCATAAGTCCTGCTCAAGAGTGAAACAAGCCGACCCGCTCGCCCCTGCGAGTCGGATCGGCTTGTGGCACTAGGCTATATCAGCAACAAATTAATTGTTGTTGTCCAGCTTGGCGCGCAGCAGGGCGCCCAGGCTGGTGGTGCCGGCGTTTTCACGTGCAGAAGCTTGGCTCAAAGCAGCCATGGCTTCGCCTTGGTCGGCAGCGTCCTTGGCTTTGATGGACAGCTGGATGTTGCGGGTCTTGCGATCCACATTGACCACCACAGCGGTAACTTCGTCGCCTTCTTTCAGCACGTTACGTGCGTCTTCGACGCGGTCACGGCTGATTTCGGAAGCGCGCAGGTAACCGATGATGTCTTCACCCAGGTCGATTTCAGCGCCACGGGCATCCACGGTCTTGACCTTACCGGTAACGGTTTGGCCCTTGTCGTTGATGGTGGTGAAGGTGGTGAATGGATCGCTGTCCAGCTGTTTGATACCCAGCGAGATGCGTTCACGGTCCACGTCCACGGCCAACACGATGGCTTCGACTTCTTGGCCCTTCTTGTAGTTACGCACGGCGGCTTCGCCGGTTTCGTTCCAAGACAGATCAGACAAATGCACCAGGCCGTCGATACCGGCAGCCAGGCCCACGAACACGCCGAAGTCGGTGATCGACTTGATCGGGCCCTTGACGCGGTCGCCACGCTTGGTGTCTTGCGCGAATTCTTGCCATGGGTTGGCCTTGCACTGCTTCATGCCCAGGCTGATGCGGCGCTTGTCTTCGTCGATTTCCAGAACCATGACTTCGACTTCGTCGCCCAGCGAAACCAGCTTGGCGGGAGCGATGTTCTTGTTGGTCCAGTCCATTTCGGAAACGTGCACCAGGCCTTCGATGCCGGGTTCGAGTTCCACGAATGCACCGTAGTCGGCGATGTTGGTGATCTTGCCGAACAGACGGGTCGATTGTGGGTAGCGGCGGTTCACGCCCATCCATGGATCGTCGCCCATTTGTTTCAGACCCAAGGACACACGGTTCTTTTCGGTGTCGAACTTGAGGATCTTGGCGGTGATTTCCTGACCAGCCGTCACCACTTCCGATGGGTGGCGAACGCGGCGCCATGCCATGTCGGTGATGTGCAGCAGGCCGTCGATGCCGCCCAGGTCCACGAACGCACCGTATTCGGTGATGTTCTTGACCACGCCGTGCACCACGGAACCTTCTTTCAGGGTTTCCATCAGCTTGGCGCGTTCTTCGCCCATGGAGGCTTCCACCACAGCACGGCGCGACAGCACCACGTTGTTGCGCTTGCGGTCCAGCTTGATGACCTTGAATTCCATGGTCTTGTTCTCGTAGGGAGACAAGTCCTTGATGGGGCGGGTGTCGATCAGCGAACCGGGCAGGAATGCGCGGATGCCGTTGACCAGAACGGTCAGGCCGCCCTTGACCTTGCCGGAGGTGGTGCCGGTGACGAATTCGCCGGATTCCAGGGATTTCTCCAGGGACATCCAGGAAGCCAGGCGCTTGGCGGTGTCGCGGCTGACGATGGTGTCGCCGTAGCCGTTTTCGATGGCAACGATGGCGACCGAAATGAATTCGCCAACTTGGACTTCAACTTCGCCCTTGTCGGTCTTGAACTCTTCCAGCGGCACGTAGGCTTCGGACTTGAGGCCAGCGTTGACAACCACGAAGCTGTGTTCGATACGGATGACTTCGGCGGTGACGACTTCACCAATGCGCGTTTCCGTGCGGGTTAGCGATTCGGCGAAGAGGTCTGCAAATGATTCTGACATGTGTTTCCTAGTCCACGGAACAGGGGTATACGGGTGCGGGATTGCACCTGCGTGGGGTCTGCCGTGGCGGTGTGGCGGTCGTGTGACCACCGGGGTTACAAGGTTAAAAACCACTCAGCCAGTACGCCTGCGGCGCGGTGGCGGCCAAGTGGGCCTAAAAATACCGTTTCAGGCGGCCCGAAACGGTTGTTTGCTCTGCCACCAGTCCAATACCTGGTCCACCGAGGTTTCGATGGTCATTTCGGAGTTGTCCAGTAGCAGTGCGTCTTGCGCTGGCTTGAGAGGTGCGGTGCTGCGGGACGAGTCCCGGGCGTCGCGCGCTTCCAAATCAGCACGAAGGTCTTCGAGTGTAGTTGAAATTCCCTTTGAAATCAACTGCTTATGCCGCCGCTCGGCGCGTCGGGCGGCAGTGGCGGTGAGATACACCTTGAGCGGGGCCTGCGGAAAGATCACCGTACCCATATCGCGCCCGTCGGCAACCAGGCCCGGCAAGCGCTGGAAACTGTGCTGCAGGTCCACCAGGGCGAGCCGTACCGAGGGCAAGGCCGAAACTTTGGACGCGTTCATGCCGGCTTCTTCGGTGCGTATCGCCTCTGATACATCGTCCTTGCCCAGCCATACTTTGCCAGCGTCAAAGCGAACCGGCAGGGTTTGGGCTAGGGTGGCGATAGCAGCTTCGTCGGTCGGGGTGATGCTCAGCCCCGCACGTAAAGCCGCCAGCGCGGTGATTCGGTACATGGCGCCCGAATCCAGGAAGTGGTAACCCAGCTTGGCGGCAAGAGCCGCTGCGACCGTGCCTTTGCCCGAGGCGGTCGGCCCGTCGATGCAGACCACCGGGATGTGGGCTGTAGCGGTCTGTGATAGCGCCAGCATGGCCTCGAAGTAGTCGGGGAAGGTTTTGGCCACGCACTTAGGGTCTTCGATGCGCACCGGCAGCTTCGCCGGGTTGAAGGCGGTCAGCGAGAAGCACATCGCCACCCGATGGTCATCGTAGGTATGGATGCTGGCGGCCTTCCAGTCGGCAACCGTTGCGGGTGGCGTGACGCGGATGTAGTCCGCGCCTTCGTCTACGGTGGCGCCGAGTTTGCGCAACTCGGTCGCCATGGCAGCGATGCGATCGGTTTCCTTGACGCGCCAGCTGGCGATATTGCGCAGCGTGGTGGTGCCGTCGGCGTAGAGCGCCATGACGGCCAGGGTCATGGCGGCGTCGGGGATGTGGTTGCAGTCCAGCTCAATGGCCTTCAGTGGCCAACTGCCACGGCTGACTTCCAGCCAGTTGGGACCACTGGTGATCTGCGCTCCCATTTGCTGGGCGGCGTCGATAAAGCGGATATCGCCCTGGATCGATGCAGCGCCGACACCTTCAATGCGAATTCGGCCGCCAGCGCTGGCAGCAATTGCGCCAAGCGCTATGAAATAACTAGCAGACGAGGCGTCTGCCTCGACATGGATGTCGCCCGGCGATTGGTAGCGGCTGCCGGCCGGGATGGTGAAGCGGGACCAGCCCTCGCGTTGCACGTTGATGCCAAAGCGCGTCAACAGGTTCAGTGTGATCTCGATGTAGGGCTTGGAGATCAGTTCGCCCACCACGTCTATCACCACGTTCTGCTGGGCGACCAAGGGCAGCGCCATCAGCAGCGCAGTCAGGAACTGGCTGGAGACATCGCCACGCACGCGTATCGGCGCGCCCAGTTGCAGCTGGGGCTGGCCAATGCGCAGAGGTGGATAGCCGTCCTGGCCGGTGTAATCGATCTGGCAGCCTAGTTGGCGCAGTGCATCGACGAGGTCGCCGATGGGGCGTTCGTGCATGCGCGGCACGCCGTGCAGGCGGAAGTCGCCACCCAGCACGGCCAGTGCTGCTGTCAGCGGCCGGATGGCGGTACCGGCGTTGCCCATGAACAGATCGGCCTGCCGGGCGCTGAGTTGGCCGGCGAGTCCGTCGATTTCGACCGTATTGCCGCTGTGTCGGATGCCGCAGCCCAGTTTGCCAAGCGCGTCCAGCATGACGCGGGTGTCGTCCGAGTCCAGCAGGTCGTGAACCCGGGTGGTGCCGCCGCTGAGTGCGGCTAGCAGCAAAACCCGGTTGGAGATGCTTTTGGAGCCAGGGAGTACGACGGTACCGGTGGCGCTGTCCAGTGGGGGGAGGTCTAGGAAGGCGGTTGCGAACATCAGGTTTTCTGTTTCATGGAGGCCATGCTCCAGTCGGCGCGGCTGTCGCTGGCATGCTCCAGCATGCTGACCAGCGCGTCCGCGTCGTTGTTGGTGATCATGGTTTCCATGGTCTGCAGGGTGCGCTGGAAGATGCGGGACTGGGCCAGCAGTTCTTCCTTGTTGGCCAGCAGAATATCGCGCCACATATGCGGATCCGATGCGGCAATGCGGGTGAAGTCACGGAAGCCCGGGCCAGCCAGTGCCAGGTATTCCTGGCCCTGGGCTTGGGACACCAGGCCGTGCATCATCGCGAACGCGATCAGATGCGGCAGGTGGCTGACAGCAGCAAACGTGGCGTCATGCGACTCGGGTGACATTTGCAGCACATTGCAGTCCAGCGCTGTCCAGACTTCGTGGGCGCGGGCCAATTGCTTGGTGAGGGTGCGTTCGATAGGCGTGAGGATGACGTTTTTGCCGCTGTACAAATAGGGGTCGGCAAACTCCACGCCCGACACTTCCTTGCCGGTGATGGGGTGCGCCGGGACGAAGGAGCCGACTTGCTCCTTCAGCGCGCGGCGCGCTGCATCCACCACATCGCGCTTGGTTGAGCCCACATCCATCACCAGGGTGTTGGGTGTGATCAGATGCTTGATGGATTTGAAAGTGGCTTCTGTGGCTGCTACTGGTACGGCCAGCAGGACGATGTCGGCACCGGAAACGGCCAGCAGGGCAGACGGCGCTTCCACGTCGATCACGCCCAGTTGGCGGGCGCGGCTGGTGGTGGAGGGGGACTTGCTGTAACCCACCACGCGCTGGACCAGGCCGGCCTTTTTCATGGCCAGGGCAAAGGAGCCGCCCATCAGGCCGCAGCCTATCAGTCCCAGTTGTTCAAACATGTTGCGCCTCGCTTATGGACCGACGGGGTAGGTGCCCAGCACCTTGTAGAACGCACACAGGGCGTGCAATTCTTTCAAGGCTTTGGCGACATGGGGCTGGGAGGGGTGGCCGTCCAGATCGATATAGAAATAGTAGTCCCATTGGCCGGTGCGGGCCGGGCGCGATTCGAAGCGCGTCATGGATACGCCGTTGGTCTTCAGCGGCACCAGTAAATCGTGCATGGCGCCAGGCTTGTTGGGCACGGATACCACCAAACTGGTGCAGTCTTTGCCGGACGCGGGCGGCGTAGCCAGGGTCTGGGGCAGGCAGATGACGGCAAAGCGGGTGCGGTTGTACGCATCGTCCTGCACCGCATGGGACACGATATGCAGGCCAAACTGGGAGGCGGCTCGCTCGCTCGCCAAGGCTGCCCAGGTTGGGTTGGCGGCGGCCAGGCGGGCACCCTCGGCATTGCTGGAGACCGCGCGACGCTCGACATGCGGCAGATGCTGGGTCAGCCAGCCCTGGCACTGGGCCAGAGCCTGGGGGTGGGCCATGACGACTTCGATGTCGTCGCGCGAGTTCACCTGGCGCAGCAGGTTGTGGCGTACCAGCAGGCTGACTTCACCCACGACATGTACCGGGGAGTGCAGGAACAGGTCGAGAGAGCGCGCAACCATGCCTTCGGTGGAGTTTTCAATCGCCACCACGCCGTACTGGGTAGTGCCTGCGGCCGTAGCGTGGAAGACTTCGTCAAAGTTGGCGCAGTACAGCAGCTCGGCGGCGCTGCCAAAGAATTCGATGGCGGCTTGTTCGGTGAAAGTGCCTTCAGGGCCCAGCACGGCGACGCGTTGCGGTGCTTCGAGCGCCAGACAGGCGGACATGATTTCGCGCCAAACGGCGGCCACATGCGTGTTCTTCAGCGGGCCGGTATTGGCGTGCTGGATCTTTTCGATTACCTGCGCCACACGGTCGGGCCGGAAGAAGGGGGAGCCTTCGCGGCGTTTGACCTCACCGACCTGCTCGGCCACCAGTGCCCGGCGGTTCAGCAGTGACAGAAGTTCCTGGTCGATTTGGTCAATCTTGACGCGCAGATCGGCTAGGTCCAGAGGGGCAGAAGCGGGTGTGGCGGCAGTCATGGATCAGGCTTGGGCTTTCTCGAATGCGTGCATATAGTCCACCAGCGCCTGCACGCCGGCCAGCGGCATGGCGTTGTAGATGCTGGCGCGCATGCCGCCGACCGATTTGTGGCCTTTGAGCTGAAGCAAGCCGCGTGCCTTGGCGCCTTCCAGGAAGGCATCGTTGCGGCTTTCATCGCGCAGGAAGAAAGGCACGTTCATGCGTGAGCGGCAGCTGGGGTCTACCTTGTTGAAGTACAGCTGTGACTGGTCGATGCTGCGGTATAGCAGCTCGGCCTTGGCGATGTTGCGTTGTTCCATGGCTTCGATGCCGTGCAGGCCGTTTTCGGTCTGCCGCTTCAGCCACTGGAATACCAGGCCCGCCATATAAATGGCGTAGGTGGGTGGGGTGTTGAACATGGACTGGTTCTCGGCCACGGTCGCGTAGTTGAATGCGCTGGGGCAGATGGGCAGTGCATGGCCTAGCAGGTCTTCACGCACGACCACCACGGTCAGGCCTGCGGGGCCTAGGTTCTTCTGGGCGCCGCCAAAGGCCAAGCCGACCTTGCTCCAGTCCACGGGACGCGAGGCCACATGGGACGAGAAGTCCACCACCAGCGGGGCCTTGCTGCCCAGGGCCTGGAGGTCAGGCAGGGTATGGAATTCGACGCCGTCTATGGTTTCATTGCTGCAGATGTGCACGTACTGGGCATCGGCGTTGAGCTGCCAGCTGGTAGGGGTGGGTAGGCTGGTGTAGCCCTGGGCTTCGCCGCTGGCGGCGATATGTACCTGGGCGTATTTACGGGCCTCTTTTTGCGACTTCTGGCTCCAGCTGCCGGTGACCACGCAATCGACGGCGCCGCCACGCGACAGGTTCAGCGGCACGATGGCGTTTTCGCCCAGGCCGCCACCTTGCATGAAGAGGATCTTGAATTCGGGTGGCACCGCCATCAGCGCGCGGAAGTCGGCCTTGGTCTGCGCGTAGATCGACAAAAACTCTTTGCCGCGGTGGCTCATCTCCATCACACCCATGCCACTGCCATGCCAGTCCAGCATTTCGGCGGCGGCCTGGGTCAATACTTCCTCGGGGATGGCCGCAGGGCCGGCTGAAAAGTTGAATGGGCGGGTCATGCGATTTACAGGTTAAATAGGCCTCCAACGCACATTTAATATGTGTGAGGTGCTATTAAATTGATAGTTGACTGCGCTTATGCCTCGGGCGTCTCGTCGCCTGCCGCATCTCCACCACCGGCGGCATCTGCCTCGCCTGCTTCGGGAGTCGCGACATTCGCATCGTTTTCGACGATGCGTTGGAGGCCGCTGAGCTTGGAGCCTTCGTCCAGGCCGATCAGGGTTACGCCCTGGGTGGCACGGCCGAGTTCGCGGATCTCGCTGACGCGGGTGCGCACCAGCACGCCCTTGTCGGTGATCAGCATGATTTCGTCGTCAGCATGCACCAGCGTCGCGGCGACCACACGGCCGTTGCGCTCGCTTTGCTGGATGGCAATCATGCCCTTGGTGCCGCGGCCATGGCGGGTGTATTCGGTGATGCTGGTGCGTTTGCCATAGCCGTTCAGGGTGGCGGTCAGCACACTTTGTTGCTCGTCTTCGGCGACCAGCATGGCGATGACGGTCTGGCCTTCTTCGAGCATCATGCCGCGCACGCCGCGGGCATTGCGGCCCATGGGACGCACATCGTTTTCGTCAAAGCGCACAGCCTTTCCACCGTCGCTGAACAGCATCACATCGTGCTTGCCGTCAGTCAGCGCCGCGCCGATCAGGAAATCGCCCGGGTCCAGGTCCACGGCAATGATGCCGGCCTTGCGTGGGTTGCTGAAATCTTCCAATGGGGTCTTCTTGACCGTACCCATGCTGGTGGACATGAAGACGTATTGGTCGGCGGGGAATTTGCGCGCGGCGCCGGTTAGCGCCAGTACGACGTTGATCTTCTCTCCGTCCTGCAGCGGGAACATATTGACGATGGGACGGCCACGTGAACCACGCGAACCCTGCGGTACTTCCCAGACCTTGAGCCAGTACAGGCGGCCTCGGTTCGAGAAGCACAGGATGTAGTCGTGTGTGTTGGCGATGAACAGTTGATCGACCCAGTCGTCTTCTTTGGTGGCAGTGGCTTGTTTGCCGCGTCCACCACGCTTTTGTGCCCGGTATTCAGAGAGCGGTTGGCTCTTGATATAGCCGCTGTGCGACAGGGTCACGACCATGTCGGTGGGGGTAATCAGGTCTTCGGTGCTCAGGTCGAATGAGCTGTGCTCGACCAGGCTGCGGCGTGCGCCGATCTTGGTTTGGCCGAATTCCAGTTTGATCGCTGTCAGTTCTTCGCCAATGATGGCGGACACGCGTTCTGGCTTGGCCAGGATGTCCAGGAAATCTTCAATCTCGGACATCACCTCTTTGTATTCGGCAACGATTTTGTCTTGTTCCAGGCCCGTCAGGCGCTGCAGACGCATCTGCAGGATTTCTTGGGCTTGCACTTCGGACAAACGGTACAGGCCGTCCTTGCCCATGCCCAGTTCTTTGTCCAGGCCGTCCGGACGGTAGTCGTCGACATTCACCATGCCGCCGTCGGCGCGGGTGCGGGTCAGCATTTCACGCACCAGTTTGCTGTCCCAAGGCTTGGCCATCAGCTCCAGCTTGGCGACAGGTGGCGTAGGCGCATTGCGGATGATGGCAATGAAGTCGTCGATATTGGCCAGGGCGACCGCCAGGCCTTCCAGTACATGGCCGCGTTCGCGGGCTTTGCGCAGGTTGAAGATGGTGCGGCGGGTGACGACTTCGCGGCGGTGCTCCAGGAAGACTTCGATCAGGTCTTTCAGGTTGCACAGCTTGGGCTGGCCGTTCACCAAGGCCACCATATTCATGCCGAAGGTGTCTTGGAGTTGTGTCTGTTTGTAAAGGTTGTTTAAAACAACTTCAGGAACTTCGCCGCGTTTGAGCTCAATCACCAGGCGCATACCGGACTTGTCCGACTCGTCCTGGATGTGGCTGATGCCTTCAATCTTCTTCTCGTGTACCAGCTCAGCCATGCGTTCTTGCAAGGTTTTCTTGTTGCACTGGTAGGGCAGCTCGTCCACGATGATGGCTTGGCGCTGGCCCTTATCGATATCTTCAAAGTGGCACTTGGCGCGCATCACCACGCGGCCACGGCCGGTGCGGTAGCCGTCTTTTACGCCGTTGATACCGTAAATGATGCCGGCGGTAGGGAAGTCGGGCGCGGGAATGATTTCCATCAGCTCGTCCACGCTGGCCTGCGGGTTGCGCAGCAGGTGCAGGCAGCCATCTACCACTTCATTCAAATTGTGCGGCGGGATATTGGTCGCCATACCCACGGCAATGCCAGACGAGCCATTCACTAATAAGTTAGGGAAGCGGGCCGGCATGACCAGCGGCTCTTGCTCGCTGCCATCGTAGTTGGGGCCGAAATCTACCGTTTCTTTGTCCAGATCCGCCAGCAGTTCGTGGGCGATCTTGGACATGCGAATTTCGGTGTAACGCATGGCGGCCGCGTTGTCGCCGTCCACTGAGCCGAAATTACCCTGGCCATCGACCAGCATATGGCGCAGCGAAAAGTCCTGAGCCATGCGGACGATGGTTTCATAGACCGCGCTGTCGCCGTGCGGGTGGTACTTACCAATCACGTCGCCGACGATACGTGCCGACTTCTTATAAGCGCGATTCCAGTCGTTGTTCAGCTCATGCATGGCAAACAATACCCGGCGGTGCACGGGCTTGAGGCCATCGCGAGCATCGGGCAGGGCACGGCCCACAATCACACTCATCGCGTAGTCGAGGTAACTCCGGCGCATTTCCTCTTCAAGACTGATGGGCAGGGTTTCTTTGGCGAACTGGGTCATGGAGTGCAAACGTGGTGCGAGAGGAAGTATGGGATTTTACGGCCAAGTGACTGTCGCTACGCAGCAACACATACGCGGTGCGCGCATGCCTGGCTTCGCGATAGCCTGTTGTCCTACTCGTTTCCCCTTACGCGTGTGGCACAATTCAACGAACGTTTGCAGTGATGGTCACTGCAGGCGTCCCTTATTGCAGCGCTGCTGCAGCTTTTTCCCCCAGAGGAGAACCATGAAGAAATTAAACAAAGTGGCGATGTTGTTTGCCTCCGCAGCGCTTGTGACCGCCGCTGGTGCGCAGTCTGTTGACAATTGGAAGAACGGCACGAACGAGCTGGTCTGGAAGAATGGCACGAATGAACTGTGCTGGCGCGATGCCAACTGGACGCCTGCAACGGCTGCTCCTGGCTGCGATGGCGCTATTGTTCCTGCTGCTGCACCAGCTCCTGCTGCTGCTCCCGCACCAGCTCCTGCTGCTGCTCCCGCACCAGCTCCTGCTGCTGCCGTGGTTCCAGCTCCTATGGTTGCTGAAAAGGTAACCTACGCTGCTGATGCCTTCTTTGACTTCAACAAGTCTGTACTGAAGCCAGAAGGCAAGGCTAAGCTGGACGATCTGGTCAGCAAGGTCAAGGGCATCAACCTGGAAGTGATTATTGCCGTGGGTCACACCGACTCCGTGGGCAGCGATGCTTACAACCAAAAGCTGTCGGTTCGTCGTTCCGAAGCCGTGAAGGCTTACTTGGTGTCTAACGGCATCGAAAAGAACCGCGTTTACACCGAAGGCAAGGGCGAGAAGCAACCTGTGGCAGACAACAAGACTGCTGAAGGCCGCGCCAAGAACCGCCGCGTTGAAATCGAAGTGGTTGGTACGCGCAACAAGTAATTTATCTGGAGCAGCGCTGAAGTATTTTGGCGTTGCATAGATAAAGACTCGGCTAAATGCCAGTCAAAAAAGCCTCCTTCGGGAGGCTTTTTTGCGTCTGTATGACACATATCGCGGGCCAAGCCAGCGTGTGTAATCTGCGAAAATTATGGAATGAATCCAAGCCTGAATGCTGATCCGGCCGAACTGGCCAAATTTTCTGAGTTAGCCCATCGTTGGTGGGACAAGGACAGCGAGTTCCGTCCTTTGCACCAGATCAACCCCTTGCGCCTGGCGTGGATGGACTGCTTGGCCTCGTTCAAGGGTAAGCGGGTGCTGGATATTGGTTGTGGCGGCGGCATATTGACCGACTCCATCGCCAGAGCCGGGGGGGACGCGGTAGGCATCGACCTGTCGAGTAAAGCCCTCAAAGTTGCGCAGTTGCATGCTCTTGAGTCAGGGACACCCAGGGTTCAATACCGGGAAATCAGCGCTGAAAATATGGCTGTTGAGCAAGCGGGCAGTTTTGATGTGGTGACATGCATGGAAATGCTGGAGCATGTGCCGGATCCCGCCTCTGTAGTGCGGGCCTGTTCGACTTTGGTCAAGCCTGGTGGGTGGGTATTTTTTTCCACCATCCACCGCAGTGCAAAATCTTTCTTGATGGCGATTGTGGGTGCCGAGTATGTGCTCAACATGTTGCCGCGTGGTACGCATGAGTACGCCAAAATGATCCGTCCTAGCGAGCTTGCAGCGTATTGCCGCTCAGCAGATCTGGCACTGAGCCATACCTGTGGATTGGAGTTCAATCCCGTGACCCAGCGGTATGCTTTGAGTGCGGACACCAGTGTGAACTATATGTTTGCAACGCAAAAGCTATGACTTCTTCATTGGGTTCCCAGTTTCAGAATGTCCGGGCGATTTTGTTTGATCTGGATGGCACTTTGGTGGACAGCGCACCAGATCTTGCGGCAGCGGCGGACAAAATGCGTACAGATCGTGGCCTCTCCTCTTATCCGGCGGAGCGTTACCGGCCTATGGTCGGTGCGGGTGCGCGAGGCATGCTCGGTATCGCCTTCGGTATACAGCCCGACCATTCCGACTACGCGCTAATGCGAGAAGAGTTTTTCAGCAACTATGAACAACGCTTGACGCTTCAAACCTATGCATTTGATGGCATACCTGCTTTGTTGCAGGAACTTACTGGGCGACAGCTGGCCTGGGGAGTGGTCACCAATAAATCAGAGCGATTTGCGATTCCTTTGACCCAGGCCATGCCGATTTTTGCATCTGCAGGAGCGGTTGTGGGCGGGGATTCGACCCCACATGCTAAACCCCACCCTGAACCTTTGTTCGAGGCGGCGCGTCGCTTGGGGGTCGCCCCCGAGAGTTGTGTATATGTGGGTGATGATGAGCGTGATATTGTCGCGGGCTTGGCTGCGGGTATGTACACGGTGGCAGCCGCGTATGGCTACCTCGGAAGTAATGCCGACATTGCCCAGTGGGGTGCGCACCAGGTGATCCATGCGCCGGAAGAGTTGCTGCAATGGCTGCCAAATGCGCAGGCAGGATTCGTCGTTTAAAATAGGCAACTTGGGGCTGCACTGGTTTCGACGTGGGTTCGGACGCGCAGCAGGGCATGTCGAGGTTCTGTCACCTCGTAAAACAGCAGAAAAAACCTAACTGCAAACGACGAACGTTTCGCACTCGCCGCTTAATTGCGCGTGAGCCTCGCAACAGCAAGCCAATAGGCTGGGCAAGGGTTGCAATGCCGCAAGGTATTGCAGTCCAGGCTGCGGGGTAATTTCATTTGGCTGGGGGTGCACTGGGTAACTTAGTGTGCTTCGAGAAAATAGGTTACTGGCGTTTTGCATAGCGTGCCACTGCGCGATGCAAAAGGCGAGACTTAAACCAGATGGCTACACATGTAGAACTGTTCGAAGAAGGCTTGCGGACGGGGGTTCAAATCCCCCCGGCTCCACCAAAAAAACATACGTAAGTCGTTAAAAATAAACGACTTACGTATTTGTAAACCGTCCTGTTTCGTCACATAACGTCCAGGCTCTCACACATTTCTCACGCATTTTTAGCGTCGTCTATATCGGGTAAGCCTGGCAAACAGGCGGCGCCATATTTCGCTGGAGGCTTGTCAAATCCCAGCGATGCGCCTTGTTCCACCCAGCGGCTGTCATTTCAGAGCATCCTGCACGGCTGTTTTGCGGCGATTGCAGCCGGTCGTGGATCTCGCGCGATAGGGCGCTATGGGTCCAACTCAGTCCTCCAAAGCTCTCTCAAGCATTGTTTGGACTACCAGCGTTGGTCCCCGCGATCTGCATAGCCAGGCCGGGACACTGCGGCACCCGATTCGGCCTGCCAGCCGACGGACGAGATTAGACCAATGCCGTGCTGAAAGTCGCCAGCAGGCGCGTCCAGGCGCGTTCGGCTTGGGCGGCATCGTAGACCCGTGTGTCGGGCGGGCACCAGCCGTGGGCCGCTGGGTACACCTCAACTTCCGCCGACAATTTCGCGCTTTCGAACGCGGCGCGCAGGGTGGCTTTGGCTTCGGGTTCCTTGGTATCGTCGTTCTCGGCAATCGCAATCAAGTAGCGCGCCTGAGTCTGGGCTACCAGTCGATGCGGGCTATCGGGCGCTGCGGTCACCATGGCAGCGCCATGGAAAGTGCCAACAGCACCCACACGGCCCGGTGCTACTGTGGCTGTGCGCACCGCGATGGGTCCCCCCATGCAATAGCCGGTGGTACCCAGTTTGCGCGTTTTGTCCACCTCGGGTTGGGCATCGAGCCAGGCCACGAAGGTCTTGCCGTCGCTCAGGTGCATGGCTGGCGTCAGGGCCTGCATCAACGGCATCACTTCGGCGATTGGCGTCTGGCCGCCCTGTACCGCAGTAGGCGCCTTTTTCTGCCGGTAAAAGGGGTTCACCACGAGTACGCTGTAGCCCGATTCGGCCAGTCGTCGGCCCATCTGCCTGAAGGCTGGGCGCAAACCATATACATCGGGCCACACCAGTACGCCGGGCGCGGCACCCGACGTGGGGGCGACAAAATACGCGTCGCAAATGCCGTCTGGCGTGGTGATGGTCACCTCGCGCTCGGCGACCGCCGCGGCGTTGGCCACACTGGGCAGCGCGGTCAGCAGGCCGGCGGATGCAGCCCATACACCGAAGTCGCGACGGGTGTACTTGTTGAGTTCTTCCTGGTCATTCAGATCACACATGGTTGGTTCGCCTTATTCAGATCACATTACAGGCCAGCTTATGCCATGAATCGGGATGGTCAGCAAGAAGGAGTTTTTTCCTGGTACCCTGTTCCGGGGGCAATGTGGTAGGTTGCAAGCCTGCAGGTTCCAAGGAGAAGATCTGTCATATCGAAAGCGGTTGCATCTTTAACAAACTGCAAGTCTCAGGCGAATAAATAGACGCTATGCAATCAGTTCGTTTATCCAGGGAGCTTTGATCTCGTCAAGCGGCCGGCTTGCTTATTTTTGCTGCCCTAGAATTTACCGAATGTTGACATTCTTCCGACTTGCGGCAATCGATGCCTGACGCGTTGTTAGGCCCCTGGGCGTTTGGGCTTGCTGCATGGGGTGCGGCACCGCGTATCGGCTGGGCCATGCTGCTGCTGTATGGCCTGCTGGCGCTTGCCAGTGCGGGGGTGGGTTTAAGCCCGGCGCGGCAGAGCGCCTTGAGCCTGCAGATAAATGCCTGGTGGCGGATATTTCCGGTGGTGAGTCTGTGTCTGCTGCTGTATCCGTGGGGGCCGGGCTTGTTGTCCTTGCTGATCGCCGGCCTGGCCATGCGTGAGCTGGGTATGCATTACCCCGGGCGGGCTCAATTTTTCTACGGGGCTTGTGCCATAGTGCTGCTGCTGCAAACGCTGCTCGCGCTGTATAACCCGGATTTGGCATGTGGTGTATTGCTGGGAATGCTGCTGCTGCAGATCTTGGCTTTCGGTATGTACCGCAGAGCGTCGTGGATGCTGATCTTGTTGTTCCTCTGGCTGTGCGCAGGGCTGAGCTTTTTGCCGCGGCTGCTGCATATCACCTCATCTGCAGGCGCCAACCTGGCCTGGTTTTTTTACCTGTTTGTGCTGACAGCCCTGAATGACATTGCGCAGTTTGTGTGCGGAAAATGCTGGGGAAGGCACAAGGTTGCGGCCCGCATCAGTCCAAACAAGACCTGGCAGGGACTGCTGGGCGGTGTGCTGACCAGCATGGTGGTGTCAGCGCTGTTGGGTTGGTATCTACAGCTGGCTGCCGTGCTGCAGTTGCTGGCCCTGGGCGTGTTGTTATCGTTGGCCGGCTTTGTGGGCGATATGGCGCTGTCTGCCGCCAAACGCAGTTTGGGCATCAAGGACTTTTCGCAGCTGATCCCAGGCCATGGCGGTATTCTGGACCGTGTAGATAGCCTGGTATTGACCGCCCCGGCCTTGTACTGGGGCTTGACGCTGTGAGGTTTGCACGTGATCCGTATACCGAGATATCCCTATGACCCTATTGAATGCTTCCGGCTGGACCCAGCAGGAATCCGGTTTTGAAAGCTTTGACCAGACCCGTATTTTCTATCGCAGCTGGCAGCCGACTACGCCACGCGACGACGGCCCGCAGCGGGCGCTGGTTTTTCTGCACCGCGGCCATGAGCATTCGGGCCGCATCCAGCCGCTGGTAGAGCAATTGGGCTGCACCCAGGACTGGGCCTTTGCCTGGGATGCGCGTGGCCACGGGCATTCGCCCGGCGAGCGGGGTGATGCGCCCAGCTTCTACACCCTGGTGCAAGACTTCGAGGCTTTCATCCGCCACCTGCAAGCCCGCTACGGCATTGCTGCGGAGAACATGCTGATCGTGGCCAATAGCGTGGGCGCGGTGATTGCGGCCACTTGGCTGCATGACTACGCACCCCGGGTGCGCGGCGTGGTGATGGCGGCGGCGGCCTTTGACATCAATCTGTATGTTCCCCTGGCCAAGCCCGCATTGCGCCTGGCGCTGCGTTTCAGCCCCGGGCTGAGCGTGACCAGCTACATCCGCGCGGGCATGCTGACGCATTCGACGGCCCAGGCGCAGGCCTACGATCTAGACCCGCTGATCACACGCAACATTTCGGCGCGGGTGCTGCTGGACCTGGCCGATACCGCGCAGCGCGTGGTGGAAGACGCCCAGGCCATAGACACGCCGGTGCTGATGCTGGTGGCCGACAAAGACTATGTGGTCAAGCAGGCGCCGCAACGCCAGTTTTTTGATCGTCTTGCGTCCGCCATGAAGCGCTATGTGGTGATTCCCGATTGCCATCATGCTATCTTTTATGAAGCGAAGGCCCAGGTAGAACAAGCGCTAGAGGCCAGTAAAGCATTTATTGCAGAGTGCTTCGCGAAAGAATTTCCGGCCCTGGATAGCTACCATGCGGCCGATACGCTGGGCCCCAGCGCTCAGCGTTATCAGGCCTTGCAACAGGGCAGGGGCGGCAGTGCGTGGGACGACGCCTATTTCGGCTTGCAAAAGCGCATGCTGGCGAAGTTGGGACCATGGAGCGATGGCATGCGCATCGGCCTGGTGCACGGTTTTGATTCCGGTGCCTCGCTGGACTACGTGTACCGCAACCAGGCCGGTGGGCGCTGGGGTGTGGGGCCGTTGATCGACCGTGGCTACCTGGACGCCATTGGTTGGCGCGGTATACGCCAGCGCAAGGCGCAGCTGCAGCAATTGCTAGGGGCATTGATTTCGCAGCACCCGGCAGACCAGTCGCTGCGCATTCTGGACATTGCCGCGGGTGGCGGCCGCTATGTGCTGGAGACCGTGAAGCGCCACCAGGATCGCGAAATTGAAATCACCCTGCGCGACATGGACCCACGCAACCTGGAGCAGGCGCTTCAGCTCGCCATGCAACTGCAGTTGAAGAACCATATCGCCTACCAACGCCGCGACGCTTTCGAGCCCGCCAGCTATCCTGCCGACGAGGCGCCCTATGACATCGCCATCGTCTCTGGTCTGTATGAATTGTTCAGCGACAACGCCCGGGTGCTGCAGTCCTTGCAGGGCATAGGCCGGCAGCTGAAAGAGGGTGGCTATCTGGTCTATACCGGCCAGCCCTGGCACCCGCATCTGCTGATGATTGCCAAGACCTTGACCAACCACCAGGGCCAGCCCTGGCAGATGCGCCCGCGGCCGCAGGCGGAGATGGATGCCCTGGTGGCCAGTGCGGGCTGCCACAAGCTCCACAGCGAGGTGGGCGTGGCAGGGATTTTTACCGTGTCGGTGGCGCGCCGTGGCGCAGCGCTGAACGCAGGCGGTTGAGCAGCGTCCAGGCCAATAGCAGCAGTACCAGGCACAGCAGGCCATTCAGCCATAACGGGCCGGCGCCAGCCGCCAGCAGCAGGGCCAGCAGGCTGAAAGCTGCGGCGCGGTCGCTCTTGCCCATGGGGCCATCAAAGCCGCGAGTTGCCCCTATCTGCAGGGCTAGCACACCGGCAAACTCCGTCAGCAGCGCGGCCAACGCGGCCAGCACCACCAGGGGCGCATAGATGCTGGCCGCGAATGCAAAGGGCAACACCAGGACGGCATCGGATATTTGGTCGGCGATCTCATTCAGCAGCGCACCCAGGCGCGTTTTTTTCCCGGTGGCCTGGGCCAGCATGCCGTCGATGGCATTCAAGCCCATGCGCAGCAGCATGAACACAGGCAGCCCGACCCACAGCCGCAGGTCTTGCGGCCAAAGCAGCAGCGCCGCGCCGTACAGCAACGACAACACCATGGCCAGCAGCGTGACCTGGTTAGGTGTAACTCCCGCGCGTGCCAGCCAGGACAGGCTGGGGCGCAGCAGTTGCTGAAAACGGGGTTTGAGTTGGTAGATGGAAATGCGCATGGCTTCTATTGTGTACAGGCATTGGCAATCTGCAGGCAGCGGCGGTAGCCCATGGCGCAATGCAGATACACCGGGCGACCGGCGTCGGTTTCGCGGCGTACGGCCGCCACAATTTGCTGCACTGTATCCGCAGGGGGTGGCACGATGTCCAGCAGCGCAAAGTGCTGGTAATGGTGTTGGGCTTGGTGGGCGCGCAGCGCAGGGGTTTCTGGCAGCTCATTGGCCAGGTCGATGACGCTGCAGCCGGCAGGCAAGAGCCGGGCCTCGGCATCCGTCAGGCGGCGCCCTATCCAGAGTTGGGGGCCGATGCGTCGAACTGGTGGCAAATGCCGGCCGCTCCACCGGACCGCCAGCCACGTCAGCCGGTAGCCCAGCAGATAGGGCGCGTACACGCACCATACCCACCAAGGAAATTGGCCCTGCCGTTTGCGCAGAAAGCCCTGCTGGCGCCGTGCATAGGCCAAGCTGACCAGGCCTAGACTCAGCACCAGATACAGCGTGGCGCACAGCTGCAAGGCGTAGCGCCCCAGCACCCACGCGATGCAGGCCGCGACAAAGTAATACAAACCCACAAAGGGTTCGCTGCGGCCCGGTGGGATGCAGACAATACACACCCAGCCCAGCAGTAGCCCGCCAGCCACATCCAGCAGATGGTGTTGGTAGGTGAACAGGGTGGACACGGCCGTCAGCAGCAGCCAGCCGCCCAGCGCCATGCGTGCCCATAAGCTGCTCAGTCGGTGGCGCAACGATGTCCAGAACAGCAAGCAATAGGCAACATGCAAGGATGGTAGCTGGTTGTACGGGCGGTCTACCAGTTCCAGCCCCTGGTACAGAGCGGCCAACACAGGCGACGCAACCATGGGCCGTGGCCAGCCGAACTGCAGCGGCAGCAGCACAAAGACGGCCCCGGCCACGGCGGTGGCCAGCAGCAGACGCTGGCTCAGCCCGCGCAAGGCATCTGGGCTGCGTACCAGGAAAAACGCCGAGCAGAAGAACAGCCCGCTGCTGGCATAGGGCAGGACCATCCAGGGCAGAAACGGGATCTGCGTGTCCCATTCCAGGGCTACATTGCGTGGCGTAGCCTGCTGTTGGGCCCACGCATTGGCAAGCATGTAGCACAGCAGAAATGCCAGGCTGTTGAGCCCCAGGTGGGCCAGCCGCTGCTGCCATGTCACCCCGTTCACAGACGCCATTCGCAGCCTTCTTTTGTTGCCTATCTTGCGTGGGTTATCTTAGCGGCATGAACCAGTCCCCAATGCCCCCAAAGTACCAACGCTGCATGGTGTTCGCCGGAGGCGGCTTCCGTTTTGGCATCTATCTCGGCATGTATGCTGCAGCCCGCGATGCAGGGCGCCAGCCCGATCTGCTGCTGGCCAGCTGTGGTGGCGCGATTGCGGCGGCCATCATCCAGGCGCTGCCAGACGATGCACAGCGCAAGGCCTGGCTGAGCTCGCCACAGATGTACGCCTTCTGGGCCAGCCTGCAGCCGGCGCGGCAGGCCACGCTGACGGGTACGCTGGCGCGGGCGCTGCGGCGCAAACTGGCGGCTGGCCGCGTGCCGCGCATTCCCAATCTTTTCCAGGATTACCTGTTCGAGGTACCGCCGCAACTGCCCTTGCCGCCTGCTGTCGCCCAATCCGAGGTGGCCGTGGCAACCATGGGTGGCAAGCTGTTGTTCCGTCCCGACGAGGTGCTGCAACCCCGTGGCGAGCGCAAGTTGTTCGCCCAGACGGTGCTTTGCGAGCCGCGCGCGGCGGCCTTGCTGCAAGGTATGGATTCACCGTTTTCCAGCCCGCTCTGGGGCGCACATGCGATTGCTGATCAGCTCTATACCGACAGCAGCATTGGCGTGGAGGAGGCGGCTCGCCTGTCAATCACCGACTTTTATTACTTTCCCTGCCACCGCCATGGGGCCGACCACTACATCGGCGGTGTGGTGGACCTGTTCCCCATCGAGGTGGCACACCGGCTGGCCCACGAGGTGATGATCGAATTCAAGGAATCGTTCGACCAGACCTTTTCCATCCCGGCCTGGCGCGAGGTGCTGGGCCTGGATGGCAACCAGCGCCTGCGCCAGGTCAACGGGCAGCATGCCGACGTGTGGTTCGATACCTCCGACGTGTCGCGCGCATTGCCCCGGCAGCAGGTGCACAAAAAGCTGGACTGGCTACGCAACCGCATCGTGCTGGCCCTGCCCGACAGCCATGCCACCTATGCAGAATATGTCGAAGCGCAATGGCAGTACGGTTACCAGCGCGGCATGGAGGCCTTGCAGCGGCCCGTGCCCAGCGACAAGACCCGCATGCGCCAGGTGGACCGCTACAACCAGGCCGAGCCATGCGCGTCCTGATACTGGGCGGTACCAGCGGTATCGGTCTGGCGCTGGCGCGGCAATATCTGCAGCAGGGCGACACGGTGGCCGTGGCGGGCCGCGACCTGGCGCGCTTGCCCGCCGACCTGGGCGCGGGCGCTGCGCAGTTGCAGGCCTATGCGCTGGACATTACCGATGCGCCAGCACTGGCCGGGGTAATGCAACAATTTTCCGCGCCGGGCCTGGACCTGCTCATCGTGGCCGCAGGCTTTTACTTCAACACCCGGCACCACCCACTGGATGCTGCTACCACCTTGCGCATGTTGCGGACCAATGTAGGCGGCATGGAGCAGGCGTTTGGCCTGGCGGCAGAAACCATGCTGGCCCAGCAGTCGGGCCAATTGGTGGCGATTGCCTCGGTGGCGGGCTTGCTGCACGACTATCCGGGCGCGTCCTTGTACAGCGCCACCAAGCGCAGCGTGCTCAGCCTGTGCGCCACCTACCGTACCGCCTTGCAGCCGTTTGGCATTGCGGTGACGGCCATTGTCCCCGGCTATGTGGACACGGCCCAGCTGCGTGCGTTGAACCAGGGTGACGCCAGCCACAAGCCCTTCATCCTGTCTGAGGCGCAGGCCGTGGTGCAGATTACCCAGGCCATCCGGCTGCGCCAGGCGGTGTGCGCGTTTCCATGGCAGATGCGCTGGCTGGTGGCGCTGCTGAACCGTTTGCCGGCGTGGCTGCTGGCGCTGCGCCGCTGACGCGGCCCAGCCGGGGAGTAAACTCCCCACCCCTTTCCAGACGTCTTGCAGACGCAACTTCATGCCCTTTGCCTCCCTGGGACTAGCTCCCGCCTTGCTGCGCGCTGTGCGCGAACAGGGCTTCTCTGCGCCCACGGCGATCCAGACCTCGGCCATCCCGGCGATCGCCCGTGGGGCCGATGTATGGGCTGCTGCGCCCACCGGCTCGGGCAAGACCGCCGCATTTGCCTTGCCCCTGCTGCAACGCCTGCAGGCGGCCGGACATCTGCAGGGCAAGCGCCGCAGCCGCGTGCTGGTACTGGTGCCCACGCGCGAGCTGGCGGCCCAGGTGGGCGAGGTGTTCCGTGGTTTGGCCCAGCACCTGCCGCAGCCGCTGAAAATTGCGGTGATCTTTGGCGGCGTGTCCATCAACCCGCAGATGATGGGCTTGCGCGGTGGTGCCGACATCGTGGTGGCCACACCCGGCCGCCTGCTCGACCTGGTGGACCATAACGCGCTGCAACTGTCGGCCGTGGAATCTCTGGTGCTGGACGAGGCCGACCGCCTGCTGGACCTGGGCTTCAGCGAAGAGCTGGCCCGCGTGCTCACGCTGTTGCCCGCACAGCGGCAAAACCTGCTGTTTTCTGCCACCTTCCCACCTGCCATCGAGGCCCTGGCCGCGCAACTGCTGCGTGACCCCGTGCGTATAGAGATGGCCGCTGCTCCCACGACCGAGGCGGCCACGCCCGCGATTGCCCAGCGCTCCATCGCGGTGGATGCCAGCCGCCGCACCCAGCTGCTGCGCCACCTGGTGCAAAGCCAGGGCTGGCAGCGCGTGATGGCTTTTGTGGCAACCAAGTTTGCCGCCGAAGTGGTAGCCGACAAGCTGCGCAAGGCCGGCATCCTGGCCGAGCCTTTCCACGGCCAGCTGAGCCAAGGCAAACGCACCCAGGTGCTGGACGACTTCAAGGCCGGGCGCGTACACGTGGTGGTGGCTACCGACTTGGCAGCGCGCGGCATCGACATCTCAGACTTGCCGGTGGTGGTCAACTACGACCTGCCGCGTTCTGCGGTGGACTATGTGCACCGCATTGGCCGCACCGGGCGGGCTGGTGCCAGCGGCGAGGCCTACAGCTTTATCACCGCCGACAGCGCGGCCCATTTCGCCTTGATCGAAAAGCGCCAGGGCCTGAGCCTGCCGCGCGAAGAGGTGGCGGGCTTTGAGCCGGTGGAGTTGCCCTTACCGCCCGTTGCGGGCTCGGCGCCCTCCAATGGTGGCATCAAGGGCAAGCGGCCCAGCAAAAAAGACAAGCTGCGCGCGGCTACCGCGGCGGGGCTGTAAGCCCGCCCGTGATCTAGATAAAAAACCCTTGTATCGCAGGGAATACCTGCGCAAGCAGCTATTAAATGCATAGCTGTTGAGCTGATTTGCCCGGCGTGCGCCAGAAGCCCTCTGGGCCTTGGTGGCATATATTTCTAGCATTTCGCGAACCATGCGTGTAAGCGGGTGTAAATTACCGCAGAATTCCGCGCTTGAATCGCGAGCTGCCCCGCATGGTTGAGCGCACAACCCGTACGGCGCATACCGCCCACATGCCATTGGGGCGTATTGCCCACTGTGCTCTACCGGCCCGGCTGCCTGCCTTTCTGTTCAACCTCCTTACGTAACTTCTGAGAGAGACGCTGCTATGCCAAGCTTTATTAAGAACCTGTCCATCGCAAAGCGCCTGGGCCTGGGTTTCGCCCTGGTGCTGATCATGTCCTTGATCAGTATCTTGGTGGGTCTTTCTCGGTTGAGCGCGGTTGCGCAGGCCACGCAGAACATGGTGGAGGAGCCACTCAAGACCGAGCGTCTTGTGAGCGATTGGTATCGGAACATCCACACAGGCGTGCGCCGCACGGGCGCCATCGCCAAAAGCAGTGATCCTTCCGTAGCTGCTTACTTTGCAGAAGACCAAGCCGAGTCGTCCAAGACATCGGCCGAGTTCCAGAAGAAGCTGGAAGAGGTCATCAATACCGACGAGGAAAAAGCCCTCTATGCAGAAATTGGGGCCGCCCGAAAAACATATGTAGCTGCCCGTGACGAAATTCTTGCCTTCAAGAAGGATGGCAAAGAGGATGAGGCGAACAAGGTGTTGACCGACAAGTTTGTACCCGCCTCCAAGGTGTATTTGGCCAAGATGGATGCGTTGCTGTCTCAGCAGCGTGCGCAAATTGACAGCATTGCCAAGCAAATCCACGCCAACTATGAAGCCAGCCGCAGCCTGATGGTTGCGCTGGGCGTGGTCAGCCTGCTGCTGAGCCTGGTCTGCGCCTGGCTGATCTCAGGTAGCATCACCCGCCCCCTGGTGCAGGCAACCGGTGTGGCGCGCCAAGTGGCCGGAGGCGACCTGACCGCCCACATCGACAACCGCAGCACCGACGAAGTCGGCCAACTGCTGTCCAGCCTGCAAGACATGCAGGCCAGCCTGGTACGGGTAGTCTCCAATGTGCGTTCGGGCTCCGAAAACGTGGCCACTGCCAGTGCGGAAATCGCCCAAGGCAACGACGACCTCAGCGCCCGCACCGAGCAGCAAGCCAGCGCGCTGGAGCAAACCGCCGCGTCGATGGAAGAGCTCAGCTCCACCGTGCGCCAGAACGCCGACAACGCCCGCCAGGCGAACCAGCTGGCCATGAGCGCATCTACCGTGGCCATCCAGGGTGGTGAAGTGGTCAACCAGGTCGTCGAAACCATGAAGGGCATCAACGACAGCTCGCAAAAGATCGCCGACATCATCGGCGTCATCGACGGCATCGCCTTCCAGACCAACATCCTGGCCTTGAACGCCGCCGTCGAAGCCGCCCGGGCCGGCGAGCAAGGCCGCGGCTTTGCCGTGGTCGCCAGCGAAGTGCGCAGCCTGGCCGGCCGCAGTGCCGACGCCGCCAAGGAAATCAAGAACCTGATCAACGCCAGCGTGGAACGCGTGGCCCAGGGCACGGCCCAGGTAGACCAAGCCGGAGTCACCATGACCGAAGTCGTCAGCTCCATCCGCCGTGTCACCGACATCATGGGCGAGATCAGCGCCGCCAGCAACGAACAAGCCCTGGGCGTGGCCCAGGTCGGCGAGGCTGTCACCCAGATGGACCAGGCCACGCAACAGAATGCCGCCCTGGTGGAAGAAATGGCCGCCGCCGCCAGCAGCCTGCGCACCCAATCGAACGACCTGGTGCAGGTGGTGGCCGTGTTCAAGCTCGATGGTGCTGCCCCCCAGCGCGCTGTCGCGACCGCACCCGTGCCGGCACCGATGCGCAGGGCCGCCCCGGCACCCCTGCGCGCGCCGGCTGCCCGTCCTGCCCTGGCCCGTCCTGCGCCTGCTGTAGCCCGTAAGCCGTTGGCGAAATCTTTGCCCACGCAGACCGCCAGGCCTGTCTCCAAGCCGGTCCTTAAACCCGCTGCCAAACCTAGCATCAAACCCACCATGGGCAAGCTCAGCGCGCCCAAGGCCGCCAGCACCAACGACGACGACTGGACCAGCTTTTAAGCCGAGCCTGCCGTCAGGGCGTGCTGCGGTCTTCGACCAGCATGCCCATTTCGTAGTGCTGGACCCGGGCGGAGGTTTTCGCCGATTTGTCCACCACCACCTGCATACTTTGGTCCAGCTGCCGGGTCAGTGTCACCGTCAGGCTGCCCTGGTCGTCGATGCGGGTGTAAAGGTAGCTTTGCAATTTCTTTTCGCTGGTGAGCTCCAGCTTCGCGGAGGCGTTTAGCGCGCTGTGGTAGTTAGCCTTGAGCCGGGATGTTTGCCGCTGCTGGATGCTGTCGGGCTTGTCGGCCGGGCCAGTGGTGCTGGTGGTCTGCAGCAAACTGAAGTCAAAGCGGTCGGTTTCGTCCAGACGCATGGGGTTGGTGGCCTGGGTCATGCCGGTGATGCGCAGCGCAAAATCAGCCAGGCCAGATAACAAAGCACTGTCCTTGATGGTCGGTGTGCCGGTACTGGCCGGCACTTGGGGGCTGTCGTTGGCATCGACGCCGTAGGACCGCTGCATGGACGCAAATGCGTCCTGGACAATGCCTATCCATTCGGCATTGCCATGGCCGCGGCTGCCGGCCTGGCTTATCTTCTGCAATTGTTGGGCGATGGCCTGCTCCCGCTGGGCCGGGCTGCCCCATAAAGCTGGGTTTTGCAGATTGACTTTCATATCCACCTGGTCGGTGGGAGAGCTCATTTTCAAGCTGCGCTGGCTGGCGTCGGCATGGAAGTCCAGGCGGTAGCTGTCGCCGTTGCGCAGCATCTGGCCCTTCAGGTCGATGCTGGACAGGACCGTGCTGTCGTAGTCGCCCAGGCCCGCAATATCCACCGTGGGCGGGTCCGCAGTGAAGCCTTGCACCGCTCTTTCAAAGCTGGCGGATAACTGCGCAATGGCCTGGCTTTCGGTGGCGCTCAAGGGGCCATTGCTGTGTATTTCCACGCCCAGGCCATCGTTCTGGTTGGTCAGGGTCAGGTTCACCACGGTGCCAGAGCGGGTGCGTATGCTCAAAGACACTTTGGCCAATGCGTTGTTGCCGATGCTGGACAGCGCGATTTTGGCCGCGGCATCGACGCTGGTGTTGCTGCTGGGAACATAGTTCGCCACGGCTTGCTGGTAGTCACCCGGCGTGGTTTTGAAGCGCTCCAGCAAGGCGCCTGCCAGGCCATTGAAGCGGTTTGCATTGCCCGTGGACGAGAAATTGCGTGCCATGAGCTTGCTGACCGTGTCCTCGGATCGGCTTTGCCAAGCCTGCATGCTGGCAGGCACATAGCGTGTGGGCGCCATGTAGGTCCAGCTGGCGGCATGGGCTTCCAGCGCAGTGGAGTTGCTGACAATGGTGGACGGAACCTCGGCCGTAGCCAGTGCGGGGCCATCCGTCTCTGCCGATGCCGCGCCCCTCAGGCTGGTGACCGGCGTGGGCAGTGTGCTGGTGATCAGGTCGGAGCGTACAAGCATGGGATAGGGCCGGCAGTGAATGTATCTACTTTGTTATCGGTTTGTATACATTTAAATTAAATGGAAAGCATGAAAACGCGTAGACAGAATTGATGATGAAATAAGCCTGCAGCGCTTATTTCTTCTGTGTAAGTTGCTGCTAAATAGATAGCAATTGAGGCGTGAACATATACGCCTAGGCACAAGCAGCACTACCCTTGGCGCGATAGCTGTGGCAAGATGGTTTCATGAGTCAAACCTTCGGAATGGAAGCGCCGCGAGGCAACCTTCAGACGTCATACCGACTGCCTGTGCGTTACCTCATGCTCATCGATTCGGGCGGCTCCATGGTGGCGCGCCTGTTTCTGGAGAACCGTGAACTGGCCGCCGAGTTCGATGCCACTGCGGAAGAGGTCACTGCCATGACGCAGGGCTTGCCGCCCCAGCGCGGCGCCCAGGGCCACGAGTGGGATGTCGCGCTGCAGGGTCACAACGCCGACGAGCGCGCCAGCGCCATGCTCTACACCATTGCGGTGTAGGCGCCAAGCACCTGCCCAAGCCTCAGTACACCAGCCGTTCCGGCCGGATTTCCTGCAGGATGGTGGTGGCAATTTCTTCGATGGATTTGGTGGTGCTGGACAGCCAGCGGATGCCGCTGCGGCGCATCATGGCTTCGGCTTCGCTCACCTCCATACGGCAGTTCTCCAGCGAGGCGTACTTGGAGTTGGGGCGTCGCTCGTTGCGGATCTCGCTCAGGCGCTCAGGCTGGATCGACAGGCCAAAGATCTTTTTGCGGTATTCCACCAGGGCCGGCGGCAGCTGGCGGCGCTCGAAGTCTTCGGGGATCAGCGGGTAGTTGGCGGCCTTCAGGCCGTACTGCATGGCCAGGTACAGGGTGGTCGGGGTCTTGCCGCTGCGGCTGACGCCGACCAGGATCACATCGGCTTGGGCCAGATCGCGGTGGGTCTGGCCGTCGTCATGCTCCAGGCTGAAGTTGATGGCTTCGATACGGTCGTGGTAGGCCTGGCTTTTGCTCACGTCGCTGAAGCGGCCGATGCGGTGGTTGGACTTGATGCCCAGCTCGTTTTCCAGCGGATTCACAAAGGTGCCGAACATGTCCAGCAGCATGCCCTTACAGTTGTCCGTGACCACCTTCAGCACCTCCATGTTCACCAGGGTGCTGAACACAATGGGCCGCTTGCCTTCCAGCTCCGCTGTGTGGTTGATCTGGCGTACCGCCTGGTGGGCCTTGTCTACCGTATCCGTGAAGGGCAGGCGCACATGGCGCGGCGCCATGGAGAACTGCGCCAGGATGGCGTTGCCAAAGGTTTCGGCGGTAATGCCGGTGCCATCGGAGATGAAGAAGACGGTGCGGTCGGTCATATGGGTATTCTGCAGGTGGATGGGGCTGGCTGGACGGCCATGGTGTAGTTCTGGACTTTGTCCATCGTAAACGCAATGAAGCTGGCTACAGCGCGCGGCAGGTGGTGCCGGCTCAAGTAGACCAGGTGGATGCCCACGCCGCGCACCCCGTAGGCGGGCAGCACGGGCAGCAAGCGGCCGCTGTCTAGCAGCGGCTGGGCCATCATTGCTGGCAGCGGCGCCACCCCCAGGCCGGCCAGCGTGGCCTTGATCACTGCGTCCATACTGTTGGCGCAAAACCGCCCGCTGACGCTGGTGTCGACGCTGCCGTCCGGGCCGTCCAGCCGCCAGTTGCTGTGGCCGCTGGCGGACTGTCGGGATACCCGGGTTACGCAATCGTGCCGAGCCAGGTCGCTGGGCTGCTCGGGCATGCCGCGTAGCGCCAGGTAGGACGGGCTGGCTACCAGTATGGTGTTGCTGACGCCGATCTGGCGTGCCACCAGATTCGGCTCCAGCACCGTACCGGCGCGCAGGGCGATGTCAATGCCTTCCCCAATCAGGTCGGCGCGGGCATCGTTCAGTACGAACTCCAGCCGTACCCGTGGGTGTGTTGCCAGGAACTCGGCCACCCAGTCCATCTGGAACCAGTTGAAGAAATCCGCCGGGGCGGCCACACGCACCGCGCCTTGTGGCTGCTGGCTGCCATCGACCAGCTCCTGGGCGGCTTGCGCCAAGGTCCGCACCTGGTCGGCGCAGCGCGCGTGGAAGCCGCGTCCGGCATCGGTGAGGGTCAGTTTGCGGGTCGAGCGCTGCATCAGACGCGCACCCAGGTGCTGTTCCAGACCCTGTATTCGCCGGCTCACGCTGTTGGCGGGCATGCCTAGGCGCCGGGCCGCAGCGGCAAAGCTGCCGGCTTCGACTACCTGCACGAACAAAGCCACGTCATTCAGGTCCAGCATGCAATTACTTCAAATTTTGGATGAGTGAAATCAAATTCTACCGACTAGTCGCCGTATTCATGCCTGGCTACGCTTGCGGCATACGGCGGAAGAGCCGGTCTTCAACTTTCAAAGGATTGTGTATGGCTTCATCGGTAAAAAAACAGGGGCATATCGTCTGGGCGGTGCGGTTGTTATTGGCTCTGGCATTTGGTGCGGCCGGTGTGGCCAAGCTGGCGGGCGTACCTATGATGGTGCAGAACTTCGAGCAGATTGGCCTGGGCCAGTGGTTTCGCTATGTAACTGGCCTGGTCGAGATCACTGGCGTGCTGCTGTTGCTGGTGCCGCGCACCGGCTTCTGGGGCGGGCTGCTACTTGGTCTGACCATGTTGTGTGCAATTGCTGCACATCTGCTGGTGCTCGGCGGCACGGCGGTGCCGGCCCTGGTGTTGGCGCTGCTTAGCGGCTTTGTTGCCTACCGGCTGCGGCCGCGCACCACGGTGGTGGCGGTATGAGCGCGGTCGCAAGCACCTTGCGCCGCATCGTGCACCGTACGTATGGCCAGCGCCACGGGCCTATCACCCGGTTGATGAGCCCGTCCGACCTGGGGCAGTACCTGAAGCCATTTGTGTTTCTGGACTTGTTTGATGCCGATGCAAGCGCCTTCCAGGGCTTTGGCCTGCATCCGCACTCCGGCATTGCCACGCTGACGTGGAGCTTGCAGGGCGACATGGGCTTTGAAGACACGTCGGGGCGCAAGGGTGTGCTGGCCGAGGGCGGTGTGGAGTGGATGCAGGCTGGTGGCGGCGCCTGGCATGCGGGTGGCCCTGGTGGTTCGGACCGCATGCGGGGCTTCCAGCTGTGGGTGGCTTTGCCAGCGGCGCTGGAGCTGGCACCTGCGTTCAGTAGCTACGTTACGCCGGATGATATTGCGCAAGATGGACCGGCCAAGGTCTTATTGGGCGCCTACGGTGCGGCCCGCAGCAGCCTGCAAGCACCATCGTCCATCAATTACCTGTCGGTGCGTTTGCAGGCCGGGCAGCACTGGGAATACCAGCCACCGACCGGCCACAGCGTGGCCTGGGTGGCCTTGGGCGAAGGGGGCTTGCGATTGCCAGACACGCTACGCCAGGGCGAGATGGCGGTGTTTGATGCATCTGAAGACACCATTACCTTCCAGGCCGAAACCGATTGCGTGTTTGTGCTGGGTTCTGCGGTACCGCACCCGCATGATTTGGTGCTGGGCCGTTATTCGGTGCACACCAGCCAGGCCGCGCTGCAAAATGGCCAGGAGCGCATCCGCCAGATTGGTCAGCGCTTGCGCGCCGAAGTCCGCTTCGCCTAACTGCCCAGTGCTGCCGCGTCGGCCAGGAAGCCGCGCTCGGCATCCAACGTGGCGCTGTGGTCGAACAGCTCACTGAACAGCTTGGGCGGGATGGTGATGGAGCCCACGCCCAGTTCCAGCAAGGCCAGGTAGGCTGCGCGCGAACGCACGCTGGCCACCAGCAGCCGGGTGTTGGCGCCGCTGCGGCTGACCAGGGACTGCATTTGGCCGATCAGGGCCAGACCGTCTACGCCCGAATCCTCCAGTCGGCCCAGGTAGGGCGCGGCATAGGCGGCACCCAGCTGGGCTGCGAAGTGGGCCTGCTCGGGCGCGTACACCGCGGTGTAGGTGACCGGAATGCCTTCCATGCTCAGTTCGGCGCCTGCACGCAGGCCGTCGCGGGTGGCGGGGATCTTCACCACCAGTTGGCCGGGGTTGAATTCACGCACCAGCTGGTGCGCGTCGGCCAGGATGCCCTCGGTATCGGCGGCATGCACCTGGGCCTGCACCTGGCGTGCGCCCAGCTTGATGCAGGTGTTCAGCAATTTTGGCAGCGTGGCGCGGGTGATGCCGGCGCGGCGCAGCAGCGTGGGGTTGGTGGTCACGCCGTGGACGGCGGGGTGGGGCAGGCAGGTTTGCAGATCGGCCAGATCGGCGCTGTCGAGGTAGAGATGAAAGGCTTGCATGGCGTTCGATCAGTTCAGGAGGTGGCGTCCAGCGCTACTTGCAGCTCGGCGCGGGTGGGTGGGTTGGCACCTTCGCGGGTGCAGTTGATGGCGGCGGCGCAGGCGGCGAAGCGCAGCACGGCCAGCCAGGTGGCGTCGGGCAGGCTGTCGAGCTGGGCCACCTGCTCCACTCCGTGCTCCAGCAGGGCGACGGTCAGGCCGGCATCAAAGGTGTCGCCGGCACCTATGGTGTCTGCCACGGTGATCTTGGGAGCCAACACCTCCAGCGGTGCATGGCCACGGCGGAACAGCGTGGCGCCATCTCCACCACGGGTAATGACCACGGCGCGCGGGCCTTGCGCGGGCTGCTGCATGAAGCTGGCGGCCACCTCGGCCAGGCTGAGGCCGGGCGCCAGGGCGGCGGCGTCTTCGTCGCTGAACTTCATCAGGTTGCTGGCGGCGGCCCAGCGCTGCACGTTGACGCGGTAGGCCGGCAGATCCTTGATCAGGCTCAGGCGCACATTCGGGTCGAACAAGACGATGCGTTGGCCTTGCTGCGCCAGCACCAGATCGGTGATGCGGCTGGCCGCTGGCTCGTGCAGCAGCGCGATGGAGCCAAATTGCAGAAAGCGGCAGCTATCGGGCAGGGTGGGCAGCACGGCGGGGGCCCACTGCGTATCGGCCGTGCCCTGGGTGTAGAAGGCGTAGCGGTTGGTCTGCGGCGTACGTTCGACAAAGGCCAGCGTCGATGGCGCATCGCTGCGCAGCACCCAGTCGGTGTTCACGCCATTGCTTTGCAGATGCTGCAGCAGGCGTTCGCCAAACAGGTCGGTGGACAGCTGGCTGATGAAACCTATGGGCTGGCCCAGGCGGGCGGTAGCGATGGCGCTATTGGTCGGGGCGCCGCCTTCATGGCCTTCAAAGTTCAGGCCGCTGGTGGCGGTGAAGTCGATTAGGGACTCGCCGACGATGGCGATGCGGATGGCTTGCATGGTGTGTTCTTGCCTCTTGTTGTACGTCAAGATGGTGTGGTGTATCGGGTGCTTGCAATGGCGGCCGGCGGGGCTGCGCGCATGGCCATCTTACCGTGCTGAGGGGGCCCTTGACAGGCTGCCAGGCTCTTTCGGGTTACATGGTGTTTTATGCCTCTCGTGCAGAGAATACTTGCGCTATAAGCTATAAAAATAATAGTAAATTGCCTGGGCGGACTAGCCCGCGTGGCGCACAAAAAATACGCTTGTTGTTTGGCTGCGCGTGGGACTGGTACGCAGTTGCGCAAAGCCAATACTTTGTGACGGTGCGCAGGGCTGCGGTGTTGCTCATGCACAATGATTCGGCCCTTTTTCCTGTTCTGCATCCATGCCCTCCGATCCATCTGCACCTACCGCCGCTGTGCCCGCATACCGGACGTGGTGGGCGTGGGCCGTAGCGGCCGTGCTGGGCCTAGCCTTGATCGCCGCTGCCGGCCAGTGGGCGGCGCGGCGTGAGGCCAGCTTCCAGCTGGACTCCATCCACCGGGCCATCGAGGTGCATGCGCTGGGCTTGCGGGGTGCGGCGGCCAAGTACAGCTACCTGCCGTTTACCGCCGCGCAGCACCCGGACGTGCTGGCGGCGCTGGCCCAGCCGCAAGACCCGGTGGCCCAGCAGCGTGCCAACCGCTACATCGAAGAGGTGAACCGCCGCGCCGGCTCGGACGCGCTCTACCTGATTGATTTGCAGGGCATGACCCTGGCCGCCAGCAATTGGCAGACGGCGCAGAGTTTCGTCGGCCAGTCGTATGCGAACCGGCCGTATTTTCTGGATGCGCGGGCTGGCCGCAACGGCCAGTTCTACGGTGTGGGTCAGACCACCGGGGAGCCGGGGCTGTTCATCTCCGCGCCGGTGCAGCAGGGCGGGGTGGTGCGCGGCGTGCTCACCGTCAAGGTCAGCCTGCGCCAGATCCAGGACACCTGGGCCTTTGTGCGCGACCCCATTTTGCTGGCCGATGCGCGCGGTATCGTGTTCCTGGGCTCGGTACCTTCCTGGATATACCAGGCTAAGCGCGCGCTGGGCGAGGACGACCTGGCCTGGGTGCAGCGCCACCAGCAGTACGGCGCGCGCCACAGCTTTGCGCAGCTGCCCTGGCAGCGCGATGCGACGCCGGATGCCGAGGGCTACCGCTTGCGCACCAGCCTGGCCGGCCAGCCGCGCGAATTTCTGGCGGTGGACGAGGTCCTGCCAGACCTGGGCTGGACGCTGACCGTGATGGCCGACTATGCCGCCGTCACTCATGCCCGCGAACGTAGCTGGATGCTGGGTCTGCTGTGCGCCGGCCTGCTGCTGCTGGGCAGCCTGTACTGGCGCCTGCGCGAGCGCCGCTTTGCCGAGCAGCGCGATGCCCGCCGAGACCTGGAAGTGCGCGTGCGCGAGCGCACGCTGGAGCTGGACCAGGCCCACGCCTTCCGCAAGGCCATGGAAGATTCGCTGCTGGTCGGCATGCGCGCGCGCGACCTGGAAGGCCACATCATCTACGTCAACCCCGCTCTGTGCGATATGACCGGCTACCGCGCCGACGAACTGCTGGGCCGCCTGCCGCCATACCCTTACTGGCACCCGGATGATGTGGAACAGCACTGGCAGAACAACGAGGCCACCATGAGCGGCCAGGCCGCCATGTCCGGCTTCGAGTCGCGTATCCGCCACCGAGACGGGCATGACGTATTCACCATGGTCTATACCGCCAGGCTGATCGACGCCCACGGCCAGCACAGCGGCTGGATGAGCTCGGTGGTGGACATCACCGCGCAAAAGCGCGCCGAGCTGCGCCAGCGCCAGAACGATGAGCAGCTGCAACACGCCCAGCGCCTGGCCAGCCTGGGCGAGATGGCGTCCACCCTGGCGCATGAGTTGAACCAGCCACTGATGGCCCTGAGCAATTTCGCCAGCGCGGCCAAGGCCTTTGCTGAGCAAGGCAACCAGGCACTGCTGGGCAGCAGCCTTGATGAGACCATGGCCCAGGCCCAGCGCAGTGCCGAGATCGTGCAGCGTATACGCGGCTTTGTGCGCCAGCGCACCGCTGGGGCCGAGGACTGCGCCGTGCCGGCCCTGGTGGCGAATGTGCTGGCCCTGCTGCAGGGCGAGATGCGGGCACAGCAGGCGCGCACCGTGCTGCGTGTGCCGGCCGACCTGCCCATGGTGCGCGGCGACCGCGTGCTGTTGGAGCAGGTGCTGCTGAACCTGCTGCTGAATAGCTTGCAGGCCATGCATGCCACTGCACCGGAACGCCGGGTGGTGGAGATCGACGCGGCCGTGGTCGCCGGCCGCATGCAGATCCGCGTGGCGGACCGTGGGCCTGGCATTGATGCTGCAATTGCGGAGCAGGTGTTCGCGCCGTTCTTCACCACCAAGGACGGCGGCTTGGGCCTGGGTCTGAACATCTGCCGCACGATTGTCGAAAGCCACCGTGGGCGATTGACGTTTGCCAACCGGGTGGATGGGGGGACGGTTTTTACGTTGGAGCTGGAAGTCGCAGAGTGAACGTTCTTCTGGATGGCGGTTCCATCAGGAAATCACCGCCGACTCTCCATGGCCATGCGCGTTGCCAGTCCGCCCAATACGGTTCCCATGAGCCAGCGTTGAACAGTCTGCCAGGAGGGATGGGACGTGAGAAAAATCGCAATGGAACCCGCCAGCACGGTTATTACGGCATTGACGCTAACGCTGACAAAAATTTGCGTCAGGCCCAATAGGAGGGATTGCACCAGAACACTGCCATGGTCGGGATCAATGAATTGTGGCAACAACGACAGATACATGATCGCGATCTTGGGATTGAGTAAATTGGTGATGAACCCCATCGTGAAAAGTTTTTTAGGGCTGTCCTTGGGCAAATTACGCACTTCAAACGGCGAGCGTCCGCCGGGCTTAACAGCTTGCCAAGCCAGATAGAACAGATAGGCCGCACCTCCGAGGCGCAGTGCGTCATATGCGTACGGCACGGCCATCACCAAAGCAGTGATGCCAAATGCAGCGCACAGCATGTAGACAACGAACCCGAGTGCCACCCCGCCCAGAGAAATCAGTCCGGCCGTTCTCCCTTGACAAATCGAACGCGAAATGAGGTAGACCATGTTCGGCCCGGGTGTGAGCACCATGCCGAGCGAGACAAGGCCAAAGGTTAGCAAACTGGGGATTTCTGGCATGGGATCAGTCATGTAAATGGGAAATGAGCTCAAGCATATGCAAGCTGGGGACATCCGAATAGATACAGATCTATCCAGTTTTGAACGCTACAGCGAGCCGATTCCTTGTTTCAGATTGGCGACCGGCCGTGAACGGGTATCGTATCTACCTCATTCCCGTCAGATGCCTGTTGTGCAATGTCTGTGCGTTGGTCTCGGTTAGTCTCTGCGAACTCCGTTCCCTGTCTCCTGACCCCCATGAAGTCGAACCCTCTCCCCCTGAACCTATACGTCGTCGACGACGACGAAGCGGTGCGCCGCTCGCTGGGCCTGTTGCTGCTGTCGCGTGGCCATGCGGTGCAGGCTTTTGCTTCTGGCGAGGCATTTCTGGCCGGCGTCGATTCTCAGCGCCCCGGCTGCGCCATCCTCGACCTGCGGCTGGGCGGCATCAGCGGGCTGCAGGTGTTCGAGGCGCTGCGTGCGCAGCAGAGCCCGCTGGTGGTGGTGTTTTTGTCAGGCCACGGTGATATTGCGATGGCGGTGGAGGCCGTGCAGCAGGGCGCGTTTGGCTGGCTGGAGAAGCCCTGCAACGACGAGCGCCTGCTGAACACGGTGGCCCAGGCTTTGCAGAAGGCCAGCGCCATCGCCGCCGAGCAGCAAGCCCGGCAGGCCGCGCAGGCCCTATGGGCCAAGCTGACGCCGCGCGAGGTGCAGGTGGCCCGCCTGGTGGCCGAGGGCAAGCCGAACAAGCGCATCGCGCTGGATCTGGCGCCGCTGGAACTGCGCACCGTGGAGACGCACCGCGCCCATGTGTTTGCCAAGCTGGGCCTTTCGAACAGCCACGAGCTGGAGCGATTTTTGCGTGAGAATGCGCTCTAGCCATCCCTAGGTAATTACCCTTGCGTAGAGCTACGCAGACGCCGGGGCGGATTGCTACGGACGACAGAAGCACGGCATTGCAAGACACTGCCGACTACAAGTTCACCGAGACAAGGACGCCCATGACTGCCGTACTGCCCCTTCCCTATACCTTTGAAGAAAAGCGCAAGCGCATCTTCGCCATCGTCGCCGCTTCGTCGGGCAATTTGGTGGAGTGGTTTGACTTCTACATCTACGCCTTCTGCGCCATCTACTTTGCGCCGGCGTTCTTCCCCAAGTCCGACCCTACGGCCCAGTTGCTGAACACGGCCGGCGTGTTTGCCGCGGGCTTTTTGATGCGGCCCATCGGCGGTTGGATCTTCGGTCGTCTGGCCGATCGCAAGGGGCGCAAGACCTCGATGGTGGTGTCGGTGATGATGATGTGCGGCGGCTCGTTGCTGATTGCCTGCCTGCCCACCTATGCCAGCATTGGGGCGTTGGCTCCGGTGTTGTTGCTGACGGCGCGCCTGTTGCAGGGCCTGTCGGTGGGCGGCGAATACGGCACCACCGCCACCTATATGAGCGAGGTGGCGATGCGCGGCCAGCGCGGCTTTTACTCATCTTTCCAGTACGTCACGCTCATCGGCGGCCAGCTGCTGGCGGTGCTGGTGGTCGTGGTGTTGCAGCAGTTGCTGGACGAGGCTGAGCTGAAGAGCTGGGGCTGGCGCATTCCCTTCGTACTCGGAGCGTTGACCGCCGTGGTTGCGCTGATGCTGCGCCGCACCTTGCATGAAACCACCACCGCGCAGACGCGCAGTTCCAAAGCTGCTGGCAGCGTGGCCGAGCTACTGAAAAACCATAAGCGTGCTTTGTTGGTGGTGCTGGGCTATACCGCCGGCGGCTCGCTGATCTTCTACACCTTCACCACCTACATGCAGAAGTACTTGGTGAACTCGGCCGGCATGTCGATCAAGACCGCCAGCAACGTGATGACCGCCTGCCTGTTCCTCTACATGTGCATGCAGCCGCTGTTTGGTGCCTTGTCGGACCGCATCGGCCGGCGCAACAACATGCTGCTGTTTGGCGCGTTGGGCACGCTCATGGTGGTACCGATTCTGACCACGCTGCAAAGCGTGACCAGCCCGCTGCTGGCCGGGGTTTTGATCACCGTCGCGCTGGCGGTCGTCAGCTTCTACACCTCGGTAGGCGGCATCGTGAAGGCCGAGATGTTTCCGCCCGAAGTGCGTGCGCTGGGAGTCGGCCTGTCGTATGCGGTGGGCAACGCCATTTTTGGCGGCAGCGCCGAGTACGTGGCGCTGGGCCTGAAGTCGATGGGCCACGAGTCTTACTTTTACTGGTACGTCACGGGGATGATGGTTCTGGCCTTCGGAGTCAGCCTGCTGCTGCCGCGCCAGGCCACGTATCTGCACGACGATCATTAAGAACGAAAAGTGCCGCTGGCGCAGGTAATACCTGCGCAGGCTGCTATCAAAATAGGAATTAGTCTGCCACCACACCCGGGTACACCCGGTCAAAGTAGGTGGCCAGCAGGTCCAGCGTGTGCCGCACCTTGGCGGGTTGGGCATCGCGCCGCGGGGTGACGGCGTAGACCGGCATGGGGCTTTGCCGCCATTGAGGCAGCACGGGCACCAGCCGGCCGTTGGCCAGGGCCTGGAAGTCTTCCTGCCGCACGGCCACGCAAATGCCCCAGCCCTCCACGCACATTGCGTGCAAGGCCGATACCTGGCTGGCCTGCACCCGGCCGCGCAGCTGGACCGTGCAGTGCTCGCCTTTCAGTCCGTTCAGCCCGTGCAGCTCCAGCGTGTCGAAAGTGGTGTTGTCGGATGCGCTGCCCAGCCATACATGCTGTGGCAAATCCTGCGGATGGCCTGGCCAGCCGTGTTCGGCCAGGTAGGCTGGGGCGGCGCAGAGCTGGCGCTCCATGCTGCCCAGCTTGCGTGCTACCAGGCTGGAGCTGGGCATGGCGCCCACGCGCAGCGCAATGTCTACCCGGGCTTCGATCAGGTCGATCACGGTGTCGTCCAGCAGCAGGTTCAGCGTCAACTTGGGGTGGCCGCGCAGCGGCGCCAGCGCGCTGGCCAGCAGGCTGGCAAAGCCTATGGGCGCGGCCAGGCGCAGCTCGCCCTCGGGTTCGTCGCGCAGTCGGGCTAGTGCCGATTCGGCCGAGCGCGCGGCCGCCACCATGGCCGCGCAGCCCACGTGGTAGCGGGCGCCGGCCTCGGTCAGCGTCAGCTTACGGGTGGAGCGGTGCAGCAGGGCCAGGCCCAGGGCTTTTTCAAGCTGGCGCAGATGCTGGCTGACGGCCGAGGGCGTCATGTCCAGCTGCCGGGCGGCCGCCGTGAGCGAGCCGCTGGCCACCACCTCTGCAAAGATGGCCATGCGTTTGAGTTGATCCATAGGCTTGATTGTGTAGCAGAGCTTCAGAGTAATAGCGAATTAAACCGTCTATTCATATCTTGGTGAAGAAATCACACTAGAGCCCTTTTCCACAGGAGCTTGATATGAAGATTGCACTGATTGGCGGCACCGGCTTTGTCGGCAGCGCCGTGTTGACCGAACTGCTCAGCCGTGGCCACCAGGTGACCGCGTTGGCACGCAACCCTGGCAAGTTCAGCCCCCAGCCCGGCCTGACCGTGGTGCCCGCCGATGTGCTGGACCCTGCCCAGGTGGCCAAGGCCGTGGCCGGTGTGGATGCCGTCATCAGCGCCTACAACCCCGGCTGGACCGAGCCGCAGATCCATGACCTGTTCCTGCAGGGCAGCCAGGCGATTCTGGACGGCACCAAGCAGGCTGGCGTGAAGCGCGTGCTGGTGGTGGGTGGCGCGGGCAGCTTGTTTGTGGCGCCCGGCTTGCAGTTGGTGGACACACCACAGTTCCCTGCCGAATGGAAGCAGGGCGCGCTGGCGGCCCGCGAGCTGTTGAACCGCATCAAGTTGGAAACGACGCTGGACTGGACCTTCCTGTCGCCCCCCATCCTGCTGGCGCCCGGCGAGCGCACCGGCAAGTACCGTGTGGGTGCCGACACGCCGCTGCCCGGCGTGGGTGACGCACCTTCGGGTATTTCGGCTGCCGACTTGGCAGTGGCCATGGTGGACGAGATCGAGACGCCCAAGCATGTGCAAAAGCGCTTCACGGTTGCCAACTGAGTAGCCAGCAGTTTTGAATGAAATTTGGCACTGGCGCAGGTAGTACCTGCGCTGGTTGCTATCAAATCAGGAGTTTCGGCTAGCGCTTGCCAGAGCTTGCTGGTGGCCGCGCAACAAGGGTATGCCCGTTTCGCTTGTATGCAGGGATAGCGTATCTTGTTACCTATAGCATGTGTCGCTATGGCGTAAGAACTCAAGCTGGAACGCATATGAAATCCCTACTCATCCTGCTATGGGCCTGCTGCGCAATGGGTCTGCCTGCTGCGCAGCCGGCGGTGAAAGATGTGCACCTGGTCTTCATCCCCAAGGCCAGTGACCAGGTTTTTTGGGATGTGATGCGCACCGGCGTGGACAAGGCGGTGCAAGAGGACGGGCATATCCAGCTGACCTGGCGCGGGCCTGCGCACAATGACGACATCGATTCGCAGATCAAGATACTGCAGCTCTACAGCAAGTCCGGGGTGGACGCTATCCTGATTGCTGCCACCGACAGGGCGCGCCTGGTGGCGCCGGTGCGGCGTGCAGTGGCCATGGGCATCCCGGTAGTGGCCGTCGATTCGGGGCTGGACGGCAACCAGCACAGCAATTTTGTGACCTCTAACAACTATGCCGGCGGCCAGCTGGCGGCCAAGTCCCTGGCCGATCTGCTGGATAAAAAAGGCCGGGTCGTGGTGTTGCGCACGGTGGCGGGCAGCGCATCCACGGATGACCGGGCCAAGGGTTTCCTGGACTATATGAAGGCCAATGCGCCAGCGATCACCGTGGTGGCGGACGTGTACGGTGGCGGCTCGACGGGCCGGTCACGGCAGAGTGCGGTCGCCTTGCTGGGGGGGCACCAACCTCTGGACGGGGTTTTCGCGGTGAATGAAACTTCGACCGATGGCATGCTGCGCGCGTTGCGCGACACGGGGCAGGCCGGCAAGTTGCGTTTCGTCGGGTTTGACGCGACCGATTTTCTGCTGGAGGGGCTGAAGAAGCAGGAGATCAGCGGCCTGGTGATCCAAAACCCTGCGCAAATGGGCTACAAGGGCGTGCAGGCGGCGGTCGCTGCGGCCAGGGGTCAGGCTCTCAAAGAGGCCACCATCTTCACCGACACCACTCTGGTGACGCGTGCAAATTTCCAGAATCCTGAAATCCAGAAAATGATGTGTAGCAAATGCTAAGCACGTAAACACCTTCCGCAGTTAATCTTTGGTCCATGCATTTCTTGCAACCCACCAAGCAACGCTTGCCTCCGTTGAAAACCCGGGACAGATTGCGCAGCCTGAGCGTGGGCATTGTGATTGCCATGGCGGCGGGGCTGTTTGTGCCTGCCCTGATTGGCGTGATGACGCTCACGGATTTGCGCCAGGCGCAGATCAACAAGGAGCTGGAGCGCTACCTGGACGACAAGATTTTGCTGCTGTCCAACAGCCTGTCGGCACCGGTATGGAACTACAACACCGCCAGCGTGAGCACCATTGGGCATGCCACCTTGCTGGACCCCCAGGTGGTGCGCATCGTCATCCGTGATTCCGACAAGGTGCCCATGCTGACGCTGGAGCAGCCCGAGCGGCGGCGGGGCAGCTCGCGGGTGGTCCAGTGGCCACTGACGTTCCAGGAGGCGGGCAATAGCCGCCAGGAGGTTGCCGGTTTTATTGAGATGGAAGTCGATAACAGCCTGAAGCAACAGGAGTTTGAAAGCGACCGCCGGGCCTATTCCTTCATTTTGTTGGGCCAGTTCGTGCTGTCGCTGGGCTTTATTCTGCTGGCGCTACATGTGCGCGTATTGCGGCCCTTGAACCAGTTGGCCTTGTTTTCCAACCGACTGGCCGGCGGCGATTTTGACCAGGCTGTGGGCTGGCAACGGCCGGATGAAATAGGCCGGCTGGCGATGCAGATGGACCATATGCGCAGCGACCTGAAGGCCGCGTTTGCCGAACAGCAGGTGATACTGGGCAATGTGCCGGTGGGCGTTGTGTTTGTGCGCGACGGGGTGGTCCATCTGGCCAATCACTATGCCCAGGACATTTTTGGCTATAGCCAGTCGGACATGGCGGGCTTGTCCGCCGCATTGCTGTATCCGCCCGGCGCGTCCTCCAGCGCGCCGGAGCATGGACCTTCCGACGATGTGCTGTTCTTGCAGCGCCAGGACGGTTCGCAGTTCTGGGCTCATCTGCGTAGCCGCAGCCTGTACCCCGAAGCACCACAAGCCGGGTCCATCTGGGTCATTGAAGACTTTACCGAGCGCAAGGCCATCGAAGACGAGGTCAAGAGCCTGGCCTTTTACGACCCCCTGACCCAGTTGCCGAACCGGCGCCTGCTGCTGGACCGGCTGAAGCAGGCACTGATGGCCAGCATGCGCAGCGGCAGCCTGGGGGCCTTGCTGTTCATAGACCTGGACCACTTCAAGACCCTGAACGACACGCTGGGCCATGACAAGGGCGACCTGCTGCTGCAACAGGTCGCCCGGCGCCTGACAAGTTGCGTGCGCGAGGGAGACACCGTGGCGCGCTTCGGCGGCGACGAGTTCGTGGTCATCCTGGAGGGCCTGGGCGGCCATGTCGACGAGGCCGCTGCCCACTGCCGGGCTGTGGGCGGGAAGATATTCGACGTGCTGAACCAGCCCTATGTACTGGACGGCCATGAGCGCCGTAGCTCGCCCAGTATCGGCATTGCCTTGTTCGATGGACGACACAACGCCGTGGAGGAATTGCTCAAACAGGCGGACCTGGCCATGTACCAGGCCAAGACCTCGGGTCGCAATACCTTGCGCTTTTTTGATGCCGCCATGCAGGCCGTGGTGACCTTGCGTGCGGCGCTGGAGGCGGACCTGCGCGAAGCCCTGCTGCAGCAGCAGTTCAGCCTGTACTACCAGCCGCAGGTGCTGGGTACAGGGCGGGTCACCGGGGCCGAGGCCCTGCTGCGCTGGCAGCACCCGCTGCGCGGTATGGTGAGCCCGTCTGAGTTCATTCCGCTGGCCGAGGAAACCGATCTCATCGTGCCGTTGGGCCAGTGGGTGCTGGAGACGGCCTGCCAGCAGCTGGTGGCCTGGGCGCAGCAGCCCGGCACGGCCGGCTTGTCGATTGCGGTGAATGTCAGTGCCCGGCAAATGCAGCGCGATGACTTTGTGGATCAGGTGCTGGCGGCCGTGCGCCGTACCGGCGCCCAACCGCAGCGCCTCAAGCTGGAGCTGACCGAGAGCCTGCTGGTGAACGATGTGGAAACCACCATCGCCAAAATGGATGCGCTGAAGGCCGAGGGCGTGGGCTTTTCGCTGGACGATTTCGGCACGGGCTATTCATCGCTGACCTATCTGAAGCGACTGCCGCTGGACCAGCTGAAGATCGACCAGGGCTTCATCAAAGACATTCTGGAAGACCCGAACGACGCGGCCATAGCCAAGATGATCATCGCACTGGCGGCCACTCTGGGGCTGGCGGTGATCGCCGAAGGTGTGGAGCGTGAGGAACAACGCCTGTTTTTGGCCCGCAACGGCTGCGATGCCTACCAGGGCTATCTGATGAGCCGCCCGCTGCCGATCGCTGAATTTGAGGCCATGCTGGAGCGCAGTCTTCGCGTCATGGCTGAGTAACAAATACTTGCTCCAATCGCTCTTTGTCTTCAACGGGCGGACACCATGGGGCTTCAAAAAACCGATAAGGCGCGTGCCGAGCTGCAACCCGGATGCCGCAGTCTGGGCCAGCGGGAGCGTGCACTGCTGCTGTTGGCAGATGGGCGTAAGACCGTGCAGGAGGTGGCCGCGTATTTTGGCCACGAGGGCAAACAGCTGGTGTTGCAGCTCTTGCGCGACGGCTATCTGAGCCAGGACGTATCGGCTGTTGCCGCGGCGGTTCAATCCACTGCGGTAGATCCGTTTGACGGCAAACGATCGCTGGCCACGACCCGTATGTTTCTGTTCGATATTTGCGAGCGCATGTTTGCCAAACGTGACCCGGCCCAGGCGGAGTTCTTTCGTGAGGCCTTGCGCAAGGCCCGCGATCGCGCGTCCATGCTGGAAGTAGGCCGCGCGATGCTGGATGAGGTGGAAAACACCGCAGGAGCCGAGCGCGCCGACTCCATCCGCGAGCGCATCGCCATGCTGCTGCCGGAGGAGCTGGCGGTCTGAGGGTATTGCTGGGGTTGAGATTGAAGCGGTGGCATTGGATGGCTGAGTATTTGGCCCCAGGTCGCGTGCGCATCGCACCGCATGCCATCACCTAGTAGGCGGCGGTGTTCGGGTTGTGTAGCTGCTTGCTGCGCGTAGCAACCCTTTGCGTGTCTAGCCCCGGATGCTATGGATGCTTGCCAATAGAAGCTTGGCTACGCCACTGGCTGTTAAATAGGGTTTCCCCGTGGCTTCTCTACAGGCATCAGGTTCATACTAAAAGTTGACGATGCTTGTGTGCTGGTTGATTTTTTTGCTGGAATGGCATGGTGTTTTTGGGTGTTCGTTTGGTATAAATTGATTGCGCGAAGCTGGCCAACGCGAAAGCCTGAGCCAGGGTCTGCGGACCACCGCCACGGGATTGAAAACTTCAACGCGCAGGGGTTATCCATGAGGCGAAATCTACCGGTTACTCAGCACGAGTACGTCTTTCCTGCTGAGCAGACCTCGGGCATTTGCCAGATCAACGAGGCGGTTTCTCAGATGGACTCTCTGACCCAGCAAAACACGGCCACGGTGGAAGAACTTGCCGCCACGGCCAAGTCGCTGCGTGGGCAGGCGGATGCGGCTTCACTGTGTTGTGAACATAAGAATTGATGTTCGAACCATGAGCCCAGTCCACTACTCACTGATGTCGGTTCAGCAGGATGAATTCAATATTTCAGTGCATCTGAAAACGATTCACTCTGCCATCGCTGCCAGATATCCCGCAATTGATCGTGTGTCGCTCGCCACCTACGATGAGACATCCGACATGCTGAAGACATTTGTCAGCAGCAGCATGGATGGTGTAGTGCTGGAGCACTACGAATCCAAGCTAGCCAATGTGCCTGCCTTGCGCTCGATTGCGCAGAATCGACAAATCCGTGTGGTGGACGACATTGCCCAGGAATTTACGTCCTCGAACCGGCACACTGAGTGGCTGAAGTCGCGTGGATACCGGTCCAGCCTGACGGTTCCTTTTTTTCTGGGTAGCAAGCTGGCGGGCTTCCTGTTTTTTGATTCCAAGCGGGTCCGCTCTTTTGACCCGAACATGACGGAGTTCTTGACGCTGTTCTCCAATCTGATTTCGCAGCTTTATCTACTCCAGCTGCAGGTGGTGCATGGTATCGTGGGCAGCGTGCACATCGCCAGTGGCTTGGCACGTATCCGCGACCTGGAAACGGGGGCGCATCTGGACCGCATGGCGGCCTATTCCCGGCTGATAGCGCGCCAGCTGGCACAGTCGCATCAACTCAGTGATGAATTCATTGAATACATTTTTTTGTTTGCGCCACTCCATGATGTGGGCAAAGTGGGTGTGTCCGACAGCGTATTGCTCAAACCCGGGCGGCTGGATGCCGACGAGTGGGTATTGATGCGCAGGCACGTGGAAATTGGCGAGTCCATCGTTGTGCAAATGGGTATGGACTTGGGACTGGGCGATAGCATGGCTTTCGAAATCATGCGCAATATCGTGGCCTGCCACCATGAGCGGGGCGATGGGTCCGGCTATCCCAGGGGACACCTGATGGCGGACATTCCCCTGGAAGCGCGCATTGTCGCGGTAGCAGATGTTTATGACGCCCTGTCCAACAAGCGCCCCTACAAAAGTGCGTGGACGGAAGAGGCCGTCGTCGCCGAGATGCAAAAGGAGGCCGCTAGCGGAAGGCTGGATGCAGATTGCGTGGATGCATTGCTGAGTCTCCAAGCAGAGAGGCACGCCATCATGCAGCGTTGCAGTGATGAGGCATAGGGCTTAGCCGTCGGCGGCTCCAGTGGCTACCAGCGGATTTCCGCAAATCCCAGGTGGTGCATGAACTCCCGCAGTATCAGCAGCGTGGCGGCAAAGCTAGGGGTGTCTGGAATACCCGCACTGGCCACGGGCCGGCCCTGGGATAGGGCGGCGAGCAGATCGAACAGGCGTTCGATCGTATCGATCGACATGCTGCGACCACGTACGCCAACCAGGTCGGCCATGGCTTGCAGGGCCGGGTCGGCGCTGAACAATGCCATGTTATCGGCAACGACGCTGCGGGCCAGGGTGACTTCATCCTCCACGACCATGATGGCGTTCTCGATTTCGCCGGGCGTGGGCGGCGTGTGCTTGAAGAACGCGGCCGCCGTTTTCTGCGACCCGATGGCCAGCGACAGCACTGCGCTCGGTATTGCGTCGCGGCCTACGGCCAGCGCCGTGGCGGCCTCGCCGATATGCAGCACGGTGATCGCTGTACCGGGGGGGAGCTGGAGGCGTGCGGCGGCGTAGTCGCGCTGGATGGTGGTGTCGGCGTCCATGGTTTTCTTAAAGGAAATATGCCGCTGGCGCAGGTAATACCTGCGCTGGTAGCTATCAAATCAGGAGTGTTCGCCTTATTGCGCGGGCAACACCTTGTGTAACCAGGCCAGAAAGTCGGCATGCGTGGCCGCGCTGATGCCGTGGTCCATGGGATAGAGCCGGGTCTCGTGGGCCACACCCAGCATGGTCAGCAGCTCGTCGGCGCGCTCGGCCCAGGCGACGGGCAGCTTGCTGTCGGCCGTGCCATGGGCCACAAAGGCTTGCAGCTGGTGCAGGCGCGCTGGCGCGGCCAGGTGCGGCTCCAGCTCGGGCAGGATGCGCCCGGACAGCAGGCCGAAGCCCGCCACCCGCTCGGGCGTGCTCAGGGCCAGGCTGGCCGACATGATGCCGCCCTGGCTGAAGCCGGCCACCACGGTGCGCTGCGGGCTGACGCCATAGGCGGTTTGCAATTGTTCGACAAAGCGGATCAAGGTCAGCCGGCTGCTCTCGGCTTCGGCCGCATCGATGCGCGGCCCCTGCGCGCCAAAGGCCACGCGGAACCAGGCGAATTGCTCCGGGCCCAGCGTCAACGGGCCGCGCGCCAGCACCACCAGGGTATTGGGCGGCAGATCGCTGGCCAGGTCCGCCAGGTTGGTTTCGGAGCCGCCCACGCCGTGCAGCAGTACCAGGCAGGCCTGGGGCTGGGCGGGAGCGGGTTGCAGCAGGCGGAATGCCAGGCTGAAGTCGGGACTGGTCTGCAGGGGGCTCAGGGTGGGCATGGCGGATGTTCCAGGTTGCATTCAGTGGGTGGTTTCAGTGCTGGCTGCGGGCAGACCCCAAGCATAAGACTCCATGGCCAGCACGTGGTAGGTGGTACCCCCATCCAGCACCTGCACGGGTTCGGCATGGCCGCGTGCGCCCATGGCCACCAGCAGCGGTAAAAAGTGTTCTTCGGTGGGGTGCGCCCGTTGTGCGTGCGGGGCTTGCTGGCGGTAGTCCACCAGCTTTTGCGTGTCGTTCTGGCTCACGGCCTGGCGCACCCAGCGGGTGAAGTCTGTGACGTATTCAGCGGTGATGCTGTCGGGGCCGGCCTGGAAGTCCACCTCGTACAGGTTGTGCGTCATGCTGCCTGTGGTCACCACGGCCACGCCCAGGGCGCGCACGGCGGCCAGTGCCTCACCCAGCTGCAGGGCGGTGCCAGCGTTCAGGCCCAGGGGCAGGGACACCTGGAATACCGGCACATTGCCGGCGGGCAGCAGGTGGCGCAGCGGAACCCAGGCGCCGTGGTCCAGACCGCGCTGCCCGTCCATGCTGGTGGGCCAGCCGGCGGCTGCCAGCAGCTCGGCCACTTGGGCCGCCAGGGCAGGGTGGCCGGCCACAGGGTAGTGCAGCGCGTACAGCGGCGCGGGGAAGCCGCCAAAGTCGTGCACCGTCTCGGGCGCGGCACTGGTGGACACGCGCACGCCACGGGTTTGCCAGTGTGGCGACACCACCAGCACGGCGTCGACGTCCTGCAACTGCTGGCCTGCGGCCTGCAGCAAGGGGCCCAGCTGGCCAGGCTCTAGCGCAAACGTGGGGGCGCCGTGGGAGATGAAGAAAACCGGGGCCAGGCTGACGGTGGCAACGGCGTTGACAGGGGGGGCTGAGGTCATGGTGGTGTCCGGTGAAAGCATGGACTCCACTGTATCTATGGCTGTTGCAGAGATAAATGACCTGAAATAAGATTCATTGTTTCAGTGGGTAAGACAATGGACCGTTTCCTGGAGATGCAAACCTTCGCAGCCGTGGTGGATGCCGGCAGCTTTGTGAAGGCGGCTGATAGCCTGGGCCTGTCCAAGGCGGCGGTGTCGCGCTATGTGGCGGACCTGGAGGCCCGCCTGGGTGTACGCCTGCTGCAGCGCACCACCCGGCGCCTGTCGCTGACCGAGGCGGGCCAGGTGTTTTATGCACGCAGCAAGGAGCTGCTGGCCGGTGTGGACGAGGCAGAGGCGGAACTCACCTCGCGCAGCGGCGCGGCCAGCGGCCTGCTGCGCATCAACGCGCCGGTCACCTTTGGCATCCTGCACCTGGCACCGCTGTGGGGGCTGTTTCGCAGCCAGTACCCGGATGTGGCGCTGGACCTGACCCTGGCCGACCGGGTGGTGGATCTGGTGGAGGAGGGCTACGACATGGCTATCCGCATTGCCACCCTGCCCAGCTCCACGCTGGTGAGCAAGCGCCTGGCCAGTACCCGCATGCTGCTGTGCGCGTCGCCTGCCTATCTGGCCGCGCATGGCACACCGCTGCATCCGCGCGAGCTGGCCCGGCATGCCGTCATCGCCTATACCTATTGGGCGGCCAAGGACGAGTGGCATTTTGACGGCCCTGAGGGGCCGGTCAGCGTCACCACCCGCCCCTGCATCCATGCCAACAACGGCGACACCTGCCGCGCAGCGGCGCTGGCGCACCAGGGCATCATCCTGCAGCCGGGTTTTCTGGTGGGCGAAGACCTGGCCGCCGGTCGGCTGGTCGAACTGCTGCCAGCCTATCGATCGCTGGAGATGGGTATCTACGCGGTGTACCCCAGTCGCAAACATGTGCCGCCCAAGGTGCGGGCGCTGGTGGACTTTCTGGCGACGGCGTTTGCGCAGGTACGGGCTTGGTAATGTCGGTTGGGCCAGTTTGGCCGGTTGGATGGGCTGGGGAAGGCGGCCCTGTGTCCGCTGAAGGTTCAGTGTCAAAAAGGGCCGCTAGCGCACATTTTGTATGCGCGAGTAGCTACTAAAATTGTAGCGTTTGCACGGTGCCGCTTATGCGGGAACCAGCTGGTTGGCCGTGTCCAGGTTGCGCTGCATTGCCGGCAGCAGCTTGTCGGCCAGCAGTTTCAGCTCAGGGTCCTTGGCCGTTTTCTGGATCTTCTGCAGCAGCTCCACCGCGGTTTCGTGGCCACCCACGCCGACGCGCTTCAGGTACTGGCTGTCAAAGGTGTTGCCAGACAGCGCTTTCAGGGCGGTTTCCTTGGTCTTGTTCACCACGCCAACGCCTTGCGGAAGTTTCACGTTCTTGGCCGCACCCAGCTGCTCTACCTCGGTCAGAGCTTTGGTGTGTTCCTCCATGACGTCCTGGGCATACTTTTTCACATTGGCGTTCTGCGACTTTTCCAGGGCCAGCTTGGCGGCCTCTACTTCGGACCGCGTTGCTTGCGCCAAGTCGCCCAGCATGGCACTGTCGGTGAAACTGAGTTTGCTGCTGTCTGCCGTGGCGCCGGGGGGGGTATCGGCCATGCTGGGCACACCCGTGGTTTGCGACCAGACTGGTGAGGCCGATAGTGCCAGGGCAGATACCGCCAGGCCGGCCAGCGCAAGTTGGGCTCGGCGCTTGCGAGGCGACCGTGTCTGCAGGGGGGGAGATGGGTGGAACATGGAATACCTCCTTCAATCGGTGGAATGAAGTTGCAGTGGCAGCACCCACGCACATCTTTTGCCTGGGCCGCGTGCTGCAACGGCTAGGGTTTCAGTGTCCCTCCAGGGGCGGTCCATGTCCGCAGGAGATGGCCCCCGTCCTGCGTAGGACATTTCTGGCGCGCGCCGCTCAGGCGGCAGCGTAGAACCGGTAAGTGTTCTTGCCCGCGCGCTTGGCTGCATACATGGCGGTGTCGGCGCTTTGGATCAGGGCCGCTGGCGTGGCGCCATCCTCCGGATGGAGGGCAATGCCGATGGAAGCGCCAATCTGCACGGTTTGCCCCTGCAGTACGACGGGCGTGCGGATGGTGGCGACGATGCGGTTGGCGATCTGTGCCACGTCGTCCTGGTTCAGCGGGTTGTCCAGCAGGATGATGAACTCGTCGCCGCCCAGACGGGCCACTGTGTCGTTTTGCCGTACCAGCGCCAGCAGCTTTTGCGCCACCAGTACCAGCAATTCGTCGCCCACGTCGTGGCCCAGTGTGTCGTTGACATGCTTGAATTGGTCCAGGTCCAGGAACATCAGGGCTAGCCGGCGTGGCTCGCGTGCGGTCTGGGTGATGAGCTGGCTGAGCCGGTCGGTCAGCAGCTGGCGGTTGGCCAGGTCGGTCAAAGGGTCGTGCAGCGCCAGGTGGCGGATGCGTTCGTCCTTGCGCCAGCGTTCGGTGATGTCGTTGAACACCGAGACATAGCGCGTAGCCGTGTCGGCCGAGCCCGGAATGGTGGTGATGCTCTGCCATTCCAGAAAGGCTTCGCCATTCTTGTGCCGGTTCCATAGCTCACCGGCCCAGTGGCCTTGCTGGGTCAGCGCGTGGCCAATGGCGGCGTAAAAGGCGTCGTCGTGGTGGTGCGAGCGCAGCAGCTGCGAGGGGCGGCCCACCACCTCGTCCGGGCTGTAGCCAGTGATGGCTGTGAAGGCCGGGTTGACCGACAGAATCATGCTGTCGGCATCGGTCACCATGATGCCGTTGACGGTGTTGCTGAACACGCTGGCGGCCAGCTTGAGCTCGCTCTCGGTGGTCTTGATGTAGGTCACATCGTTGACCAGCACAAAGAAGCCGGCCACTTCGCCCCGGTGGTTGTGGTCCGGGATGTAGTGGGTCAGGGTGTAGCCGGTGCTGCCATCGGCCTTGGTCATGGCGCGTTCGAACCGTTGCCGTTCGCCGGCTAGGGCGCCCTGCACATAGGCTTCGTTCAGCTTCCACATGGCCGTGCCCAGCAGCTCCAGCATGGTGCTGCCGATCACGTCTTCGGATTGGATGTTGAACCATTCCAGGTAGGGCTTATTGGCAAAGTGGCAGCGCAGGTTTTTGTCCCAGTAGGCGACCAGGCTGGGCATGGCGTCGGTGATGGTCTGTACAAAGCGTGCGCTCTCGGCCAGCTCGCGGGTTATTTCCTCGGCGCGCCGGCGTTCACCCAGCAGCTCCATCTCGATCTTGTGGCGCTCCAGTGCCACGAAAAACACCCAGTAGTAGCAGTCTGCGCCGGCAAACATGCCACGCTGGCAGTTCACCATTACCGGGACGCTGGCCTTGTGGGCGTCCTGGATCTTGAGGTTCATTTCGCTGACCATGCCTTGGTTGCGTAGCAATGCCCATATATGGGTTTGTACAAAGATGCGGCTGGGCAGGGGGAGTAAATCTTCCAGCGCGCACTGCCTGAGCTGCTGTGCCGAGCGGCCCACCAGGCTGGCCAGACTGTGGTTGGCGGCCTGTATATAGCCTGCGTGGTCGGTCACCAGAACTGCGCAGGGTAACTGGTCCAGCGTGTCCATCATGCTGTGGTGCTCTGGCGGGTGGATAGGCTTCTCCTGGTGCGATGTTTTGCGTTGTAGCTTATCCCAGTCCCGTCGCGTTCGGCCTTGCACTGGAGGGGGGCGGCAGAAAAATTGGGACCGCCCCTTGGAGCCAAATCCAGAGCCCAACCCATGGACCCCGAAGCCCTGCATGTGCTGCCCATGCCAATCCCTAAATTGCAAGTTTTTACATCCAGAGCGGAGCTGGGAACGCCTCCTATATATTGGGTATGAATCAGGCTTGCGGCGCAGTTGCTGCGTGCGCGGGATGCTACTAAAAGCGTAGTATTTCCACGATCACCCCAGGGCTGCAACAGGAGTGGGCCATTGCTACCCAAGTCGATGCAAAACAGAGATACTGCTGCGGTCACCCAAGTGGGCAAGTCGCAGCCGGAGCAGTTCGGTACGGGGTTCTGGCCATCCATCATTCCGCGGGACAATGAATAAGAGCAGCATTCTGTTGGTCGACGATGACCCCGTCATCATCCATCGCATCAGCCGCATTCTTTCAGAGGTGGCTATGCTGCGTTTCGCTACCAATGGTGAAGTCGCCCTGCGCCTGGCCCGTGAGGCCATGCCGGATCTGATTTTGCTGGACTCTGAAATGCCTGGCATGAGTGGCTTCGAGATATGCGAAATATTGAAGGCTGACCCCGAGTTTTCTGATGTGCCGGTAATCTTCGTCACCAGCCATAGCGATACGGCGGTACATGTGGCGGGGCTGGAACTGGGTGCGGTGGACTTCATCGCCAAACCCATCAGCGAACCGCTGCTGTTGGCGCGTGTCAAAACCCAGTTGCGCATCAAACGCCTGACGGATGAACTGCGCCGTATTTCTACCGTGGACGCCTTGACGGGCCTGGCCAATCGCCGCCGCCTGGACGAACGCTTGGAGCGTGAATGGCTGCGCAGCATGCGTGACAAAGACCCCATCGCGCTGCTGCTGGTGGATGTGGATTTCTTCAAGCTCTTCAACGACCACTACGGCCACCCCGAGGGAGACGCCTGCCTGCAGGCCGTGGCGCGGGTGTTGATGGAAAGCTGCCAGCGCCCGGCCGATCTGGCAGCCCGTTATGGCGGTGAGGAGTTCGCGATTTTGCTGCCGCAAACCACGCTGGCCGGTGCCGAATTGGTGGCGCAGCGGGTGCTGGACGCCATGGCCCGCCAGGCTATGCCGCATGCGGCTTCATCGATCGCTGGCAACGTGACGGTGAGCGTGGGGATAGGCCATGTGGACGTGCCCGGCAGTGAGGGCCAGATGCGTGATCTGGTGGCTGCGGCGGACCAGGCCTTGTACGCAGCCAAGAGCGCGGGGAGGGCCAGGGCCTGGCATATGGCTGCTGAACCCCTGCAGCTGCCGGCACCCGGGGCTGCCATGCTTCGGCCACCCAGTGGCCCGGATGTACCGGCTACCTGACCATGCAGCCCGCCACCCTGTGGAAGTCCACCCAGGAATGGCTGCGCCAGCCCAAGGTACGGGCCAGGCTGGTTTTGCTGTTGGGGCTGGTATTGACCTGCTGGGCTACCCTGTGGCAAGCCCGGCAGAACGCGGCCAATGCAGCCAGCCACTTTGACAGCCTGGTTCAAAGTACCCTGGAGCAGTTGAACGACCGCCTGGGCATCTATGAATACGGACTGCGTGGCGCACGCGGTGCGGTACTGGGGGCCGGTTTCGACCGGCTGGACCGCCAGCATTTCCGTGAATACGCCGCGTCCCGGAATGTAGAAAAGGAGTTTCCGGGGGCGCGCGGCTTTGGCGTGATACGCCGGGTGGCGCAGGCGGACGAGGCGGCCTTTGTGGCGTCGGCCCAGCGCGATGGCTGGCCGGACTTCGCCGTGCGGCAGTTCAAGCCGAATGCGGGCGAGCGCTATGTCATCCAGTTTTTGGAGCCGATTGAGCGCAACCGAGTCGGCATAGGCATGGATGTGGCTTCTGACGCCAGCCGCAGATCAGCAGCCGACCAGGCCATGCGCACCGGCCAGGCAACCATTACCGAGCCCATCAGGCTGGTCCAGGACCCGGCCAATGCACCCAGTTCTTTTTTGCTGCTGCTGCCTATCTACCGGCCGGGTGCTTCCGTGGTGGACCCGGCGGCACGCGAGGCGGCTCTGGAGGGCTGGTCTTATGCGCCCTTGATGATCTCGGAGATGCTGCGCAATGTAGAAATACACCGCGACCAGCTGGTTCTTTCGCTCAGCGATGTATCGGACAAGGGCGAGCAGGTTTTTTACCGTTCATCCTCTGCGGAGCCCGTTCCGGACTCGCTGGGCCAGCGCACCTCCCTTTCCATTTATGGTCGCACCTGGGTGGTGGATGCCAAGGTTTTACCGTCGTTTTTCGACCACCTGGACCCGCTGGACCCGCGCTGGGTGGCTCTGGCGGGTCTGGTGATAAGCATGCTGGTGGCGGCCCTGGTCGGTATCCGCCAGAAGGAGCTGGCGCAGGCCGAACTGGTGCGTCTGGAGCGTTCGCGCCGTGCCTCCATGGTGGACTATTCCGCCGATGCCATCGTGGGGGAGACGCTGGATGGCCGTGTGACTGACTGGAACCCGGCAGCCGAGCGCCTGTTTGGCTACACCGCAGAACAGGCCCAGGGCCAAATGCTGGCGGCGTTGCTGCTACCTCCGGAGCGGGCCCAGGAAGATGCCGACATTCTGGCGCGTATATCCCATGGCGATGTGCTGCCGCTGTTTGACACGACGCGCATGCACCAGAACGGCAGCATGCTGGATGTGTCTGTGGCGGGGGCACCCATGCTGGGGGCTGACGGCCGCTGTATAGGCATCGTGAAAGTCATACGGGATATCGGGCCCACCAAGCGTGCCGAGCTGCGCGTGCGTGAGCTCAATGCCAGCCTGGAGCAGCAGGTGCTGGAGCGCACCGCACTGCTGGATGCGGCACGGCGTGATTTGCGGCTGATTCTGGACGCCGTGCCTTCGCAGATCGGATACTGGGACAAAGGTCTGTTGAACCGCATGGCCAACGAGGCCTATCGCAACTGGTTTGGCATCGACCCCGTGGCGTTGCGCGGCACACATATGCGTGACCTGCTTGGTCCCGACGTGTATGAGCGCAGCCGTCCTGCCCTGGAAGCTGCTTTGGGCGGCCAGCCCCAGAGCTTCTTCGAGCAGGAAATCCCCAGGCCAGGTGGTGGCAGCAAGCGGCATGCCCTGGTGAACTATCTGCCGGACATCGTGGATGGCGAGGTGCGCGGTCTTGTCACGCTGGTGCATGACGTGTCGGAGCTGATGGATGGCCGCGTGAAGCTGGGCGCTTTGCAGCGCGAGAACGAGGCCCTGCTGCGAACCATCCACTTGCATGCGATTGTGTCGGTCACGGACCGCGCGGGCCGGATTACCGAGGTGAACGATGCGTTCTGCCTGGTGTCCGGCTATAGCCGCGAACAGCTGATAGGACAGAACCACCGGATGGTCAGCTCCGGCGTGCACGAGCCGGATTTCTGGACGGTGATGTGGAACACCATCGCCAGTGGCCAGCCCTGGCGGGGCGAGATCTGCAATCGCGCCAAGGACGGCGCTGTCTACTGGCTGGGCAGTACGGTGGCGCCGTTTGTGGGGGCTGATGGGCAGGTGGAGAAATACATCGCGGTGGGTACCGACATCACTGCGTCCAAGCTGGCGGAGCAGACCCTGCGTGCCAGCCAGGCTTTCCAGGAGCGTGCCAACCGTGTCGCCAAGATCGGCGCCTGGCAGGTGGACTTGGACCCGGTGCGGGTGGTCTGGTCACCCCAGCTCAAGCTCATCCACGAGGTGCCGCCAGACTACCAACCGGGGCTGGAGGAGGGGCTGAGCTTCTACCAGTCCGAGGAGCGGTCGCTCATCCAGCGCATGGTGGAGCGGTCCATGGCGTCCGGCGAGGGCTGGGATCTGGAGGTGCCGATGCAGACTGCTCGGGGGAGGCAAATCTGGGTGCGGATATTGGGCGAAGCAGAGATGGAGCAGGGACGCCCCGTGCGCCTGGTCGGTGTGTTGCAGGACATCACCACGCGCAAGCAGATTGAGAACACTCTGACCTACGAACGCCACCTGATGACATCGTTGTTGAACACGGTACCCGACCAGATTTACTTCAAGGACATGTCCAGCCGGTTTCTGCGCATCAATCCGGGCCTGGCCAAACGCTACGGGCTGCAAGACCCATCGGAAGCGATAGGCCTGTCGGACGCAGACTTCTTTACCCAGGAGCATGCCAACAGCACGGCGGCGGTGGAGCTGAAAATCATGGAGACTGGTACGCCCCTGATCGACCTGGAAGAGCAGGAGTTTTGGCCGGACCGGCCTCCGACCTGGAACCTGACGACCAAGATGCCCCTGCGCGACGTGCAGGGCAAGGTGATCGGCACCTTCGGTATCTCGCGTGACATCACCGCCCGCAAGAAAACCGAAGAACAGCTGCACGACACCAATCTGCGTTTTGAAATGGCGGCCGAAGGTGCAGGTCTGGGTGTGTGGGATCTGGATCTGGTCCATAACACCTTGAGCTGCGATGCGCGCGTGTACCAGCAGCTGGGGGTGGCCGCGGACACTGGCGAAGCGCCTGAGTCGCTCTGGGCGCGCTGTCTGCACCCGGAGGACCTGGCGCGCTACCAGTCCCATGTCGATGCGACGGTGCGTGGTGAACACCCCATGGACATTGAATTCCGCATCCTGCGCCCGGATGCCGAGGTGCGCTACATCAAGGCTGCGGGCCGCGTCTACCGCGATGCCTTGGGTATGCCGCTGCGTTTGACCGGGGTGAACCTGGACATCACCGAACGCAAGCGGGCCGAGCTGCTGCAGGTGGAGACCAACTCCTTGCTGCAGAACGTGCTGGAGTCCGCCTCCGAAGTGTCCATCATTGCTACCGACAACCAGTTGACCATCCGGGTGTTCAACGTTGGCGCCGAGCGCCTGCTGGGTTATTCCAGCGGCGAGATGGTGGGGCGTGAAACGCCCATGCTGATCCACGACCCCGAGGAGATCTGGGCGCGCAGCCAGGAGCTGAGCGACGAGGTGGGCCATCCGGTGCTGGGGGCCTCGGTATTTACCGAGCCGCTCAGCCTGCACCAGGCCCGCGAGTGGACCTATGTGCGCAAGGACGGCAGCCGGGTCACGGTGTCACAGGTGATTACTGCCATGCGTGCGGCCGATGGCAGCATCTTTGGCTACCTGGGGGTGGCCCACGACGTCACGCGGCAAAAGCAGGTGGAGCAATCGTTGCGCGATGCGATGCTCAAGGCCGAGCAGGCCAGCGTGGCGAAAAGCCAGTTCCTGGCGAACATGAGCCACGAGATCCGCACACCCATGAACGCGGTGATGGGCCTGTCCTACCTGCTGGGGCATACGGTGCTGGACGAGGAGCAGGCCGCTTTCCTGGAAAAGATCAAGCTGGCCAGCCAGTCTCTGCTGGCCCTGATCAACGACGTGCTGGATCTGTCGAAGATCGAGGCCAATGAAATGGCGATAGAGCAGGTGCCGTTCGACCTGCACACATTGCTGCGCAATGTGTCCGATCTGATGGCCATGCAGGCCCATGCCAAGGGGCTGGAATTTCTGCTGGACTGGCCCGAGGATGTGCCGGATGTGGTGACGGGGGATGCCACGCGGTTGCAGCAGATCTTGACCAATTTGCTGAGCAACGCCGTCAAGTTCACCGAGCAAGGTCATGTGCGTTTGTCGCTGCAACGTTTGCCGGCGGGGGCCGACCGCATCCGCCTGCGGTTTTCCGTGCGTGACTCGGGTCTCGGCATTCCGCCGGCGGTGCAGGCGCGTCTGTTCGTGCCCTTTGTGCAGGCCGATGCCTCCACCACGCGCCGCTTTGGGGGCACCGGCCTGGGCTTGCACATCGTCAAGCATTTGGTCACGCTGATGGGCGGGCATCTGGGCCTGGAGAGTACCGAAGGCGTGGGCAGCGAGTTCTGGCTGGAGCTGGACTTTGGCGCGGTCGCCGCCGACGCGGCCAAGGGCCACAAACGCCAGCATGCGGTAGGCACGGGCCGTGGGCTGCTCGGCGTGCGGGTGCTGGTGGTGGATGACAGCGAGATCAATCTGGAGGTGGCCAAACGCGTTCTGGAACTGGACGGTGCGCTGGTCACCCTGGCGGCCAATGGGCGTGAAGCCATCGATATTCTGCGGGCCCAGCCTGAAGCCGTGGATGTGGTGCTGATGGATGTGCAGATGCCCGAGCTCGATGGCCTGAGCGCCACCCGCATCATCCGCCAGGAGCTGGGATTGACCCGCTTGCCGGTGATTGCCCTCACGGCTGGCGCCATGCTGGAGGAGCACCACCAAGCCCGGGCTGCCGGTATGGACGATTTCATCGCCAAGCCGTTCGATGTGCAGCACCTGAGGCGGACCATCCTGCGCCACGTGTCGGCTTTCGGCGGCATACAGGTGGTGGTGCCGGAGGCATCGGTGGCCGCGGCCGCGGCCGGGCCGGCGCAGATCGATTGGCCTACGATACGCGGGGTGGATGCCCAGGACGCCTATGCCCGCCTGGGGGGCGACTGGATGCTGTTTTATGCCATGCTCAAACGCCTGCTGCGGGAGTTTCACGCCACCAGCCTGGCACCTGTCGATGAAGACCCAGCATCCTTGAGCACCCTGGCGCAGCGCATGCACAAGTTGCGTGGCAGCGCCGGCATGCTGGGCGTGAATGCCGTGCAGCAACTCGCTGGCGAGGCCGAACAGGCCTGCGCGGAAGGACAGGCCAAGAAGGCCCGGCAACTGCTGCGCAAGCTGGATGCGCAAATGGACAGCCTGCAGCAGAGTGCCGCCCCGTACCTGGACGCCTACGACAAGCTGGTGGATGCGGTGCCGGTCGAGTCGGGCCCGCCATTGGCCCCCGAGGATCTGGCCGGCCTGTGTGATCTGCTCCAGCAGCAGAACATGCTGGCCATCCAAAGTTTTGAGGAACTGGCGGCGCAGATCAAGGCACTGCTGGGGCCAGAGCGCTTCGCCCGTTTGCGTGACGATATGGACAATCTGCAGTTCAATGACGCGGCCCAGGTTTTGGGCGCTTTGCGGGCCTGACGCGGCTGTTGCGTGGATGGTATCTATTCAGCTCTGGGCTCAGCCAGGCGCCGCACCTGGCCTGGCTTGGCCTGGGCCAGGGCTTTGCTGATGATCTTGTAGCTATCAAAGTCGAATGCGACCTGGCTGCCTTGCAGCAGCTCCTGCACTTCCTCTTCGTTGCGGGCCGTGCCCAAGTGGCGCCAGGCGTGCAGCACATGCAGGTCATCCCCCTCGCGCAGGCCTATGGCGCCAGGGTAGGGCCAGCGCTTGACCTGGTGGCGGATCAGGGCGGTGCGCAGCGCCAGATTGTGCTGGGCCACGCTTTGTTCTCCCACGCAGGCCCCCGCGCACTGGCGGATTTGGTAGGCAAAGCAGGGCTTGCCGGATGCAATTTTTTCCAGGCCCAACACGGCCCGGCAAAGGCGCTGCTCAGTAGCCAGGTCTTCCAGCAATTGCAAGGCCGCGCGGCGTGAGCGGAACGGCCCGAACAAGGTGTCCTGCACGCCCAGGCCTATGTCCGGCCCATTCACCAGGCGTGGCACCAGGGGCGTGTGCACAGAAGCAGGATCGTCCAGCCGCCAGGCGTGCAGATCGTTTTGCCGGCGCAGCTGCACATTCAGGCTGGGCTGGTGCTGCTTGACCAGGCGGGCCTCCAGCAGCAGGGCGCCGATTTCACCGGCGGTCTCCACCCAGTCGATGTCGGCCACCTGCTGGCTTAGTCGCATCTCCTTGGGGTTGGACAGCGCGGCGCTGAAATGCGCCAGCACGCGGCTGCGCAGGTTCTTGCTCTTGCCTATGTACAGCGGGTTGCGCTGCGCGTCCCAGAACAGGTAGACACCTGGCGTTTCGGGTATGCGGTCGATGTGTTCGGCGTCCAGCTGCGGCGGCACGGCGGGGCGGCCAGACAGGCTGGTAACCGCGTCCTGCAAGGTGGCGGGGGCGAAGCGGGTTTGCAGCAGCTGCCAGAACTGCGCCAGCGCATCGGCATCGGCCAGCGCGCGGTGGCGCTCGGGCATGTGCAGGCCGTGGGTGGCGACCAGCGTGTCCAGGTTGTGCCGGGCCTGCTGGGGAAACAGCAGGCGCGACAGCTTCACGGTGCACAGCACGGGCGCCTGCCAGGCGATGCCGCAGGCCTTGAATTCGGCGCGCAGAAAGCCGTAGTCAAAGCGCGCGTTATGTGCCACAAAGAGCTTGCCGCGCAGCCGGTCCAGGATGTCGGCGGCTACATCCGCGAACGTGGGCTGGCCGGCCACCATGGCGTCGCTGATACCGGTCAACTGCTGAATGAAGCTGGGGATGGGTGTGCCTGGGTCCAGCAGTTGGCTCCAGCGGCGCACGTGCGGGCCGTCGACCTCCACAATGCCCACCTCGGTGATGTGGTCCCGCCCGGCAGTGCTGCCGGTGGTTTCAATGTCCACAAAGGCCAGAGGTGGGAAGTCGTTGCTGCTCATGAGAAAAATCGGGCTCCAGCGCAGGTAATACCTGCGCTGGCAGCTATGAAAAACGCAGCATGCAGGCTGTAGGCATCAACGCATATTACCGGTGTGTCCCAGCGAGTAGCGGCCGGGCTGGGGCCAGACGGTCAGGCCGTGCGGCTCGGCGCCGACCTTGATTGACTTGACCGCGCCGCTGTCGGTGTCGAAGGCATACACCACGTCGTCGAAGCGGCCGGACAGCCACAGCGTCTTGCCGTCGGCGCTGACGTTGCCCATGTCCGGGCTGCCGCCGCCGGGGATGGGCCAGGTGGTCAGCACCTTGCGGGTGGCGAAGTCGATTACCGACACGCTGCCCTTGCCGTGGCGCATGCCGTGCACCATATTGCTGCCACGGTTAGATACGTACAGCTTGCTGCCGTCGCGGCTGGGGTACAGGCCATGCGCGCCCACGCCGGTGGGTACGGTGCCGATCTTGGTGAAGCTGTCGCCGTCCACCAGGTAGACGCCGTCGGCCATCATGTCGGCCACGTAGAAGACCTTGCCGTCGGGGGCGATGCGGATGTCTTGCGGCATGCCCTTCTTGTTCAGCTCCAGGTAGCCCACTACCTTGCGGTTCACCATGTCGATCTTGGCCAGCTTGCCGCCGAACTCGCAGGTAAACAGGGCGTAGCTGCCGTCGATGGCGAAGTCGGCGTGGTTGATGCCCTTGCACTCGGGCACGGACAGGCTGGACTTGAGCGCCATGGTGTGGGCGTCGCGGAAGTCCAGCCGCGCATGCGCCTCGGCCACCACGATGGCTTCCTTGCCATCGGGCGTGAAGTACATGTTGTAGGGGTCGTCCACCTCCACGTTCTTGCCGGGCTTGCCGGTGAGGGGGTCGATGGGGGTCAGGCTGCCGCTGTTTTTGCCCTCGGCGTTATTCGCCACCCACAGGGTTTGCAGGTCCCAGGAGGGCACCACGTGCTGGGGGCTTTGGCCCACGGGGAACTTGTCCACCACCTTCATGGTGGCCGGGTCGATCACATACACATCGTTGGAGCGCAGATTGGGCACGTAGATGCGCGGCAGTGCCTTGGCCACGGCCGGGCTCAGGCGGTCGGTGCCGGCCTCGCCGTACAGATTGCTGGCGTTGACCACCGGCGGCATGCCGGGGACGGTCTTGATTGCCTGGGCCGAGGCTGTGCCGCAGGCCATGGCTGCAAAAGCAAGAGCAGTGAGTGAGGTTTTGAAATGCATGGTGGTTTCCTGTAGAGATGCCGGTCGCGCTAGTGGTTGCCTAGTGCGCGGCCGTGCTGGTTTTGAGGGACTGGATGGTTTTGCTGACGATGGCGTCTATGCCCAACTGGCCCAGTTCGGCGCTGGCGCGGTGCGGGTCGCCGCCGTACACGCCATCGGCCAGGCCGAGCTTGGGGCCGCTGCGCATTGCGTCCTGGCGCACCATCTGGGGCGCCACGGCCATCAGCAGGGCGGTGTCGGCCAGGCCAGCATGGGTGCCGATTTCATCGTCGCGTATGCCATGCTGGCGCAGGATCTGGGCATAGCCGTCGGAGCTGGTGTCGTAGTACACCGGTGGCACCAGGGCCTGTGCCGTGGCGCCCCAGCTTTTGTTCAGCTGGGCCACCACTTGCTGGATGTCCTTCTGGTAGCCGCCGTGGTCGCCCAGAAAGACGATGTTTTTGAAGCCATGCACCTTGAAGCTGTTGGCGGCCGATTCCAGCGTTTTCTTGAACACATCGTCCGGTACGGTGATGGTGCCGGGAAAGCGCATGTGCGAAGACGTGGGCGCCGTACCGCCCTCGGGCACATAGGCGACGACGGGTGCCACCAGCGCGTTGCCCAGGCCTTCGGCGATACGTTGTGAAAGGATTTTGACCCGCGCGTTGTGCTTGCCCAGCGCCACATAGGGGCCGCTTTGCTCCGTGCCGCCAATGGGCACCAGGATGGTGGTTTTGCCGGCCTGCACCTGGTCGCGCAGCTCGGTCCAGGTCAGGTCTTCCAGAAACACGGTTTTGGGGGCTTGGGCCCACACCAGCGGTGCTGCCAGCAACAGGGCGGCACAGGCCAGTGTGTGGCGAAAGCGAAGATGCATACAAATCCTTTGGAACGTGTTTGGGGTCGGTGGCCACCACGCAGCGCAATGGGGGCACAGTGTGCAGGTTTTTGGGAACCATGGTCTTGCGGCAAGTCAAAACCCGGCTGTATACGGACAGACTGCGGTCAGCGGCATTGGTTCCGACCAGCCATATGCAGGCAAACGGGCTTTACGTGGTGGAGACTGACTATATTGGGACTATATTGATGGCATTTTCCCGCAGTCCAATCCCGGAGAACGCCATGCAACTTGAAGAAATTCTTGCCTCGGACACGCTGATTCCGTCCTTGCCCGCTACGGTGGCGCAGATTCTGGGTGAGTTTCAGAAGGAAGAGCCCGATGTGCGCCGCATTACCGAGCTGGTCTCCAGCGAGGTGGGGTTGACGGTGCGCATACTGCGGCTGCTGAACTCCGCCCGTTACGGCGGTGGGGGCCGCATTGGTACCGTGGAAGGGGCGATTCCGCTGCTGGGCCTGAAGGCCACCCACCAGTTGATCAGCGCTGCGGCGGTGGGCGGGGCCTTCAAGCAGGTGCCTGGCGTGGACATGGCCGACTTCTGGCGCCACAGCCTGGACGTGGCCAAGATCGCCCAGTCCCTGGCCGACTCCATGCGTATCGACAAGGGCCTGGCTTTCACCTCCGGCCTGCTGCACGGCGTGGGCGACCTGGTGATGAAGATCGCCATGCCCAACCAGCCTTGTTTGCAAGCCAGCTTTACCTCGGACGGCGACCGCCATGCCCGGCAAGTGGCCGAGCTGGGCTATTCCTACGCCGACGTGGGCGCCGCCTTTGCCGCCAAGTGGCATTTCCCGCAGGCCATCGTGGATGCCATCCAGCACCACCCCAACCCCAATGAAGACATAGACAGTGAAACCCTGGCCGGCATCGTCTACCTGGCCGCTTGGGGTAGCCTGGCCCATGAAATGGACCTGGACGCCCCGGCCCTGTTCGACAAATACCCCAGCCGCGTGGCTGAATCGATTGGCTTTGCCGACCAGGAAATGCTGTGCTCTGAAAACCCCATCGAATGGACCGGCCCGGCCGAAGCCGGCGACTTCGCCTGAGCCAAGCTGCTGCTAGGCGAAGGCCTGCTGCAGATACGTCCAGGCCAGGCCGGCCAACCCGGCGGCCAGCACCACCGGGATCACGCCGCGTTTGAAGCGGAACAAGGCCAGTGCGGCGCCCATGCCGATAAGGGCCGAGGGCCACTCGAAGTGCCCGGACAGCCCCTGCGGCCACAGCACGTGGTAGGCGAAGAACACCGCCAGGTTCACGATCACGCCCACCACCGCCGCCGTGATACCTGTCAGTGGCGCGGTGAATTTCAAATTGCCGTGGGTCGATTCAATGAACGGCCCGCCCAGCAGAATGAACATGAACGAGGGCAGGAAGGTGAAGAAGGTCACCACGCTGGCCGCCACCGCGCCCGACAGCAGCAGGGCCTCTGGCCCGAACAGCGCCTTGCCCCAGCCGCCGACAAAGCCCACGAACGACACCACCATGATTAGTGGCCCCGGCGTGGTTTCGCCCAGCGCCAGGCCGTCCATCATCTGCGGCGCGCTCAGCCACTGGTAATGCTCCACCGCGCCCTGGAACACATAGGGCAGCACCGCATAGGCGCCGCCAAAGGTCAGTAAAGCCGCCTTGGTGAAGAACCAGCCCATCTGCGTCAGCACCGCGTCCCAGCCGTACAGCGCGGTGAGCGTGCCCATGGCAGCCAGCCACAGGCCCAGGCATACCGCCAGCACCTGGCCAAAGCGCCGCCAATTGAACAGGGCGTGCGGCGATGTGGGCGTATCGTCGTCAATGAGTGCGGGCCCGTAGGAGGCACCAGCCTTACCGTGGCCGCCGCTGCTGCTGAACCGCGCTGGCGCAAACCGGCCCCCCAGGTAGCCTATGCTGCCCGCAGCCAGCACAATCAGCGGAAACGGCAACTGCAGCGCGAAGATGGCCACAAACGCCGCCACCGCGATGCCCCACAGCCAGGCATTCTTCAGCGCCCGTGAGCCCACCCGGTAAGCCGCATGCACCACCAGTGCGGTGACGGCCGGCTTGATGCCGTAGAACAGGCCGGCGATGGCCGGCACATGGCCGTAAGCCATGTAGACCCAGGACAGGCCGATCAAAATGAACAGCGAGGGCAGCACAAACAGCACCCCGGCCACGATGCCGCCGCGCGTGCGGTGCAGCAGCCAGCCGATGTAGATGGCGAGTTGCTGGGCTTCCGGTCCGGGCAGCACCATGCAGTAGTTCAGCGCATGCAGAAAGCGCTTTTCCGATATCCAGCGGCGCCGCTCCACCAGCTCCTCGTGCATGATGGCAATCTGCCCGGCCGGGCCGCCAAAGCTGATGAAGCCCAGCTTCAGCCAGTAGAGGAAGGCCTGGCCAAAGCTGACGGGCTGGGGGGGAGTTTGCGTATTCATGCGTCTGCTTTCATTGCTCTATACAGGCTGTCAAAAATCGGGAGGGACGCGGCCAGCAGCGCGTCGTCCGTGGCATGCAGGGCCTGCAGCCCGCGCACCAGGGCCTCAATGCCGGCGGCCTCGTCCACCGGGATGCCACCCACGTCGATGTAGTGCACCAGCGCAGCCAGGCGCTGGATGCCTGTGTCGGCATCCAAGCCAAAGCTGCGGGCCACCACCTCGAACGTCACCAGCGTGTCCACATGGCTGAACGTGGCGCCGTCGAAGTCGTAGCCCAGCGCGGCGGCCGGGCATTGCCGTGGATCTTCCAGCCAGACAAAGCGTGCGGCGGTATCCACAAAGCGCTGCACCAGCCAGGCGGTGGCCAGGCGGTCCACCCAGGGGCGTTGGCGCGTGGCCCAGGTACGGCCCTGGTAGTCGGCCCGCGCCAGCAGGGCAATGGCTGCTGCGCGCGGACTGGGCTCGCCCGGCGAGAGCTGGCGCTCCAGCGCCTGGCGCAGCGCAGACAGCGCGGCCTCTGCCTGTGCTTGCGCGGGGCCGGGGAAGAAGTCAATGCCCTGCAGGGCTTGCAGCTGTTGCTCCAGGCTGCGCAGGGTCTTGCGCAGGGTGGCCGCCGGCGCGGTTCGCAGGCTGGAGCGCGTGTGCTGAACGGACTGCAGCAGCTCCGTGTACAGGGCGGACCGGTCAAACAGGGCCAGGAACTGGCTCTCCTGCGCTGCGTTGCGTGCCGTCAGCACCAGCATATGGACGGGCGCGCCGGTTTCCAGGATGGTGTGCTCCAGGTTCCAGAGCGACTGTGCCGTTGGCGCGGTGGCGGGCAGCAGGTACACCCCTTCGCGCAGCGTGCCCGCGCCGGTGGCCTTGAGCGCGCGCCACACCCGCACGCGCAGGGCGCTGGGGTGGGTGGGCAGGGTTGTCGTCAGCAGCAGCCAGGAATTCATGTATCAATCATCGCACTAGGTGATGATTGATACAAGATTATTATGTAAGCCTCATCTGCTCTGTACCCACCATGTCGATCAAACCCGCTATTCCCGCCCTGGCTGCTGCACTGCTGTTTGGCGCCAGCACACCGTTGGCCAAGTTGCTGGTGGGCGACGTGACGCCTTTGCTCTTGGCGGGGCTTTTGTACCTGGGTAGCGGCCTGGGCCTGGGCGTGTTGCTGGGGTTACGCAGCCTGCGGCAGTCGCAGAAGCTGCGCATTCCACGGGCCGAATGGCCCTGGCTGCTGGGTGCCATCGTGTTTGGCGGCGTGCTCGGGCCGGCGCTGCTGATGCTGGGCCTGGCGCAGACCAGTGCTGCGTCGGCTTCCCTGCTGTTGAATGTGGAGGGCGTGCTGACCGCCCTGATTGCCTGGATGGTGTTCAAGGAGAACGCCGACCGCCAACTGGTGCTGGGCATGCTGGCCATTGTGCTGGGCGGCGTGCTGCTGGCCTGGGAGCCGGGCGGGCTGGGCTTTTCGCGCGGCGGCTTGTTCATCCTGGGCGCCTGCCTGTGCTGGGCTGTAGACAACAACTTGACCCGCAAAGTCTCCACTAACGACGCGATGCTGGTGGCCGGGCTCAAGGGTCTTTTGGCCGGCATCAGCAACACGGCGCTGGCCTTGGTCGGCGGTGCAGTCTTGCCGGCCGCAGGCGTATGGGGCTCCAGCATGTTGGTGGGTTTTTTGGGTTATGGCCTGAGCCTGACGCTGTTCGTGGTGGCGCTGCGCACCCTGGGCACGGCGCGCACTGGCGCATATTTCTCGGTGGCGCCGCTATTCGGCGTGGTGATTTCGCTGCTGTTGTGGCCGGGCTTGCCGGGGCCGTTGTTCTGGGCGGCTGCGGCGCTGATGGCCGTGGGCATATGGCTGCATGTGCGCGAACGGCATGAGCATGCGCATACACACGAGGTGCTGGAGCACAACCACACCCACCGGCACGATGCCCACCACCAGCACGCGCACAGCTTCGCCTGGAGCGGGCAGGGCGCCCATGCGCACCCGCACCGGCACGAGGTAATGACGCACAAGCACCCGCATTACCCGGACATTCACCACAGACATGTGCACCCCCATTGAATATGGGTTAAATAGGGCTCTGGCGCGGGCGGTACCTGCGCAAGTAGCTCCTATTTAAATAGCAAATCAAAACACCCGCACCCAGAACCAGTAGGCCGCTAGCAGGGCCAGCAGTGCCGAGCCGCCGCACACCACCACGCGGCCGTACCAAGGCTGGTTGACGACAAGTTGGGACAGCAGCACCCAGGCGGTCACTGCGGTCAACTGGCCTGCCTCCACACCCAGGTTGAAGCCCGCCAGCGCCCAGGGCAGCAGGCCGGACGAAGCGGCGGCCTCGATCAGCAGGCCGGCAAAGCCGTAGCCATGGACCAGGCCAAAACTCAGGGCCAAGCGTTCGGGCCGTAGCACGGGCACCGGGAAGATGTTCAGCAGGGCCGTCACCGAGATGGAGGCGGCGATGGCCGGCTCCACCCACACCGGCGAGGCCTGGCTCCAGCCAAAGGTGGCCAGCATCAGCGTGATGGAGTGGCCAATGGTGAAGGCGGTGATGGTGCGCAGCAGCGACCACCAGGGGCTGCGTTGTCCCGCCGCCGTGGCGCCCCGGCCCAGCCGCAAATGCAGCGGCAGCACCAGGGCCAGCAAAAAGGCCATGTGGTCATAGCCCTCCAGCAGGTGGTGCATGCCCAGGCCCAGATAGTCGAGCACGGTGGCGGCGATGCCGCGCTGCGTGGTGGGACCAGTGGGAACGTTGGGGCTGGCGGAGTGGGTGGCTTGGCGCAGTTGCAGCGGCTGGACTTGCTGGGGCGAGGCGGTGGCCAGCAGGTCGTGGCCGTCCAGGGCGCCGGTGACGATCAGGCGGTGGTTGGCGTCTTGTTCGCGGAACAGGGTGTAGCGCCAGGCCAGGGCTGCCCCTGCTGGGCAGCGTGCCTGGGCGGCGGCACGCAGGTAGGCACCGTCGCTGCGCCGCTCCAGCCCGTCGTAGCGCCAGGTCAGCGGGCAGCCCGGGGCGGCTGTGTCCAGCCCGGTATGGGCTTGCAGCAGGGCCAGCACGGCGGGTGTGGCCGCCTGTATTTCAGCCCAGGTGAGCTGGCCGTCGGCATTGGCGTCCAGCGGCAGCAGCAGGTCCAGGTCTTTCAGAGCCACGGACAGGCGTAGGTTCAGCGCGGCATCTGCCTGACGCACGTCCAGATAGGCGTCGCTGCCCTTGTGGGCCCAGGCGGAGGCGCTGCACAGCAGCAGGGCGCAGAGTAGGGAAATCAGGCGTTTCATGTCGCGCCCTTCACGCTGCGCGCATCCACCAGGCCGATGCCGCGCATATCCGCTTGCAGCTGCTGCAGGGCGGCCGCATCACCGGCCTGGCGGGCGCTTTGCAGGGCGACCCACCAGTCCACCGGCTCGCGCTGCAGGTGGAGGTTGCGCCGGGCAATCGCCAGGGCGCCCGCTGCGTCGTCGTCCAGCCAGAGGGCCACCAGGGCTTGCTCGCGGCCGTGCAGCGTTAGGTCGTCGCCGCGCTGGGCGAGTTCGGCATTCCATTCGCGGATGGTCTGGCGCAGCGCTTGCCAGCCGGGGTCTTTCAGCCGGCGCAGGGCGGTGGCCTGGCGCAGCAACACGGCGTCGGTCAGTGGCAGGGGCTTGAGCACAGCCAGGGCCTGGGCCGGTTTGCCCGTGCGCAGCAGCAGGTCGCTCAGGGCAATGCTGGTGTAGAGGTCGGGCTCGCTGTGCAGGCTGCTGCGGTAGGCGGCCTGGGCGGCGGCGTCATGGCCTGCGCGCTCCTCGCTCTCGGCCAGCAGGGACAGCAGCCAGCTGCGCTGGCCAGCATCCCGGGTTTGCGCCAGCAGGGCGTTCAGGCCGCTGCGCACAGCGGTGTTCTGGCCTTGCAGCGACTGGGTTTCCAGCACGCAGGCCTGGGCGTACATGTTCTGGCCGGCACGGGCCACGGCGTTGCAGGCCAGCAGGGCCTGCGGATACTGGCCGGACAGGCGCTCCAGCGCCGCCAGGTTCAGCCAGCCCTGGGCGCTGCCAGGGTCTCGCTTCAGGGCGGCCTGCAGCACGCTGCGCGATGCGGCAAATTCGTGCCGGCCCTGCTGCACCGTGGCCTGCAGAATGGCCAGCTCCACCGGGGCATTCGGCTGGTTCCACCAGGGCGCCAACACGGCCTGGGCGCGGCCCCAGTAGCGGGTGTCGCCGCTTTGCCGGGCGGTGGCGATGTGGGCGCGGGCCTGGGCCGCTGCGGCCACCGGGTCGGCGGGCTGCGCCGGGGCCGACGCATTCGGCGCTATCGGGCGCACACGGGTGATGGTGGGCAGGCGTTCTACCACGTCATCGCTCCGGCTGGGGTGCAGCTCGGTGGTGGCATGGGCGGCGCTGCACGTCAGCAGGCCGGCAAGCCACAGGAGGGTTAGGAGGCGCATGGGTGTGCGGCGTCTGGTTTGCTATATAAAAAGTAGCTGCTAGCGCAGGTATCTTCTGCGCTGGCGGCCACTTTCATGTAAATGTTGAAATGCCTTGCACCGCTGCCGCCAGGCTGGAACGGTGCAAGGCTTTAGGCGGGTCAGATGTCCGCCGGTTCGTCCGAGTCGCTGGTGGCCAGCGTGGCGCTGCCCAGCACCAGCGGGTCGCTGCTGTCACTGGTCGTGGCGATCTGCCTTTGGGCGAACGAGATTACGTTGCCGACATTGGTTTCCGCCGCGACGGGCACGTCGGTGCCGGGCACGGTTTGCACCAGGTCCGCGCCGCCGCCACCGCCTCCGCATCCCACCAGCAGGCCAACTGCGACCACGGTGGGGGCTATCCATTTGTACTGAGCCATGGTGTGTCCTTTCGTACTGCTAGGGGCTTAGTTGGAGCCGGCGTTGGGCGTGTTGAGGTAGGGGAAGCGTGTGAGGAAGGGCACGGTGGCCTGGTCCACGCCGTCGTGGATATTGGCCGACTGGGCGCCCAGCGGCACGCTGGATGCCTTGCAGGAGGATGTCAGGCTGGGCACGCCGGGCACGCCGGGCACGCTGTTCAGGCCCAGGCTGTTGTTGTCGCCGTTGATCACGCACAGGCCACCCAGCACGGCGACCAGGGCGATGTCCACCACGTCGTCCTTGGGGCGACGGCCGTTCGGGAAGCCGGCCAGGTCCACGGCCTGGGCCAGATTGGCCGTGCCACCCACGCGCAGTACTTCACCGGCCACGCCCAGGCGGTTTTGCGTGGCGAAGGGTACGGGGCTGATGGCGGTGTTCAGGCGCAGTACTTCGGATGGCGTGGCGTTGGCCGGCTTGTTCACGCCGGTGATGCCGGTCAGGAACACGGTGGCCAGGTCGGTGCGCGGCAAATTGGTCGGCGCCAGGGCGGTGGCGCTATTGGCCAGGGTGATGCCCAGCAGCGCCGGCAGCGTGGGGTTGGTCACATAGGTGAGGAACTGGCCGTCGTCCTGCGGCTTGGAGGCGTTGAACTTGTCCTTGTCCGGCAGGCCGATGACCAGCTCGTTCACCAGCGGATTGCCCAGGCGCGACACCTGGACCCAGGCGCCGCCGGCTTTCTCGCTGGCCTGGTGGCCCGATGGCGGCTTGCCGTTGAGGAGGCGGGCCTGGCGCAGGCTGGCCGTGGTCCAGCCGCCGATGACGGTCTCGGAGCCGGCGGTCAGGCAGCCCTTGTTCACCTCGAGTGCGATGGTGGTGATATTGGTCTTCTGCACCACAGCTTGGCCGCCTTGGCCCACGGCGTCTTTGTTGGCCGGGTCTAGCAAGAAGGCGGCGGGCGCGTTCACCAGGTCAAACACCGGGCCCAGGTTCACTGCAAAGCCGTCCTGGCGCTGGCCGACGAAGACTTTGCCGGTGTCCATGCCGGCGGGGCAGCCGGGGATCTTGATGTCGAAGATATGCTTTTGCGCATAGGTCTCGTAGGCGGAGGCATTGCCCAGGGTCTTGGCGCCGATGTAGTCCACCGGCTTTTCAAAGGTTTTGCTGCCGTCGGTCTTGGTCACGTCGGACACGGCGCCTTTGCGGCGGTCGCCGCGCACCACCTTGACGGTATAGCTTTCATTCAGGTTCAGGTTGGCGTCGTTCACATTGCTCACGCCACCGGCCTGTATCAGCGGGATGGCGACGCTGGACGCGCCAATCGGCAGGGCCACGTTATTGAGCTTGTTGTTGAAGCGGAACTGGAAGCTCATGTGCTCCTTGGCGTCGCCCACGTTGTCGATATGGATCTCGTACAGCGCGTTGGGGTCCATGGAGAAGTAGTTGGGACCGCCGTACGGAGCCTGCAGCGGCTGGTAGTTGGCGATCATGGTCACGTAGTCCGAGCGGCCACCGCTGCCGTTGCTGGCCACGCCTTCGTAGCTGCGGAACATATAGAAGTCGGTGCCGTCCACCTTGGGCGAGGTGGTGATGAAAGGCGCTTCGCGGTGGCTGGATGCCAGCGCCGCGTTGCCGAGGGCCAGCAGTACACAGGCTGCTGTGATGGGGCCGCGTTTGAATTGCATGTTGTGCTCCTGAAGGTCGTGTCCGTTGATGCCAAGCTGGCTTGCAGAGGCCCGGTACACGCTGGTACAGGACATCCATCACGGATACGCAGGAAACTTTGCTTTGGATTCACGCAGCATTTACCCGACCGCGTGAGTCGGGATTGCGTGCGGTTTGCTGATTGCTATTCTTTTGATAGCTTCCAGCGCAGGTATTGCCTGCGCTGGAGGCGGATTATTTTGTGAGCCTTGGGCGGGCTCTCAGGCCGAGGCGTCTATCTTGTGCAGATAGGCCAGGGCGATGCGCGGTGCGGCGTTGAGCAGCTCGGCGATGTCGTTCACATCGTCTGGCAGGGCCGGGTTGTCCCAGCCGTGCATGGTGTGGCGGGCGACCCGCACGGCCAGCACCACATTGCGCACATTGGCCTGGTCGGCATGCTTGGTATCGCTGATGCGCACCAGCAGCGAGGGCAGGTGCCACAGCTTCATCAGGGCCAGGGCCAGGTCGTCCAGTTCGATGTTGAGCAGGCTTTTCTGGATGCTGGCGCTGCGCAGGTTGGGGTCGGCTTTTTGGGCCTGGCGGATCTGCAGCTCCAGCGTGGGAGCGTGGCACCACATCAGCATCTCGGCAAAGTCGTGCAGAAAGGCGGCGCGCTGGATCACGTCCACGTCCATGTCGTTGCGGTGCACGGCAAAGCCCAGGGCGAACAGGCGGGCCCGTTCTGCACGCTGCAGCAGCTCGCGCAGGCCGGCCAGCGCCTCGGGCTGGTCGTGCAGCCGGTCTTCGATGGTGGGCTGCAGGCCAAAGTGGCGGAAGAAGGGGGCGATGCCGGTCATCACCAGGGCGCTGGTGATGCTCTCGGTCTCGGTGAAGTCGCCGGGCCGGCGCTGCTTGGCTGCGTAGGCCATGAGCTTGATGGTCATCAGCGGGTCGGGCTGGATGGCCTCGGTCAGCATGGCGGCATCCACATCGTCTTCTATGGCGCGCAGCGCCTCCAGGGCCTGCGAGGTGGTGGCCAGCACGGGGATTTCGGCGTCGCAGAAATAGCGCGTCCAGGCGGCCAGGTCGGCCAGTGGCTCGGTCAGGTACGGGGTGGATTCAGGCATAGCCGCCAATGTACTGCAGCCACGCAAAGTCTGCCGAAGTTTGCGCTCAAACTGGCCGGCAGCGCAGGTAACACCTGCGTAAGCCGCTATCAAAATAGGAAAGCAGCCGTGCTGCGTTCAGCGCGGGCGGTGCATGCGAAACAGCTGTTCCGGCCCCACGCTGAAGTAGTCGGCCGGGCCGCCGCCGCGCAGGATGTGGCCGGCTGCGGCGGTGTCGTACACCCCGTTTTTCAGCAGGCTTTTGGCGATGTGCACGGCCACCACTTCGCCCAATACCAGCCAGGTGCTGATTTGCGCGCCGCTGGCGGCCTGCAGTTGCACGATCTGGGTGCAACGGCATTCGAAGGACACCGGGCTTTCTTGTACCCGGGGTACGGCCACTACGCGGCTGGGCGCGGGCGTCAGGCCGGCCAGCGCGAACTCGTTCACCTCGGGGGGCACAGCCTGGCAGGTTTGGTTCATGGCCTCGGCCAGGTCGCGGGTGGCCAGGTTCCAGACGAATTCGCGGGTCTGCTCGATGTTGCGCAGCGTGTCCTTGTAACCCACGCTGGCAAAACCGATGATGGGCGGGATGTAGTTGAAGCCGTTGAAGAAGCTGTAGGGCGCCAGGTTCAGCGCACCTTCGGCGTTGTGCGAGGCGATCCAGCCGATGGGGCGCGGCCCGACGATGGCATTGAACGGGTCGTGCGGCAAGCCATGACCCAGTCGGGGTTCGTAGAAGTGGATGCTGTCGGGCATGTCGGTACTTTAAAAATATGATGATTAAGCCAATTCCATCGGCAAGAGGGGGGACGCTCACACTCTGTTACTTTTACGAATGCGGCAGTGCCCACTGGAAGGGCCAAAGCAGCCAAGGGTAATCCCCGGTGAGTTGGCTAGAGGTTATTTGTAATATGAATGTGGGTCGGCGGCCTTGGCCAGCGGACCTGCACTGCCCCGCTACCGGGCGCCCTGTGTTCCGTACACGGGCGTGGGTGGCCGGCGCAGACACGTCAACCATAGTACAAGAGACGAAAGAGCACCATGCATTTTGCAAAACCAACCACCGCCGTGGCCAGTCTGGCTTTGGCATCCATGGGCTTGATGACCGCTGCTGCGGTGTCGGCCAAGGAAGTCACCGTCTGGGCCTGGGACCCGAACTTCAACATCGCCATCATGAAAGAGGCGGCGGCCCGTTACACGGCCAAGCACCCTGATGCGACGTTCAAGATCGTGGACATGTCCAAGGCGGACGTGGAGCAAAAGTTGCAGACCATGCTGGCTTCCGGCGTGACCAAGTCCTTGCCCGATGTGGTGCTGGTGGAAGACTACAACGCCCAAAAATACCTGCGCTCCTTCCCTGGTGCGTTCGAGCCCATGTCGGGCGTGGTGAACTACGCGGGCTTCGCCAAATACAAGGTGGACCTGATGACCATCGACGGCAAGACCTACGGCCTGCCGTTCGATTCGGGCGTGACCGGCATGTACTACCGCAAGGACTTGCTGGCCAAGGCCGGCTTTTCTGAGAAGGACATGGAGAACATCTCCTGGGACCGCTATATTGAAATCGGCAAGAAGGTCGTCGCCACCACCGGCAAGAAGATGCTGGGCATCGACCCCAATGACAACGGCCTGATCCGCGTGATGATGCAGTCCGCCGGTCGCTGGTACTTCGACAAAGACGGCAAGCTCGACATCAAGAACAACCCCGCACTGAAGGCCGCGCTGGAAACCCAGGGCAAGTTGTTCAAGGCCGGCATCGTCAAGCCCGTGACCAACTGGGCCGAATACGTGGGTGCGGTGAACAAGGGCGACGTGGCTTCTATTACTACCGGCGTGTGGATCACCGGTTCGGTCAAGTCTGAAAAAGGCCAGTCCGGCCAATGGGGCGTGGCGCCCACACCGGCGCTGGACATCCCAGGCGCCGGCCATGCGTCCAACTTGGGTGGCTCCAGCTGGTATGTGCTGAGCGGCGGCAAGGAGAAGGCACAGGCCATCGACTTCCTGAATGAAATCTACGCCAAGGACGTGGACTTCTACCAGAGCATCCTGACCGCACGTGGCGCTGTGGGCACGCTGCTGGCATCGCGTAGCGGCAAGGCCTATGCCGAAGCTGATCCGTTCTTTGGCGGCGCCCAGGTGTGGCAGCGCTACAGCGACTGGCTGGGCAAGATCCCCAGCGTGAACTACGGCATCTACACCTACGAGGGTGATGCGGCTGTGTCGGCCCAACTGCCGGCGCTGAACCAGGGCGTGCCGGTGGACCAGCTGCTGGACAAGATCCAGCAACAGCTGTCGGCGCAAATCAAGTAAGCATTTTTTTGAGTGGGGGCGGCGCTGGCGCTGCCCCCGTGTGTATTGTTCCCGGGAGCCTTTATGCGGCAAGCAAGCAAGCCGAGTTCCAGCCGCTTCTTTGATATCAACGGATGGGCCTTCGTCTCCGTGGCGATGGCCTTGATCTCTGTCTTCATGCTGTACCCCATAGGCAAATCGCTATGGATGTCGGTGCAGTCTGGGCAGGGCACCATGACCAGGTTTGTCGGCCTGGGCAATGTGCAGCGTCTGCTGGACGACCCCATGTTCCTGCGGGCCTTGACCAATACCTCCATCTTTCTGGTGGTGCAGGTGCCCATCATGATCGTGCTGGCCCTGGTGATGGCCTCGTGCCTGAATATTCCCAACCTCAAGGGCCGCGGCCTGCTGCGTACCGCCGTGTTTTTGCCCTGCGTGACTTCTCTGGTGGCGTATTCGGTGCTGTTCAAAAGCATGTTCTCTTATGACGGCGTGGTCAACAGCACGCTGATGGGGCTGGGCCTGGTTTCTGAGGCCGTGCCCTGGTTGACCGACCCGTTCTGGGCCCGCGTGGTGGTGATCGTCGCCATCACCTGGCGCTGGACCGGCTACAACATGATCTTCTATCTGGCGGCCATGCAGAACGTGGACAAGTCGATCTACGAGGCGGCACGCATCGACGGCATATCGGCCACACGGCGGTTCCTGTCGATCACCATTCCGGTGCTGAAGCCGGTGATTTTGTTCACCACGGTCACTTCCACCATCGGCACGCTGCAGATGTTCGACGAGGCCATGAACATCACCAACGGCGGGCCGGCGGACAGCACGCTGACGCTGTCGCTGTACATCTACAACCTGTCCTTTAAATACGTGCCTAACTTTGGCTACGCCGCCACGGTCTCGTATGTGATCGTGGTGCTGGTGGCGATCTTGGCCTTCATCCAGTTTTATGCAGCCCGGGAGCGTGATCAATGAGCCAATGGAGCGGAAAGTTACGCACGGCCCTGGTGTATGGGTTTTTGTGGTTGATGGCGCTGTTGTCCATCTTCCCGTTTGTCTGGATGCTGATCAGCGCCACCAATGAAAGCCACGATATCACCAAAGGCAAGATGAGCTTTGGCAATGCGCTGGCCGAGAACTACCACAAGTTCGCCGAGCTGTTCGACGTGGGCCTGGTGTTCTGGAACTCCGGCAAGGTGGCGATTCTGGGCTCGTTCCTGACGCTGGCGGTATCGTCGTTGGCCGGCTATGGCTTCGAGATATTCCGTTCACCCGGCCGTGAGCGTGTCTACCAGGGCGTGCTGCTGTCGATGATGATTCCGTTCTCGGCGCTGATGATTCCGCTGTTCATCCTGCTAGCCTCGTTCGACATGCTGGACACGCACATGGCGGTGATCCTGCCGGGCATTGCGTCGGCGTACATGATTTTCTACTTCCGCCAGAACACCAAGTCCTTCCCGCTGGAGCTGCGCGACGCGGCGCGGGTGGATGGCTTGAAGGAATGGCAAATCTTCCTGTTCGTCTATCTGCCGGTGATGCGCTCCACCTACGCGGCGGCCTTCATCATCGTCTTCATGACCATCTGGAACAGCTTTCTGTGGCCGTTGATTGTGTTGCAGTCGGTTGAACTGAAGACCATCACCCTGGTGCTGTCGTCACTGGGCTCGTCGTATACGCCGGACTTCGGCGTGATCATGGTCGCCACCATCCTGGCCACCATTCCCACCCTGGTTGTTTTCTTTGCCATGCAGCGCCAGTTTGTCGAAGGCATGCTGGGTTCCGTTAAATAGGTTTTCCACATATGCGTACCGTGACTCCATTGACCGCCGGCTGGGTATTCCACGCCGATTTTTCCAGCGATCTGACCACCCAGCCCAAGGCGGGTGCCTCTGTCCGCCTGCCGCACAACGCGGTGGACCTGGACATGAACTACTTCGACGAGCGCAGCTTCCAAAAGGAATTCGGCTACCAGTACCAGCTGGCCTGGCAGCCCGGGTTTGCTGGCAAGGAAGTAACGCTGCAGTTTGACGGCGCCATGGCCAATACCGTGGTCTGGCTCAATGGCCACCAGGTGGCCAGCCACAAGGATGGCTACACCCCGTTCCAGGCCCGCCTGACCGACTATCTGCAAGCGGGTGACAACCTGCTGACCGTGAAGGTCGATGGCAGCGAGAACCCCGAGATCCCCCCCTTCGGCGGCCAGATCGACTACCTGACCTATGCCGGCATCTACCGTGACGTATGGCTGCAGGTGACGGACCCGGTATCCATCGCCAATCTGAAAATTGAAACATTGAATGAGCTGAGCGATGCCAAAGGTGTGTCCGTCAAAGGCTTTCTGGCCAACCCCACCGGCATGGCCTTTACCGGCACCGCGCTGGTAGAGGTGTGCACCGTGGAGGGGGCTGTGCTGCAACAGCAAACTGTGGCGGTGGATGCCGATGGCTTCAGTGCATCGTTTGAACAATTGGCGGGCCTGCAACTGTGGGAGTTGGACAGCCCCGCGCTGTACCTGGTCCGCGCAACGCTCGCCAGCAGCGCAGGCAGCGACCAGCTCAGCGCCCGCTTTGGCTTTCGCACCGCACGCTTCACCACCGAGGGCTTTTCCTTCAACGGCAAGCCGCTCAAAATCCGGGGCCTGAACCGCCACCAGTCCTTCCCTTACGTGGGCTACGCCATGGGCCGCCGCGCGCAGCAGAAGGACGCAGACGTGCTGAAGGAGGTGCTGAAGTGCAACCTGGTGCGCACCTCGCACTACCCGCAGTCCAGCTATTTTCTGGACCGCTGCGACGAGATCGGTCTGTTGGTGTTTGAAGAGATTCCGGGCTGGCAGCATATTGGCGGTGCGGCCTGGAAGGACGAGTCGGTAGAGAACGTGCGCCGCATGGTGGAGCGCGACTGGAACCACCCCTCCATCATCCTCTGGGGCGTGCGCATCAACGAGTCGCAGGACGACCACGACTTCTACACCCGCACCAATGCCATGGCCCGCGCGTTGGACAGTACGCGCCAGACCGGTGGTGTGCGCTACATCGAGAACAGCGAGCTGCTGGAAGACGTCTACACCGTTAACGACTTCTGCCACGTGGCCACGCCCGAATGGATGCGCGGCCAGCCGCCCGCGCCGCTGCGGCCACCGCGTTACGTCACCGGCTTGGACAAAGATGTGCCCTACCTGGTGACCGAGTTCAACGGCCATATGTTCCCCACCAAGCGCATCGACCCCGAGGTGCGCCAGGCCGAGCATGTGACCCGCTATCTGGATGTGCTGAACAAGGCTTACGGCAACCCGCAGATTGCTGGCTCCATTGGCTGGTGCATGTTCGACTACAACACGCACAAGGACTTTGGTGCGGGCGACCGTATCTGCCACCACGGCGTGATGGACATCTTCCGCGAGCCCAAGTTTGCTGCCTTCGCCTACGCCAGCCAGTGCGCCCCGCAAGAGCAGGTGGTGCTGGAGCCCGTGACCTATTGGGCACGCGGCGAGAAGGACCGCTGCGAGGCCTTGCCCCTGATCGTGCTGACGAACTGCGACTATCTGGAATTCCAGTTCGGCAGCTTCCCGGCCATCCGTATCGAGCCCGACCGTGCGCAGTACCCGCATCTGCCGCATGCGCCGGTGGTGATTGATAGCCGCCACGTCGACCCGCAGGAGCTGGGCGCCTGGGGCATGCAGTGGATGGACGGCCGCTTGACCGGCTATGTGGATGGCAAGCCGGTCAAACAGGTGCTGCTCAGTGGCAACCCGCTGCCCACCATGCTGGATGTGCAGGCTGACAGCACGGAGCTGATCGCGGGTGAGAAGGATGCAGTGCGCTTCATCGTGCGCGCGTTGGACCAGCATGGCCGCTTGCTGCCGTTCCTGGACGATGTGGTGTCGCTGCAGGTCTCGGGTGGCGCCAAATTGCTGGGCCCTGCGGCCCTGGCATTCAAAGGTGGTGTGGCAGGTTTCTGGGTGGAGAGCACGGGCGAGCGCAGCGACAGCGTGGTGACTGTGTCCACGCAGCGCCTGGGCCAGCACACCACGACGCTCACCACATGCTGATGCAACAGGAGTAAGAGGCAAAGCGCCTGCGGGAAAATAAAAATGGCAGATGTCAAATTAAGCAACGTTAAAAAATCCTTTGGTGGCACGCATGTGATCCGCGGTGTGGACCTGGAGATCAACAAGGGCGAGTTTGTCGTTTTTGTTGGGCCGTCTGGCTGTGGCAAGTCCACGCTGCTACGCATGATCTCTGGCCTGGAAGACATCACCGACGGCGTGATGGAGATCGGCGGCCAGCGCGTAAACGAGTTGGACCCGTCCAAGCGCGGTATCGCCATGGTGTTCCAGTCATATGCGCTATACCCGCACATGACGGTGCGCGAGAACATGGGCTTTGCGCTCAAGTTCGCCGGTGTGCCCAAGGCCGAGGTGGCCAGCAAGGTGGACGCCGCCGCCAAAATCCTGGGTCTGGGCCCGCTGATGGACCGCAAGCCCAAGGCCTTGTCTGGCGGCCAGCGCCAGCGTGTGGCCATAGGCCGGGCCATCGTGCGCGACCCCAAGGTGTTTTTGTTCGATGAGCCCTTGTCCAATCTGGACGCAGAGCTGCGCGTGCACATGCGCATCGAGATCGCGCGCCTGCACCGTGAACTGGGCTCCACCATCGTGTACGTGACGCACGACCAGGTCGAGGCCATGACCCTGGCCAACAAGATCGTGGTGCTGCGTGCCGGCCTGATCGAGCAGGTAGGGGCGCCGCTGGAGGTGTACGACAACCCGGCAAATACTTTTGTGGCCGGCTTCATTGGTTCGCCGAAGATGAACTTCTTTGACGGGCGGGTGCTGGGCAGCGATGGGCCGTTATGCCATGTGGCCCTGGCCGGCTTTGGCGAGCTGGTGGTGTCCGTACCTTTGAAGGGCACGGCTCCGGCGGCGGGCACCGAGGTGCAACTGGGTGTGCGCCCCGAGCATTTCCGCGAGGATGGAGATGGCCGCCTGCCACTGACCATCGACATGCTGGAACACTTGGGCGGTGAAACCTTTGCCTATGCACGTTCCGCCGCGGGCGGCACCATCGTCATCAAGACCGAGCATGGCCGGGCATTGAAGACCGGCCAGGCTTATGAGGCCTGCTTCCAGACGCGCCTATCATTGCTCTTTGACAAGCCCGGCAATCGAATTTATTAGGCATTTACGAGGCGCCATGAGGCGCGGCACCCTGCATGCATCCTGTACTTCCCCATTCTGCTTCGATGTATACCGGCCGTAACCTGCACGGCCAAGTGGTCAGTGAGTTGGGTAAGCGTATCGTCGGCGGCATTTATCCTGCCGAGGCGCTGCTGCCCAACGAAGAGCAGCTATGCCAGGAGCTGCAGGTCAGTCGCACGGCGTTGCGCGAGGCCGTCAAGGTCTTGGCCGCCAAGGGTTTACTGGAGTCTCGTCCGCGCATCGGCACCCGTGTACGCAACCGCGATCTGTGGAATCTGCTGGACCCGGACATCCTGGCCTGGCGCTGCGCGATCGGGGCAGACGCCGAGTTTCTGCGCCATTTGACCGAGCTGCGTGAAATCATCGAACCGGCGGCTGCCTCGCTGGCGGCTGCCAGCCGCAGCCCGGAACAGCTGGTGGTGATACGCGCAGCCTTGAAGACCATGGAGGCTTGCACTTCCATCGGCGAATGGGTGGAGGCTGATCTGGCCTTTCACACCGCCATCCTGAAAGCTACCAATAATCCCTTGCTGATGCCGCTGGCTGCCATCATCGGTAGCGCGCTGGAATCCCTGTTGGATATCACGGCACGCAATGCCGGTGATTTCAAGAATGCGTTACCCGAGCACCAGAAGGTGTTTTCCGCCATCGAGGAGGGCGACTCGCAAGATGCCTTGCACCGCATGGCCGGCATGCTGTCGGACACGCGGGCGCTGATGAAGCGCTCGGTCTTGTTCTAAGTAGACGGCCGAGTCGGCACGGTTGGTTTTGGTATTTTGCTATTGAAGATGTAGCTGCTTGTGCAGGTGGTTATTGCGCTAGAGTGCGATTTCATGGTTTTTTCTAAATTTCGTAACTCGGCGGTAACTTGCATGTGATGGAACGCCGACTTCTCTACAATCGCGCCATTCGGAATTATTTCGACACCCCACACACACCATGCCCCGTTGCTACCCAGACCAACAACAACACCGTCGCGCGGCAGGCATGTGCAGCGACGTCCAAGGCCAGGCCCTTGGACGCGCAGACCCGGTTTTAACCTTCGGAGTCTTCCCATGTCTGCACTATTCAGCCCGACCGCCCTGGTCGTACCCTTTGAACAACTGAGAATGGACGACGTCGAGTCGGTGGGTGGCAAGAACGCCAGCCTCGGCGAGATGATTTCCCAGCTGCCCACGGGCGTGCGGGTACCTACCGGATTTGCCACCACGGCCTATGCCTTCCGGGCCTTTCTGGCGCATGACGGCTTGGCCGACAAGATCAGTGCCCGCCTGGCGCGCCTGGATATTGAAGATGTGCGTGCCCTGGCCGTGGCCGGTGCAGAAATCCGTGCCATGGTGGAAGCCCAGCCTTTCCCGGCCGATCTGCAAGCCGCCATCACCGAGGCTTTTGCCAAGCTGAGCGCGGGCAACCCTGAGGCTTCGTTTGCCGTGCGTTCGTCGGCCACAGCCGAAGACTTGCCGGACGCCTCGTTCGCGGGCCAGCAGGAAACCTTCCTCAACGTGGTCGGCATCGACGACGTGTTGCACAAGATGAAAGAGGTGTTTGCCTCTTTGTACAACGACCGCGCCATCAGCTACCGCGTGCACAAAGGCTTTGCCCACGACATCGTGGCCCTGAGTGCCGGCGTGCAGCGCATGGTGCGCTCCGACCTGGGCGCTGCCGGTGTGATGTTCACCATCGACACCGAATCCGGCTTCGACCAGGTGGTGTTCATCACCAGCAGCTACGGCCTGGGCGAAACGGTGGTGCAGGGTGCCGTGAACCCGGACGAGTTCTATGTGCACAAGCCCATGCTGCAGGCCGGCAAGCGCGCGTTGATCCGCCGCAACCTGGGCTCCAAGATGGTCCAGATGGAATTCACCACCGCAGCTGAAAAAGCCGCCACCGGCAAGCTGGTGAAGACCACCGACGTGCCTACCGAGCAGCGCAACCGCTATTCGCTGACCGACACCGAAGTCGAACAATTGGCCCATTACGCCCTGGTGATCGAGCAGCATTACGGCCGCCCGATGGATATCGAATGGGGCAAGGACGGCACCGACGGCCTGCTCTACATCCTGCAGGCGCGCCCCGAAACCGTGAAGAGCCAGCAGAAAGACAAGGCCGAGCTGCGCTACAAACTCAAAGGCAAAAGCGCCATCCTGGCCGAAGGCCGCGCGATTGGCCAGAAGATCGGTACCGGCCCGGTGCGCCTGGTGCACAGCATCAGCCAAATGGACGAAGTCCAGCCCGGCGATGTACTGGTGACCGACATGACCGACCCGAACTGGGAGCCGGTGATGAAGCGCGCCAGTGCCATCGTCACCAACCGTGGCGGCCGTACCTGCCATGCCGCCATCATTGCGCGTGAACTGGGCATTCCTGCGGTGGTCGGTTGCGGCGACGCGACCGAAAAGCTCAAGACCGGCACCCTGGTGACCGTGAGCTGCGCAGAGGGTGATACCGGCCTGATCTACGACGGCCTGCTGGAAACCGAGGTGACCGAAGTCGAGCGCGGTGCCATGCCCGAGATCAAGACCAAGATCATGATGAACGTGGGCAACCCCCAGCTGGCTTTCGACTTCTGCCAGTTGCCCAACCAGGGCGTGGGCCTGGCCCGGCTGGAGTTCATCATCAATAACAACATCGGCGTGCATCCCAAGGCCATCCTGGACTACCCGAACATCGACAGCGACTTGAAGAAAGCCGTCGAGTCTGTGGCCCGCGGCCACGCCTCGCCTCGTGCGTTCTATGTGGACAAGGTAGCCGAGGGTGTGGCAACGATTGCCGCCGCCTTCTGGCCCAAGCCGGTGATCGTGCGCCTGTCGGACTTTAAGTCCAACGAATACCGCAAGCTGATTGGCGGCAGCCGCTACGAGCCGGAAGAAGAAAACCCCATGCTGGGCTTCCGCGGCGCGGCGCGATACATCAGCGCCGATTTCGGCGAAGCCTTTGCCATGGAGTGTGCCGCGCTGAAGCGTGTGCGCCAGGACATGGGGCTGAGCAATGTGCAGGTGATGGTGCCTTTTGTGCGCACCCTGGGCCAGGCCGAGAAGGTCACCAAGTTGCTGGCTCAGCACGGCCTGCAGCGTGGTCAGGATGGCTTGAAGGTCATCATGATGTGCGAGGTGCCCAGCAATGCGATCCTGGCGGACGAGTTCCTGCAGTACTTCGATGGCTTCTCGATCGGCTCCAACGACCTGACCCAGCTGACCCTGGGTCTGGACCGGGATTCTGGTTTGGAATTGCTGGCCGCCGACTTCGACGAACGTGATCCGGCCGTCAAAGCCATGCTGAGCCGTGCCATCACCGCCTGCAAGGCGCAGGGCAAGTACGTTGGCATTTGCGGCCAAGGCCCTAGCGACCACCCCGACTTCGCCCAGTGGCTGGCCGATCAGGGCATCGAATCGATCTCGCTGAACCCCGACAGCGTGGTGGCGACCTGGAAGCAACTCGCAGGCTCCTAGGGCTGTTGCGGATAGGCCCAGGCCTGCGCCTGGGCTAGGATGAAGGACCCACCAAGGTCGCAATGTCTGCGGCTTTGCGGTGGGTCTTTTTCTATCTGCTGTGCACCTATCTCCACTGGCCACACTTCCCCGCTTTGATCGTTTGCGCACTGGCTTGCTGGTGCTGTGGACGTTGCTGTCGTTTGGCGTGGTGTTCTTCGCACGCGACCTGAGCTGGGTGGTGGCGGGTTGGCCATTCAATTATTGGTTTAGCGCCCAGGGCGTGGTGTTGTGCTATTTGCTCATCGTCGGCCTCTATGCCTGGCGCAGGCGCGGTGTGGGGGCCGACCAGGAGGTGGCGGCGTCCGTCCAGGCAAGCTATCGCCGGGGACTACACCGCAATTTCTCGCTGTACGTGGCGTGTGTGCTGTGTTTTCTGGCGCTCATGGCCTGGGCGGAGCACCAAGGTTTGTCGCGCTACTGGATAGGCGGCATTTTCCTGTTCGCCACATTGGCGCTGTATGCGAGCATCGGCATCTACTGCCGTACCTCGGACCCTTCGGAATACTTTGTGGCAGGGCGGCGCATTCCGGCTGTCTACAACGGCATGGCAACTGCTGCCGACTGGATGAGTGCTGCATCCTTTATTGGCTTGGCAGGTGGCTTGTACCTGAATGGTTTTTCGGGGCCGGACGGGCAGCCGGGTGGGTTGGCATACATGATGGGCTGGACGGGCGGCTTTTGCCTGGTGGCCTTGCTGATCGCACCGCGCTTGCGTCGCCTGCAGCTCTATACCGTGCCCGACTTTTTTGGTCAGCGCTATGGAGGGCATTGGCCGCGCTGGATTGCCGCCGGAGCGGCCGTAGTGTGCTCGTTCACCTATGTGGTGGCGCAGATTTACGCCGTGGGTTTGATCACCTCTCGTTTGACCGGGGTGCAGTTCGAGATCGGCATTTTGCTGGGTCTGGGAGGTGTGCTGGTGTGCTCGTTCTTGGGAGGTATGCGTGCGGTGACCTGGACCCAGGTGGCGCAGTACGTGATCTTGATCCTGGCGTTTTTGATCCCCGTGTCCTGGCTGGCCTATAAGCAGTTGGGTAATCCTTTGGCGATCTTGGTCTATGGTCAGCAACTGCCCAAGATTGCCGCCTTGGAAAAGCAACTTACTGAGTCTCCTGCGGAGACGGCCGTGCTTGCCGAATACAGCCGCAGGGCGGCGCGGTATGAGCAAATGTTGCTCGATGTGCCTAAGACCTTGGAGCAGGAGCGTCTGGCTGCGCAGGCGCATCTGCGGCAGTTGAAGGCCGACCGCGCGGATTCGGCGCTGGTGCGCAAGGCCGCGCGTGAACTGGCCATACTGCCGTCCGACGTAGCTTCTGCGCGTGAGCAGTGGAGCAGGGCCCGGCAAGACAACCTGGACCGTGCCCGGCCGCTGGCTGGCATGTCCCCGCATGCCCAGGTGTTTGCCGGCAACCCGGACGGAGCTCCTGCCGAGGCGGCCTTGTTCAACACCAGTCGTTTGAACTTCCTGGCGCTGGTGTTTTGCCTGATGACCGGCACCGCGGGTCTGCCGCATTTGTTGACGCGCTTCTACACGACGCCCTCGGTGGCCGAGGCCCGTAGCTCGGTGGCGTGGTCGCTGCTGTTCATTGCCTTGTTGTATCTGGCGGCGCCGGCTCTGGCGGTGCTGGTCAAATTCGAGGTGATGAGCCATCTGGTGGGCCAAAGCTTTGAAAGCCTGCCGACCTGGATAGCCCAGTGGGCCCAGGTGGATCCCGGTTTGCTGGCGGTGAACGATGTCAACGGCGACCATGTGCTGCAATTCGCAGAATTGAAGCTAGGGGCGGACTTGGTGATGCTTGCCACCCCCGAGCTGGGCGGTTTGCCCTATGTCGTATCTGGCTTGGTGGCTGCGGGGGGCTTGGCGGCAGCCCTTTCCACGGCCGATGGCCTGTTGCTGACCATGGGCAATGCCCTGGCCCATGATTTGTATCTGGAGGGGAAGGGGGGGCGGTCCGATCCCATGGTGCGGGTGCTGTTGTCCAAGTTCGCCTTGTTGCTGCTGGCCCTGGTGGCGGCCTATGTGGCCGCGCAAAAGCCTGCAAATATCCTGGTTCTGGTTTCGGCCTCGTTTTCTCTGGCGGCTGCAGCCTTCTTTCCGGCCATGGTGGCGGGTATCTTCTGGCAGGGCGCGACCCGTGCCGGTGCGGTAGCCGGCATGCTGGTGGGTTTGGCGGTGACCACGGGGTATATGGCCTTGAATGCATCCGTAGTTCGGGCATTCCTCGGCCTGCATGAGAGCGGACTGTGGTGGGGTATTCAGCCGGTTTCTGCGGGGGTGTTTGGGCTGCCAGCCGGCGCGCTGACGGTCTGGCTGGTCAGCCTCTTGTCGAGGCGCCAAGCTGTGGGCGCAAAAGCCGCGCTATAATACTTGGCTTTGCCCTTGCTACACCACTACAGACGCAGTGGGTGGCTTTACATCCCTAAGGAGAAATATGCGTCATTACGAAATCATTTTGATGATCCACCCGGATCAAAGCGAACAGGTTCCAGCCATGCTGGAGCGCTACAAGGGCATGATCACTGCCGGCGGCGGCAAGATCCACCGCGTGGAAGACTGGGGCCGCCGTCAACTGGTGTACCTGATCAACAAGCTGGCCAAGGCCCACTACCTGTGCGTCAACATCGAAGCCGACCAAGCCATCATGGCTGAACTGGAACACGCGTTCAAGTTCAACGACGCCGTGCTGCGCCACCTGACCGTGGTGATGAAGAAGGCCGAAACCGGCCCATCTTCGATGATGAAGACCGTTGAGCGTGAAGAAGCCCGCAAGACGCAACAGGCGGAGTACGCAGCCCACTAAGGTGGCGTGCTTACGCGGAGTCACCGAACGGAGTGAACCACGTTGTTTTGACGGCCTGTATTGCAGAGCTTAAAAATCTGCGCTACACGCCCGCCGGGCTGCCGGCCCTGGATATGGTGCTCGAACACGAGTCCAGTCTGGAGCAAGCAGGCCACACACGGCAAATCAAACTCGTGGTCAAGGCAATTGCCTTTGGCGCGATAGCCGAGCGAATCCAGCAGCAGCCTCTGGGCAGCCGTTGGCAATTCACCGGTTTTCTGGCCAGTCCCCGATTGGGTAAAAACCCCGCGCTCCATATTCAAGAATTTCAACCAGATTAATTCAGGAGTCCATCATGGCCGGACCAAAACGTTTCAATAACAAAGACAAGCGCCCGAAGCGCAACACCCAGTCCCTGCTGTTCAAGCGCAAGCGCTTCTGCCGCTTCACCGTGACCGGTGTGGAACAGATCGACTACAAGGACATCGACACGCTGCGCGATTTCATTGCTGAAAACGGCAAGATCATTCCCGCACGCCTGACCGGCACCCGCGCGATTTTCCAGCGCCAGCTCAACACCGCTATCAAGCGTGCGCGTTTCCTCGCCATGCTGCCGTACAGCGACCAGCACCGCATCTAAGGAAGTACGAACATGCAAATCATTCTGCTCGACAAGGTCGTGAACCTTGGAAATCTCGGCGACATCGTTAAGGTCAAAGACGGCTACGCCCGCAACTTCTTGATCCCTTCTGGCCGCGCACGTCGCGCTACCACCTTGGCCAAGGCCGAGTTCGAAGCCAAGCGCGCCGAACTGGAAAAGGCTGCTGCTGCCAAGCTGGCTGAGTCGCAAGCTCTGGGCGAAAAGCTCGGCGGCACGACCATCAAGCTGACGCAAAAGGCTGGCGTGGATGGCCGTCTGTTCGGCTCCGTGACCAATGCGGACATCGCCGAAGAGCTGAACAAGCAAGGCTACAAGGTTGCCAAGGCCCAGGTTCGCCTGCCTAACGGCATGATCAAGACCATCGGCGACAACACCGTGAACGTGGCTTTGCACACCGACGTGGTTGTGGAAATCACCGTTTCGGTCTACGGCGAAACCGCTTAATTAGCGTTTCTCTGTAAGAGGCCGCCAGGGCGTAAGCTCTGGCGGCCTTTTCCTTTGGCGCCGGGTTTTATACCGGGTTGTCCAGAGCTTATCCACGGCTTGCGCACAGACTTGTGCCTGGCCGTTCCCGGCGCCACCGCGTAGCATCCAGCCTCACCCCAGGAAGCAAGCCCCCATGTCTGCCGTTTTCCCCCCCTTGGACGAGTCCTCCAGCCACGACCGCGAAATTGCGCAGTTGCGCATTCCTCCCCATTCCATCGAGGCCGAGTCCAGCGTGCTGGGTGGCCTGCTGCTGGACAACAATGCCTGGGACCGGGTGGGAGACTTGCTCAAGGACGATGACTTTTACCGTTACGAGCACCGGCTGATCTTTACCGCGGTGCGCGAGCTGATCAACGCAAGCAAGCCGGCCGACGTGATCACGGTGTTCGAGCGCCTGCAGGTAATCGGCAAGTCCGACGAAGTAGGGGGCTTGGCCTACCTGAACTCGCTGGCGCAGTACGTGCCTAGTGCCAGCAATATCCGCCGCTATGCTGAAATCGTGCGTGAGCGCGGCGTGCTGCGCAAATTGGTCACGGTCAGCGATGAGATCGCCACCAATGCCTTTAACACCCAGGGCCGGCCGGTGGAGAAGATCCTCGACGAGGCCCAGCAGAAGATCTTCAATATCGGCGAAGAAGGTGCGCGCAGCAAACAGGGCTTCCAGGCCATGGACACCCTGGTGGTCGACTTGCTGGACCGCGTGCAGGAGATGGCTGACAGTGCTGGCGACGTGACCGGTGTGGCCACGGGTTTTCCTGACCTGGATCGCATGACCTCTGGCCTGCAGCCGGGCGATATGATTGTGCTTGCAGCGCGTCCGTCCATGGGTAAGACGGCTTTCGCGGTGAACATCGCCGAACACGTGGCGCTCAACGAGGGCTTGCCGGTTGCCATCTTCTCGATGGAAATGGGTGCATCCCAGTTGGCTGTGCGTATCGTGGGCTCGATCGGCCGCGTCGACCAGGGTCATTTGCGCACCGGCAAGCTGACCGACGAGGAATGGCCGCGCCTGGCCGAGGCGGTGGAGCGCCTGCGTACGGTGTCGTTGCATATCGATGAAACCCCGGGCCTGTCTCCCAGCGAGCTGCGTGCCAACTCGCGCCGCCTGGCACGCCAGTGCGGCAAGCTGGGCCTGATCGTGGTCGACTACTTGCAGCTGATGAGTGGCTCCAGCTCCAGTGGAGGTAGCGACAACCGCGCCACCGAACTGGGCGAAATCTCGCGCGGCTTGAAGATGCTGGCCAGAGAATTGCAATGCCCGGTGATCGCCTTGTCCCAGCTCAACCGTTCGGTGGAGCAACGCCCGGACAAACGTCCCATGATGAGTGACTTGCGTGAATCCGGCGCCATCGAGCAGGATGCGGACATCATCATGTTCATTTACCGCGACGAGTACTACACCAAGGACGCGTGTAAAGAGCCGGGCGTGGCTGAGGTCATCATCGCTAAGCACCGTAACGGGCCCGTCGGCACCGTCAAGCTGGCGTTCTTGCGCAATATCACCAAGTTTGAAAGCCTGGCCAGCGGCTATGGCAGTGACGGCTACTAAGATGAATCACTCTGAAATTGATAGCGCCTTGCGCAGGTTTGATGCGCGCCACGGCAATTTTTTACGTAAAACACCGTTGTGGAAGCTATCCGGCGCAGCGCTGGGCCTGGGCTGTGCCGAGGTCTGGCTCAAGTTGGAGCACACCCAGGTGGGCGGCAGCTTCAAGGCCCGCGGCATGCTGAACCGTCTGTTGGCCAACAACATACCGAAAGCGGGCGTGGTGATCGCCTCAGGCGGCAATGCGGGCATTGCCACGGCGGCGGCGGCGCAGGCCCTGGGCGTGCGCTGTGAGGTATTTGTGCCCACGGTCTCGCCCGAAGCCAAGCGTGCCCGCTTGCGTGATCTGGGGGCCGAGGTAGTGGTGACCGGGGCGGTGTATGCGGAGGCTTTCGAGGCCTGCATGGCGCGCCAGCAGATCACCGGCGCCCTGTTGACCCATGCCTACGACCAGCCGGAAGTGCTGGCTGGTGCCGGCACCCTGGCCCACGAGATGGAAGCCCAGGGCGGTCTGCCCGACAGCGTGTTGGTCAGCGTGGGCGGCGGGGGCCTGATCGGCGGCGTGGCGGCCTGGTTTGAGCAGCGTAGCCGCGTGGTAGCCCTGGAGCCTACCTTGGCGCCAACGCTGTACCGTGCGCGTCAAGCGGGTGAACCGGTGGATGTTGCAGTGGGGGGTATCGCCGCAGATTCATTGGGCGCCAAGCGCATCGGGCAGCTGGGTTGGGAGGTCACGCAACGTTTTGTACGAGATGCCTTGCTGTTGGACGACGACGCCATCCGAGCCGCGCAGCGCTGGCTGTGGAAGGAGCTGAAGCTGGCCGTGGAGCCCGGTGCGGCCCTGGGTTTGGCGGCCTTGCAGTCTGGTGCATACCAGGTGCGTGCGGACGAAAAAGTGGCGTTGATACTCTGCGGCGGCAACGTCGATCCGGCCACGCTGGCGTGAAACTAAAATGCGGGGATGCTAGACATCACCTTCCTCCGCAAAGACCTCGACGCCGTCGTAGCCCGGCTGCAAACGCGTAAAAATCCGCAAGCCTTCCTGAACGTGGACTCGTTCCGCGCGCTGGAGTCCGAGCGCAAAACCATACAGACCCGTACCGAGGAGCTGCAGGCCCAGCGCAACGCGCTCAGCAAGCAGATCGGCCAACTCAAGGCCAAGGGGGAAAGCGTCGATGGCGTCATGGCTGCCGTGGCCGCCATCAAGGACGAGCTGGAAAGCTCGGCCCTGCGTCTGGACCATCTGCAAGCCGAGCTGCAAGCCCTGCTGCTGGCCGTACCCAATCTGCCGCATGCCAGCGTGCCGGTCGGCGCGGACGAATATGGCAATGTGGTGGTGCGGACCTGGAGCCCCGCCGAACGTGCGCCGGGTGCTATGGACTTTGTAGCTAAAGACCATGTGGATCTGGGCGAACCCCTGGGCCTGGACTTTGAAATGGGCGTCAAGCTCACCGGCTCGCGCTTTACCGTCATGCAGGGGCCAATTGCCCGCTTGCACCGGGCTTTGGCGCAATTCATGCTGGACGTGCAGACCATCGAACATGGCTACACCGAGTGCTATGTGCCCTACATCGTGAATGCCGACTCCATGCGCGGCACGGGCCAGTTGCCCAAGTTTGAAGGCGATTTATTTGCCGCCAAAAAAGGCGGCCAGGATGGCGAAGAAGTGCCCGACAACAGCGCGCTCTACCTCATCCCCACCAGCGAAGTGCCGTTGACCAATTTCGTGCGCGACACCATTGCTGCCGAGGCCGACCTGCCCATCAAGTTGACCGCCCACACACCTTGCTTTCGCTCTGAAGCCGGCAGCGCAGGGCGCGACACGCGCGGCCTGATTCGCCAGCACCAGTTCGACAAGGTGGAGATGGTGCAAATCGTCCATCCCGACCACAGCTACGAGGCTTTGGAACAGATGACCGGCCACGCTGAAGCCATTCTGCAAAAGCTCGGTTTGCCGTACCGTGTGATGTCCTTGTGCACCGGCGACATGGGCTTTGGCGCGGCCAAGACCTATGACCTGGAGGTTTGGCTGCCTGCGCAGAACACCTACCGTGAAATCAGCTCGGTCTCCAACTGCGAAGCCTTCCAGGCCCGCCGTCTGCAAGCCCGTTTCAAGAATGCGCAGGGCAAGAACGAATGGCTGCACACCTTGAATGGCTCGGGTCTTGCCGTCGGCCGTACCCTGGTAGCTGTGTTGGAGAATTACCAGAATGCCGATGGCTCGGTCACCGTGCCGCAAGCGCTGCGTCCTTACCTGGGCGGTTTGGAAAAATTGGGTGGCTAAGCCGAATATGGCCGCGTCAGCTGCTAGAATGGCGGGCGTTGCTTAGTCCCAAGGCCACTAGGACCAAGCTAAAGACATACCAGGAAAGGTGGCAGAGTGGCCGAATGTACCTGACTCGAAATCAGGCGTACCGCAAGGTACCGTGGGTTCGAATCCCACCCTTTCCGCCAAGTAACTAAGAAACAAGCGCCCTACGGGGCGCTTTTTCATTGTTCCTACCATTGTTTCTACCAATGCGAATGGTGCTTGGATTGGCCTATAGAAATCCTAAAAATATTCTGAAATAGACGGGTTTACGTCTGTTCAGGCTTGGCGGTCAGAAGCCGTGACGAAAAAACTGGGGATGTACGTCAGGATACGCGCAATAAGCCATCAGTCTGCCGAACCCCACCATGGCCATGTGTGCGTCTGTCGCTTAGGAAGGGGACTTCGAGTGATCCCAGCGTTTCTTTTCTTCAAAAATAGCGCAGTATGTTGCCGCGCACCAAGGCGACCTTGAAGAAGAGGCCTTTGATGCTGTAACCGCAGGCCTAGCCGACACAAATATCCAAACCAAAGAAATCACCGAAAGCTTGTAACGTAATCGCTTTGAACTAGCTGCCTTGTGCGGTCTTAAAAGATTCTTGCCGATGTCAAAATGCAAGAAAGGGAGGTTTGGACACATGGAAGAGGACAAAAAGCCCTCGCGACGGCATCGGGTCAACAAGACGGAGCCGCCAATGCCCTGGTGGTTGCAGCAACTTCGGGAACGCCCTTTGGCCACTGCGGGCACGGTGGCCTCGGTGATGGGTGGTCTGCTATTGCTTGCGTTCTTTTGCCAGCTTGGCCGGATACCCGAGCTGGATCTGGCAGGGGTCAGCGCGATATTGATGGCGGTCGCAGTCGTCGGATTCGCTCTTGCCGCTGCGTTGACGGGCTGCGCGTTCGGTACCGGGCTCATGATGCGTGGTCAAAAGGAAAGTCCGAACGGGCTGGGCGAGAACCGAGCCTTGGCTCTTCTCATTGCTCCCGGAATGCTGAGCGCGATTGCTTTCGCGCTCTACTTCTATTTGGATCCCAAGGGCGAAATTCCAAGGTGGGGCTACGCGACCCCATTCGTTTTGTTGTTGATCCTGGCCTGCGTTTTTGCCTTCTTGAAGCCGACGTACAAGGCGAACGTCTCTGACGCGGCTGATAACCGATGGGCGAAGATCCGCAGAGGAGTAGGTTTTTCGGCTTTTGGGTATTTTTGGTTGCTGACGGCCATGTCAGCTTTCCTCACGCTGTTTGCCTTTTTTCCGCGCGACGGGGATTCCGGCCGTTTCTTGGTTGGTTTGGTGGGGTGGACCGCCTGGTGTTATGCATCGAATGTCGTCGTGGCCTGGATGACGCGGGTCAATATCTTGGCGATATTGGGCGTGTGCATTGCGGCCAGTTTGGTGGCGTTGCTAGGGATATCGGGCAACGGGGCCGGATTCCCAAGAGCCGTCGTTGGTGTGCTGGGCCTGGGGGAGGTTCCTGTCGCGATGGTCCTAACCAGCGAAGGATGCGATCACCTGAATAAGGCCGCAGGCGGGCGTGCGGTTTGCAGGGTTGAGCCTGGAGAGAAGACAGCGGTCGTGTGTCCTGCTGTGCTGCGTTCGCGCATCGGCTCGCCACTGTTTGTCGAGTTATCTCCCTATGACGAGAACGGGCGCTGGCCGCAATTACGTCCTCCAGAAAGGTTGGCTGCGATCGCCATTCCTAAAGTGGAAGTGCCGTCGTGGAGCCAGCTCGCTCCCATGCGCGCAGCGAGTGCTCCGATGACCGCAGCTGCGGGTGTGATCATCACCTACCTGGACCCCGCGGACAAAGGCGAATGGATGCGCACGCAGTGCGGTGCGAGCCCCGTCGCTTCAACGGCGTCAAGCCCGAGGTCGCCGAGCTGATGCGCAATCGCATAGGCGTCGATTTAGCGCGCCCTATTTGTCCCGGACAGAATCGTAGACCTGGGTCACATTGCCACACTCTTCGGTTTCCGTAATCAACAGATGTTCAGACGTCATCCCAATGACCTGGTCTGCAACGCCAGCGCGCAACTTGCTCAGCTATACGTCGAAGTAAGCCGTTTGACTTGATGTTGGGCTTGGATATAGTGCTGCCCGAACGCAAGTTCCCCTGCTTCACCTCCATGAGCGGGGCCATCCACGATGGTTGCTCACTCTTCCAAGCATGGACGAGTGGCATTTTCTTTGCTGGCGTGACACACGCATGTGGCGGCTCTTCCTGCCACGCCGCTTTGCAGCCAGTTACGTAGCCTCAGCCAACCGCCGCTTCGTTTCGTCGCGTGCAGCGCTGATCGTCGTGAACGCACCTGAAAGCAAGGTGTCGATAGCACATGTGCAGCGAGCGTTTCGGTTGATATCGCCGGTCCTTACCACGACCGGAGGCTTCATGGGCGGGCCGAGCCGATACACGAAGTGGTCGTCAGAAGTTTGGAGCCACAAGGGGTTGATCGTTGAAATATCGGCAGCGATTTGGAAGCTATCGACATGGTGGACCGATTGAAGCTTGCCGTTATACCGAAACCCGACATAGTTGGGCGGCTGGGTGGGCCAGGTTTTTCCAATGGGATGGAAATAACTGCGGTCCGTCTCCACGACATCGACCCATGTGTGAGTGCCCCCGTCCACCATCGGACCAAGGCCAAGGGATACGACATAAACCGTGTTGTCCGTCAAACGCTCCATAGTTACGAACTCCTGCATGTATTGAACAAATTGGCGAAGCCAGAGCCTCTCTTCAAATCCCGACGCCTGGCTATGAGCGGCGCTGGCCATCCTTTGAATGTCGCGCCATGAAAGGTGGACGACTCCCACACCATCCAAATGTGGCGGAAGCCTGCGGGTGGCGATGTCGGCGTGGGCCGAGCTGACAGACACAAGCCGTTGGCGCAAGGCCCCTCCCGCGAGCGCCCTTGGGCGATATCTCGTCAGTTGTTCGAGACTTGGAACTTGCCAGCCTTTTTTTGCTTCGATCACGAGATGGAATTCTTGTCCAGCTTGGATCTCCAGGTCAGTGTATCCGCCGTCTTCGCCATGTTTTTGTAGTGACAGCTTGGCCGTCGCTACGTCAACCGGCTCTCCAAGCAGAGCCTCGACAAAAATCTGCCGGAATGCCTGGCTTTGCTCAAGGGTCCACCCCATGGCATAGGTTGCGCTGTTTTCGTCCAAGCCGTTGAGGTGGAACACGCTCTCTGGCTCGTTGCCTCGAATAATTAAAGCCATTGGGACACTCGCTTTAGGATCGCGGAGATCACTTGCGGTGCTTTTCCAATTTGGAAAGCAGATACGCCGACACTGAGCCCGCGAGCTCGGTGCTCGCCTTGGCTTCATCGTCTTTGAGAGACGGCAGCCATGGGCGGCCATGGCCAGTTCCCTCTTTGTTGCGCAGTCGGTTGACGGCGATGGCTGCTTGAAACAGTCCGCGCTCCAACCCTTTGATTGGCGATTCGCCATGCTGCGCTGGTAGTTCGGGGACCGCCAAATTGAGCGCGACAAACGCCATGCCGAGCAAGCTATGGAAGTTCGCGCCTGTCGGGTAGCCACCGTTGATGGTCTGCAAGACATGGGCGGCGGTCGCTTCCATCAAGTCTTTGCCGGTGCCAGCTAAGAGGGCCGCGTCATGCGAGCCTTTCTGCGCTCGGTTCGCGTAGGCCCGCAATGCTTCGGTCAATTCCTGGCCTTGCAAAGCAGATAGAACCTTCGGCCCAATCGAACCATCGGCGGCAAGTGCGAATCCTTCGGCATCAAATGCTGTTTGGGCGTTGGTGATTGCTTCCGTGCCGACATAGTTTTGGGAGCCCTCACGAAATCCGCCGCACGCGCGGACCTTCGCCAAGATCGAGCCAATGAGAGTAGAGCCTGCGTCGGCGTTGTCTGTTAACGCAACGTGCAGAATCGCCCGCACTCGTTTTGCCTTACCGACGACCTGGCCTTGTCGCTTGGGATCGTGCGCGGAAAGGCCAGCCTGCGAGACATAAAAATCGATGTCTGAGTGCGTGGGGTCTCGATACTCGCCGTTGGACTTGGAGTCGTCAATGAGCTGCGCGATGGCGGCAATGACCGTGTCGGTGATTGGAAGCGCCGCAGGCATGGCTACTTGCCGATCCTGACGAACGCCGGCAATGTCTTCGCGGGACGGTTTGATTTCACGCAGCCTCCTTGATTTTCGATTGCCTCGATACTACTAGGCCTTGGAGGCATTTTGCTTGGTGGCAGTCTATACGGAAGGTCGCTTAAATTTCCTGCTGTGGCCAATGTGCTCCCGATCAATGCGAACGAAAAAGAGCGGGAGGCCATGGCCTTGGCGCAGGGCGAGCCAGACTGACGCGAACTCAACCGAAATATGGTTTTGCACGGCGAGTCCACGGATTACGGAACGAGGGTAGCCAGATCCCTTGTAATCACTGAGTTCGGCGCGTTCAGCCTGGGGTAGGCGCGCACCGTCGATTGGAGGCCAACTGGTGGCACCAATATGCCACCAGCGCTGCCTGTGTCGCGGATCGCGTGGGCAAGGCCGTCTGTGCGTGCCTTGGAGCGTGGGCGTCTGGGTCCTAAATATTTTCAGTCACATATCACTCCCATGGCAAAGTGATACAGACGAGATTTAAATACGCTTGTTTGGGCCTCGGTGCCACCGAATAACCCTCACTTGGGATTTTCGTGCCGATTCACCTGCCAGCCATCCCCAGTGCAATGCTGGGTATCTTTCGATCCTTTCCAACCCCCTGTCCAACCCCTTTTTCTTTCGTAGGAATTCCTATGCTCTCAACTAACGCTCCCCTGGAAAGTCTGGCCGCATTTGCCATTGCATTTGTGTTCGGTGTGCTATCTCTTGCTTGTCTCGTCCTATATATGAAACTCCAAAAAATACGGGGTTCTATGCCGCATTTTTGCCAGGCAGCCTGCCCATGCATCTGAAAACTGTATTCCTACCCGATATATCGATTCATACAAGGAGATGTCCCCATGCCCCTTCAATGCCCGCAATGCGCATCCGAGCGGATCGACACCAAGGATATTGCGAGAAAGACCGGTGGTAGCTTGGGGACAGTCGCCGGCGCCGCAGGCGGAGCCATAGGCGCCCTGAACGGCGCAGAAATTGGTGGTTCGGTCGGCACACTGGCAGGTCCCGGTGGTGTCTTGCTCGGCGTCTTGGTTGGCCTTCTGGTCGGCGGCGGAACCGGCTGTGTGCTGGGAGCCTCCCTGGGCGAGGCCATTGACCAGCACGTTCTGAACAACTGCCTGTGCCTGCAGTGCGGCTACACCTTCAGTCCTCGGGTAGCCACGGCCTAGGGGAGGTAGCCCGGGCCTTTTCGTTTCTGATTCTTCGCTACCCGCAACTGCAACGGTTGCACTGATCTCGTAGCACTTTCCCCGTTTCCCTCGTTTCTTTTCTGCTCCCGATCCGGCATGGCGTGCCTGGCTGATGTTTTCAGCGGCTTTGCCACGTCCGGATTTCTTCGTTATTCCGCGTTCTCGCTTCTTCCCCTTATCCCATCCACCCACTTTGAAAGTAAATAACCATGGCACACCAAATCAACTCTATGGCCTATGTCGGCGAAGCCCCCTGGCACCAACTCGGCAACGCACTCCCACCCAAGCAACCCATCGAGGTCTGGGCTCAGAAAGCCGGGATGGACTGGTCCATCTGCGAAACCCCTGTCCGCTACCTGGCAGACCAGCAAGGCGCTCTGGGCGCCATCATGTCCAGCGAGGACCACAAGGTTCTGTACCGCAGCGATACCAAGGCGGCACTGTCCGTCGTCAGTGGCCGCTACCAGGTCGTCCAACCCCAAGCCGTGCTGGAGTTCTACCGGGACCTGAGTGAGGTGTCTGGATTCGAGCTGGAAACTGCCGGTGTCCTCAAAGGTGGCAAGAAGTTCTGGGCCTTGGCCCGCACCGGTAAGGAATCGGCCCTCAGGGGTGGTGATACCGTCAAAGGCTACATCCTGCTGGCGACTTCCTGCGATGGCACCCTGGCAACCACGGCTACGCCGACCACCATCCGGGTGGTCTGCAACAACACCTTGGCCGTGGCCTTGAACGGAGCCACCCAGGCCATCAAGGTCCCGCACAGCACCAGCTTTGACGCGCAAGCCGTCAAGCAGCAACTCGGCATTGCCGTCTCGCAATGGGACGGATTCATGTACCGCATGAAAACCCTGTCCGAGCGCAAAGTCAAAACCCATGAATCCCTGAACTACTTCCTCAAGGTCCTGTGCCAGACCGACCGCCAGGTCGATCCGGCACAGGGCCTGACGAATGAACGGGCACTCAAACGGGTACAGGCTCTGTATGACGGGCAGGGCAGGGGATCGGAACTGGCCTCGGCCAGTGGTACCGCCTGGGGCTTGCTCAATGCGGTCACCGAATTCGTGGACCATGAGAAACGGGCCAAGAGCCAGGAATACCGCTTGGACAGTGCCTGGTTCGGCCAGGGGGCCAATCTCAAGCAGCGCGCACTGGAGCATGCGCTGCAGTTGGCTAGTTGAATGCCGTGGTGGTGCTTGTGCTGTCTGAACCGTGAAGGAGATCCACGCCATGGCTAGCCACCACGATTGGACCGTCGAGATCACCGCACAGCACGATGCGCTCAAGCCGTTCCCGCCCGAGAACGGCAAGCCCCTGTGCTTTGCGATGGGCGATCCGGTGGTCTACACGAACGAAGCCGGTGTGCCATTCCGGCGCTGCGTCTCCGGGTACTACCGGCCTGCCGGGCCTTGCGGACTGTACGCGCTCGGTGCGCGCTATCTGCTGAACTCGTCTTCGCCTTGGATGCCGGTTACGGAATCCAGCCTAAGACCTGACCCACAGAAACCTAACCCACAGGCATGACGTCTTCGCAGGCGCTGTGCTTGTGATGACCAACTTTGACACTTTGACCATGGAAAGAAATCCCCATGCTTCCCCATACTCAACCTGACAAACCACTCCCAACCTCTAAACCCCGACCGGCCCTGAAGCTGGTCAAAACCCAGGACCTCAGCCGTGCGCAATGGCTGTCCGTACGTAAAGGCGGCATCGGCAGTTCCGACGCCGGTGCTGCCGTGGGCCTGAACCCGTACAAGTCTCAGCTTCAACTCTGGATGGAGAAGACGGGTCGAGATGGCAACCTGCCCAAGACCGATCCCAACGACGAAACCAGTCCCATGTACTGGGGAACCTTGTTGGAACCCATCGTAGCGGCGCACTACACCAAGCGCACCGGCAACCGGGTACGTCGCATCAATGCGGTACTGCAGCACCCTCGGGAACCCTGGATGCTGGCCAACCTGGACCGGGAGGTTATCGGTGCGCCGGATGTCCAGATCCTGGAATGCAAGACTGCTGGTATCAATGGTGCCCGGCTCTGGCAGGAGGACGTACCCGAATACGTCCAACTGCAGGTCTTGCACCAACTGGCTGTCACCGGCAAGCAGGCGGCCGACGTGGCTGTGCTGATCTGTGGGCAGGAACTACAGGTCCACCGCATCGAAAGAGACGAAGCCATGATCGCCCGGTTGATCGCGTTGGAACGCCAGTTCTGGGGTTATGTGGAGCGGGACGAAGCCCCACCGGCCGATGGTTCCGACTCCGCCGATATGGCACTGCGCTGCCTGTACCCGCAGGACAACGGCCAGACCCTGGATCTTTCCGACGATCTGGCTATGGGTGCGGTGTTCTCCGATCTGCTGGCGGTGCGCCAGCAACTGGATGCAGCCATCCAACTGGAAGCCCAGCTCAAGCAGCACATCCAGCAGCGCATGGGTGAGGCCACCAAACTGGTCTTCGATGCCGGCGACGTGACCTGGAAACGCAGCAAGGACAGCCAGGGGCTGGATGTGGCCAGCCTGCTGGCCGCACAACCTGAACTGCTGCAGCGCTACCCCCTGGTCAAGCCTGGATCTCGGCGCTTTCTGGTCAATGGCTAGCGGCATAGGGCTGTACGGCTGGATGCCGTACAGCCCTAGCACTCCTGCCAGTTTTCTTCACATCTTCTCCTTCTTGTCTCCATCCATGACCCTGTACAGACCCTGTACAGACCCTCTTAGAAAGGAAACCCCATGCTCAAAGGTTTGGCGTTAACGCCCCCCGTGATTGGCCGGATCTCCATCGGCAAGGTTGTAGAAAAGTCCGGTAAACGTGTCCCAGAAAAGGACGATGAATTCACCGTCACCAGCCAGGTACAGAACCGGGACGGCTGGGTGCCTCACCCGGTTGACGAAGCTCTGCGCAAGACCAGCGGCAATGCCGGCGGCAAGCTGCGCACCATCCCTGTCCGCCTGTTGTTCGATGACCCGGATCTGAACCTGCGCGCCAACTACACCATGTTCGACCGGCACACCGGCAGGCCTGTGTGCGTCGGCAACGGTGAAACCTGTAGGCGGGTCACAGCGGAGGGTATGCAGACCCTGCCATGTCCGGCACCGGAGGCCTGTGCCGTGGGGCAAGGTGGCTACTGCAAGCCCTACGGACGGCTGAACGTCCGCATCGGTGACGAAGACGAGCTGGGCAGTTTTGTGTTCCGCACCACCGGGTTCAACAGCATCCGAACTCTGTCGGCACGGCTCAGCTACTTCCATGCGGTATCGGGTGGATTGCTGTCGACCTTGCCGCTGGAGTTGCGGCTGCGTGGCAAATCCACCACCCAGTCGCACCGGTCGGCGATTTACTACGTGGATCTGACGGTGCAGACGGGAGCCACGATGGCGGATGCGATCGCTACAGCCAAAACGGAGCATGCGGACCGCCGGGCTGCTGGCTTTGACCAGGCTGCTTTGGATGAGGCTGCGCGCCAGGGCCTGGCCCATGGTGCATTTGAAGAGTCTGAAGAGGAGGGCGCTAGCGTGGTGGAGGAGTTCTATGCGCACGCAGTGGATGGAGATGGAGATGGAGGGCCGGATAAACCGGACAGTGGTGGCTTGGCCTTGGTGCCGATGTCGAGATCAGCACGGACTGCCGTCAAGCCTCGGTTGGGAGACAGGCTGCAGCAGAAGGTGGCCCATTTACAGCAGGCTTCCGCACCCAGTGCGGTGGCTTGATCAGCCTGCCGCTTTGGACTTGCGCGACACAGGGTAGGGGCGTGCAGTGCGGGGTGCCCGTGTGAGTGTGTCGTCTAGACCGCGCTGGCGAGGGAGGTCCGGGTCCATCAGTTCGTGCGCGGGGACACCAATGGCTTGGGCGATCAGTGCGATGTTGTCGATGGAGATATTGCGCTGGCCACGTTCCAGGGTGCCGACGAAGGTCCGGTCCAGACCGGCTTCAGCCGCCATGCTCTCTTGGGACATGCCCGCATGGATGCGGACCAAGCGGATATTGCGGGCAAAGACCAGTCGAAGGGAGAGGGGAGTAGGCGCGGGAGAGGCATGGCGTGGCATGCCTGTGATCTTGAGAAAAAGACGTGTTTGAATACACGGTGTTTGAAGCCCATTAAGCTATCATGAGATCGTAAAAATACATATCTGCGCCGAGGTTTTCTTGCAGTCCCTGCTGCTTGGTTACTTCAAGGCGCTCTTTTTTTGCTCTAAAAGGAGTTTCAAACACATCTTTATATCGATTCCACACACGTCTCTTCATGGAGAGACGGAGGTGGCTTTTCTGAAATAAATCAATCAAAGGAAATTATGTTGAACACTAAAAACTGGGGTAGGTATGTGATGGTGGCAGCCTTGGGTGCGGCCGTGGTAGGTCTGCAGGGCTGCGGCAGCAAGCTGGATTGCAACGGCGGCAAGAACAAGGACCAGGTGATCGCCATCATCCAGTCACACCTGAACAATGCGGTGTGGTACCAGGAGATCCAGTCCGATCTCACTGGAGATCCCGCACTGGAAAACATCAAAACTGTCTCGCATGGCGACAGTCAGAGCCAATGCACCGGGTCGTATACGTTTGGTTTGAAGGGAAAGTCCAAAAGCATCGACGTGGCGTATTACCTGGGCTACCTGGAAGACAAGGGCGAGACGGAAGTCAAGGTGGACGTGAACAGCGTGAAGGCGCGGTTCATACAGATCATCGTGTCGGATCGGATGGGGCACTAGGGCAGAAATACGGCCATCGCAACCGTATTTTTGTCGGCCCTCGTACCGCTTTATCTGGGGAGCCGAGCCCTATAGGCCGATGCCTCCCCACTCACTTTCTTTTATCTCTACTTGGAATTCAATATGACCACACTGACCCAAAAACTCCATATGACCTTGATCGCTGCGGCGGCCATTGGCACTCTTTTGATCTACACCACGTACCAGCTTGCACTGGTCGGTTGTGCAACCGGTGTTGCCGCTGCACTCAGTGTCCGCCTGTTCCGAACCCATAAGAAAGCAGGCTTTGCCAACACCGCGAAGCTGGACTGGGTTTTGCTGATCGTCGTGTCGATTGGTGCAGCGGGATTTCAGCTGGCTGAGATGTACGTTGTTCAGGGCGTGCTGCTGGTATTTATCGCCGTCCGTGCGCTGATGATGTACTTCGCGATTTACAGCAAACGCGAGGCGTGACCAAAAGGTTTGGCGCCGACTTTACGTTCGGAACTATGGGATGCGACAAAGTCGCATCCCATGGGGTGGAAGTATTTTTTTGCCCAAATATGTGCTCATGGCTCCATCTGGTGGCGCGATGCATCCACCATTTTGATGAAAACCATCCCCTTCCTCCCCCGAAATCGCCATGTAAAGATCATGGGTATTGGTAAATATATTGTTACGATTCGTTGCCTTTTTTGAAGCAATGGATTGATTTGTATGGCGGCGTGAAGTTAAGCCATCCGGACATACCCGGGTGGTGTCCTTATTTCTTTGTCCCACACGCATCGCTTTCTATCGCTCGAACGTAAATTCCCGTAGTTGCACCTATCGCAAAGTTACGCGCCGTGAAAGGCGCATTTTTGTATTTGCCAATGCCCTCTTTTTCTGTGACTCCCTTCACGCGTCCCGCTTGTGTGAAGTTAAAAACTCTGGTTCTTTCTTGTGCAGCGTTAGTTCTCGGTGGGGCTTTGAGCCTCTCGGCCCAGGCACAGAACATGGCGACGTCAGGCTCGGTGGGGGTAGGCCAAAACGGAGCTGCTACCTATGCGATGCCCATCGTTTTGCCGCCTGGCATTGCAGGCATGGCTCCCAAGCTTGGTCTTCAATACAACAGCCAGGGCGGTAACGGTTTGTTGGGACTTGGCTGGAGTCTGTCGGGCATGTCGTCCATTTCGCGCTGCAGTGCAACCCAGGCATCGGATGGGATTCGTGGTCGTGTTACCTACGTCGGCACAGATCGCTTCTGCCTCGATGGACAAAAGTTGATGCTGATCAGCGGGACCTATGGAGCATCCGGCTCTGTGTACCGAACCGAGCAGGACGGCTTCAGCAATATTGTGGCCAATGGCGCACTGGGCAACGGGCCTGCGTCGTTCACCGTCAAGACCAAAGCGGGCCAAACCTTGCAGTACGGCAGCACGACCGATTCGGCCGTCTTGGCGCAAGGCAAACCAACGGTACGTCTGTGGGCGCTGAGCAAGGTCACTGACACCGTGGGCAATTACATGTCCATGGCGTACACACCGGACGCTACCAACGGATCCTATTACCCCTTGAGCATCAGCTATACCGGTAACGGCAGCCAGGCACCCAGCAGTTCGGTGGCGTTCGGCTATACCAGCCGTACGGATCAAATCCCGGTTTACACCGCAGGCAGTTTGGTTAAAAACACCCAATTGCTCAGCACCATCAAGACCTATGCCAACGGGAGCCTGGTCAAGACCTATAACTTGACCTACAAGTCCCAGACGTATGGATCCAACCTGTCTGCACTGACAAGTGTGCAAGAGGTCTTCGCCGATGGAAGCACCTTACCCGCGACGCAGATTACTTGGCCGACCTATCTCAGTTTTGCCAACGGATGTACTGCCAATTGCGGCCAGAGTTTTGCTGCGACGCCCCAGGCTTCCATTGCTGACACCGCACAGTCTTATACCGGCTGGCAGATGGTGTCTGCTGCACTGACCAATAGCGGTAGAACGGACCTGGTTGGTTTTTCGGTATCGGGATCTAGCTTGCAGATCCAAGCATGGCTGAGCAACGGTTCTGGTGCCTTCACCAAACAGGCGGCAATATCGGCCATCAATCTGGGGGCTGCCAGCAAGCAGATTACAAGATTCGCAGCCAGCCAAGGCGGGGCTAGCACGGGGACTAATTTACAGGTCGGCGATATCAACGGCGACGGTATTCCGGATCTGGTGATTCCAACTTGCAGCACAGACGGCGCCACGTTGACGGTGACTGTCCTCAAGGGCAAGGGCGATGGTACTTTTGGCACGGCCACCTCGACGCCATATGCCGGCACAAATTGCGCCGGTGTCGCAAACTTCAGGCTGACCGACCAGAATGGAACGGGCCAGGCTGACCTTATTTGGGTGACTGCTGATTCGGGCAACGTTTCGGTTTGGGGACTGCTTAATAATGGGTCAGGTGGTTTCAATACGCCCTCAGGCTTGGGGACGGGGGCCATGCCTACGGGGTTTACTGCAGCCAACGTCCAATCCAGCGTGTACTGGGCTGACATCAATGATGACGGGATTCCCGACCTGGTCATGTTGTATGCCAATGGCAACTCCATTGCCATGCAGTATTGGCCAGGGCAGTCCAATGGTTTGTTGGGTGCGCCAGTCACTGCGCTGACGTATACCGGTACACCAGGCAATTCGAGTTACACCTACCAGGCCAACTACAGCCTGGTACTGGCCGATCTCAATGGCGCGGGAGCACCTGAGCTGCTGGCCTTGGGCAAGGGAACCAGTGGTGCCAGCGTGGATGTTTGGGCCGGGGTGGGTGGCGGACAGTTTTCCGCTGTGCAAAAAAATGCTATCTCGTCCAATGTGGGCAACCTTACGGGCTGGGATGTCCGCTTGGCCGATGTGAACGGCGATGGCTTGGTCGATATTGTCTATGCCTCGGCCAATGCTGCCGCAGGTACGCGGGCGGCGTATGTGTTCCTGGGCAATGGAGATGGGAATTTCACGCAAGCCTATGGTGCTGCCAGCAATACCGGGACTTCTGCTGCAGGCACCACGGGCTGGAGCACGCTGACCTCGGATCTGAGTGGTACCGGACGCGCGGACTTGGTGGCATGGAACCCTGCCGCGAGCGGCATGTATGTCCAGAGTTGGATCAACGCCATGCCAGGTGCGCCCACACTGGTGAGCAAGATTGACAACGGTCTGGGTGCGTACAGCAACTTCAACTACAGCACCTTGAGCAATCCTGCGGTGTACACCGTCGGTTCCGCCGTGAACTATCCGTTGGTTAATCTGAACCTGCCTTTCAATGTGGTCAGCAGTGTGGTGAGTCCCGATGGCGTGGGTGGGCTGCTCACCACCAACTACAGCTACAGCGGTTTGAGAGCGGAGCTATTCACCGGTAGAGGCGTTCTGGGCTTCGCTGCCATGACGACCTCGCAGCAGCAGGGCAGCAACACGGTTTCTAATACGACTACTTTCAGCCAGTCCTGGCCCTTTACGGGACTGCCCCTGACCGTTGCGACCAGCAACTCCGCAGCATCGGGTCCTAGCCACCAAATTAATCTGGTCGTCAATACCTTTGGCTGTACCAATCCCCAAACCGGCAACGGTTGCGCGGTAGCACCTGGAAACACCTATTTCCCCTATGTATCCCAGGCTATCAAGACCAGCTGGGATCTGGATGGAACGGCGTTGCCGACGACCACGACCACCAATACCTTTGATAGTTTTGGCAATGCCTTGGTGGCCACGGTGGGCACGGGGGATGGTTATAGCCAATCCACTGCCAATACCTATACCAATGACACGAGCAACTGGTTTCTGGGATTACTGACTCAGAGTGCGGTGACCAGCATCACTCCTGCAGGCTCGGCCACCCGTACCTCTGCGTTCACCTACAACGCCAGCAATGGCTTGCTCATGAGCGAGACCATCGAGCCGACGTTGCCGCAGCTGTGCCAGACCACCAGCTATGTGTACGACGGCTACGGCAACAAGACCGGATCGACCACCGCCAATTGCAGCGGTGCCAGTGGATCCGCACTCTTTACCTCTCGCAGCTCCAGCTCCAGCACTGCGGCGACTACCGCCAATCCTATTGCCGGCCAGTTCGTCACCAGTGCCAGCAACGCTCTGAGTCAGCAGGAAACCCGGCAGTACGACATGCGTTTTGGCCGACCTACCAGCTTGACTGGTCCCAATAGCCTGACAACGACATGGAACTACGATGCCCTGGGACGACCGATTCTGGAAGCCCGTGCCGATGGCAACAAGACGCAGACGCAGTACCTCTACTGTGTTGGTTTCAATGGCGGCAGCACCAGCTGCCCCACCGTCAACGGTGCCCAGGCTGCTTATGTGGTGGTCACAACCCCGTTGGCCAGCAACGGTTCCACCCAAAACGGTGCCTACAGCAAGGTCTATGTCGATGCTTTGGGCCGTAAGCTCCGCACCGAGACCCAGGGTTGGGATGGTTCGGGCAGCAGCACAGCCATCTACCAGGACACCCAGTACAACAACCTGGGCCAGGTTCTGGCCGTATCCCGGCCTTATTACGCCGGACAGACAGCCTACTGGACGACCAATATCTACGACGCCTTGGGGCGTGTGGTGTCCAGCACGGCCGCTGATGGCAGTGTTACCAGCAGCCGCTACAGCGGACTGGTGACGACGGTCACCAATGCGAACAACCAGGCCAGCACCACCACCCGCAACAGCCAGGCACAGGTGGTGTCCGTCGTGGACAGCAACAACCAGACCACTAGCTTTGTCTACGATCCCCTGGGCAATCTGGTGTCCACCAAGGATGTTGCACAGAACATCGTGACCATGCAGTACGACCTGCGCGGTCGTAAAACCCAGATGGTCGATCCGGACATGGGTACCTGGATCTATAGCTACGACGCACTGGGCCAACTGGTTACGCAGAAAGACGGCAAGGGCAACACCAGCACCATGGCTTATGACGTGCTGGGCCGCATGACGGCACGCAGTGAAGCCGACCTGGTCTCTAATTGGTATTACGACACCTACAGCGGCTCCGTCGCCTGCCCCAAGGGTATTGGCAAGCTGTGCCAGGCAACCACCAGTACCGGCTACAGCCGCAAGCTCGGCTACGACAGTCTGGGCCGTGCCAACGGCACCACGACCACGCTGGACACCACTTATACAGACGGTGCCACCTATGACGCCAACGGGCGTGTGGCGACCCGCACCTACCCAGGTGGCGTGGTGTTGCAGTACAACTTCACTCCCTTGGGCTATCTGCAAAGCATCACACGTGTCTCATCTGGCGTGGTGCTGTGGAAAGCCAATGTGCGGGATGCCGAAGGGCATCTGCTGCAGCAAACCTATGGCAACGGACTGGCGACAACACAAACCTTCGATCCGACCAACGGACGCGTGAAGGCCATTACGGCGGGGGCCGGCAATGCGGTGCAGAACGCGAGCTACCAGTACGATGCGCTGGGCAATGTGACCAACCGCAATGACCAGACCCAAAGCCTGCTGGAAACCTTTGGCTATGACGCACTGAACCGCCTGACCACCTCCACGGTGAATGCCAGCGCGACCAGCTATACCAATACCTACGCATACGCCAATTCCGGCAATATCACTTCGCGTAGCGATCTGGGAAGCTATGGCTACCAAACGGTCAGCGCCGCGGCGACGCAGGGATATGGTTGCAGCACCGGCACGCTGACCGGCAGTGGCTCTAGCAGTACCTGTGTGACCACCACGTCCGTTGCACCTACGGTTACCTATTCTTGCCCTTCGGGCCAAACCTTGCAGGGCACCCAGTGCCTGAGTTCGACCAATGTGCTGACACCGGCCAACGCGGCGTATAGCTGTGCATCAGGGGCTACATTGACCGGCAGCGGATCCAGTTCCACCTGTGTGACAACCACCTCGGTGGCGGCCACTTCAACCTTGACCTGCCCTAGCAATGCGACGCTATCGGGAACCAACTGCGTGTATTCGCAGACGACGGCGGCGACACCCAACTACACCTGTGCCTCTGGCAGCCTGAGTGGATCCAACTGCGTGGGCACCACGACCGTTGGGGCTAATGTCAGCAGTTATAGCTGCCCGTCGGGTTATAGCCTCTCGGGGACGACGTGTTCGTTGACTACCACTACCGCTGCAGCCCAGTCATTTGATACCAGTTGCCCAAGCACCGTAGCCGGTCCTCCTCTTGCATCGAGGTTTCAATACCAAGCGTCGGCGGGCTCCCTTTCCTTCATGGTGAACTATGTGGTTTATTCCTTACCGTATCCCGCAGGATCATGCACCGGCAGTGGGTTCCAAACCGATATTCCTGGGGGGGCGCAAGCTTGTCGGGCAGTGCCAAACCGGCAGCTTTTGACATACAAAGTTGCGGACCCTATAGGAATGAACAACGGCCGCAATACCGGGTATACAACATATTGCGTCTATACGCCTCACATTCTCTATTCGTGCTCCGCAGGCACACTGCAAGGTGCATCATGCGTAGTTACCACTACCGCAAACGCTACCCCTAATTACAGCTGTTCTTCCGGGACGTTGTCAGGTTCGACCTGTACAGTTCCCACCTCGGTAGCGGCCACAGTCAGCAGCTATTCTTGCCCGGCAGGCCAGACGGTGGCAGGTAACACCTGTGTCAACACCACGACATCGAGTGCGACAGCAAACTACAGTTGTACGAGCGGAACCTTGACTGGGACCGGGGCGAGCAGCACTTGCGTGACCACTACCTCGGTGGGTGCTACGCCCAAATACACCTGCACTTCTGGAGTTCTGCAAAGTGACAACCAGTGCTTGTTGTCGAATAACACACTGGTGCCTGCCAATGTGCAATATGTCTGCACATCGGGTACACAGGTGGGTACTGGCAGTACCAGTACCTGCCAGACCACGACTTCTGCTGCCGCGCAGACGGCTTATAGCTGCCCGGCGGGACAAAGTGTGAGTGGCAGCCAATGCGTTGCCACCGGTGTGGCCAGTGCTTCACCCCACGCTCTGACCTTGGTACAGCTGCCCAGCAGCAGCGGTAGCCGGTTCTACAGCCACGATGGCAACGGTAACCGCGCCAGCGAAGTCTGGCAGCAAGGCACTGCCGTGGCTAATACCCGTAGTTATAGCTACACAAGCTACAACATGCCGTTGACCCTGGCGTCCACCAGTGGCAGCACCACGGTATCGGAGACGTACACCTATGGACCTGAGCACCAACGTGTCAAGCAGGTCTCCAGCACCCTGGGCACGGTTTACTACCTCAACCCGGGCAATGCGGGGGACCTCTTCTATGAAAAGGAAATCAAGCCCGACAACAGTGTGGAGCTGCGCAGTTATGTGACAGCAGGTGGCGCAGTCATTGCCGAGATCAAGCAGATCACCAGCAGTGCCAATGTAGTTAGTGAGCAGACACGGTATTTCCAGCGCGATGGTCTGGGTAGTACCACGGTGGTGAGTGACGAAGCTGGCACGGTGCTGGAGCGTCTGGCTTACGAGCCATTTGGCAAGCGTCGCCAGGTGCCTGGTGCGGAAGATCCGACAAATGCGGTGACCGACACCTTGGGACAACGCGGCTTCACCAACCATGAGCACATGGATGAGTTGGGGCTGATCAACATGAACGGCCGGGTGTACGACCCGATGACAGCGCGCTTCATGAGTGCTGATCCGCATATCCAGGCGCCTGGATATTCTCAGAGCTTTAACCGTTACAGCTATGTGTGGAATAGCCCGTTGAATATGTCGGACCCGACGGGATTTGATGCGGGATCCAGCGGCGATGGCGGCTCAGAATCATCTAATAGTGATGCAAGTCCTGCAGGCGATCCACCTCAATCGACGGGCAAGGAACCAATCCGTACTTTGCGGCCAACGGTTGTTTGTGCATGTGATGAGCCAGATGGTCCTGATCCTGATCGATACGGTCATAACGGAGGGCGGACAACAAGCGCCGTGATGGTGGGAGGGCTAGCGATAGGTGCCGGAGTGAGTACGCCAGTTGTCGTGTTAGCTGTCCTAACAGTTGCTCTCGTGCAGACGAAGCCTGTCAAAGATGTATGGGCAACATTTGTAGGTTGGGTTTCTGTTAAAGCTAAGAGTGCGTTCGCCCAGGCACAAAATGCGCTTAATGTGAATGGGGCGGAGGAGGCCGACACGTCGGCTCCTAGTCCAGAAATTAAACCAGACGAATTGACCGGGAAAACCAGAGAGGAGCTTGAGCAACTTGCAAAAGACAAAGGTCTTGTCCAAGATCCAAATAACCCTGACAAATGGCGTGATCCTGTAACAGGAAAAGAACGAATGCTTATTCACGATGGGCACGTTGACCGCATAACGGGATTGCCGTATGACAATCCAAATGCCGCAGCTCCGCACGTACATGGCTTCGACTCCAATGGTAAGAAAATAGGTAATCCATCAGACAACAATGATCCGCACTTTCCAACTTTTTGATTCAAAATATGAATACTGAAAAACCACCTCATGTATACGAACTTGCTAGTGGCGAAATCGCGGTTTGGCTGGAGCCCGGTGGGTCTATTTGTTTAAAAACTCTCAGTAAATTCAAAGATCCCATTGAGCTTGCCGAGCATGAGGCAATTGAACTTGCTGAAGTTTTGAGCAAGCTAGTCCGAGAGCAACGAGGATAGTTTGGGCAAAAACTGTAGACCTGGAATCAGGTCGTGATTTCGATTGATGGGGAGTTAACGCTGAATGAGTGCAATAGAAGCACAGCGATTGAATGAGGGCGCCTTTGATTTTGCGACGGGCATATTTGATGGTTCCATATAAAAAAGAAAACGCGATTTGCAAAAAGCAAATTGCGAAATCAAGAAACTGGATTTCGATTGCAGGCTTCACCCTCCTAGAGCTCCTAGTCGTCATGGTCATCATCGGCCTGCTGGCTGGCTACGTCGCACCCCGCTACTTCACCCAGGTCGGTAAATCCGAAGTCAAAGTCGCTAAAGCCCAAATCGACGCATTAGAAAAAGCCCTGGAAACCTACCGTCTGGACACCGGCAAATACCCCACCACCGAACAAGGCTTGGCCTCATTGATGACCGCCCCTGCCGGTGCCAAGAACTGGCAAGGCCCCTACCTCAAGAAAGCCGTTCCCTTGGACCCCTGGGGCAATGCATACCACTACCGCCAGCCTGGTGAGCACGGGGACGTGGATCTGTATTCCGATGGGCCCGACGCCAAGTCCGGCAGCGCCAACCAGGGATCCGCTATCGTCAACTGGTAGGTGGGGAGGGGGCCTGGCTCCCATATTCCTCCCGCCATGGCGGCCGACACTCTATGCGCTTCATTGTCAAAGCCTACGAAAGCGGTAGCGCGTATTCCGCGGCAGCTCTGCGCGAGCAGGTCATCCAGGCCGCCACGGCACAAGCCGCCTCCGATGCTGTGGCGGCCCATGGCCATACCGTGCTGTCGGTGCGGTCTGCCGACGTGTCGTGGATGCCCACATTCACCCCCCGATTCCGCGAATCCTCGGTCCTGCTTTTTTGCCAGGAGCTGCTGGCGCTGCTGGACGCGGGCATGGGCTTGATGGAGTCCATGGACATCCTGCACGAGAAGGCCCGCGATCCCGTCTTGCAAGAGGTCCTGGCTGCTGTCATGGAACGATTGCGCACAGGCCACCCCTTGTCCGAAGCCCTGGCCAGAACCACGTTGTACACACGTGCGCCCACATCCATTCACCATACTGCCAGCCACGCTGCAAACCCTACAGATACATGTGCGGATGGGACGGACGCCGTACTGGCCTTGTCCACCCAGTCCACCTTCCCGACGCTGTTGATTGCCAGCATCCGCGCTGCAGAGCGTACCGGCCAGTTGCCGCAGGCACTGCGCCGCTACCTCAATTACCGCACCGAACTCACCGCCGTGCGCGACAAGGTGGTCGCGGCCAGCATCTACCCGGCGCTGCTGTTGGCGGTGGGCGGACTGGTCATCTTGTTCCTGATGGTTTACGTCGTGCCTCGCTTTAGCCAGATCTATGACGACGTCGGGCGTGACCACCTCCCGGTCCTGTCGCGCTGGTTGATGCAGTGGGGCCTGTTGATGAACCAGCATCTCTTGCCGATTGGCATTCTGGGATTGATGCTGTTTGTCGCCACGGGCTATGTCGCCAGCCGTCTCACGGTCCGGGCTTGGTTGGTGCAACGCCTGTGGGCGATGCCCCGTATCGGTGAATACCTTAAAACCTACCAATTGGCCCAGTTCGTCCGCACCCTGTCCATGCTGCTGTCCGGCGGCATTCCCCTGGTGCGCGCCCTGGACATGACGGCCGACCTGTTGCTGCAACCTGCGCTGGCATCCGGGCTGACCGCAGCCCGGCAAGCTATCTCTCAGGGCCAGGCCGTGTCCGACGCCTTTCGCATCCATGGCCTGGCAACCCCCGTGGGCGCACGCCTGCTGGTCTCGGGTGAACGTTCCGGTGAGCTGGCCCAGGTCATGGACCGGATTGCCGGCTTTTACGATGCGGAAGTCTCCCGTGCGGTGGCCTGGTTTTCTCGGCTGTTCGAACCGATTCTGATGGTCGTGATCGGGTTGGCGATTGGCGTCATCATCATCCTGATGTACATGCCCATCTTTGAACTGGCGGGCAGCATCCAATGAACGACATCGTTGTTGCTGCGTCCCGTATGGAGGCGCATGCCCTGGGATTGGGTGCGCCGCAGGCCAGCCCTCATGCGCCGATACCCGCCCACATCCTGTTCAGCACCCGCGACAGTGCAGGCAAGGACATTGCCGCGTTCTGGACCTTGCTCGGCGAGCGGCTGAACGAGGTCCCTTCTACCTGTGCGCTACGCCTGGGTCTGACACTGGATCTGCCGGTGCTGTCCATGCAGGAATTGGATGCTTTGCAACCGGACTTCTCTGTCCTGAGTTTCACGGAGTCCAGCAAGAGAGCCTGCCTGGTTCTTCGCCGGCCGATGTCACTGATCGACCTTGTCGTGGCGCTCGCGGACCCACTGGATACCGAGCTGCAAACCTGGTTGCAGAACAAGGTGCAAGCGGGCCAGCAGGACGGTAAACAGGCGCGTATCCAGTGGCAAATTCAATGGCATGTCGTCCACCCGTCTGACCTGCAAGCCTACTGCCTGATGCAAGAAGGGCGGCTGCAGGCCATGGACAAGGCATTGTCGGATGTGCAGCCGGAGGCGGGTAATGCGGTCAATGCGTCCGATGCGGTGGACCACGTGTCGCTGGAAAGCATCTCACAGGAATCCAGCCCCATCGTGCGCCTGGTCAACTCCACCATCCTGGATGCCATGAAAGCCCAGGCCAGCGACATCCACCTGGAGGCCTTGGCCAGCGGACTCAAGATTAAATACCGTATTGACGGCGTGCTATGCAGCGCGGGCCAGATGCCCGGACGTGAAGCGGCGGCGCAGGTGGTGTCCCGCATCAAGGTGATGGCCGAGCTGGACATCTCCGAGCAGCGCATCCCGCAGGACGGACGCTTCAAATTGCGGATACGGCAGCGCGATGTGGATTTCCGGGTCTCGGTCATGCCCAGCCTGTTTGGCGAAGACGTGGTGATCCGCATCCTGGACAAACTGTCCCTGACCAACCAGATGCAGAACCTGAGCCTGGAGTTGCTGGGCTACGAGGGCCGGATATTGCGCCAGGTCAGAAACCTGGCCCGGGAAAGCTACGGTATGTTGCTCGTCACCGGCCCCACAGGCAGCGGCAAGACTACTACGCTGTATGCGGCTCTGACGGAAATCAACAGCGGTGACCAGAAGATCGTCACCATCGAAGACCCCATCGAATACGAGCTGCCCGGCGTATTGCAGATCCCCGTGAACGAAAAAAAAGGTCTGACCTTCGCCAAGGGCTTGCGCTCCATCCTGCGCCATGACCCAGACAAGATACTGGTGGGAGAAATCCGCGACTCGGAGACCGCCCAGATCGCGATCCAGTCGGCGCTGACCGGGCATCTGGTGTTCACCAGCGTCCACGCCAACAACGTATTCGATGTGCTGGGCCGGTTCATCCATTTGGGGGTGGACACCTTCAGCTTTGTGTCCGCCTTGAACGGCGTGCTGGCACAGCGCCTGGTTCGGGCCATCTGCCCGCATTGCCGCGAACCCCATGTATTGAGCGCTGCCGAGGTACAGGAACAGCTGGGGCTGGACTGCGGCGCGGTGCTCCCGGAACTGTTCCGAGGCAGAGGCTGTGGCCATTGCCGTGGCACCGGCTACAAGGGGCGTCGGGCGATTTCTGAACTGCTCATCCTGGACGACGAGATGCGCGAAATGATCATTGCGCGTGCCCCGATACGGGCTCTGAAGGACCTGGCCCGCTCCAAGGGAACCGTGTTTCTCCGGGATGCCGCGGTGCAGGCGGCCTTGGCAGGGTGGACCACGGTGGAAGAAATCAACCGGGTCAGCTTCGCGCAGCAGTACTGAGTGCTACCGATGTCCAGCATGCTGCCCTCTATTTCTAAACCTGTGTCCACGCGCATGCTGGAGGGGGTGCGGCGACCTTGGCTGCTGGCCGTGGCGCGTGTCCGCGCCCGTCGCATCGTGGCCGACATCTCGCCTGACAGGGTACGTCTGCAAGTGGTCCAAGGGCGCAAAGTTGTGCAGATTCTGGGCCAGTGGGAGGCACAGGTGCCACTGGCGCAAGACGTGGTCAGCGCCAGTTGCGAAACCCTCGGCCAGTTGCTGCTGCAGTTACCCCCAGCATGGCGGGTCGCGCCGTGCACCGTGGTCCTGGCCGACCAGTGGATACGCTGGTCTTCCATTCCCTGGCTGGGCTCCCGTGTGTCCTTGACTGAGCGCCAAGCGCTTTTGTCTGCCAGGATTTCCGCCCTCTATGCGGACACGCACGCATGGCTGCTGGCGCATGGGCGCGCGCGATTCGGGGACGGACAGCTGGTGGCAGCGGTCTCGCCCACCTGGCAGGCAGGGCTGGCCCGTGCACTCAAGGCCCGGGGATCGGTTCTGCGGTCGTTCATGCCGACCCACGCATTGGCTGTGGACCGCTTCACGCAAGTGCTGAATCGCGCGAAAGCACCTGCCTCGGATCTGCTGTTGGCAACGCTGCAGGCTGGCACATTGACGCTGTCCTGGAGCCGGCACGAGACGCCAAGTTTGGAGTCAAGAAGCTCCACGCAGATATCCACCAGCCAGGGTATCCGCAGCCTGCAGTGCGAGAGTGATCTGGAGCAAGCCCTGCGCTATACCCGGCGCGAGATACTGCTGCAGCGGCTCGTGGATCCGCAGGTTTGTCTGATGGTTTTTGGGTTGGAAGGACAAGCTGCGAACGGTCTTCGGGATGGCCAGTCTGACCACGCGGGGATTTTTGTGCTGTCGGGGGATGGGCCTTGGGATTTGCGCAGCGCCACGCGGAAGCTGGTGGATTCCGCGTCCTTCAAGGCCAGACCCTCGGGCCGTGCACGCAGGCGCATGGATATTGCCATTGATTTTGCAATGGCAAACCGGACCACGCCCATGTGGTATCGCGGCCTACTGCTGGCGGGCATCGCGCTGCTGGTGGGAGCCGGGGCGACCTATGCACACCTGGCGCAGCAGTTGTCCGAACTCCAGACCCGCCTGGAGCAGGATGCTCAAAAAGCCAGCCAGCCCCGTGCGCCCGTCGTGTTGAGCGATACCCAAAAAGCGCAGGCCGTGTACCTGCAAAGAATCCAGACCGCACTAGATCGCCCCTGGGAAAACCTGTTCCATTGCATCGAGTCCTCCACCAATCCCGATATCACCCTGTCGGCGATTGCCCCCGACATTGCGACCGGTGAGTTGCACCTGTCCGGCGATGCACGCAGCTTCAAGGCGATTACGCGCTTTGTCGATGCACTGGAGGCCCCTGTGCCCACAGCCCCGACCGCGCAAGCCGCAGAGCCGCCGACGGCGACCCCGCCGGTGCCGACAGAGTGCGCCAAGTTGCGTGATCCCTACCTGTCCAGCTACCAGGTGAACGAGCAGGACCCCCTGCGGACGGTGCATTTTGAGATCAATGCCAAGTGGGATGCCAATTCGCAGAAGACGGCCCCCCGCAATGTTGCTTCGGGGAGTCTCGTTCCATGAAGACCGTTTTACGGAGTGCCCGTGGGTGGGCGTCATACTCGATGCAGAAGTTCGCATGGATGGGCCGCAACGGGTTCGCGTCAGGGCGCTGGATGTTGGCTGCGGGCCTGGTGTTGTTGCTTGTCAGTGCCTTGGGCATTGTCCAGGTGGTGGAGCCCTTGCGCACGGCACTGGGCGCCTTGACCGATCAAACAGATGCCGAGAGTGCTAAGCATGCGGAAAGCCGCAGCACTGCGGAGTCAGACCAGGGCAAGCAGGCCTTGCCACTGCAAGCGGGGTTGGAGTTCTTCCCCGACGTGCGCCAGCGCAGCGCCATTCTGGGCGAGATCTACGATGCCGCGCCCAAGCGCAATATCGCCTTGTCCCAGGGGCAGTTCCGTTGGGCCAGCAAAGACGCAGGAATGTCGGGGGCCTCGCTCGGTGTGCCGATCCGGGCTTTAGAAATTGACTGGCCGGTAAAGGGTAGCTACCAGGACATCCGCACGTTCGTGGGGGATCTGCTCGTCGCCCATCCCTCCCTGTCCCTCGATGCGATGAATATCACCCGCGAGAGCGTGCCCGGTGGGCGTCTGGCGGTGGAGCTGCATTTGACGCTTTATATGCGGGAGGTGCCGTGAGTTTGGACCGGGCATCTTCCGTACAAGTGCGTGGTCATAAGCATGGGCCGGCATCTACGCGTGTGCGCAACCTGGTACTGTGGCTTGCGCTGGCGGGGAGTGTGGCGGCAGCGCTGTGGACACGTTGGCAGGAAGACGCTGCGGCGGATCTCTTGCCAGCGTCTTCCCATGCGACCACCAAGGCAAAGGGCACCACGGTTGCGGAACCTGCTTCGCAGCACAGCGGAGACAGAGAGACCGCCACTGAACCGGTGTCGGCCATCTCGAATCCCTCCATGTTTGCGGCGAGTGCTGTGGACCAAGGCCTGTCCGCGACCGCACGCGCGCAAGCCACTGTACAGGTGGATCCCTTTGCACCCTTGGCGGTGGTACTTCCACCCCCGCCCAAGCCAGTGGCTCCCCCGCCCGTGGTGGCGCCCACGGCACCTCCGCTGCCTTTCCAGTACCTGGGAAAGATGGACGCGTCACCGAAATCGTCCGCAGCGAAGCCGGGTACGAAAGAGGCTGTCGCGGCTTCTTCCGGCGTGGTGGTGTTTCTGGGGCGAGGCAACGAATCTTTTTCTGTCAGCGCCGGGGACAGCATCGATGCCAATTACCGATTCGTGGGCATCGAAGGCGATGTCCTGGTGTTTCAATATCTTCCGCTGTCAGAGCGGCAGACCCTTCAGATCGGACCTTGAATTGCAAGTCAACCACCCCAGCCTTTGGGCGCGTAGCGCCATGGCCAGGACTGTCGCGCTCCTGGCGCTTACCTTGCTGGCGGCCTGTGCCAGCGGCAATTACCGCACCTCCCAGAACCTCTTCCAGCAAGGACGCAACGAAGAAGGCCTGCTCGTTCTTAAAAAAGTCGTGGATACCGAGCCGGAGAATGTAGAGGCGGCAACCCAGTATTTTTCCAGGCTGGGCAATTACTCCAAGGGCTTGCTCATGCAAGCGCGTGATCTGCAGCAGCAAGGCCGGTTTGACGACGCCCGCAAGGTGTACGAGAACATCCTTCGGGTCGATACCGCCAATACGGTTGCGCAGGATGCCTTGGTCCAGCTGCCCAAGGAGATACGCCAGAGCAAACTCATCGCAGAGGCCCAAACGCTTCTGAGAGCCGGGGATGTGAATATGGCCGCCGCCCTGACCAAGCAGGTGTTGGCGGAAAACCCCGGCCACTATGCTGCCAACCTGCTGCAGCAAGATATCGACGAAGCCGTGTCCAGTGCGACAGGGCGTCGCCTGATGGGCGAAATGAATCTGAAGCTCCCCAAGGGAGATCCCATCAGCCTGGACTTCAGGGATGCGGCCTTCAAGATGGTGATGGATGTGCTGGGCCGCTCCAACGGCGTGAACTTCTTGATGGACAAGGACGTTCGTCCGGACTTGCGGGTGACGGTATCGGTCCGCAACGCATCGCTGGAAGAAGCCGTCAAGATGATCTTGCACGCCAACCAGCTGGAATTCAAAGTGCTCAATGCCAACTCGGTTCTGATTTACCCCAGTCTGCCGGAAAAGCTCAAGGTCTACCAGGATCTCATGGTCAAAGGCTTTTATCTGCAAAACTCGGACGTCAAGCAGGTGCAGGCCAACTTGAAGACGATCCTGAAAACCAAGGACACGGTGATCGACGAAAAGCTGAACCTGTTGATCATGCGCGACACCCCAGATGTCATCGCTGCCGCTGAGAAAATCATTTCCATGCAGGACATCCAGGAGCCGGAGGTCATGCTGGAGGTCGAGGTCCTGGAGGTGGACCGTGCCAATGCGACAAAGCTCGGTATCCAATGGCCGGCTTCCGTGGCATTGACACCTTTGTCATCGAATTCCGGCAATGGACTGACGGTTTCGGACCTGCGCCAGATCAACAGCAGCACCGTCGGGGTTTCCTCCCTGTCGGCGACCTTGAATCTCAATAAGACCATCACCGACAGCAACATCCTGGCCAATCCCCGTATCCGGGTGAAGAACAGAGAGACCGCCAAGATCATGATTGGCGACAAATTGCCGGTCATCACCAACAGCATTACCTCTACCGGCGTGATATCCCCCAGCGTCAATTACCTGGATGTGGGACTCAAACTGGAGGTGCAACCCGATATCCGCCTCAAGAGCGATATCGGTATCAAGGTCGATCTGGAAGTGAGCTCCGTGACCAGCACGATCACGATGGCTAACGGAACACAGACCTACCAGATCGGTACCCGTAATGCCTCGACCAGGCTGCGCCTGCGCGACGGCGAGACCCAGATCCTGGGAGGACTGATCAACGACCAGGAGAGCAATAGCAGCAACCGGATCCCGGGCATTGGCGATATGCCGGTGCTGGACCGGGTCTTTGGCTCCAAGAGCGATTCCAAGAACCGCACGGAACTGGTCTTGGCCATTACGCCGCATCTGGTGCACAACCTGGTACTGCCAGGCGCCGGCTTGACCCAGTTTTGGTCGGGCACGGAAGCCGCTTTGCGTATGCCGGACATTGACGGAGGCGCTAGCGCTGGTGGAGCAGGAAACAAGAGCACGTCCAATGGCGCGGATGCTGCGCCTGGTAGGGCGGCAAAACCGACGGCCTTGCCACTGGAGCCCGCGAAGAACGTGGAGCTGAGCTGGAAGGCCTCTGCGGCCGATAAGGCCGGGGTCTTCAGCGTCAGTCTGGTGGCCAAAGCGGATGGCACCATGCGCAGCTTGCCTGCCCAGATCAGCTTTGATCCCGCGGCCTACCAGATTCTTGCGGTGGAGGAGGGGGGGTATTTCAAGCGGGATGGCGCCAACACCACTTTCTCCAACAGCGTGGACCCGGTGAAAGGGCGGATCTTTGTGACAGCCATCCGCAATGATGCGATAGGTGCTGGGGCGGGTGAGTTCAGTGTGTTCAATATCAAATTGCGCCCGACAGGCTCCATGCCTTCGGAACTCAAGGTCCTCATGGCGGAACCCGTGGTGGGCGGCACTGCGCCGCCAACGGTCAGCATGCCTGCCCCCTTCACCGGCCTTGCGGCATCCGCGCAGCCATGAGACTGGTAGCGTTCGCCGTTCCCTGCGCCCGGTATCGCGGGCGGCGCGCGCATGGCTTCACCCTGGTCGAGATGCTGGTCACGGTGGTGATCGTGGCGATCCTGGCCAGCGCGGTGTTTCCGCTCACGCACATGGCCATGCGCCGCCAAAAGGAAGCGCAGTTGCGCCAGGCATTGCATGACATCCGTGTGGCTATCGATGCCTACAAGCGGGCAGCGGACACCGGGCACATTCTCCTGAAATCGGACCAGAGCGGATTTCCTCCGACCCTGGATGCCTTGGTGGAAGGGGTTGCCGATGCGAAGCCTCCCACCATGGACGGAAGCACCAAACCTCGGAAGCTGTATTTTTTACGGCGTCTGCCCCGCGATCCGTTCAACGAGGATGAGACCTTGCCGGCTGCGGATACCTGGACAAAGCGGTGCTATGCCTCCAGCTACGAAGAACCGAAGGAAGGCGCGGATGTCTTCGACGTGTATTCCCAGTCACCGAAGGTGGGGCTGAATGGCCAAGCGTACAAATCATGGTGAGCTTGTCATGAAAAAGCATGGACGTGGGCGTGGGCGGCCTTTGGGCCATGGCGCCCGGGGTTTTACGCTGATCGAGTTGCTGGTGGTGCTGGCCATCATGGGGACACTGCTGTCAATTGCTGCGCCCCGTTACGCAGGCAGCGTGGACAAGGCCAATCTGGCGGTGCTGGAACAAAACCTGGATGCACTGCGGGTGTCCATTGACAAGATGCACGGCGACAGCGGCAAATACCCCCAGACCTTGGACGAGCTGGTGGGCAAGCGTTATCTGCGCCGTGTGCCGGTGGACCCGATCACGGGATCTCGGGATAGCTGGATTCTGGTGCCTTCGACGGATCCTGATGATCCAGGCATCGTGGATGTGAAGAGTGCGGCGCCGGGCTCTGCGCGCAACGGCAAGCTTTTTAGCGAGCTGTGACATATCCGGTGGTTAGCGTGCGGAAAATTCATACAGCGCCCTGGCGCACAGGTAGCACTGCTGCGCCCCAGAAAATGCCGATGCATATGCGCGGCAGTGTGTATCTGACGATGCTGTTCTTTGTGGCCTTCATGGGTGTGGCGCTGGCGGCCACCAGCGAGGTATGGAGCACCCAGCGCCAGCGAGAACGGGAAGAAGCGCTGCTGTCGATTGGGGCGGAGTTTGCGCAGGCCATCAAGAGCTACTACCTCAGCTCGCCGGGTCTGGTGAAGACCTATCCTGCGCGCTTGCAGGATCTGCTGGAAGACAGCCGGTTCCTGTTCAAGAAGCGGCATCTGCGCCAGATCTATGTGGACCCGATGACGGGTACGCGGGACTGGCGTTTGGTGATGGATGCACAAGGCGGCATACGGGGTGTTTCCAGTACGTCCGAGAAAGCGCCCATCAAAACGAGTAACTTTGAAGACCCGTTCGCAGGATTGGCCGGGAGCAAGAAGTATTCGGATTGGGTGTATTCGTATACGCCGGAGAGGTGATGGTCGCTTTTTTTGGGGGGTACCCAAGATAATAATGGGCTGCCCATGCCGAAGTGCCGCAGGTCCATCACCGGGTTAGGTTTGCGTGGAAATTGACACCCAGGAAAAATATTTCATTAATTTTGATGAAGATCCAGTTGTTGACGTCTTCGTCGCAACAGGTCTGTGTTGATTTGCACCATGACCCCAAAAGACGCATTTGAATGCGCTTGGTGCGCGATGGAGAGCAGCGTTGGAGCGTTCCCCTTTCTGTCGTATGTCCCGGCTGGCACTGCGCTGCCGCCAGTGGCGGATCCAGGGAGGTTGTTCAATTTCGAAGTAATCTGGACCCGAATCTCTCGGGTTCACATCCCATCAGCAGTCCAGACGCGTTCGAGGACGCTTCGCTATTGCCATATCGACGATGCCCAGATGCAGCATGCCGCGTGCGAGCAGATGCCACCATACATGTAAGATCATGTTGCAATTAAGTCAGGGAGCTGAATGACAACATCGACGGGTAGGGGAGCCTCGCGGTCACGACGTAAAACCGAGGTTCCAGGTCAGGCGCTGGGCTACGGGCTCCAGTACACCCGACTGCTGCATCTCCTGCTTGTGGTACCCGAGGGCAGCTCCTGCAGCATGGAGGTCTTGGACGACGTGGCCCAAGAACATGCGCAGCTAGGTGTGCACCTGGTTCAGAGCAAGAGCGCGCTCACCGCGAACCCGGTGGCAGATCGGGCGAAGTCGCTTTGGAAGACGCTGTCAAATTGGGTCACCCTGGCCGCGGAAGGCGGCTGTGATCCGGACAGAACACTTTTCGAGATTTACGTGTCGCGGCCGGTGACAGGCGTGATCGTCCATGTGCTCGCCGAGGCTGCGACGTTGGATGCCGCCCGCGCTGCCATTCTCCAGGCTCGTACCGCGCTGTGGGGCGAGGCGCCCACCTTCGCGCAGCGAAGTGACGTCGCTTCAGAAGTCGCCTCCTACGTTGAGAAGGTCTTCGATGCTGACCAGGATCTGGTGGCGCGAGTCATCAAGAATTTCCGGCTTACCTGCGGCTCCGGCAGCCCGCAGGCTGACATCGAAGCCGTCATCCGCACCCATCCGGTGTCGCCAAGCAAGGTCCGGGACATCGCAGATTACATGTGCGGCTTCGTGAAGCGCCGCGTGGACGAGCTCCTGGAGGCAAATCGGCCTGCCATCATCGGACGAGACGAATTCAAGGTTGCGTATGACGCCTACGTTCGCAAGATCGATCGGGAGACAGTGCTGCTGAGTCGCGCGAAGGCGCCGAGTTCGGACGAGTCGCAGGGCTACCTGCCCAAGATCTTCGTCCAACAGCTCGAAATCATCGGCATGACGTTCGAAGACAAGCTCGAGGCCGTGAGCGACTACCTGATGGCTGCCGCGGATCGCACCGACTGGGCCGTGCGCGGCGAGGTGGATGTGACGTCGCTTGATGACCTCGACGCCACCCTCAAGCGAAATTGGAAGAACAAGCGACTTGCCTGCAAAGTCGCGCACTCCGGCAAAGCGCAGGACCAGCAGGGGCAGGCGCTGTATGCCGACTGCATGCAGGTCAGCGCATCAGTGCAGGCGATGGACCCGCCCGAGCATTTCATTCCGGGCTGCTTGCACCGACTGGCCGATGATCTCTCGATCGGATGGCATCCCGACTACGAGCAGCACCTCAAGGCGAAAAAGGCGGCGTGACGATGCTAGTACGAGAGGTACAAAACATCCAGAACCCGGCATTGGGCGCCGCCGTCATATGGCGGTTCTGCTGTGGCTACGTCGAGTCCCAGGCTGCGGGCGACCCGCCACCGTTGCCGGTGCTCTTCCTTACGTTGCCCATCGTTCTGCACCAGGCGACCGCCGAGCTACTGCAACGTACTAGGATCAGCTCGGGCCTTCGCGCCTTTGCGGCCAAATTCGGTGATTCGGCTGTCTCCAAGCAAGACTTGCTGCTCCAACTTCATGATCGCGCTTTGCGATGGCGTGTGCTGAGCTTGCAGTCCATCGAGTTGGCCACCGCGGGACGACTGATCTACCTCACGGATGCGGGTAGCGCGGTTCCTTTGTCGCGGACCAGGGCGCGGGGCATGCCTGACGAAGTGAAGCAGCTCTTGGCGGATGCAGAGAAGCTCGGCGCCTGGTGTGGGCAGCTTACGCTGCACGAGATAACAACAACGCTGAAGGTGAGGCTCTGATGTTTTTCCAGATTCGCGCGATCGTGCTCTGGCCCCGGAACCCCGAATTCAAGCCGCGTCGGCTGCAGTTCGATCTGGGCAAGGTCAACGTCATCAGCGGCGCGTCACGGACGGGCAAGTCCGCGGTCATCCCCATCATCGACTACTGCCTCGGCTCCAGCACGTGTTCCATTCCCGTTAACACCATCCGCAAGTATTGCGAGTGGTTCGGCGTTGTCGTGGCGACCGATCAGGGCGACAAACTGCTGGCGCGCCGTGAGCCCGGCGCGCAGCGCAGCACCGATGACATGTTTCTGATGGAAGCCGACAGGATTACCGAGGTGCCGCTGCGCATCGTCAAGAATACGAACGCCGACGCTGTGAAGCGGCTGCTGGATGACCTCGCCGGCCTGTCGAAGCTGGACTTCACCGGTGGCGGGGACGACTCGACCGGTTTTGACGGCCGCCCGAGCTTTCGGGATCTTGCTGCGTTCACGTTTCAGCCGCAGAACATCGTGGCCAACCCGGACGTGCTGTTTTTTAAGACTAACACTTACGAGCACCGCGAGAAGCTGCGTAAGATATTTCCCTATGTGCTGGGCGCAGTGACGCCGGCCCTCATGGCAAAGCAGTTCGAGCTGGGCCGTACACGTCAGGAATTGCGCCGCAAGGAGCGTGAGCTCAAGGATGCTCAGCAGGTGTCGGCGCGCTGGCTGGCGGATCTGATGGTCAAGTTCAGCGAAGCCCAAGAGCTGGGCTTGACGTCCAAGTCTGAGCAACAACCCACGCGAGGGCAAATGATCGAGCTGTTGGAGGAGGTCGTCGCACGCACGGATCTGACCCTGTCCGTCAGCACCTCGACGATCTCTGATGCATTGCGCGAGCTCAGTGGCCTGGATGCTGAGGAGCGCGAGGTGTCGCGAGAGTTGACCACGCTGAGGCATCGGCTCGAGGAAATGAACCGCATGAGCTCCGGCGTCGATCAGTATGAGGCGGCGATAGGGCTTCAGCGGGGACGTCTCAAGTTATCCAGTTGGCTGGTCTCACACACGGATGATGCAGCAGACTGTCCCATGTGTGGCAGTCACACCGATTCGGCAAAACGCAAGCTGGAGGTGCTGTCAGCGCGATTGGAAGAAGTCGAAGCCGAGGCCGGCGTCGACAAGGAAGTGCCCGCCGCATTTGATCGTGAACTGCAGCGCGTGACGGCCGAAGTGGGCCAGACGACTGAGCGGTTACGGTCTGTTCAGATTCGCAAACGTGCCTTGTCCGGTCGCTCTAAGGAGGCGAGTGAACGTCAGTTCGCAGCGAAGAAAGCTGAGCGATTTGTCGGCAACCTCGAGTCCGCCCTCGATCTTCACCGGCGCCTGGGCAGCGACAGTGAACTTGTTGATGAGGTGGCCCGATTGCGGGAGATCGTTCAGCGGTTAGAGGCGGAACTTCGCGAGCAGGATGTCGACTCCCGTAAGCGCCGAGCCTTGCTCGCGGTCAACACACATGCGGGTCGCCTTTTGCCCTCCTTGGATGTGGAGAACGCCGATGACCCCATCTCCCTCGAAATCAGCGACCTGACGATCAAGGTGCGGGGCGCGGAGCGCGATGACTACCTGTCCGAGATCGGCAGCGGCTCCAACTGGCTCTCCTACCACCTGGCCATGTTGCTGGCCCTGCACCAGTTCTACTTGGCCCAGCCGAGCAGTCCCGTTCCCGGCTTTATGGTCCTGGACCAGCCCAGCCAGGTGTACTTTCCGAAGCGCGTTGTGACACGTCCGGATGAAAAGGTCGAGGAACCGCTCTTTCGGGATGAAGACATCGATGCCGTTCGCAAGGCATTCGAGGTCATGGGGCAGGTCGTGCTCAAGGCCGAGGGCAAGCTGCAACTGATCGTGCTAGACCACGCGTCCCGCGATGTGTGGGGTGATATCCCAGGCGTGGTTGGGCTGCGCGAGTGGCGAGACGGGGTCAAGCTCGTACCCATGAAGTGGTTGAATGAGGCCTGACCCTCGCTATTTTCTCAGCTAACACTCCTGGATGGTCAGCCGCGTATGGCGCCATCGACTGGCCAAGCCCTGCATGCTCGCCATCACGCATACCCCCCGTGTCACTTTTCACCACATACAGGCCAATTGGTTTTCGGCACATAGGAGCCACCCTGTTTTCGGCGCAATGAAGCCAGCGCGTTTTCGGCATATAGGACCAGCTGGGGGAATTGACGGGCATCTCGAACGCGGCATAACTGTCGTTACCTCCTGACCTGTGTATGCTTTGCGCAGTAATTCCCTCGACTTGATCTGCCCCTTGGCCTCTTTGGAGCTAACCCAGTTAGTGACCAGGAATCCGTGCCTACATTCGTCTCGCAATGAGCTCCCACGCGCGAATGCAGAGATGTTTTTGTCAGATAGCATGAACTAATTAATTAACGAAAGAACAGCCACAGTGCCAATCGAAGAGAATCAATTTCAGAAACTATTGATCGGTGTTCTCGATCAAGTGCAAGAGCTTGCTGACACCCAAATTACAAGCAAGGCAGAAAAAACTCCATTTGTGATCGGGCTGAGCACAGGATTTTCCGAACTGGACTTAGTAACCAACGGGCTCAAACCAGGAGAGTTGATCCTGGTCGCGGCTCGGCCTGGAGTTGGTCGAACATCTTTTGCGCTCAATATTGCGGAACACCTACTGGTTCACGAAGAGGTTCCAGTGATGCTTTTTTCTTATAGAACTCGCGCCATAGATGTCACGCGACGCATGATGTCATCCAATGGTCGTATTCACTACTCCCATTTGGCTAACGGTGAAATGTTCGATGAAGAATGGGTACGGCTGGCCGAACTGATTGAACGGCTAAGGTGTGTGCCTCAATCTATTGAGATTAATGATGATGTTAACTTGAGCTTTGAGGGGCTGCAGGAAAACGCCATCGACTTCGTAAAGCGCAATGGTAACAAAGGCATCATTATTGTGGATGGGTTACCGTGGGTCGATGGTATTGAACGCATGAGTTCAGCCGACCGCTGGACGCGCTTTGATCAAAATGCACGAGGCTTGAAACACCTAGCCTGCCAACTAGATATGCCCATTCTTTTAACGAGTGACGTAAAGTCTGGTGACGAAAAATTTGAGCGCCGCAAAGATCGCCGTCCCACTAAATATGACCTGTATGGATCGGCAACTTTGGCTGACATCGCCGATACGATCCTGCTGATTTATCGCGATGAACTATTTAACGAGGCGTGCCGTGACCCGGGCATGGCAGAAATAATTGTCGAAAAAAGCATGCTGGATACCGGCACCATCAAATTAATATTCCAGGAAAAAATATTCCGTTTTGAGAACGTGTAAATTGAAAAAATAATGATGAGCAAGAGCCCTTACAGGTAAGGATGAATATACGTATGCAAAACGCAGCACGCAGCGACCCGTTCTTCTATTGAAAGCCGTTTATACGGAAAATTACACTATAAAGCGTAGATGTTAGAGCTGATCCAATTCTAATTAATAGGGACCCTCTGCAAAACCCGTTTTTCAGAAATATTGATTCATAAAAATCAATAGGTTCCAAGCCACGATCTATTAAAAATTGGGGGTTTGTAGACCTTCTCTAGGGGGCGGCGGAAATCTTGGGCTGGTTTAAGCCGCAAGTCCAACGCTCGCTCGGCATCGAGGGGGCTGAGATAAGCCAAGGGATATTTTGATGCGTTTTTTATTATATCAGTGGATGTAGGCGTCAACGATCTGGATGAATTGCTCGTTGGTTGTCGTCTTCCAATCTGTGGCACCGCGGCTGATCAGTTGCCACATGAGCAACGCCATTCATTTTTACCCACGATAAGCTGATGATCGGTACTTGTTTTTTTTACACATGGGTGTAGTTTGTTTTCAAGAATCTAGCCGATATGGCACTTACGAGGGCGATGTGAATGCCATGCATTCGTAGGGCACGGTGATGTATCAGTATATTGCCATTGTCTTAGTAAGAAACTAAAAAACGAATTCGAGGAATTTGAACCACGTTGTGTAAATGTGTTCATCATGGCTGAATTATAGATTATCTCTGCATAATTCTGGAGTAGAGGTTTGGATGGTTTAATTTGATTTAAGCGTGAAGGCTTCAGCGGGTCTTCATTGCTACACGAGTGTTTGATTTTCTTGTATTATTGGTTTGAAAGTATTCTGAATGTATTAAGCATACATGCGGATGCGTTGGGTATATACTGAGTGTATGTATTAAGCATGAATATGGGGTTGTATATTAAATATATACCGGATTAATTTGTTTGGTGTGTATTGAGTATGCTTGAGGAGTATTCAAAGTTCGTAGTGTCTGATGTTGGATTGGCTATCTGTTAAATCATGACTGCAGGTTAATGTGATTGCATGCACGATCTCCTGTGATGTAAAAAATACTATCGTTGATAGATTGTATGCATTGATGAAGATCGATGCGGTTTCCTTATCAACTAAGCAGGTGCTTTTAAAATGAACAGCAATCAACGACATTCCTATTTCAATGATTTTGTATTTAACACAACAGCGTACGATCATCGAACACTAGATGAACTGCTCTATAGTGCCAAACGCAATCTATCAGAACTAACGAAGCTGATAAACCGGCTATTTGAGTACCATTCGCGGATACTGGTGTTGCGTGTAGATTTGAGCTACAAAAGGGAAGTGGCTAATGCAGTACCGATTGAAGTCGTACAGATGCATCGTGAACAACTACTCGGTGATAGACGGAATCATCCGGAAGTATTTGAAGGGTTGCTAGGCTACGCTTGGAGTCTTGAATACAGTGAAAAAGAAGGTGGCTATCACTACCACTTACTTGCGCTATACAACGGTGCTGTGCGTCGAGATGATATTGGAATAGGTCTGGCTATTCGTGATGTATGGAACACGATTACCGAAGGATGCGGCCAGTGCTATATCAGCAACTTCGATAAGGACAAATTACGGAATCAAGGTTGCTTGGGTATTGGCATGATTCATCGTGATGATGTGCCATTACGCATTAATCTAATCGAGAAGGTTGCTGCCTACCTGACCAAAAAATGTACTGCGTTTGATATCCAGTCAGGCAGAACAGATTCCGGTGAGTTTCGTACTTTCGGTAAGAGCTGGATGCCTAAACCGCTAGACCCAAACGTACCTCGTCGAGGGCGTCCTCCTGCATCAAATGGGCCGATGCGCTAGTTTTCTTGAGAGCCGGATTGGTGTCTGTGTCATTCGCAAGCATTAAAAATGCCTGGAACTGACGGTGGGGACAGTATTGGCGAGCCAGTGCCAGTGGGGGGGATGGCTACCAGGCACTGTTTGTTTAGTACCACGCCTGTGGCGTTGAACGTCTCACCAGCTGAACCACATTCCGCTATTTCTGCTACGAATAGCGGAAATAGCGGTGTTCGCATCAGACGCAAGCGATAAATCAAAGTCTACCTATTCTGAACTGCTGGATAGATTGGTTGTCATGCGGCTGCGTATATGCTTGAGCCGTGAAGTAATTTGGATTCAGATTGACGACTTCCGTTCGACCTATCATGCCGAACGAGATCCTATCCATGCGAGCAAGTTCCCAAAGGGCAGCGTTGAGCCGGTTTTTGTCGCGCAGGTTATTGGGGCAATATTGGCGTATGAAGTTTTTCCGGATCGGGTGATAGTTCCCACCTTTCTTGAAGATCTCCCAGAGCCAAAGTTCCAACTGCTGCGCATCCAATTGTTCTATCGGTACTTCCTGTTTGGTACCAAAAATGCGTTTGAATTCCAATAGGTACCAGGAGCAAATATTACTCGCCTGGTCATACGTGTCTACCTGAATCTGACCGGTGCGACCTTCTAAGTGGTGAAATAGCGCCGCCATTCGAATGGATGTTTCAGCTATCTTGGATGCAGCATCTCTCACGTCGCACAGATAGCCACCATTACCCATATCCGCTTCCACGGCGTTGTAAAAGCGGAGCCAGTTAAATCGGGCTTCCGTAGATAGCTCCAGCGTCACTTTATTGGACTGGGCATTATTCTTGTAGCCATCATGCAAAATGGATTCGATGCGATCCTGAAAAATCGGTAAATCTTTCCAAGCTACGTCTTGGATGTTGGAAATGAATCGCCACCCTTGTGTTGATTCCGGATACGTTATCAAACAGCGAGCAAAGAAACCAACATCACGTGCGTTTTGGCCCTGGGTTTCCAAGAAGTGATTAAACGTCCTGGGCTGGATCATGAGCGCCAGCGTGAAATTGGGCTCTCGCACAGTGAAGCTTTTAACCGACCTTCTATCAATGGTGATACTGTCTCCATCCCGAAGCTTGTTTAACAAAGGCAAGTTTCGTCCTGCATGGTTGCCTAGAACCATGCCTGCTTCGTCCGATATAAGTCCTCCGGAAGGCCATTGGGTATGCAATCCCCAAATAATAGCTTCCGGCGTTGCATCGTTATAGATGAGTTTAGGCACTTTGGCTGAAAGAGGCTTCAGTTTGAGGTGCGCCTGTAATGCCGACTTTTCAGCATCGGCGGACTCTCCTTTTTTCAGTGCATTTTGAAAAGATGATTCTCTCACTACGCGTTCGGCTTCCCATAGTTGCATTGCAATTTCATGGTCTTCCTGCTTTGACTCTTGAGTGGTTAGATGCGACTTTTCAAAGTTTCGAACGCCTTGAAAAAGCAGCCGATCGACTTGCGTCTTTCGCTCTCCAGACTCTGCAATTGAGACGGTGTATAAGCTTGGAGGGGCTTCATGACCGCCCTGTAACTTAACGCGAATCTGGTCTTGACATGCCAATGAGACGGCAGCCAATGCCGATGAAAATACCATCGACATAGGTGTCTGTGTGTGGCTCTGTGTTTCTAGGACTGCATTCTTCAGGATTTCGGGTGCGGACCAGTGTGGGAACTTTGGGGTGATGCTAGGGGGATTCATGGTGACGATCTTTCTTTAAGCGATTGGTTTCGGCTAATACATGTATTCGTGCTAGAGCGGGTTGGTATGAGTTTTCTATAAGACTTGCCTTGCGTAGAGTGAAAAGGGTGGCTCTATAAATCGCATTTACTGTTTTGCGGCTGATGGTTGATGTGAGTGAACGGGGAGACATGGAATATGTTTTTTGGGCGTGCATTTCTCCTGGCCTTGTGCGGTGGCCTGTTTAGTTGCTGGGGGGACTATTCCGCGTACGGAGATCAGTTGCGACTTGCTGAAACTCGATATTCCTGCCACGCATCTATTTCGGACTCAATCCATCCCACGGAATTCGCGGAAATCTTGACGCTTCGGGGAAAGTACGCGTCGTAATATGGGGAACGCCGGTCCATTAAGTAGTAAATGGCCGACCGCCCGAGACCAATGCGCGCCTTTAGATCCGCTAAGCGGAGAATGCGTATCTCGCGTCGGTTGCTACCGTCCGAATGGGCTGTCAACATCGCGGATTGACGAACTTCTCTCGTGACAGCAACCCTTGTTGAACTTGGTGCTTGGGGTGATTCTGTGCGTCGGCCCTCGGCGGCTTGCATGGAGGCGGGCTGTAGTGATTGCTGACTATTGCGTGTCAGCGTGCAGATTTCGTTCCGGCCAATGCGGCACGGCGCATCAGCTTGCTTGTTTTGAGGAACCGCAGACGCCGTTCTGATTCGAGAATTTTGCATAGTTCCACCATCGTTTTGGGTGGACTGCATACGTTTTGCTTATCCACCATGGTCCGGTAAGTGCCGGGATTACTGATGGTGAAAATTCTGATTCGGCAACTGGGTTACGTGTCAAGCGGTTGCGGTGAGCACGTAAGCCATTGTTTTTATTCAACTTCTTTGACTCGTAACTGGTTGCGCTCTTGAAAAAACTGCTCCAATTCTCTGCTTGGGGCTAATTTTTGGCGGTCTCAGAATCACGTGTTGACGGAGTAATCTGCAGGTGGCCACAGATGGAGAAGGTCCCCATGGACCCAAGACTTTTAGTACTGTTTGGAGCCGCTCAACCAACTCACAGTCATGCAAAGAGCTACGGTGCGACGTGCATTTAGTGAGCATTCTCCGTAGTAGGCGCCCATAGCGGTTTTGTCGGAACTACCAGGCGGACGCCATTGCCAAGCGCTGGCCCCGCGAGTGGCCCCTTAAGGCTGGAGCCGTTGCTTGCGGCGTTACCGATACCGGGCGTGCCGCCGCACATTGTGATAGTCGTGAGCGCGGCATTATCGAACCCGACGAGGTCTTCTTTCTGGAGTCCTTCAAGGGGCACAACGCGACCTGCCCCGACCAGATCCCGGTGATGGTGGTGCGTGACCGTGCCGTGAACATGGCTGGCTTTCAGTTGGACAAGTTCGACGCCGCATATGTGCGAGCGGCCTTGCTGCCGCTGAACGAGCGTGAGTCGGTGCGATGCATGGATGGGGCGGTCGTTTACGTCACTGTTGCTGGCACCAGCGGGGTCACGCATTACATGGTGCATGACTGCTGCGGGTCATGGGTGCGTGAAGGCGCTTTTCGTATCCAGAATGTCAATGCGGATCACAGTAGGCTGAAGAGCTGGATGGCCCGTTTTTACGGCGTCTCCAATAAGTACCTCTTCAATTACCTGGACTGGCGACACATGCTGGAGCGCTATCAGCACAGCATTCAACTTGCGGACTGCTCGCGCGAGACCCTTGGACGCTGGGAGCAACATGTAATTGGAACAAAGCCTAATTTTTCCCCTTGGATTGAGCTCTTCTTTCTTCTCTTCGCATCACGAATCGTATTCGCGTTGCTGATACCCGGTATTTTTCTTCGGCCATCCTTTCTCCGTGCTGGGCTAGATATTTGGCCGCCTCCGCAATGAGCTCAGGAGTCCATTTCTTTTTCTGCTTTCCTGGTCTTGCCGAAGAAGCGGGTGTCAGCGGAATAACGTCAGATGCATCTTCCTTCAAATGTGAGTCGATGAAAAGGAGTTCAAGGTCGATAAATTTGAAGAAAGAGACGGCATCTTCCTTTAGCACATACGCCATATTTTGATAGTGAAGAACGCTTTTCTCACCTGAAAGCAGAATTCTTTTTTCATTAAGAAGTCTGAGTTTTCCCTGTTTTACTTGGCTCAGATAATTTTCACAATGCTCTCTGACACGGTTTTCATAATCAGTCTTCATGGACTCCCTATTCCGAGGAGTGGTTATTGCCGGTTCCCACTGTGGCCTATTGGGATGTTTGTAATAATTTTCGAAGAAATATTCAATCTCTTCTGTTGACATGAAGTGATGAATTTTTGGCAATTCTGGGAGAATTGATTGAAGTATTTCTCGCTCTATCTCTGTTAAGGGGGATTTAAGGCAAATGGCTCTTTGGAATAAATACTCTGGCTCAGTGGTAAATGGTATTAAGGAGTAGCGTTTTTCACTGAGGCAGTCGATCCCCTGAGATTTGTCGGGCTCTTCGGGGACCAGGTTTGCGATTGATTTACCTATTTCCAAAAGAGTGTAGTGTTTTCGGTCAGGCAAAAAAACGGGGGCATCAATCATTTTTCAATTCGTACATGTTAAGTCTTGCAGAAAGTGGCCCAGTCCACCATTAAGTGTCGGCGTTTGTCCAGGGCGTCACCACGCCGATAAGCGGCCTCTACTTTATTGTCGAGTTCATGTGCGAGTGCCTGCTCGGCCACGTCACGCGGGTAGTTGGTGTGTTCTCTTGCCCAATCCCTGAAGGTAGACCGAAATCCGTGGGGGACGGCATCAACCTCCATCCTACGCATGACAGCCGTCATTGTCATATCGGAGAGCTGACCGCCCCGTGGCGCTTTGAATATTAGGTCGGGTGCATCTTGATGCGGTAGTGCATTGAGGATTCGAATCGCCGATTCGCTCAAGGGGACGCGGTGTTCTTTGCCGGCTTTCATTCTTTCAGCCGGGATGGTCCACACCTTCGTTTCCAAATCTATCTCGCCCCAGGTTGCCCCGCGTACTTCTCCACTGCGAGAGGCGCAGAGGATGGCAAATTCCAGTGCTCTCGCTGCCGTGCCTTCGCGCTTGCGCAGGTCCGCGATGAACTGCGGCATCTCTGCGATTGGCAGGGCTCGGTGATGCTCCACTTTCTTGATCTTGCTGGGGGCTGCCAGCAGCATATCGAGGTGGCCTTTCCAACGAGCGGGGTTTTCTCCCGTGCGGTACTTGCGCACGGTAGCCCAGTCCAGAACGTTTTCTATGCGGCCACGCACGCGGGAGGCGGTTTCATTTTTCGTTTTCCAGATCGGCTCCAGGGCGTTGAGTACGTGTTCCTGGGCCACGTCGCGCACGAGCAATTTACCCATGAAAGGGTAGGCGTAGGTTTCCAGGGTACTGGCCCATTGCGCTCTGTGCTTGGGATTTTTCCATGTATCCCCATGGGCTTCGAGGAAGCCTTCCGTGGCTTGCTCAAACGTCTTTTCCATCACCTGCTGTGCGCGTAGCAAGCTGGTGGCCGCCTTGCGTTGGGCAATTGGATCAATGCCTTGGGCAATTTCGTCGCGTGCTCTGCGGGCTTTTTCTTTTGCCATAGCCAGTGGCACGTCTGGAAAACCACCGAGCCCCATGTGGCGGCGCTTGCTACCGACCATCGTGCGTAGTACCCATGACCGTGCGCCCGCATCATTGACGTAGAGATATAGTCCAGCCACCCCCCCGACTGCATGGTTGCCGGGTGTGGTCAGCCGGCCCACTTCCAGCGCTGATAAGTCTTTTGCCTTGCGAACCATTGGCTATTTCCCTTTTTCTGTTCCTACCATGGTTTCTACCATAGATTCTCAGATTGGGTTGAATGCTTTTGGCGTAGATTGGACGGCTATTTTTTAAAAACTATTTAATATCAATGGGTTAGTGGATTTCGTTGGACTACTTTGGATCACTTATTGGCAGACACCCTTTCCGCCAAGAACCGGTTCCAGGAAGTTCGTAGAAGTTCAGGAACCACGCTAAAAGCCCCGCTAGTCGGGGCTTTTTCGTTCGTGGAGGTTCAAAGTAGTTCGTTGACAGCCAGCATTTGGTGGGGGCATATTTGGGGGCATAAATCCAGTTTTTTTGTGCCCCCAGAAAATATGCCCCCAAACGCGCCTGTATGCCCCTGACAAAACTCCAGTGCGACCGGGCCAAATGCCCCGCCGACCGTCCCTATATCCGCCTGGCTGACGAAAAGGGCATGTATTAAAAAAACCCGTTAAGAGTAAGCTAAATCAATAGCTTACGATTAATGGTTTTTTGCTTTTACCATGTTGATTATTGCTTCTGCTTGGCAGTCGTCTAACAGATTCGTATGGTTTTTGTACGGGGGCGCAAAGGCGTGATCAGGCATGCTGTGCCTAAACCCCTGCGGGGGGACTGAATCCTCCCGTCGACACCAGCGGAGGCTGGTTGGCGAGTTGCTGATTTCAACCAATCGGTTGATGAAATCGCCCGAACTGGCTGCTGCATCACCACAAGGCCGAGTCGCGCATGCTAACCAATCGCTTGCGTTCCTGGCGTTTGCGGTAGCGTAGTACGCAGGCTGTGCAGGCCCATGCCAAACCGCCGCAAAGCAATACTTCCCAGACACTGAGACTCCTGCCCAACAAGCTTGGAGCCATAGCGGATGCTCCGGTGGCTGCAAGGGCTTCGGTAACGGTTGTGAAGAGAAGATTCAACATGGGCTTCGGAACGATGTATTTCGGTGCTGGCGTTTCTCTGGATTGCAGCAGCCAAAGTTTTGCAACGTTTGAGGGGGCTGCTTACAAGACACGGACATCAAACCAGGCTTCTGGTAGATCCCCCAACCCTTGCAAGCCCGCAGTTCGTGCCACGTTACACGCAAGATGCCAATGGCTTACCAGCTTACGCGTTTCATCGCTGGGTTCTTGTACATCACTGTCGTCTGTCAGACGCTCTATTGCTTTGAGTACATGCGCTACGTCTTCCGGCGGGCCTATACGCCGCTCTAACGCTTTGCAGTAGCGCGCTTCCGCAGCCATGCGTTCCTTCTCGGGTAGATCGGGGTAGTCGCTGAGAGTGACGGTGTACAGGGTTTCGATCATGGTTTCCATGCGGGCTCTCACATCTGTAGTTGGGCTAAATACTGTTTTAATATACAGTATATTTGTCATCCTAGTGTAGAAGCATGGCCCGATTGGGAACTCTGGTACTGTTGCTTCCCGCTTGACCAGGATTGGGCATCCCGCACGACGACGATGATGATGAAAACCTTCTCTGTTCTATTTGTCTGCATGGGCAATATCTGTCGCAGTCCGACCGCCCATGGCGTGTTCCTGCACAAGGTCACTGCACAGGGCTGGGGGCACCGAATCCACGTGGATTCCGCCGGCACCCACAACTACCATCCCAATAGTCCCCCTGACGCCCGATCGCAGGCGCATGCATCCCGGCGTGGCTACGACCTGTCTTGTTTACGGGCGCGGCAGATCCGGGATGCGGACTTTGACGCATACGACCTGATTCTGGTGATGGACTGGGATAACCTGGCTTTGACGCAGAGCGAAAGCCCGTCCCGTCACCACTCCAAGATCCGGCGCTTGACCGAGTTCTGTGAACACTATGACAACCCGGTGGTCCCGGACCCCTATTACGGAGGGGAGCAAGGGTTTGAGGCCGTACTGGACCTGGTTGAAGATGCCTGTGAAGGCTTACTCAAGCATGTACAACGCCAGTTGGCTTGACGGTCGGGCTACCGGTGCATTGCGGATGTCCTGAATCCGCAATGCTATGGCGCTTGCAAGCGCTGCAACAACTCCAGGTCTGGATAGCCGTCGGACGGCAGGCCCAGGCTGCGTTGGTACTTTCTTAGGCCGTCGCGTGTGGTGGGGCCCATCAGGCCGTCGGCGCTGCCGCTGGCAAATCCACGTTGGTTCAGTGCTGTTTGTAGCTCCCGTATTTGGCTGCGCGTGAGGGCTTGCAGATCACGCGGCCACGCCGCTTGTACAGCGGGCCCATTGTCCAGGCGCTGGGCTAGCAGACTGACCGCGAGCGCGTAGCTGGTGGAGTTGTTGTAGCGCAGGATGGCGCGAAAGTTGGGGCCCACCAGAAAGGCGGGTCCGCGTGCGCCTGCAGGCAACAGGATTTCTGCCGCGTCCAGCGCGGGCAGGGCTGCGCCGTCCATGCTGCGCACGTCCTCCATTGCCCATTGCTCGGCGGTTTGCCGTATCTGGGTGTCGGCGCGGCCGAAGTCGAACCCTGCGGGGAGCTGCACCTCAGTGCCCCAGGGCTGGCCAGCTTGCCAGCCTGAGTGGGCCAGGAAGTTGGCTGTCGAGGCCAGTACATCGGCCATGCTGCCCCAGATGTCGCGGCGGCCGTCGCCATCGGCATCTACGGCGTAGGCCAGAAAGTTCGATGGCAGGAACTGGGTCTGGCCCATGGCGCCAGCCCAGGATCCGATCATGTGGGCACGGTCGATATCACGGTTTTGCAGAATCTTCAACGCTGCCAGCAATTGGCTACGGGCCCAGTCTTCGCGCCGCCCTTCGAAACCCAGCGTTGCCAGCGCGTCAATGGTGGGGATGTCGCCGTAGTTGCTGCCATAGTTGCTTTCCATGCCCCAGATGGCGACCAGGGTGCTGGCCGGTACGCCGTAGCTGGTGGCGGCTGCATCGGCTTCAGCCCGGACTTGCAGGAGTTTGTCCTGGCCGCGCACCACGCGTTGCGGGGATACGGCTGAGTCCAGATAGTCCCAGACAGTACGCGTGAATTCGGGCTGTGCCTGGTCTAGTTGGACCACACGTGGCAGGTAACGCACATTGTCGAAAGCGATATGCAGGGTGGCATCGCTGATGCCGGCGGCAAGCGCCGGGGCGCGGACGCTATCGACCCAGCGGGCGAAATCTGGTTGCAGGCTCTGTGCTTCGGCAGAGGGTGACGCTGGTGCGGCTTGGGTAGCGGCTGGCGAGACAGCTCGCAGCGGCTGCTTGGGTGGTGTGGAGGCACAGCCCGCCAGGAATGCGACTAGTGTTGTGGCGTGCCACCAGAAGCGGGGTATGGAGCGTGGCGAAGGTTCTTGCATCTTTGGATTTTCGTCTGTGTGGTGAACAAGGTTGTGCCGGTTCTATGATGTAGGTTCAATGGGTAGACCACGCCAAGTACCGAAACCGGTAATAGATACCACCCGCTGCACTGGCTGCGGCTGGTGCGTGCCCACGTGCGACCTGCATTTGCTGTCCTTGGAAAGGCAGGGCTGGAGGAAGTTCTCTGTTCTTAGCGATATAGATGCCTGTACCGGTTGCAGCAAATGCGCACTGCGCTGCCCGTTTGATGTGATCACGATGCACAAGGGCGCGCAGGGGCCGGAGCCAGGGATTTAAATACCAGCTTTTATAAGCTGACCATGTTGCAAAGCTCCAGCCCCGGGGAGCCCAGGCTGTAACCGTCACCTTTGCAGAGCAGATGGATGGTCTGGCCGCGTTTTAGCAAGGTGACGGCTTCTTCCGCTGGAAGCCGCCGGATTTTGACGGTGTTGGTGCTACTTTCCAGGCCTTCGACCAGGGTGACCTTGGTGTCGAAGCGGGCTGCAACCGGCATAAAGGAGCCTGATTTAAGGTACACCACCAGGGCGCCGACCATGTCGCGTGATACCAGGTCCACCGCAGTTTCCACCAGCAGTGGTTTACCTTTGTATTTTTGGTCGGCGGCAGCCTCGTTGGATTTGTAGGCTTGCATCAGGGTTTTGCTGCTGACGCGCAGGATCTTGCCTGCATCGGCTTCGGCCAACATGCTCCGTACGAATTTCTCTGCTTCCGGGGTTTCGAATGTGGGGGGCGTAGCTGCCAAGCAGCAGCTGAATGCGCAAAGACTGAGGTGGGCAGCAATGACTGCGGGCCGGATGCAGGCGCGGTTGAACATGTCTTCATGCTACCAAATCGCCGTAGTTGGGTCGGTAGCCATCTGCGATGGTCAGCGGCTTATTTTTGTCGCAGTGGGCATGCGATTTGCTGCTGGCCTGCGTTGGGCATGGACCGTGGACAATAGCCCGAGTTTTAGCCCCTGTCTCTTTGTACGAGGAACCGTGCCATGCCACTTGTCGTTTTCAACCAGAAGGGTGGGGTGGGTAAGTCCACCATTACCTGCAACCTGGCCGCCATCAGTGCCAGCCAGGGTTTGCGCACCCTGGTAATCGATCTGGACCCTCAGGGAAATTCCACAAGTTATCTGTTGGGATCGCTGGCACGCGAAGACCAGCCCACTGTGGCCGGGTTCTTTGAACATTGTCTGAGCTACAGCCTGCGCACGGTACCGCCCACGGATTTCATCGTACCCACGCCACACGAGAACCTGCATGTGATGCCGTCCAGCCCGGCGCTGGGCGAGCTGGAGGGCAAGCTGGAGTCGCGTCACAAGCTGTACAAGCTGCGTGAAGCCTTGCAGCAATTGGGGGCGGACTACGACCGTATTTACCTGGATACCCCACCCGCGCTGAACTTCTATACCCGTTCCGCCCTGATTGGCGCGCGTGCTTGCCTGATCCCGTTCGACTGCGACGAGTTTGCCCGCAAGGCCCTGTACACCTTGCTGGAGAACGTGCAGGAAATCCGCGTGGACCACAACCCCGGCCTGGTGGTGGACGGAATTGTGGTCAATCAGTTCCAACCGCGCGCCAACCTGCCGCAGCGCATGGTGAACGAATTGGTGGCCGAGGGTCTGCCTGTGCTGCAGCCCTATCTGTCCTCTTCGGTCAAGATACGTGAATCGCACGAACAATCCTTGCCCATGGTCTATCTGGACCCGCAGCACAAGCTGACCCAGGCTCTGGTGGCCTTGCATGTGGCGCTGGAGGTTAACCGGGCCGCAAGCGTTTAACGCAGGATGGGTGATTGCTATTTATTTCATAGCTGCTGATGCACGTAATACATGCGATAGAGCCATATTTTTTATAAATCCTGCGGCGGCAGATGGTGTGTTGGTTGAAGTGAAAAGCTGCGCCTTGTTCGGCGCGTAAATAGGTCCGGTGCTTGACGTGGATGGGGTGCGCAGGGCATAGTTATATCAAAATGCATTATTTTTTGCATTTAAAGATATATATTTTGCAATGACAAATAACATTAATTCGCAGGCGACATCTTCCGGCGCCGCATTGGACTCCACCTACCCCAGTTTGCGTAACCTGCCGGTCTTTGTGACTGGCGGCGGCGGTGGTATTGGCGCGGCCATCGTCTCGGCATTTGTGGAGCAGGGCGCACGGGTCGCCTTTGTGGATGTGGCCGAAGATGCCAGTCGCGCGCTGGCACAGCAGTTGCAGGACGCCGGCCATGCCGCGCCCTGGTGGCGTACCTGCGATGTGCGGGATGTGGCTGCGCTGCAAACGGCCATACAGGATGCCGCTGCGGTTCTGGGCGACTTTTCGGCACTGGTTAACAACGTGGCCAGCGACGACCGCCACACGCTGGAGTCGGTCACCCCCCAGTACTACGACCAGCGAATGGCCATCAACGAGCGGCCGGCATTTTTTGCAATCCAGTCGGTGGTGCCGGGCATGCGCCGACTGGGTGGTGGTTCCATCATCAACCTGGGGTCCACCGGCTGGCAGACCAAGGGCACGGGCTACCCCTGCTATGCGATCGCCAAGTCGTCGGTGAATGGCCTGACGCGTGGCTTGGCCAAGAGCCTGGGCCAGGATCGCATTCGCATCAACACCGTCTCGCCTGGTTGGGTGATGACCGAGCGCCAGGTCCAGCTGTGGCTGGATGCCGAGGGCGAGGCCAATTTGCAGCGCACCCAGTGCCTGCCCGACAAAATTTTGCCCGCAGATATCGCGCGCATGGTTTTGTTCCTGGCCTCCAGTGACGGCGCCATGTGCACCGCCCAAGAGTTCAAGGTGGATGCCGGCTGGGCTTGACAGCTTAGCTTTATTCGGCCTCCAGCTTGCATCCGTATAGTGACAGACTGGCGGTCTTCAGGGCCTTCATCATCACCTTGGCTGCGGGGGAGGGTAGGCGGTCGGTACGGGTGATGATGCCGAATGCATCCATATGGCATGGTATTTCCAACGGCACTATGGAAACAATGCCGTGGGCAGCATAGTACTTGGCGACATCGGCGGCAATTACGGCCACCATATCGCTTTGCTGCAGCATGCGGGTGATGAAGAGCAGGGCGGCGCTTTCAACCACATTCAACGGCGTGGCCAGCCCTACCTCCTGGAACATCAGCTCAAACCGGTGGCGTAGCACACTGCCGGCCGGCGGGACGATCCAGCCGGCGCCCACTACGTCGCGCAAGGTCAGTCCTGTCATGCCAATCAGCGGGTGGCCTGGTCGGACGACAGCGCATACCGGCTCTTCTACTAAGGGTTCGTAACGCAGATTGGTCTTATCGTGTTCGGCGAAAAGGCGGGCCACCAGGATGTCGAGTTTGCCCTGTTGTAGTCGCTCAATCAGCGCCGGGCTTGTATCGATGTCCAGTGCAATACGCAGCGTGGGTTGCTCCTGCTTGACCAGGGCAACAGCCGACGGCAGCAGTGTGAGCCCCGGTGAGGTGATCGCACCGATGCTGACTTGGCCAAAGCGTCCGGCTTTGAGCGCAGTGAGTTCTTCGTGTGCCTGGTTCAGGCTAGCCAGGGCTACGCGAGCATGGCGGATCATGGTTTCGCCATACCAAGTGGGCTGCATGCCGCGTGGCAGACGGTCGAATAGCGACACCTCCAGCACGTCTTCCAAGTCTTTGAGCAACTTTGACGCAGCGGGCTGAGTCATGTTGAGCACTTGGGCTGCCCGGTGGATGTTGCCTTCTTCCGCCAGGGCCACCAGCAACAAAAGCTGTCGGGTTTTCAGCCGAGCGCGGATGAACCAGTGGGTGTAATTCGTCATGGGGTTTTCCAGAATGCAGACATTGATATGTATTTTGTTGAAAAAATGATTAGATTGATATGAATTTTATTTCTAAACTGCTCGCACATTGGCAATCACATCTACATGACATCAGGCGAAAAACTGCAGACTGCCCGGCAATACATCAATGGTCGCTGGGAGACGGGTGTCACCACCGGCATTAGTGAAAATCCGTCTGATACCCGTGAAGTAGTTGCAGAGTACGCACGTGCTGATCGTAACCAGACCGAACTGGCGATACGTGCCGCTGCCGAGGCTTTGTCGCATTGGAGTCAGAGTACACCGCAGCGTCGATTCGACGTACTGGACCAAATTGGCAGCGAAATCCTGGCTCGCAAAGCTGAGTTGGGCAATCTACTTGCTCGGGAAGAGGGTAAGACTTTGCCAGAAGCCGTGGGCGAGGTCACACGGGCGGGCCAGATATTCAAATTTTTTGCCGGCGAGGCCTTGCGCATTGCGGGTGAGGCCATGGCCTCTGTGCGGCCGGGTGTGCAAGTTGACGTGACGCGTGAGCCGGTGGGGGTGGTTGGCATTATCGCTCCGTGGAATTTCCCGTTTGCCATTCCTGCATGGAAGATTGCACCGGCGCTCGCTTATGGTAATAGCGTGGTATTCAAGCCCGCTGAGTTAGTGCCAGCCTGCGGTTGGGCGTTGGCGGAGATCATTAGTCGTTCTGGTCTACCGGCAGGCGTTTTCAATCTGGTCATGGGTAGCGGCCGTGAGGTGGGTCAGACTCTGGTCGATAGCCCGCGCGTAAATGCTTTGAGCTTTACTGGTTCGGTGGCGACAGGTGAGCGCATCTTGCAGGCCACCTCGGCGCGGCGCGCGAAGGTGCAGTTGGAGATGGGCGGCAAAAATCCTTTGGTGGTGTTGGCCGACGCGGACCTAGACCAAGCGGTGGATTGTGCTGTGCAGGGCGCATATTTCTCAACGGGCCAGCGCTGCACCGCATCCAGCCGGTTGATTGTGGAAACGGCGGTGCATGACGCATTTGTATCGCAGCTGCGTCAACGGATGATCAAGCTGAAGGTTGGGCATGCGTTGGAGCGGGATACGGCCATAGGTCCGGTGGTGGATCGCAGTCAGTTGGTACAGCACTTGGCCTGGATGGAAATCGCCCGTGCAGAAGGTACGGAGCATATTTTTGGGGGCGCTGTCTTGGAGCGTCCTACACCTGGACACTACATGAGTCCCGCATTGTTCCTTGCGAAGCCAGAGCACCGCTTGGCCCGCGAAGAAATTTTCGGCCCCGTTGCCTGCGTACTGCGTGCAGATAGCTACGAGCATGCGCTGGCTTTGGCGAACGACACTCCATTTGGCTTATGTGCCGGTATATGCACTACATCGCTGAAAACCGCGATGCATTTTAAGCGCCATGCGGATGTGGGGATGACCATGGTCAATTTGCCTACAGCGGGTGTCGATTACCACGTGCCTTTTGGCGGGCGCAAGGGATCCAGCTACGGTCCGCGCGAGCAGGGGCGCTACGCAGCAGAGTTCTACACCACGGTGAAGACCGGCTACATGCTGGCCTGAAATAGCAGGCCGGGCAAACTACGAAATCAATTAGGAGGCGCTATAAAAATCAATTGCCGTACCCTTACAGCTGTACTGGCTGCTGTGTTTTTTATCGGCCTGCTGCCATCCGCTGCATTTGCACAGGAGAAAATTATTCTGGGTTTTAGCCAAGTGGGTGCCGAAAGCGAATGGCATACCGTTAATGCCGATTCCATCAAGGCTTCTGTCGCAGAAGCCGGAATTGAGTTGAAGTTCTCTGATGCACAGCAAAGGCAGAAAAATCAGATCAAGGCCATTCGTTCCTTCATTGCTCAGAACGTGGATGGCGACTTCACCCGTGCCAAGGGGAAGGAAGTCATGGAGGTATTTTTAAAGGCCGAGGGCAAGAAGATCAATGTGCTGTTTGCGCGCAACGAGGGCATGGCGATTGGTTCCAGCCAGGCGGTTGAAGACGCTACGTTCAAACCCGTCAAGGACATCATGATTATGTCCATCGATGCGGTGAAGGGCGCGTTCGACGCCATGATTACTGGTAAATTGAACGTGTCTGTTGAGTGCGGGCCGTTACTGGGCCCGAAGCTCATGGCCGTCATGATAAATTTGAAGGCAGGCAAGACTTTGCAAAAACGCATTCTGACTGAAGAAAGTATCTTTCCGATGGAAGTGGCTGCAAGAGTTCCCCAAGCGTAAATACTTATCTGCGCGAACCACGACGCCCTTGATACTGGGGGCGTTTTTTTAACCAACGGAGACATCCAATGAAACGTACGTTTATCAAAACCTTGCTGGCCAGCATGGCCCTGGCTGCTATGGGTTTCGCACCCCAGGCCAATGCACAAGACAAGGGAACCATCGGCATTTCCATGCCCACGAAATCTTCGGCCCGCTGGATCGCTGACGGCGACAACATGGTCAAGGTACTCAAGGAGCGCGGCTACAAGACCGATTTGCAGTACGCTGACGACGACATCCCTAACCAGCTCGCCCAAATCGAGAACATGGTTACCAAGGGTGCCAAGGTCCTGGTGATTGCTTCGATTGACGGAACCACGCTGTCCAAGGCGCTGCAAAACGCTGCCGACAAGGGCGTCAAGGTCATTGCCTATGACCGTCTGATCAAGGGCTCTAAGAACGTGGATTACTACGCTACGTTCGACAACTTCCAGGTCGGCGTGTTGCAAGCCGGCACCATTGTGGACAAGCTGGGCCTGAAACAAGGCAAGGGTCCGTTCAATATCGAGTTGTTTGGTGGTTCGCCAGATGACAACAACGCCTTCTTCTTCTACGACGGCGCGATGAGCGTGTTCAAGCCGTACATCGACAGCGGCAAGCTGGTGGTGCGCAGCAAGCAAATGGGCATGGACAAGGTCGGTACCCTGCGTTGGGATGGTGCTGTGGCCCAGGCCCGTATGGACAACTTGCTGTCCGCCTTCTATGCCAAGGACAAGGTCGATGCCGTGCTGTCCCCTTATGACGGCATTTCCATCGGGATTCTGTCTTCCCTCAAGGGTGTGGGCTACTGCACCAAGACCCAGCCTTGCCCCATTGTGAGCGGCCAGGACGCGGAAATACCTTCGGTGAAGTCCATTCTGCGTGGTGAACAGTACTCCACCATCTTCAAGGACACCCGTGAGCTGGCCAAGGTGACCGCCAATATGGTGGATGCCGAGTTGTCCGGCAAGAAGCCTGAAATCAACGACACCAAGACCTATAACAACGGCATCAAGGTCGTGCCTGCTTACCTGCTCAAGCCAGTGGCTGTAGATGCTTCCAACTGGAAGCCAATCCTGATTGACAGCGGTTACTACAAGGAATCGCAAGTCAAGTAAGCCGTGACGGCCGACGATCCTGCGTCTCGTGGAGCAGGATCGTTGTGCCTGAGATGCAATTTGCTTTCAACTGAAGCACGGTTTACGCAGCGCCCGAGGGCAGGTGAGTACCACCGCGCCCACGGGCGCTGCGTAAGTCTAAAAGAGGAATAGGCGTTGAAAACAATTCTGGAGATGCACGACATCCGCAAGACATTCCCCGGAGTGGTTGCGTTGAATAAGGTCAATCTGCGTGTGCATGCAGGCGAGATACATGCCGTGGTGGGTGAAAACGGCGCAGGAAAGTCAACCTTGATGAAGGTCTTGTCGGGTGTCTATCCCCATGGCACCTATAGCGGAGAAATCCGCTACATGGATGAGGAGCGCCGATTCAGCGGCATTCACGACAGCGAGCAACAGGGCATCATCATCATTCACCAGGAGCTGGCTTTGGTGCCGCTGCTGTCGATTGCCGAAAACATCTTTTTGGGCAACGAGACCGCGCACAACGGAGTGATCGACTGGATGGCGGCACACAGCCAGACCCAGGCCTTGCTAAAGAAGGTCGGCCTCAAAGAATCCCCCAACACGCTGATCACCAATATCGGCGTGGGCAAGCAGCAATTGGTCGAAATTGCCAAGGCGCTGTCCAAAGAAGTCAAACTGCTGATCCTGGATGAGCCTACGGCCAGCCTGAACGAAACCGACAGCGATGCGCTGTTGATGCTGCTGCTAGAACTCAAAGCCCAGGGCATTGCCTGCATTCTGATTTCGCACAAGCTCAACGAAATCTCCAAGGTGGCCGACTCCATCACCATTTTGCGTGACGGCACCACGGTGGAGACGCTGGACTGCCGCGCCGAATCCATTAGCGAAGACCGCGTGATTCGCGGTATGGTGGGCCGCGAAATGGCCGACCGTTACCCCAAACGTACGCCGAATATTGGTGAGACCGTGTTCGAGCTGCGCGACTGGCGCGCCTACCACCCACAGCATGCCGACCGCGAGATGGTTAAAGGCATCAACCTGACCGTCAAGCGTGGCGAAATCGTCGGCATTGCCGGCCTGATGGGCGCGGGCCGCACCGAGTTGGCGATGAGTGTGTTTGGTAAATCCTGGGGCCAGCGCATCAGCGGCAAGGCGATGCTGCACGGTAAGGAAATCGACGTGTCCACGGTGCAAAAAGCCGTGGCGCACGGCCTGGCCTACGTCACCGAAGACCGCAAGGGCAACGGCCTGGTGTTGAACGAAGACATCCAGTGGAACACCTCGCTGGCGAATCTACCTGGCGTGTCCAAAAACGGCGTGATCGACGATGGTCGCGAGTTTGCCGTGGCCCAGGGTTACCGCGAAAAAATGCGCACTCGCTGCTCGGGTGTAGACCAGAAAGTGGTCAACCTGTCGGGTGGCAACCAGCAAAAAGTGGTGCTGAGCAAATGGCTGTTCACCAATCCCGAGGTATTGATTCTGGACGAGCCCACACGCGGCATTGACGTGGGGGCTAAGTTCGAAATCTATACCCTGATTGCGCAACTCGCGGCCGAGGGCAAGTGCGTGATCGTGATTTCGTCCGAAATGCCCGAGCTGCTGGGCCTGTCGGACCGCATCTACGTGATGAACGAAGGGCGGTTTGTGGCCGAAATGCCAACCGCCGAGGCGAGCCAGGAAAAAATCATGCGCGCCATCGTCAGCGCCAACTAGAGCATTACTAGAACATTCAGATCATGGAAAAAACAACTACAACCCCTGCGGCCTCTGCTGTCACCGCCGCGCCTTCGGGCCTGAGCTTCTTCAAAAGCAACCTGCGCGAATATGGCATGCTGCTGTCGCTGGTGGCCATCATGGCCTTCTTCCAGTTCATGACCAACGGCACGCTGATGCAGCCGTTGAACCTGACCAACCTGGTGCTGCAAAACAGCTACATCGTCATCATGGCGCTGGGTATGCTGCTGGTGATCGTGGCGGGCCACATCGACCTGTCGGTCGGCTCCATCGTCGGCTTTGTAGGCGCGGTGGCTGCGGTGCTGATGGTTAATTACGAATGGCATTACCTGCCCACGGCCATTCTCTGCCTGGCTGTAGGTGGGCTGATCGGGGCCATGCAAGGTTACTTCGTCGCCTTCTTCCGCATTCCCTCCTTCATCGTCACGTTGGCGGGCATGCTGGTGTTCCGGGGGCTGGCGCTGGCGTTGCTGCAAGGGCAGTCGGTGGGGCCATTCCCAGATACTTTTCAGATGCTCAGTTCGGGTTTCATTGGCGATCTGTTCAGCTCCGAAGGTTTGCGCATGACCTCTTTGCTGCTGGGTGTATTGGTGGCCCTGGCACTGGTGGTGGCGGGTATACGAGCACGAGCCAATCAGCAAAAACACGGTGTGACTGGCGAACCCACGGCCTTCTTTTGGGGCAAGATGGTGATTTTCTCGGCCTTGCTGATCACCTTCAGTTACCTGCTGGCATCCTACAAGGGCCTGCCCAATGTGCTGATCGTCATGGCGCTGCTGATTGCGTTGTTTGACTTCGTGACCAGTCGGACCACCATTGGCCGTCGCGTCTACGCCCTTGGCGGCAACGAAAAGGCCGCCAAGCTGTCGGGCATCAAAACCGAGCGTCTGGCCTTCTACACCTTCATCAATATGGGCGTGCTGGCTGCGCTGGCCGGACTGGTGTTTGCCGCGCGGCTGAACACCGCCACGCCCAAGGGTGGGTTGGGATTTGAGCTGGACGTGATTGCAGCCTGCTTCATCGGTGGCGCGTCGGCGTCCGGTGGCGTTGGCAAGGTGATGGGGGCGGTGATTGGCGCCTTCATCATGGGCGTGATGAACAACGGTATGTCCATCATGGGCATCGGTATTGATTACCAGCAGATCATTAAGGGTCTGGTGTTGCTGGCAGCCGTGTTTGTTGACGTCTACAACAAGAACAAATAATGTTAGGCACCAGTGCCAACCCAGCGCTGCAGCTTACGCGGATAGACCGCCTGCAGCATTTCTGGGTGACTCTGGCAGGCATGTTCTTGGTGTACGGCTTGTGCTACCTGATTAGCATTGATTCAATTAGTATGACCCGTGAGTTTTACCCGGCGGTATCGCAAATACGTTTGTCTGTATGGGCTGACGCATCCATTTTCATAGGGACCGTCATCGTTTTGGTGGCGTTGCTGGGGGCATTTCCTTGGCGTACTGCGCATCTTTGGGGTGCAACGTGTATGCCGTCGGCGGCAGCGAATACTCTGCCATGTTGATGGGCTTGTCAGTGCGCTCTGCGCTGATTGGCGTGTACATACCGTCTGGTTTTTGCTCTACGCTGGCTGGTGTCATGTTCATCTTCTACATGCTTTGCTACGGTATGCACGCAGTGGGCATCATCCAAGCATTGATTTCTTTTGATGAGTCTTTGAGTTCGTGGTGGACGCGCATCGTGGTGGGCGCGCTGCTTTTGCTGTTCTGCTTGTTGCAGCGCTTTTTACCGCCCGCAAATCCCCCGCGGCTGATTTCCGTAGCCGCTCTTCTTTGAAAAATTTACTATGACTGATACCCCGAAAAAAATGCGTTCTGCGGAGTGGTTTGGCTCTGCCGATAAAAACGGCTTCATGTACCGCAGCTGGATGAAGAACCAGGGCATTCCCGACCATGAGTTCGACGGTCGTCCCATCATCGGCATCTGCAATACCTGGTCTGAGCTGACTCCCTGCAACGCCCACTTCCGCAAGATCGCCGAGCATGTGAAGCGCGGCATCTTCGAGGCTGGAGGCTTCCCGGTCGAGTTTCCGGTGTTCTCCAACGGCGAATCGAATCTGCGCCCCACCGCCATGCTGACCCGCAATCTGGCCAGCATGGACGTGGAAGAAGCCATCCGTGGCAACCCCATCGATGCGGTGGTGCTACTCACCGGCTGCGACAAGACCACGCCGGCTTTGCTGATGGGCGCGGCCAGCTGCGACATCCCGGCCATCGTCGTCACCGGCGGCCCCATGCTGAACGGCAAGCTGGATGGCAAGAACATCGGCTCCGGTACTGCCGTCTGGCAGCTGCATGAATCGCTGAAAGCCGGCGAGATCAACGAACACCAATTCTTTGCCGCCGAAGCCGGCATGTCGCGTTCCGCCGGCACCTGCAACACCATGGGCACGGCCTCCACCATGGCCTGTATGGCCGAGGCCCTGGGCACCTCGCTGCCGCACAACGCCGCAATTCCCGCAGTGGATTCGCGCCGCTACGTGCTGGCCCATATGTCGGGTTCGCGCGCGGTGGAGATGGCACGCGAAGGCCTGACCCTGTCCAAGATTCTGACCCGCGAAGCCTTCGAGAATGCCATCCGCACCAACGCCGCCATCGGTGGCTCGACCAATGCCGTCATCCATTTGAAGGCCATTGCCGGCCGTATCGGTGTGCAGCTGGACCTGGAAGACTGGACCCGCATCGGCCGTAACACCCCAACTATCGTGGACTTGCAGCCTTCGGGCCGCTTCCTGATGGAAGAGTTCTACTACGCCGGTGGCCTGCCCGCCGTGCTGCGCCGCCTGGGCGAGAATGGCCTGCTGCCGCACCCCGATGCGTTGACGGTGAACGGCAAGTCCATGTGGGACAACGTGCGTGAAGCACCCCAGTACAACGACGAAGTCATCCGCCCCATCGATAACCCGTTGATCGCCGACGGTGGCATCTGCATCCTGCGCGGCAACCTGTCGCCACGCGGCGCGGTGCTCAAGCCATCGGCGGCTACGCCCGCGCTGCTCAAGCACCGCGGCCGCGCCGTGGTGTTCGAGAACCTGGAGCATTACAAGGAACGCATCGTCGATGAAAACCTGGACATCGACGCCAGCTGCGTGATGGTGATGAAGAACTGCGGCCCCAAGGGTTACCCCGGCATGGCCGAGGTCGGCAATATGGGCCTGCCACCCAAGCTGCTGCGCCAGGGCGTAAAAGACATGGTGCGCATCTCCGACGCCCGCATGAGTGGCACCGCCTACGGCACCGTCGTGCTGCACGTGGCACCTGAGGCCGCTGCCGGTGGCCCGCTGGCCGCCGTGCGCGATGGTGACTTCATCGAGCTGGACTGCGAACAAGGCCGCTTGCATCTGGACATCAGCGATGCCGAGCTGGCCGAGCGCCTGGCCGCCCTGGCAGGCAACGTACCCAAGCCGCTGTCGGGGGGCTATGCCCGCCTGTACGTGGACCACGTGCTGCAGGCCGACGATGGCTGCGATTTCGACTTCCTGGTGGGCTGCCGCGGTTCGACCGTGCCACGCCACTCACATTGAGTTTGATTTCTAAGTACTATCGTTTTTATAGCTGCTAGCGCAGGTAGTATCTGCGCTAGAGCCCTAAAAAGCTTATAAGACCTTTGAAGGCTAGCGGAAGGCCTGGCGCAGGGTTTCCAGCAGCTTACGGCTGACTTGGCGCACGGTGCGTGAACTCGCTCGGGCTATGCGCCAGGGCCGGCTGTTTCTGACTTGGGCAATCAATTCGTCCTTCCATGCTTTCCAGCGTTGGTATAGGCGGCTGAACCAGGGTAGCTGCATGAGTGCCGGCTGCGTTAGGTGGAATAGGCGGGCCACTACCGCTGTGCCCAGCAGCTTGGCTGCCAGCACCACCAGCAGGCCCAGCAAGGCATGCCCTTTGCTGATCCAGTAAAAGGCCAGCAGCTTGATGGGCAGCAGCGTTAGCATGGGCACAAAAAATACCAGCAGGGCGGCATACGGCGGCAGGCGCCGCACCAGGCGCTCCAAATGCGACCAGACCGGTAAATGCGCCAGCCTGTCCATCAGCCGGGCCAGCGGCTCCCAACCCCATTCTTCGAATACCAGCAGCAGGGCGATCAGGGGTGTCAGTGTGTATCTGAACAATGTGCGGACCAGGCGCAGGAGGAATTTCATGGTCGCATCCTACCTGCCTCGGCCTGGGCGCCGGCTGTCGTCTTCTACGAAAATAGCCTATAAAGCTTTTTACTGTTATTGAAATCCGACCATGCATTCCCGCGCTCTTGTTTTGTTTTCCGGTGGGCAGGACTCCACCACCTGCCTGGCCCAGGCTTTGTCCAAGTACGACCATGTGGAGACGGTTGCGTTTGATTATGGCCAGCGCCACCATGTAGAGCTGCAGGCTCGTCTGCGCGTGCTGGAGCAGATCAAGCTGCAATTCCCGCAGTGGGCCGGCAAGATGGGCGAAGACCATCTGCTGGATTTGTCCGTTCTGGGCCAGGTGAGTGAGACCTCGCTGACCCGTGACATGGCGTTCAAGATGGAGGAGAGTGGCCTGCCCAACACCTTTGTGCCCGGGCGTAATCTGTTGTTTTTGACCCTGGCTGCAGCCCTGGCCTACCGGCGTAATCTGGAAGTTATCGTCACCGGCGTGTGCGAGACCGATTTTTCGGGCTACCCGGATTGCCGCGATGACACCATGAAAGCCATGCAACTGGCTTTGTCGTTGGGCATGGACAAACGGTATTTGATTGAAACCCCGTTGATGTGGATAGACAAGGCGCAAACCTGGGAACTGGCACGGCAATTGGGTGGCCAGGCGTTGGTAGACCTGATCGTGGAGCACACCCACACCTGCTACCTGGGCGACCGTGGCCACCGCCAAGCCTGGGGCTACGGCTGTGGCGAATGCCCGGCCTGCGTGCTGCGGGCGCGTGGATTCGAGCGTTTTGCCGCTTCGGCGTGATACCGGTCTGCCGGTTTGTATCACGCAGATTTTGGGTGTTGTAGCGGGATGTGAAGCAAATCACCGATAGTCCATTTCCTCACGGAGTGGGGAGATTCCTCCTGTAAAGGCTTTGTTACATGGGCTAACATTCCTGGATGGGCCGCACCGTGCGCCCGCTGCCAAGAGTTGCCCTCCATGAAGCTATTTCCCCTTTCTAGCAGCGCGGCTTTTGCCGGGCGCGCCACGCTTTTGGCTTTGCTGTGTGCCACCAGCGTTTCCTCCTATGCGGTGTCAGACAGCAAGGCATCGCGTTATTACGAAGATGCGCTGAGTCGCTATGAGCGCCACGACATGCCCGGCGCCATCATCCAGCTGAAGAATGCGCTTCAAATCGACAAAAACATGCTGCCCGTCCAGGTGCTGCTGGGCAAGGCTTTGCTGGCGAATGGCGAGGCGGTGGCTTCCGAGGTTGCGTTGAATGAAGCGCTGCGCTTGGGGGTGAACCGGGCCGAAGTCGTGGTACCGCTGGCCCAAGCGTTTATCGCCCAGGGCAAGCACAAGTTGATGCTGAGCCAAGCCTTGTTCAATCCCACCGGTTTGCCGCCTGCCACGCAAATCCAGCTTTTGCTGCTGCGTGCATCTGCCAGCGCAGACATTGGTGAGCCACGGGATGCGTTGAAAGCCATCGATGAAGCCCGTATCGTGGACGGCCGCAGTGCGGAAGTCTGGCTGGCCGAGGTGCCGGTGCGCATTCGTTCGCGCCAGTTCAGCGAGGCCAATTCGGCCATAGACCGGGCCTTGGCCCTGGCACCCAATTCAGCGGAGGCGCGTTATCAAAAGGGTTCTTTGGCCCACGTCCAAGGTGACTTGCGTGGCGCCGTGGCGGCCTATGACGCTGCCTTGCAGCTGGATGCGAAACATGTGGAAGCGCGCGTCGCCCGTGCGGGTATTGCTATCGATTTAGGAAAATATGCAGAGTCCGCCAAGGACGTGGCCGAGGTGCAGCGCTTGTCGCCAAGCGAGCCGCGCGCGGCTTATCTCAAGGCCCTGCTGGCTGAGCGCGACGGCAAACCTGTTGCCGTGCGCTCGGCCCTGGCCGAGGTCACGGCTTTTTTGGACCCTGTGCCGGTACCCTTCATCCAGTACCGTCCACAGCTGCTGATGCTCAACGGGCTGGCGCATTTTGGATTGGGTGAGACCGAAAAGGCCAAGCCTTATCTGGACTCCTTCCAAAAGATCCAGGGCAATAGCCCGGTGTCCAAGTTGCTGGCGCAGATCAATATGGCCGAGGGCAATTTCGGTCGTGCCTCCGATCTATTGGAGGCGTACGTCAAGGCGCAGCCTGGCGATGGCCAGGCCATCACCATGTTGGCTGGCGCCCATATGGCCTTGGGGCATAACGCCAAGGCGACAGCTTTGATGCAGCAGGCTTTGGCGACTAAAAATGCACCCGAATTTCACACCGCGTTGGGTATGAGTTTGCTGGGCGGTGGCCAGACCGGCGACGCGATTGCGCAGCTGGAAACCGCCTTTAAAGACCCCAAGCAAACACAGGCGGGCACCGGTCTGGTGATTTTGTACTTGCGAGACGGACTCTCTGACAAAGCCTTGGCCATTGCCGACAAATTGGTGAAGCAGCAGCCCGGCAATGCCGGGTTCCTGAACATGCTGGGCATGGCCCAGGCCCAGGGCGGCAACCGGGTAGCCGCCAAGGCCAGCTTCGAGCGCGCTCTGGCACTGGATGGCAGCCTGCTGCAGCCCAAGCTGAATTTGGCCCGGCTAGATATGCTGAACAAGGCCTATGACTCGGCCGCAACCCGCTTGGCCGCCATCTTGCAGTCCGATGACAAGAATGTGGATGCCATGTACGAGATGGCCAATGTGTCCGATCGTCGCGGTCAAACCGCGGAAACGCAGCGCTGGCTGGAAAAAGCCAACGATATCTCCGGCCCTGGCGAATTGCGCCCCGGTACCTCGCTGGTGGAGTTCCATTTGCGCAACCGCGCGCCGGCATTGGCATTGGAGGCCGCCAAGCGCCTGTCTGCCAAGGCGGGCGACAACTTGCCTGTGATGCTGGTGTATGGCCGCGCCCAATTGGCCAATGGCGATCTCGAAGGTGCGCGTTCCACCTTCTCCGGCGCAACCCGTTTCGCCGACTTCAACGCACCTCAGCAAACCGAAATCGCAACCTTGCAAATGACGGCGAACAACCCTGCGGGGGCCGCCTATAGCCTGGAAAAAGCCTTGTCCAGCAAGCCTGACTTCCTGCCTGCTTTGGCCTTGATGACCGACGTGGAGTTGCGGCAGGCAAATCCTGCCAAGGCCGAGCAACGTGCACGCCAGGTTCTCGCGTTGGCGCCGAAACGGGCGATTGGCTACAGCCTGTTGGGAGACGTTGCGCAGGCCCGTGGCCAATCTGCAGCTGCAATCGACAACTACCGCCGAGCCCTCCAGATCGAGCCTAGCTCGGACACGCTGCTGCGCTTGTTCCGCGCCTTGTCAGGCCAGGACGGCGGTAAACCCGCCGTGCAGTTGGCGGAGCAATGGTTGAAAACCCGGCCACAGGATGTCTCGGTGCGTCGCGCTCTGGCCGATGGCTATGCGCGTGCGGGCAACTACGCCGCAGCCCGCACCAGCTATGAGTCTTTGCTGGCGCTGTCTCCTGACGACGCTGATGCCTTGAATAACCTGGCCAATGTGCTGTTGCGCTTGAAAGATCCCTCGGCGGTCACCGTGGCTGAAAAGGCTATGGCCAAGGCACCCAGTAATGCCAACGCGATCGACACCCTGGGCTGGGCCTTGTTTCAGAACGGCCAGGTGGATCGCGCCTTGCAACTACTGCGCGATGCACGCCTGCGCGAGCCCGGCAACCCGGACATCCGTTACCACCTGGCGGCGGTTCTGGCCCAATCGGGACGCAAAACAGAGGCCCGTGACGAGGTCGAGGCGGCCCTGAAATCCGGACGCCGTTTTGAGACCATGGCCGAGGCCGACAGCTTGCTCAAAAGCTTGCGCTAAATCGCGTTGTATGGACTTTATTTTGTGTCGAAATCCTTTACATATGTAACACATCAAATGGCAATGAATTGCATAAGTTATTGATAATAAATGGTTTATTTGTTTGGCATGAGTGTTGCTTTGTTGTTTACATATGGCCGACAGATTTTTGCAGTCGTCGCTTCGCTTAATTCGGTTCAAGAGGAAAAATGATGAAAACCCATTCTGCAAACCACGGTTCCGTCAAACAATGGTTGTTGTGCGGTGCATTCGCTCTGTTGTCCGCACCTAGCTTTGCAGCGGGTACTTGGGCGCTGGATTCTGGTTGCAATAACTCCACGAGCATTGGTAATACCCTGACCTGCGGCTCTGCTGGCGGTACTACGCTGAATGCCCAGGCTTACTCCACAGGTACGGGTACTGTCGCGGCTCCGACCACGGGCACCGCATTTGCAGCAGCAAACGTTCGTAACTGGGGTTCTGGCTTGGGTTTGGGCGTAGTGTCTGTCAACGAAGATGCGACCAGCCCCACGCACACGGCTGACAACCAGAATGGTACGGATCTGATCCTGCTGAGTTTTGGTTCGGCCGTGAACATCACCAGCCTGACCCTGGGCTACTGGGCTAGCGATGCGGACATCACCGTATTGGCGTACACCGGTGCGGGCACCCCAACCATTACGGGTAAGACCTTGACCGGTACCAGTGTGGGCCAGGCAACCAATTCCACTACCTTGAACGCGGCCAATGGCTGGACTTCGGTCAAGAACTACGGAACGGCAGGCACAACGACGGCTACCAACACCGGCGGCACAGGAACTGATGTCACTTACAACACGACAGACAGCACTACTTATTCCAGCTGGTGGCTGATCAGTGCATACAACTCCGGCTACGGTGGTGGTGCAATGGATACTATCAACGACTTCGTGAAGCTGTTGTCTGTGGCCGCCAATGTGAAAACCACGACCAGCAAGGTGCCTGAACCAGGTTCCCTGGCTCTGATGGGTGCTGGCCTGCTGGGCATTTTGGGCACCTCGCGTCGCCGCAAGGCTGCTGTTTCTGTCTAGGCCGTAACGCCAAAGCTGCTTGCAGCAATATAAAAAAGCACCAGAGTCTGGTGCTTTTTTTATTCCCGAGGCGCATCAATGCGTGGCAAGACTTTCCTTGATTGTGTAATTTCTGAGTCTCACTGAATTACAGTCTGCTGTACTGGGCGCCCTTCACCCGACTCGTGGACGAGACAGGCAATTACCCAAGGACAAGGTCAAATGATCAACACGTCACTTTTTCCGAGAACGATCCAAACTCTCCCGCCAAACCTGGTCACGACGTGTAGTCCATCGGATGGGCCGTGATCGAGTGCAGAATCGAGCACTGGCGTTGCTGAATAGCCTTGCGTAGTTCTGCGTCCAGTTCCTTGACTTCGCATTAGATGTCGACGACTTTGCCGAACGGCGCCAGCATGAACTGGGCAATCAGGCTCTTGTTCACTCCGTGCTGGCCCAAGAATTTATGCCAGACAGCCCACTTTGGTTACGTCACTGGTCACTGACGAGCAGGCGATGAAAACATCGTATGGGATGCGACTCTTCCAGTTGCCCAGCAACTGCAGCGGAGCAACCCTACATTGTCATCTTGCAGCGTGGCCAGCATCTGGCTCTGGCGTTCTTCGTACTTCCATCAATACACCCGTTTTGGATTAATCCCGTAGCCCAGGGTTACGCAGGTGCAGCCTCCAGCATTCAATATGGGCACATCAATCGGTAGCCCCCAATTTGAACACCTCAACCATTTGCACCAAACCACCGGCCTGGTTTCTCAGGCTGCTGGCCGCGGCCGCCATTTGTTCGACCAAGGCAGCATTTTGTTGCGTGGTTTTATCCATTTGTTTCATCGCCTCATCCACCTGAGAAACGCCATCGCTTTGCGTGGAACTGGCTGCGCTGATGTCACCCATTAATTCAGTAGCTTGGCGAATGGAATTTACCACTTCGGTCATGGTGATTCCTGCCTGGTCAACCAAAATAGAGCCGGAACCCACGCGCTCCACACTGGCATGGATCAGACTCTTGATTTCTTTGGCCGCGTCCGCGCTGCGGCCGGCCAGACTGCGCACTTCCGATGCAACTACGGCAAAGCCACGCCCTTGCTCGCCAGCACGCGCAGCTTCCACCGCGGCGTTAAGTGCCAGGATGTTGGTTTGAAAAGCGATGCCATCAATCACGCCAATAATGTCCGCAATTTTGCGAGACGCGTCATTGATTCCCTTCATGGTTTGCACTACCTGGTGCACCACTTCACCACCGCGCTGCGCCACCGTCGACGCATTCATGGCGAGTCGGTTTGCCTGCTGGGCGCTTTCTGCGCTGTTTCTCACCGTGTTGCTGAGATCCGCAATAGAGGCAGCCGTCTCCTGCAAAATGTTGGCCTGCTGCTCAGTGCGACGGGACAGGTCGTGGTTACCGGCTTCAATTTCCTTGGATGCCAGTTCTACCTGTGTCGCCGAATCACGCACGTCTTTCACCAATTGGCTCAGGTTGACCGATACGTCCGACAGCGCGCGCACAGTGTGGCCTGCGACGTCATGGGGTTCGATATCCGATCGGCGGGTTAAATCACCCTGTTCCAGCGCTGCTGCAATCACACTGGCTCGTTTCAAAATTTGTGTCAGGTAACGTGTGCAGGTCCAACTGATCAGTGCCGAGAGCAACACAGATAGGACAACAAAGCCGATGATCAAGCGGGTGTTTAGCGTGGCCAATGCATCACCGTTGCTCAGCGAGGCTTGGGCGGCACTAGCTTCCCGGCTGAGCAAAATGGCAATTTTGTCTGCCGCGACACGATGCGCGTCGTTAAGCATCGTCAACGCATTGGCTGCACCGTTGTTGTCTCCGGATGCTACGGTGAGTGTTTTATCAAACTCTTGTCGGTAGGTTGCGATGGCTTCGGTGATGGCCTGCAAATCGTCTACCAACTCCGTGTCTACGTTGGAATCAACATGTGTTGCGACTGCCTTGTTGGCGCCTACAATCGCCTGCTCCAGTTCTGTCAACTTGCCACCGAGGCGCGCTTTCATCGAGTCAGTGACGACGGCATCCTTTTGCAGAGCCAGGGCAGCCACCAATTGGGATGCGCCCAGCTGCAACTCTTGTAAAGCTGCTTCATACTGATGCGCCTTGTCGATGTTGACCATGCCAGTGTCGGCCACATTGTGCAATTCGCGCGTGAGACCACTGTTTGCAAACCAGGCGATGCCTGAAATGAGCAGCAAACAGATGATCACAAACATTGGCGGCAGCGCGATTTTTACCCCCAATGGCAATCGCAGAAAACAGCCTTGCAACCATATCAACGGATTGAGCCTTTGTATGAAACGTGGTCGATATTTCTGCTGAGTCTTAGGAGAGGCGTCCACGATCAAGGTATTGCTCATCGGTAGTTCCTGGGTTGGGAGGCGGTATTACATACATTTACAAGTATGTTGTGTCCGGCCTGGCATTAGGAGGTCTTTCTCCCTGACTCGAACACGCGTTGCAACACGCAAAACACAAATAGCAATGCGCCAATCACGATGCGCGTCCACCAGGAACTGAGCGAGCCATCGAACATGATGAGGGTCTGGATGATTCCCAGGGTTAGCACACCAAACAGAGTGCCCAGCATATAGCCCACACCTCCGCTAAGCAGCGCGCCACCAATCACTACTGCAGCAATTGCATCAAGCTCTAAGCCTACTGCGTGCAAGCCATAACCCGACAGCATGTAGAAGGTGAACACCACACCACCCAACGCAGCACAAAATCCGCTCAGTGCATAGACCGTCACGTTGGTACGGGCCACCGGCAGTCCCATTAGCACAGCCGAATGCTCCGAACCGCCAATGGCGTATACGGTACGGCCAAACTGCGTGTTATGCGCAAAAAATACTGCAACGGCCAAGACCACCAATGCAAGGATGGCGCTTATGGACAGCATGGGCCCATCCGCCCAGAGGTGGATGCGTGTTTGTGCCAGCATTGTGTAGGTTGGGTCGGTAATGCTGATTGAATCAATACTGATGAGATAGCACATGCCACGCGCCAAAAACATGCCAGCCAGAGTGACGATAAAGGGCTGCAGGCGAAAGCGCTGGATCAACCAGCCCATGAATGCGCCAAACAATGCTCCCATGCATAGCACCAGGGGAATGGCTAGCGCCAGATGCCAATGCAAATGCTCTACCAGTTTGGCCAGCACAATGGTGCTAAGTGCCACCACCGAGCCCACCGAGAGATCGATGCCTCCGGACAGAATGACAAAGGTCATGCCCACAGCCACAATGACCAAAAAGGCGTTGTCGATCAGCAGGTTCAAAAAAACCTGTGTTGAGAAAAAACCGTTGTAAGACACCGAGCCAAACACCGACATGACCGCGAACAGTGACACCGTGGCCGCTAAGGGGATATATTTGCTTGCTAATTTCATGCTTTGCTCCCTGCGCTTGGGCGCACCACCCAGCCGCGTACCGCACGGCGAAACTCTGCTGACTGCATCAGCATGACTACGAACACCACAGCTGCCTTCACTACCAAATTGATCTCAGGTGGAACACCAATCGAATAGATGGTGGAAGTCAGCGTCTGAATGATGAGCGCACCAATCAGGCTGCCCGCCAGGCTGAAGCGTCCACCGGTTAGCAAAGTGCCGCCTAGAGTGACAGCCAGAATTGCATCCAATTCCAGCAAGTTACCTGCGTTGTTGCCGTCCGCACTCTTGACGTTGGAGCTAATGATCAAACCCGCCACACCGGCGGTGAGGCCGCAAAATGCATACACGCAGATGCTGATCAAACGCTCACGCACACCTGCCAAGCGGGCCGCTGCGGGGTTGATGCCAATTGCCTGGATAAACAGCCCCAGTGCCGTGCGCGTTACCGCCAGATGCATTACAAGGTACACAAATCCGGCAATGAACAACGCAAATGGCAAACCCCAAAGATAGCCACTGCCAATGAAAAAATAGGGTGGGTAGTACACCGTGACAATTTGTCCGTCTGTCAGAAGCTGGGCTACACCGCGGCCTGCCACCATCAGGATCAGTGTGGCGATGATGGGTTGCAAGCCAATCTTGGCGACCAGCACCCCGTTCCATAGCCCGCAGGCCAGTGCCGTGAGCAGGGCGCAGCTAATTGCCAACCACATCGGAAATCGACTCACATGCTGGGCCACGCCGTCGTTGATCACCAGCGTGCCACCAACCATCAATGCAGCCACCGCGGCGCTAATGGCCACTGTGGCACCTACCGAAATATCGATACCGCGCGTGGCGATTACCAATGTCATGCCCAGAGCCACCAGCATCAGTGGTGAGGCGCGATTTAGGATGTCGATGACGCTGCCATAAAGGTGACCGTCACGCCATTGCAGCATCCAGAAACCCGGATTCAGACTGGCATTGACCATCAAAATCAGCGCCAAGGTAACCAGTGGCCACAGCAAATGGTGCGTTTGCACCCGTACCAGCCAAGAAGATTTGTTTGTCATGCTCATGCCTGCCCTGCAATCATGGCGTAGACCGCATGGTCTTCCGTTCCGCCGGGCAGTTCGCCCACTTTGGCGCGGTCGCGCATCACGACAATGCGGTCCGATAAGCGCACTACTTCTTCCATCTCTGAGGAGATGAATAACACAGCCATCCCTTGTTTTGCCAATACCAATATTTCGTTCATGATTTCCTGCTTAGCCGCAATATCAATGCCGCGAGTAGGTTCGTCCAGAATCAATAGGCTAGGCTTGGTAGCCAGCCAACGACCCAACACTGCCTTTTGCTGGTTACCACCCGAGAGCTGACCAATAGGCGTTTCAATGCTGTTGGTTTTGATGCCCAAGTTCTTTACGTAGTACTCAGCCATTTCAATTTGCTTGGCCCGTGAAATGCAGGGCCACAGACCTTGGCGTGCCTGCAAGGCAAGCGCAATGTTTTCGCGTACCGAGAGTTCGCCAATGATGCCTTCGGCCTTGCGGTCTTCTGGACACAAACCCAGACCCAGACGAATTGCCTCCACGGGCGAATCCATCTTCACTGGGCTATCGTTTATCACCAACTCGCCCGCGTCGCTTTGGTCCAGGCCAAAGAGCACACGCGCTAGTTCCGTACGTCCCGAGCCCAACAGGCCACCCAAGCCCACCACCTCTCCGCGATGCAACGTCAGGTCCAGTGGCTTGACACTGCCCGCACGGGCGAGGCCACGCGTCTGCAGCAATACAGATTGTTCTTTTTGCACGTTGGCGCTCGCGCCCGCTGCTTGTGCAGGATTTGCCACCATTTCACGTCCCACCATGGCAGCAATCAGCGCGTTGTGCCCCAAGTCAGCGGCCAGATACTCGCCCACCAATTCGCCATTGCGTAGCACGGTGATACGGTCGCACACCGCATATACCTGATCCAGAAAATGGGTGACAAACAAAATCGCCATACCCTGATCGCGCAATTGGCGCAGTACGCCATAGAGGCGCTCTACCTCTTCGTCGTCCAGACTGGAGGTTGGTTCGTCCAAGATCAATACTTGAGCCGAGATACTCAGGCCCCGGGCAATTGCCACCATCTGCTGTACGGCTACAGAGTAGCTGGAGAGCGTCTGGGTAACATCAATATCCAAATTCAAACGCGCGAGCAGCTGCCGTGCTTCGCGCTGCATGTGTGACCAATCAATGGCGTAAGCGCCCGATAAACCTTTGCGCGGATAGCGGCCTGCAAAAATGTTTTCTGCTACCGACAAATTGGGGCAGAGGTTGACTTCTTGGTAGACCGTGCTAATGCCCAGATGTTGGGCTTCTAGCGTAGACGCGGCGTTGATGGGCTTTCCACCTAGGCGCATTTCACCGTCGTCGGCACGATACACGCCGGTCAATACTTTGATCAGTGTGGATTTTCCAGCGCCGTTTTGCCCCATCAAGGCGTGCACTTCACCCGCAAATAGGCGCAGATTCACGCCAGAAAGCGCCCGCATGGTACCGAACTGTTTGGCTATGCCAGACAGCTCTAGTACAGGAGTGACAGTGCTGGAAGCCTGTGTTGTGTGTGTCATGTGTCTTGAAAAAAAGCCCACGGCCAAGGCCGTGGGCTAAATCCTAGTAAATGAAAAAATCCCGATTGAACCGCGATCAGTATTTGCGGTTTGGGAACTCCTTGGCTGCAACTTCCATGGGGTAAATGCCATCTTTACCCTGAATATCTTTGGGTACGGGCTTGCCAGCAACAATGTCCTTGGCGGTCGACATGACCAGAGGGCCGAGCAGGGGGCTGCACTCTACGGTGACATTCAGCTTGCCAGCGATCATGGCTTCAAATGCACCCTTCACGCCATCGACGGAGATGACCATGATGTCTTTGGCGGGCTTCAGACCAGCTTCTTCGATAGCCTGGATAGCACCGATGCCCATGTCGTCGTTATGCGCGTAGAGCACATTGATCTTTTTGCCTTCGGCTTTTAAGAAAGCCTCCATGACTTCTTTGCCCTTCGCACGGGTGAAATCACCGGTCTGCGAACGGATGATCTTGATCCGGGGTTCGCTCTTGATTGCTTCTTCAAAGCCTTTCTTGCGATCAACGGCGGGAGCAGAGCCAACGGTGCCTTGCAGTTCCACCACGTTCACATCGCCCGTGGTGCCCTTCACTTTTTCGACCAACCAACGGCCGGCCATGCGACCTTCTTCTACGAAGTCAAAACCGATGTGAGTAACATACAAAGATGTATCTTTGGAGTCGACAGAACGATCCACCAGAATCAGAGGAATCTTGGCGTCCTTGATTTCCTTGAGTACGGTGTCCCAGCCAGATTCAACGACGGGGGTCAATGCGATTACATCCACTTTTTGAGCAATGAAAGAGCGCAATGCCTTGATCTGGTTTTCTTGTTTTTGTTGAGCATCGGAGAATTTCAAATCAATGCCGGCAGCAGAGGCTGCTGTCTTCATGGAGTTGGTGTTGGCGGTACGCCATTCGCTTTCGGCACCGATCTGGCTAAAGCCCATTACGATTTTCTTTTGAGCGAATGCGCTCATGGGAGCTGCTACAGCAAAAGATGCAGCCAGCAAGGTGGCCAACAGGGTACGTCGGTTGTTCATCATTAGTGTCTCCTCTATGTCTATCAATGGATAACGGGTGTCGGGCGTTAGTGAGGCCGCCCGCGTTCAGCCTCCCTGCAACCCCTTGGGGTTAGGCAACGATTTCAGGTTGCATCACTTCAAGAAGTAAGCGGATGATACATATCAAAAACGTATGAAACTAATAGAGTTTTGGGTATTATTCATATTGATATTCAAATTAAGGAAAACCCTCGGTAGGTGTTTCCTAGGGGAGGTTTCGGTTTTTTGAAGATGATGAGTCCGCAAAACCACTTTTTTTCTGATACCTATCTAAATATCAGAAATAGTCATTTTTTTAAATTTTGTTATGGGTCGCGTTGCTGCGTCGCATGGTTCTGAAAAATGGTCGGGGAAGGCGCTTGTGCGCAGGGCTTGGTGAACAGGTTATTGAGAACAAGTGCCTTTGTCGGTACGTGTCTGGGCGGCAGAGCATTTCGTTCACAGCGACCAGTACGACGTAGGATGGATAGGACACCGGCACTTATCTATCTATATAGTGCGTTTGTGTCCGTGCTGCTGTTGACCACCTGACCGCAGTGGACGTAGGTCAAAACTTGGTGGAAACGCTGCAGCCTTTGCGCCGCCAGCAATACAGGGCGCTCTGGGCCGGGTTTTCTGAAAAAGAGATGGGTCAGATGGATGCGCTGCTGCGCAAATTGCTGGGTGTTCTGGATGGCTGAAGCTCTTTTTTGCCTAATTAGTAACCTGCGTCACTATCACCGGGGTTGCTATTTCGCAATCCGTGGTGTCCATCCTTCCAATTGCCTGCAAGACAGAACTCCCATGCCATCCGCAGATTCTGTGACCGCCGCACCCGTAGCCCCTGACGTCGCCAGGCATCGCGGGCTGGTCACCGTGGCCATCATGCTGGCCACCATCATGCAGACGCTGGACAGCACCATTGCCAACGTGGCCTTGCCGCATATGGCGGGCAATCTGTCGGCTTCGCAAGACCAGATTTCCTGGGTGCTGACCTCTTATATCGTGGCGGCCGCGATTGCCACACCGCTGACCGGCTGGTTGAGCGGGCGCTTCGGACGCAAGCGTATCTTCTTGACCTCGGTGGTGGGCTTCACCTTGGCCTCAGCGCTGTGCGGTCTGTCCAACTCATTGACGGAGATCGTGTTGGCGCGCTTGCTGCAGGGTTTGTTTGGTGCGGCTTTGGTGCCCTTGTCGCAGTCCATCATGCTGGACACCAACCCCAAGGAAAAGCATGCCCAGGCCATGGCGATCTGGGGTATGGGCGTGATGATCGGCCCCATCCTCGGGCCTACCTTAGGCGGCTGGTTGACCGACAACTTCAGCTGGCGCTGGGTGTTCTTTGTGAATATTCCCGTGGGCATCTTGTCCTTCCTGGGTATCAAGGCCTACATCCGCGAAACCGCTATCCAGAGCAAACTGCGCTTCGACGTCTATGGCTGCATCGCACTGAGCCTGGCGATTGGTTTGCTGCAGATGTTCCTTGACCGCGGCGAGCTACTGGACTGGTTCAGCTCCACAGAAATCGTGCTGGAGGCGGCTGGTGCGCTGGTCAGCTTTGCCTTCTTTATTGCGTTGACGGCCACGGCCCGGGGCGCCTCGTTCTTCAATGTGCAGCTGTTGAACGACCGCAATTTCGTCACCGGCCTGACGCTGTACTTCATGGTCGGTCTGTTGCTGTACGCAACCCGAGCTTTGCTGCCACCGCTGCTGCAGTCGCTGATGGGCTACCCAGTGGTGACGGCCGGCCTGGTGATAGGCCCCAGCGGCATAGGCACCATGCTGTCGATGATGGTGGCGGGGCGTATTGCGACACGGACCGACCCACGGGCCCTGATTGGGCTGGGTTTTGGCCTTACCGCATTTTCTTTATGGCAGATGTCGGGCTTCAGTTTTGATACCGGCGAATCCGCTGTGGTCTGGTCGGGTTTCATCCAGGGCCTGGGTTTGGGCTTTGTGTCGGTGCCGCTGACAACCATCTCGTTTTCCACCCTGAATCCGATCTACCGGCCGGATGGCACCTCCATCTACAGCCTGTCGCGCAATATCGGCAGCAGCATTGGTATCTCGGTGATGCAGACGGTATTGACCCGCAATACCGCGTTGTTCCATTCGCAGATGGTGGAGTACATCAACCTGGCGAGCCCGGCCGTCCAGGCCGGCCTGCCCACCGTCTACAACCTGGCCACACCGCAGGGCTTGGCCGCCTTGAATAGCGAAGTCACACGCCAAGCTACTTTTCTGGCCTATATCAACGACTTCAAGATCATGATGGTCGTCACCTTGCTGTCCATGCCCTTGCTGCTGTTGATGCGTAAACAGCGCCGTGCGCCGCCGCCGGTGGACGCGCACGCGATGGAGTGATGTGTGAATGAAATATGCCTCCAGTGCAGATTTTATATGCGCTGGCAGCTATGGATTTAATAGTAATTTCACGTGGCAGTTCAAGGCCCGTCCACGGGCCAAGCCAGTTTGCGTCAGCTCCGCCAATAGCAGTTCTGTGCCCCGCCCCGCCTGCACCAGGCCGGCGCCATCGGGGGCCGCCACGCAGCTGAGTCCGCCGTAGGCCAGTTCTCCCTCTTGTCCGCAAAAGTTGGCGTAGGCCATATACAGCTGGTTCTCGTAGGCCCGCGTCGGCACCAGGTGCTGGGCGACGAAGTCGAAGTCGGCCATGTTGGCGGTAGGCACGACGACCAGGTCGGCGCCTTGCAGGGCCAGGCGGCGGGTGTTTTCGGGGAATTCCACGTCGTAGCAAATCAGCAGGCCGAGCTTCCAGCCATGGAGTTCGAATAGCGGTTCGTCACCCGTGCCGGGGGCGAACATGCTGCGGTCCAGCGCGCCGAACAAATGGGTCTTGCGGTATGTGCCCAGCGTGCGGCCTTGGGCATCCACGCATTGGGCAGTGTTGAAGATGTGGCCGGCGGCATCGTGCTCGGGATGGCCGAAGACGATGGCGATCTGGTGTTGGCGGGCGATGGCGGCGACGGCCTGGGCGCGTGGGCCGTCTGCCGCTTCGGCCAGTACTCTGGCTTGGGTGGCGCCAATGTTGTAGCCGGTCAAAAACATCTCGGGCGTGACCAGCAGGTGGGCGCCGGCCGCGGCAGCATCGGCGGCGGCCTGGTCCAGGCGTTGCAGATTGCCCAGCACGTCGCCGGGCTGGGATGCGCATTGCAGCAGGGCCAGTTTCAGATCGGTCATTCGGGGAGCTCCATAGGCCCGATATCCTTGAACACATCGCCGGGGCCGGGGTTCTCGGCATGCGTGCGGCCGCCGAAGTGGTGCAGGATGCCCCACACTGCGTTCAGCGATGTCTGCACCGCACCTTCGACCCAGGCTGGGGTCCACGATACATCGTCGCCGGCGATGAAGATGCCGCGCTGGGCGGCGGGCATGCCGTCCTGCATGAAGTGGGCGAACATGCGCTGGTTGTAGCGGTAGTGGCCGGGCAGGGCGCCTTTGAATGCGCCCAGGAAGTGCGGGTCGGCCTCCCAGGAAATGGTGATTGGGTCGCCGATGATGTGGCTGGCAATGTCAACGTTCGGGTAGATCTTCTTCAGCGCATCCAGGGCCAGCTTGACGCGCTTTTCGGGCGGCTGGGGCAGCATCTTCAGCGCGTCGCCCATCCAGGCATAGGACAGGCAAATCACGCCGGGCTTGCCTGGCCCGTTGTCGAACAGATAGGTGCCGCGCGTCAGCCGGTCGGTCAGCGTCATGCTCATGGTGTCGCGGCCGGTGACGGGGTCTTTGTCCTTCCAGAACGGGCGGTCCACCATGACGAAGGTTTTGCTGGACTGCATGTAGCGGGTGCGGTCCAGCGCCATCCACATCTTGTGTGAGAACAGCGATTCCTCGCAGGCGATCTGGGTGGTCAGCAGCCAGCTTTGGCAGGTGGTCAGCACGGCGGCATAGGCGCGGGTATCGCCCCAGCGGTCGGTCACGGCCAGCTTGCCATCGTCCTGGCGCTTGATGGCCGCCACGCCGGCCCGCGGCGCGCCGCCATGCAGGCTGGCCAGGCTGGTGCCGGCGGGCCAATGCGCCATCTTGTCTGGCGCGTGCTGCCACAGGCCCAGCGGTACCTGGTCGGCACCGCCTTGGATCAGGCGCTGCTCGTCGTCGCAGTTGGTCATCACTACGCGCAAGATTTCGAGCATGGAGTTGGGGAAGTCCGAATCCCAGCCGCCGGTGCCAAAGCCGACCTGGCCGAACACCTCGCGGTGCTGGAACGACAGGCCGGCGAAGGCCTTGGAAGTCGCCACGAAGTCGTAGAAAGTGCGGTCGTCCCACAGCGGCACCAGCTTGTTCCACAGCGCTTTCAGCGCGGGCACGTCGCGGCTGCGGATGGCGTCCTGCACGGCCTGGAAACTGGCGCCGTCTTCCAGCGCCTGGCTCCAGGCGTCGGCCACTTCCTTGAACATGGGCGGCAGGTCGGCCAGTTTTTCGGCGTAGTAGGTCTGGCCTTCCAGGTCCACCACGGTGCTGCCGGAGGCGGGGGTCAGCGGATTCGGGAAGGGCTGCGACGCCAGCCCTAGCTGGTTCACATAATGGAAGAACGCGGTGCTGGACACCGGGAAGCGCATGCCGCCCAGCTCGGCGATCACGCCCTGGCCGCCCTCGAAGGGCTGCGAGCGCAGGCGGCCGCCCATTTTCGAGGCTTCGTAGATCACGGGCTTCAGCCCCAGCTTCATCAGCTCGTAGGCCGCCACCATGCCGGCCATGCCGGCGCCGACGATGGCCACCTCGGCACCCAGGTGCTCGGCGGGCAGGCTGCCCAGGCCGGCGGGGTGGCGGATCCAGTCGTCGAAAGCGAAGGGAAAATCGGGGCCGAAGATGGTGACCGGCGGCTTGTCGGACGGGGCGGTGGTGTGGTCTAGTGGCATGGCAACGCTCAAGTGATCGGTATAAGCGTATATTTTGCTCATAATATTGAGCAAGCGGGTAACAATTTAGGAAATATCCATGGCAGATGCCCAGTTTGATGTGGGAAGCCGCTTGCGGCAAGTGCGCAGCCAGGCGGGCTGGTCGCAGCGCCAGCTGGCGGAGCGGGCCGGCGTGCCGTCCAGCCAGATATCCACGATTGAGCAGAACAAAAGCAGCCCCTCGGTGGCCTCGCTGCGCAAGATACTGAACGGCATTCCGCTGACCATGGCGGAATTCTTCGAGCCCGACCAGACACCGACCGACAGCGTGTTCCATAGCCCGGCCGACCTGGTGGACCTGACCTCCCGCCTGACCCAGCACGCCCCAGGCGCCAGCGGCGACCGCACCTTGACATTGCGCCAGGTCGGCAATGCGCGCGCACACAACCTGCAGATACTGCAGGAGCGTTACGAGCCAGGGGCCGACACCGGGGTGGACATGCTGGAGCACGCCTCGCACGAGGGTGGCATCGTGTTGTCGGGCGAGATCGAGTTGACCGTGGGCGAGCAGGTGCGGGTGCTCAAATCGGGCGACGCATATTTGTTCGACAGCAGCCTGCCGCACCGCTTTCGCAACGTGGGCGACCGGCCAGCAGAAATCGTTTCTGCCTGCACGCCGCCGTATTTATAGGATTTGCTATTGAATAAATAGCGTCTTGCGCAGATTTCATCTGCGTAAGCGGCCTATTTGGCTTAAGAATTTTTGTCCTAAAAAGATAGCGCAATGTGTACCGCGACACGGTGCGGCCGGTATCCCCCATTTGTGGGACTGATGTTCTTCGATGCTCTGGACGTATCGCGCGCGATAGTGTTACAACGAGTCAAAAGGGCTGGCGTATTGCACACCTTTGTGGCGCCAGCAGACTTGCTTGCTGGGGCGTATGCATGGGGACCGAGAGCACACTGAGTCTGAAAGGAATTGCGATGGGCCAACAGCTGTTGTTCTGCGTAGACGTGCAGTCAGGCGTTCTGGTGGCGTGCACTGCATGAGGCCAGATGCCAGCGATCCTCTGTGGGTCTTGAACCCGGACGCACTGTTGACCATCACGCCGGATGGCCGTGTGCTGCAGTGGAATCCGGCCGCAGAATTGCTCTATGGCTACCGCCCCGACGAGGCCGTGGGCCAGTCCTTGGTGGCGCTGGTGGTGCCCCATGACCACGTACAGGAAGAGCAGGGCCGGCTGGACGATGTGCTGCGTATGGGGCTGGTGGTCTACGAATCATTGCGTCGTCGCAAGGACGGCACCCTGGTGCATGTCAGCGTGTCTACCCGCGCGGTCTACGGTGAAGATGGCAGGTTGGCGTACTTTCTGTCCAACCAGAAGGACGTCACGCACCTGAAGGTATTGCGTGATGCCAAGCTGGTACAGGCGCGCTTCCTGGACCTGCTGGAGTCCACGCCGGACGCGATTGTGATGGTGAATGTGACGGGGCGTATTGTGTTGGTCAATTCTCAAGCCGAGAACGTGTTTGGGCATACGCGTGCCGAGTTGCTCGGCCAGCCGGTGGAGATTCTTCTGCCCAGCCGTTTCCGCAGCGCCCACCTGGGTCACCGTGGAAATTTTTTCAAGCAGCCTCGTACCCGTACCATGGGGGCGGGTCTGGAGTTGTATGGCTTGCGCAAGGGCGGCGAGGAGTTCCCGGTCGAGATCAGCCTGAGTCCTCTGGAGACCGAAGAAGGCACGATGGTGATGAGCGCCATCCGCGATATTTCGGACCGCAAGAAGGCCGACCAGAAGTTCAAGGACCTGCTTGAGTCTGCCCCGGATGCGATGGTCATCGTCAACCGGGACGGCATCATGGTGCTGGTCAACTCCCAGGCGGTGCAGCTGTTTGGCTGGACCCGCGACGAGTTGTTGGGTGAGCGCATCGAACTTTTGGTGCCCGAGCGCTTCCGCCTTAAGCACCCGGGCAACCGGTCCGGGTTTTTTGTGCAGCCGCGGCCCCGCTCCATGGGCGCCGGGCTGGAGCTGTTTGGCCTGCGTAAAGACGGCTCGGAGTTTCCTGTCGAAATCAGTCTGAGTCCGCTGGAGACGGAAGACGGGCTATTTGTCTCCAGCGCCATCCGCGACGTGACCGACCGCAAGCTTATTGAGCAGACCCTGCGCGACAAGAATCGTCAGCTGGAAGAGACCGCCTTGGCGAAAGACCTGTTTTTCGCCAGCATGTCGCACGAGTTGCGCACGCCTTTGAACGCCATCATTGGCTTTACCGGCACCTTGCGCATGAAGCTGCCCGGCCCACTGAATGCCGAACAGGACAAACAGTTGCAAATCGTGCAAACCAGCGCACGCCACCTGCTGTCGTTGATCAACGACCTGTTGGACCTGGCCAAGCTGGGCGCCAACAAGATGGATCTGACCTTGGAAACAGTGGACTGCAGCGCGCTGCTGGATGAGGTGGGCGCCGCCCTGCGCCCCGAGGCCGACAAGAAGGATCTGGACTTCAGTCTGCATCTTCCGCCCGCTGCGCTGCTATGGCACACCGACAGTCGGTCGTTGAAGCAGATCGTTATGAACCTGCTGGGCAATGCCATCAAGTTCACCGAACGTGGAAGCGTGCACATGCGTCTGGAGTCGCGGGTGGGGCCGAATGGGCCTACTCTGTTCATCAGCGTGGAAGACACGGGCCCCGGCATTCCGGTGGAGGACCAGGGGCTGCTGTTCGATGCCTTTTCCCGCCCCAGGGCGGCCAATAAGCGCAAACTTGAAGGCAGCGGCCTGGGCTTGCATCTGAGCCGCAAGCTGGCCGAGGAGCTTGGAGGCCAGCTCAGCTTCCATAGCGTCCATGGCCAAGGTAGCACTTTCACTCTTGCATTACCGGAGGGATAAGCCGTGCCAGCTCGTATTTTGATCATTGAGGACGATGATTTCAGCCGGGATCTGGTGCAGTACCTGTTGCATGCTGCGGGCTATGTCACGCTGGATGCGGTGGATGGTGGCGTGGGCTTGCAATATGCATTGGAAAAGAACCCTGATCTCATTCTTTGCGATTTGCAAATGCCGGTGCTCAACGGCTACGATGTGATCAGTCGCTTGAAAAACGACCCGCACTGGCGCCAGGTTCCCATCATCGCCCTCACTGCCTTCTCCATGGCGAGCGACCGGGACAAGGCTCTGGCGGCCGGCTTCGACGACCATGTCACCAAACCCATAACCCCGGAGCACTTTATCCAGCAGATCGAGTTATTGCTGCCCCCCACTTTGCGTGCTTTGCGGCGCATAGATACATAGAACGCTGGAACTGACGCATGGCAAAAATATTGGTGGTGGACGACCAAGCTCCGAACCGTGAACTGCTAGTGACCCTGATTGGCTACACCGGGCACCAAGCCCTGGAAGCATCGGATGGCGCCGAGGCTCTGGCCATCGTGCGAGAGCAGAGGCCTGACCTGGTGATTTCGGACATTCTCATGCCCACCATGGACGGCTACGAGTTCGTGCGCCAGCTACGCGCCGACCCGCTGGTGGCGGCCACCGAGGTGATCTTCTATAGCGCGCACTACCGCGAGCGCGAGGCACGTAACCTGGCCAAGAGCTGTGGCGTGACGCGCGTCCTGGTCAAGCCCAGCGAGCCCGAAGAAATCTTGCGTGTCATAGAGCAATCTCTGCAGCGGGTGCCTGAGCCTGTCGCGCCACCGGATGTGGAAGCCTTTGACCGCGCGCATCTGCAGGTGATGACCGACAAGCTGTCTGAAAAGTTGGATGACCTGCGCGCCACCAACCGCCGCCTGGAAGCCCTGAGCACGCTCAATCTGCACCTGGCATCGGAGCAAGACCCCTACACGCTGCTGGACAAGGTGTGCCGTGGCGCCCGTGATTTGATGGGGGCCAAGTATGCCGTGTTGTGCGTGAACGGCAAAAACGGTGGCCCGGCCGTGTTCTTCACCAGTGGCATAGACCCCAGCTTGCTGCAGACGCTGGAGCACCCGCATGTGGAAACCGGCGCTTTGGGACTGGTGTATTCCCGGCGCCAGTCCGTGCGGATGGACTGCCCGGGCGGTGAGCCCACGGCCATAGGACTGCCGGCCAACTACCCGCAGCTGCACAGCTGTCTGCTGGCCCCGGTGGCATCGATTTCACATTGCTACGGCTGGATTTGCCTGGCAGACAAACTGGGTGCCGGCGGCTTTAGCGAAGAAGACGAAAGCATGGTGGCCACCATGATGGCCCAGGTCGGTCGTATTTACGAAAACGGCAGCCTCTACACCACGGTACGCCAGCACGCAGAGCAGTTGCAGATCGAGATTACACAGCGCCAGCTGGCCTCAGAAGCACTGCAGGCCAGTGAAGAGCGGCTGTACCGGGCGCAGATACTGGCCAAGCTGTCCCACGTCATCACCGGACCACAGGGTGTGGTGGAAAGCTGGCCTGACACCTTGCCGCCTTTGTTGGGTCTCAAGCCCGAAGAAATGGTGGACTCTGCCCGCGCCTGGTTGACGCTGGTGCACCCGGATGACCGCGCGCTGGTCAGGGCCAAGATGCAGGAGGCCGATGCGACTGGCACGCGGGTGGACTTCACCTACCGCATGCGGCACAGCAATGGCTCGGTGATCCATATCCGCCAGGTCACAGAGCAATTGATGGACTCCGAGGGGCGGCCAGTGCCGGTGCGCTGGTTCAACACCATCCAGGACGTAAGCTACCAGAAGGAGGCCGAGCGTCGTATTCAGCGGTTGAACCGTGTGTACGCGGTGCTCAGCGGTATCAACACGCTGATTGTGCGTGTGCGCAAGCGCGATGAGCTGTTTAACGGAGCCTGCCAGATTGCGGTCGAGCATGGCCGCTTCCAGATGGCGTGGCTGGGCGTGGCGGACTGGCATGCCATGCAACTGATTCCGGTGGCCTGTGCCGGGGCACCCCCGGATTTTTTGGCCTCCCTGCAAAACCGCTTCAGCCTGGAGGAGTGTGCTCCCATGGGTACCCCTATCTCCGTGCGCGCAGTGCAGAGCAAGCGCCCCATTGTGATCAACGATATGCAGGAGTACGCAGGCAGCTTGTACTTCCTGCAGACCATGGACCCGAGCGTCCGCTCCTTGGCCTATCTGCCACTGATGGTGTCCGACAAGGCCTTGGGGGTGCTGGTTCTTTCGGCAGACGAGACCGGCTTTTTTGACGACGAGGAAAAGCTGCTGCTGACCGATCTGGCCGGTGACATCGGCTTTGCCATGGACCACCTCGACAAGGAGGAGCGGCTTAACTACCTAGCCTACTACGACGTCATTACCGGCCTGCCAAACCGCAGCCTTTTCCTGGAGCATGTCAGCCAGCATTTCCGCCCGCATGACAGCGGCAAGAGCGTGCTGGCCATTGGTCTGGTGGATATTGAGCGCTTCCGTGTCATCAACGACACCATTGGGCGGCAAGCTGGCGACGCCTTGCTGCGCCAGGTGGCCGAGCGCATCCGTGCCAGCCGCGTGGGGTTGGACGCCGTGGCGCGGGTGGGGGTGAACTGCTTTGGCGTGGTGGTGCATGACCAGCGTGACGAGGGCGCGGTCGCGTTGATCCTGGAGCAGTTGTTGCGCGACTGCTTTGCCAAGCCCTACCTGGTGGACGGCACCGAGCTACGCATCGCCGGCAAAGCGGGCATTGCGCTCTACCCTGTGGACGGCAACGATGCGGAGATGCTGCTGCACAATGCCGAAGCAGCGCTCAAACGGGCCAAGAGCTCGGCCGAGTCTGTGCTGTTTTATGCACCCGAGATGGACACCCGTGTGGCCAAGGCGCTGGACCTGGAAAGTAGGCTGCGCACGGCACTGGAACTGGGACAGTTCGTGCTGTATTACCAACCCAAGATCAGTCTGGTGAATGGCCTGCTGACCGGTGCCGAGGCGCTGATACGCTGGAACGATCCGCAAACCGGCCTGGTGCCACCCGCGAACTTCATTCCCCTGCTGGAAGAAACCGGCCTGATTTACGAGGTGGGTCTGTGGGCCATGCGCCAGGCCATCCAGGACAATATGCGCTGGCGTGCCGAGGGCCTGACGCCCGTGCGCATTGCCGTCAATGTGTCGCCCCTGCAATTACGGCACCGCAATTTTGTGGCTGCGGTCCAGCAGTCCATCAGCGTGGACGAAAAGGCGGCGGCCGGGTTGGAGCTGGAGATTACCGAGAGCCTGATCATGGACGACGTGCAGACCAATAGCGAGAGCTTGCGGGCGATACGCGCCATGGGGGTGAGCATTGCCATTGATGACTTCGGTACCGGCTATTCCTCGCTCAGCCATTTGTCCCGGCTGCCGGTGGACACCCTGAAAATCGACCGCTCCTTTGTGCTGGAGATGGTGGCCGGTCCGCAAGGCCTGGCCCTGGTCTCCACCATCGTCACCTTGGCGCATTCCTTCCGCCTCAAGGTGGTAGCCGAAGGGGTGGAAACCAGCGAGCAGGAGCGTCTGCTGCGCCTGCTGGGCTGCGATGAAATGCAGGGCTATTTGATCAGCAAGCCGGTGCCGGCCGATGTCTTCGAGTCCCGCTACCTGGCCCAGCTGGCCAGCGGTTGAACGGCGGCTGAGTTCGCGGGCGGGCCGCCCTACATGGCTTTGAACAGGTGCGCGTAGAGGCGGCTCACGGCCAGCTTTTCGGGCCTGGCACGCAGCGTGAGCTGCAGCTTGCCGCTGGCGTCGCGCAGCACGCTGTCTATGCCCTGGGCCTGCACCACGGTGCCACGGTGTACCTGCCAGAAGCTGCGTGCATCCAGCTGCGGCAGCAGCTCCTTCAGTGGCGTGCGCAGCAGGTATTCATGCTGGGCGGTGAGCACGCGCACGTATTTGTCGGCGGCTTCCAGGTAGACCACCTCGTCCACCGGCACCAGGCGGATGGTGTTGCCATTGCTGGCCTGCAGCATCTGCAGCGGGGCCGGTGTGGCGACCGCCGGGCTACCCAGCAGGGCGCGCAGTTGCCCCAGCGTGGTTTCCAATTGGTTTGCTTCCAAATGTGTAGCGGCTGGCGCAGATGCCGCCAGCGCCAGCTGCAGTTTTGCCACTGTTTTTTGCAGACGGGTGGTTTGTACCGGTTTCAGTAGATAGTCCACCGCCTGGGCCTCGAAGGCCTGCACGGCGTAATCGTCGAACGCAGTCACAAACACCAGGGCGGGGAAGGGCGTGCCTCCAGGCCACTGGTCGGCCAACTCGGCGGCGGCCTCCAGTCCGTCCAGGCCGGGCATGCGGATGTCGAAAAACAGCAGCTGGGGCTGCAGCTGCAGGGCCTGGGCCACGGCGGACGCCCCGTCGGCCACGCTGGCGACGATGCGCAGTTCCGGCCAGGCTTGGGCCAGGGCGGTTTGCAGTGCCTGGGCCAGCAGGGGTTCGTCTTCGGCGATCAGGGCGGTGGCGTGCATGCTTCAGTGATTTATGAAAAATGAGGCTCTGGCGCAGGTACCACCTGCGCTGGCAGCTATTAACTCGATAGCGGATTGGGGGCCGTAGGCGGTCGTCAGCTGTTCGCGCGCCAGGCCCAGGCCGAAGCCGCCACCGGCCGCTGCGGAGGGCATGTCTGCCGGCGGCAGGCCTGCGCCGCTGTCCACCACCTCCAGCAGCACATGGTCGCCGCTGCGCCGGGCGCTGACCAGGATGCTGCCGCCCGCCACCTGTGGCTCCAGGCCGTGGCGTATGGCGTTCTCTACCAGCGGCTGCAACAGCAGGCTGGGCACGGGCAGGTCGACCAGCGCGGCGGGTAGGTCCAGCGTGTACTGCAGGCGCGGACCCATGCGCACGGCCATCAGCTCCAGATAGTCCTGCAGGCGGGCGAATTCGGCGCTGAGCGGGTGCATGGTCTGGCGTGACGCGCTCAGCGTGGCGCGCAGAAAATTCACCAGGCGATCCAGCATGGCGGTGGCGCGTGCTGGGTCCAGCGTGATCAGCACGCGCAGATTGGCCAGGGTGTTGAACAGCATGTGCGGCTCCAGCTGGGCCTGCAGCAGCTGCAGCCGGGCCTCGGCCATGTGTAGCTGCTGGGCGGCGTTACGCTCCCGCGCCTGGCGCAGTAGCAACTGGCTGATGAAGTAGTAGGTGCCGCCGGCGCCGGCAACCAGGCTGAGCACGAGGTAGGGCAGGCGGGCCAGGCTGTGCCAGTCCAGTGGCAAATCCAGCAGCAGCCGGGCCAGCACACTGCCGCCCAGGTAGCCCAGTAGCACACCGGCCGGCACGATCAGCAGCAGGCGCCGCCATTGGCGCTCGATGTCGCAGACCCAGAGGCGCGACACGGGTTCTATCGCCGCCCAGATGCCCAGGCCTATGCAGTGCGAAAACACCAGGTTGCTGGCCAGGTCGTAGGGACCGGCCAGCGTCAGGCCCAGGGCGATCAGGGTGTTCAGTGCCAGCACGGGGACCAGTACGGCCAGCACACGCGGCAGGGGCAGGCTGCTCAGGCGCATGCGGCTAGTTTTGCCGCTCACGCTCGCGTAGCAGGCGTGCGCGCTCCTGCTGCACCAGGCGTTCACGCCAGCCGCTGCCCGGCGGCAATACGAACACCACCAGGCCATGGATCAGCAGACCCAGGCCCCAGCCAAAGGCCGAGGTCAGCACAAAGTGCCGGCCGTTGTAGAGCGACAAAAAGGCCAGCCCGGTGTTCACCACCAGAAACACCAGGGCGTGGATGTACCAGCCAATCTTGCGGCCCGCGCGCCGGCGGGCCAAGGTTTCCAGATCATCGTAGTGGTCAGCAGACATGGGGGCTCCGGGGTAGGTGGGGATTGTGCATGCTCATAGCCAGCCAAGCCACTGGTTCCACACCAGTTGGCCTAGGGTACGCCGCGGCAGCAGGGTTAGTAGTCCGGTCACCACGCAGGCCACGAAGTACAGCCTCTGCATGACACGGCGGTGGGTCGCAATATCGCCGCCTGCCAAAGCGTGGAATGCGCGAAACAGGAAGACAGCGATGACCACGACCAGCAGGTGAATGGGTGTGTACCCCGCCAGGTTGGGCAGCTGGAAATCGCGGATGAACAGCGCGGACGTGGCGGTGATCAGCATCAGCGTCACCCAGGCATAGCCAAAAGCCCGGTGCAGGCGTGGGCGCTGGCTGCGGCCCTTACGCGCCCACAGGGCGACAGGGCCGGTGGCCACGGCCAGCAGGGCGGCGGTCATGTGGACGGCGATCAGGGGTGTGAGCGTTGCAATCGGCATGGCGGGCGGCAGTGAAATGGCAATGCCCGCACTGTGCCAGCGGCCGCGCGCTACGGCCAGCGGGCTGCGACGAACTGCAGATTCAGTGGTGCAAGCTGCTGCTATGCGGTGTGGGTGGCACAGGTAAAGGCTCGGGCAGGCGCCCTAGTTGTAGATTTGCCAGCGACGCGTACAGCGGTGCGCTGACCAGGCGTGATACCCCGCTGGCCACCAGCGCGCTGGTCATCAGGCTCAACACCAGGCCGTGGCCGTCCACCATCTCCATGACGATGATGAAAGAGGTCATGGGTGCCTGGGTCACCGCCGCCAAAAAGCCCACCATGCCCAGGGCAATCAAGGTGGGGGCGTTGGCATAGTGGGTCAGCTGTGCAATGTCGTTGCCCAGCGCACCGCCAATCGCCAGCGAGGGTGCAAAGATGCCGCCGGGCACGCCGGCCCAACTGGTGATCCAGGTGGCGCAGAACTTCAGCAGCACATACAGCGGCGCCAGGGCCGATGCATCGCCTGCACCTTCCAGCATGGCCCGCGTGTGGCCGTAGCCGCTGCCGTAGGCCGTGCCCTGGCTGGCGCAACCCAGCAGCGCCACCAGCAGGCCGCAGCCTGCGGCGAAACCTACCGGCGACCGCTTGCGCCAGCGGCTGAACTGGTCTTTGGAGCTGCCCGCCAGCGAAACCGCCAGCAGCCGCGCAAACAGCCCACCTGCGGCACCACTCAGCACCGCCACCAGCAAGCCGGGTAGCAGCAGGGCCCAGCCCAGGTTCTCCACCCGTATTACGCCGAAGTAGGTGGCGTTGCCGTAGACCGACACGGCCATCAGCCCGCTCAGCACGATGGCCGCCAGCACCAGGCCATTGCTGCGCTGCTCGGGCTTGCGCGCCAGCTCTTCGATGGCAAACATCACGCCACCCAGCGGGGTATTGAAGGCTGCAGCGATGCCGGCAGCGCCGCCGGCCAGCAGCAGGCCGTAGTCGGACACGCGGGCACCGCGCGGCAGCCAGCGCCGAGCATGGTGCATCACGCCCGCAGCAATTTGTACCGACGGGCCTTCGCGCCCCAGCGACAGGCCGGCCAGCAAGCCCCAGGCCGTCAGCAGCATCTTGGCTACCGATAGGCGCAGGGACACAAACAGTGCCCGTGCACCCGTGGGCACACCGGGCGTCATGGCCGCCATCACCTGCGGAATGCCCGAGCCCGCCGCACCAGGCGCAAAGCGCCGCGTCAGCCACACAATGGCCGCCGTGCAGGCCGGCGTCCACAGCAGGGGCAGCCACCAGGCATATTGGTTTAGTTGTGAGAAGTACGCTAGCGCATGTTCCGTCAGCCAGGTGAAACCCACCACGATGAGCCCGGCGAGTGCGGCAAAGCCCAGCACCACCGCGCGGCCGGCCCATAAGCGCCAGTCGGCGACCTCGCGCTGCAGCGCGGAAAAAACACGGGGATGTGGGTCCATGGGGGAGGGTGTGGAGAGGCGGTGTTTGATTTTATATTGCCCCAAATATAATTAGGCATGACCCGTAAAAAGCAGACCGTTGTGGACCCCGCCAGCACCGCCCAGGTGCTACGCCGCTTTCGCGTGGTGTTCAATGCCGTGCGCAGCCATTTCCAGCAGGTGGAGAACCAGGTGGGCCTGGGGGGCGCCCAGGTGTGGGCGCTGGGGGTGGTGCGCGACAGCCCGGGCATAGGCATGGGGGCTTTGGCCCAGCGCATGGACATCCACCAGTCCACCGCCAGCAATCTGGTCAAAACCCTGCAGCGTAAAGAACTGGTTCAGCTGGACAAGGCGCCCGAGGACCGGCGCAATGTGCGCCTGACCGTGACACCCGCCGGCCTGGCCGTGCTGCAGCAGGTGCCCGGCCCGTTTGAAGGTGTGCTGCCGCAGGCTCTGGGTAAACTGCCTGCAACCAGCCTGCAAAGGCTGGACCAGGATTTGGCCGAGCTGATAGGGCTGCTGAAGGCCGATGAAGAGGCAGGCAGCATTCCGCTGGCCCAGCTGTGATGTATCCAACCTACTTTCTACCCATGCCATGCAAGCCTCACTGATACAGACCGTCGCCGCCGCCTTGTTCGCGCTGGCGCTGCTGCACACCTTTGCCGCCAAATGGTTTGAGGGCCTGGCCCACCGGCACCCGCGCCATGCCGGCCTGTTCCATATCCTGGGCGAGGTGGAGGTGGTGTTTGGCCTGTGGGCTTTTGTGCTGGTGGTGGCGATGGCGCTGCTGACTACAGGCGCCGAGGCGCTGGCCTATGCCGAGTCGCGCCACTACACCGAGCCCTTGTTTGTTTTCGTCGTGATGGTGGTGGCCGCATCGCGCCCGGTGCTGGCGCTGGTGCAAAGCAGTTTGATGGCCGTGGCGCGCCTGGTGCCTTTGCCCACGCCGGTGGTGTTGGCCTGGCTGGGCCTGGCCCTGGTGCCGCTGCTGGGTTCGCTGATCACCGAGCCGGCGGCCATGACGCTGGCCGCGTTGATTCTGGCGCCGCTGGTGTTCCGCCAGGGCCCGCCCGAATGGCTGAAGTACGGCGCGCTGGGCGTGCTGTTTGTCAACGTGTCCATTGGCGGCACGCTGACCTCGTATGCCGCGCCGCCGGTGCTGATGGTGGCGGCCGCCTGGCAGTGGGACAGCGCCTTCATGGCCAGTACCTTCGGCTGGCGCGCCTGCGTGGCGGTGCTGGTGAATGCGACCGTGCTGGTGTTTCTGCTGCGCCGCCACTTGCACACACCTGCCGCGGGCAGCGTGGGTCCTGGTGCGCCGGTGCCCTTGCTGGTGAGTCTGATTCACCTGGGCTTTCTGGCTGCGGTGGTGGTGTTTGCGCACCACCCGGTGGTGTTCATCGGCCTGTTTCTGTTCTTCATCGGCTACACCCAGGCCTATGCACAGCACCAAAGCCCGCTGATCCTGAAAGAGGGGTTGCTGGTCGGCTTCTTTCTGGCCGGGCTGGTGGTGCTGGGCGGCATGCAGCAGTGGTGGCTGCAGCCCATCGTGTCCAGCCTGGCGCCCACGGCGCTGTTCTTTGGCGCGCTGGGGCTGACCGCGCTGACGGACAACGCGGCGCTGACCTATCTGGGATCGCTGATCGAGGGCATCTCCACCCAGTCGCAGTACATGCTGGTGGCCGGTGCCGTAGCCGGCGGGGGCTTGACGGTGATTGCCAATGCACCCAACCCGGCGGGTGTGGCGCTGCTGCGGCGTGGTTTTAATGAAGAGTCCATCGGCGCGCTAGGCTTGCTGGCTGGGGCGCTGGTGCCTACCGCCGTGGCGGCAGCCATGTTTTTGCTGTAGATTTGATAGCTGCTAGCGCAGGCAATACCTGCGCTAGCGGCCATTTTTATTAACAATAGCGTCAGTCCTCCGTGCTGGAGCTCCAGAAGGCTTGCACCACCCCGGGCTGTGCTTCGAGCAAGGCCATTACCTAGTTTAGTTCGTCGGCCTCTACCGCCGTGGCGTACAGCACGGCGGCAATCTCGGCGTCTGCCTGGCCAAAAGGGTGCTGGTCTACATCGCGCACCGGGTAGCTGGCCTGCTCCAGCAGTTCCACCAGTTTTTCACGCACGTCGGCCTGGGCCTCGCGTTTGCATATGGCGTAGACGGTGTAGGTGGCTTCGCTGGTTTCCTCGTTCACCGGGCGGCGGTTGATGCGGTTGACCACCGGGCGCAGCAGCGTGTTGCTGGCCAGCACAAACAGCGCCGCCAGCGCGGCTTCGGCCACCAGGCCGGCGCCGGCGCAGGCCCCCACGGCACCCGAACCCCACAGAGTGGCAGCGGTGTTCAGGCCGGTCACGTTGGCGCCTTCTTTCATGATGGCACCCGCACCCAGAAAGCCTATGCCCGATACCACATAGGCCACGATGGTGACGGCACCTTGCCCGCCGCCATGCAGTTCAAACAGCCGGTCGCCCAGCGATACAAAAATGGCGGCGCCTACCGCAACCAGGGTGTTGGTGCGCAGGCCTGCGGTGCGCTGGCGCACCTGGCGCTCCAGGCCAATCATGCCGCCGAGCACAAAGGCCGTGGCCAGACGGATGAGGGTGTCCAGCAGCGCCAGAGCATCGAAATATTGCAGAGCTTCCAGTGTTTTCATGCGGTGTTATCGTTTCTATAAATGGTCTTATTGCCAGCCAAATTTGCGGATGTAAAACTGCTTCAGCCATGTCGTCAGGACCATATAGGCCAGCAGAATCGCTGCCAGCCAGGGGAAGTAGGACAACGGCAGCGCCTGCAGTTTGAAATACGCGGCCAGCGGCCCCATGGGCAGGAAAATGCCGGCCGCCATGGTCAGTGCCGTCATCAGCATCAGTGGCCAGGCCGCGCGGCTTTCAATGAACGGAATCTTCGGCGTGCGGATCATGTGTACGATCATGGTTTGGGTGAGCAGGCCCACCACGAACCAGCCCGACTGGAACAGCGTTTGCTGGGCCGCGTTATTGGCTTTGAAGACGAACCACATCAGCACAAAAGTGGTGATGTCGAAGACCGAGCTGATGGGCCCGAAGAACACCATGAAGCGGCCAATGTCGGCCGGGTTCCATTTCAGCGGCGCCCGCACCAGCTCGTCGTCCACGTTGTCAAACGGGATGGCGATCTGCGATACGTCGTACATCAGGTTTTGCACCAGCAAGTGCAGTGACAGCATGGGCAAAAACGGAATGAACGCGCTGGCCACTAGCACCGAAAACACGTTGCCAAAGTTGGAGCTGGCCGTCATGCGGATGTACTTCAGCATATTGCTGAAGGTCTTGCGGCCTTCGATCACGCCTTCTTCCAGCACCATCAGGCTTTTTTCCAGCAGGATCAGGTCGGCGGCTTCCTTGGCGATGTCCACCGCGCTGTCTACCGAGATGCCGATGTCGGCGGCACGCAGGGCGGGTGCGTCGTTGATGCCATCGCCCAGAAAGCCCACCACATGGCCGTTGGCCCGCAGAGCGCGTACCAGCCGCTCCTTGTTCAGCGGCGATAGTTTGGCAAATACATTGCGATGCTCCACGGCATGGGCCAGCGCGGCGTCGTCCATCTTGTCGATCTGGTGGCCGAGCAGTACGCCCAGCACCTGCAGACCCACCTGTCGGCAGACCATGGCGGTGACGAGTTCGTTGTCGCCGGTCAGCACCTTCACCGCCACGCCGTAGTCCGCCAGGGCCTTCAAAGCCGGGGCGGTGGACTCCTTCGGTGGGTCCAGGAAGGCGACGTAACCCAGCAGCGTCAGCCCGGTTTCATCGGCCACCGCATACACGGTGCGGCTGCTTGGCGTCGTCTTCATGGCAACGGCCACGACGCGCAGGCCTTCGGCATTCAGCTGGCGGGTGACGTCCTGGATACGCAGCAGCATGTGCGCGTCCAGCGGCACATCTTGTCCATCTACCCGCACCTGGGTGCAGACCGAGAGCATTTCCTCCACCGCGCCTTTGCAGATGAGTTCGTGCTGGTCTTGCTGCCCGTCTACCACCACCGACATGCGCCGGCGCTGGAAGTCAAACGGCACCTCATCGATCTTGCGATAGCCCTGCGCCAGCGGCGCCTTGGCTTGCAGATCCACATGGTTCAGCACCGCGCGGTCCAGCAGATTCTTCAGGCCGGTCTGGTAGTAGCTGTTCAGGTAGGCGTACTGCAGCACTTGCGCGGAGGCATTGCCAAACACGTCGGTGTGGCGCTCCAGAACGATTTTGTCCTGGGTCAGCGTGCCGGTCTTGTCGGTGCACAGCACGTCCATGGCGCCGAAGTTCTGGATGGCATCCAGGCGCTTGACTACCACCTTGCGGCGCGACAGGATGACAGCGCCCTTGGCCAGCGTGGAGGTGACGATCATCGGCAGCATTTCAGGCGTCAGGCCCACGGCGATGGACAGGGCAAACAACAGGGCCTCGGCCCAGTCGCCCTTGGTGAAGCCGTTGATCAGCAGCACCAGCGGCGCCATCACCAGGGCAAAGCGGATCAGCAGCCAGCTGACGCTGTTCACCCCTGCCTGGAACGCGGTGGGTGCGCGGTCGCTGCGGGTGACGCGCAGGGCCAGGGTGCCAAAGTAGGTGTTGTTGCCGGTGGTGACCACCAGCGCCAGGGCGGAGCCGGACACCACGTTGCTGCCCATGAAGAGCAGGTTGGCCTGTTCCAGCAAGTTGTCGCTGCCCGAGCGGCGCTCTGCAAACTTTTCCACCGGCAAGGATTCGCCCGTCATGGCCGACTGGCTGATGAACAGGTCCTTGGCGCTCAGTACCCGGCAGTCCGCCGGGACCATGTCGCCGGCCGACAGCTGCAGCAGGTCGCCGGGTACCAGCTGCTGGATGGGCAGCTCGGTGTGCGTCGGCGGCATGTCCGCATGCGCCGCGTCCCGCCGCAGCACCGTGGCCGTGTTGCTGACCATGGCCTTCAACTGGGCAGACGCGCGGTTGGAGCGGCCTTCTTGCACAAAGCGGATCAGGGTGGACAAGACCACCATGCTGCCGATTACCACCGTACCTTTGTCGTCGTCGGTTAGATAGGACACGCTGGCCAGCACCGTCAGCAGCAGGTTGAACGGGTTGCTATAGCAGCGCCACAGATGTAGCCGCCAGGGTGCGGGCTTTTCATGTGCCACCTCGTTGGGGCCCACTTGCTCCAGCCGGCGTGCGGCCTGCGCATGCTCCAGGCCGTCGGCCTGCGTATCCAGCCGGGTTAGCAGCGCCGGCACGTCGTCCATGGCGGCGCGCAGCATCAGGCGGGAGAGGTGGCTGGTCGATGTAGTTTCGCTTGGGCTTTGTGCGCTTGCGCGGCGGCGCAGCAGGCGGGCTGCGTAGCGCATGCGCAGCAGGGCAAAGCCCCAGTATTTCAATGCGGTCATAGCGCTACTCCCTGCAGGGTGTGGGAGACGCCGGCGTGTGGCGATGGGGAACGCTGCAGCGCAGCGCGGGGAACAGGTGTGTGGAACAGCATGGGTTTCTCCTGGCGGCCGTGGCCCAGGAGCAAACGCCTCACGTGTTCAGGTGAGCCGGTGCCTCCAGGTCAGGGCCGGATGCGAGGGTTGGAAATAAATGGCAGTGGTGTTGAGAAGGCGGCGCATGCAGCGCCTACTGGGTGACGGGTCCATAGGACATCTCCTTTGCTAAAAATAGTTTGGTGCTCAGGGGCTCAGCGTGAACCGGCAAAAGCCTTGCTGTGCTGCAGTTGCAAAAAGCAGCGCAAGCGGTGGGTGGGCCAGACGCAGCCGTGGTCCAGCGCGTTGACGGCGTCCAGGGTCTGGGTATCTGCCTTGGCTGCCGGCGCATGCAGCGGCGTGGCTGCAGCTTGTGCGGCGTGGGTGGGCGTATGGGCAGCCAGGTCCCGGCGGGGGGCAAAGGGTAAAGGCATCGCGCGCTCCTGTACAAAGCAGGGCGCCCGAACGTTGACGGAGCAGCAATGAGTCGCCGGCAAAGACCAGGCTTTGCCTCAGCAACTACAAGCAATGGGAAGGGAGTGCGGCTACTTTCACACGGTGGGCTACACCGTCTGAAAGTGGTTCTGGCGGCTGTCTTGGCAGCCCCACAACCACAGATAACGTGGCGTCAGATGGCTGATAAGACAGCGGCTATCGCGGATACCGCGGCACGCTTCACATCACAACAACTACTGGCACTGTCCACGTTGGGCACTCCAAAATTAAGATGGGCGGATTATTGCGGTGCAGCATGGCTACGTCAACCATGCTGTTCGCAAATTTACTTAACTTTTGAGAGTCTGTTCACAATCTATTGAGCGACAGAGGCGCTGGGCGGCAGCAGGGGCAGGCTGGTGTCTGGCGGCAGTTGGTGGATGTCCATTGGCATCTCCTTCTGCTTGGCGCGGATGTAGTCGTAGCGGTCCATCGATAGCGCGTCGCTGGCGTTTTCATCGGCCATCACCACCGGGCGCAGAAACACCAGCAGATTGGTCTTTTTGCGTGTGCGGCTCATGCTGCGAAACAGTGCGCCGAGAAAGGGCACATCCGCAATGCCCGGTACCTGCGCCGCGTCGTCGGTGTGGCTGTCTTCGATCAGGCCACCGAGCACAATGGTTTTGCCGTTGTTGACCATGACGGTGGATTCGATGGAGCGTTTGTTGGTGGTAGGCCCGGTAGTGGAGCTGGTGGATGCCACCGACGACGACTCCTGGTAGATGGTCATGCGGATGCTGCCGTTCTGGCCGATTTGCGGGCGTATGCGCAGGGTGATGCCCACGTCCTTGCGTTCGATGGTCTGGAACGGGCTGGAGCTGGTGCTGGTGGTGTACGAGCCGGTGATGAAGGGCACGTTTTGCCCCACTACGATCTTGGCCTCTTCGTTGTCCAGCGTCACGATGTTGGCGGTGGACAGGATGTTGGTGCCGGTCATTTCCTCCAGTGCCTTGGCCACCGTACCCAGGGTCAGGGTGGTGCTGCTGCTGACGTCAAACAGCGAGGCCCACTGCACGCCCAGGTCCACGGTCTTGGTGGCGTCCACTTCCACCACCAGCGACTCCACATATAACTGCGCGCGGCGCGAGTCCAGCTGCTCGATGATGGGGTACATCTCGCGGAAGCGGGGCTCGGGCGCGGTGATGATGAGGGCATTGCTTGCCGGGTCGGCCTGGATGCCGCCGCCAGTCGAGGGCTGCGCCGTGGCGGTGATGGGTGCGCTGGCCTGTGAGCTATCGCTGCTGCTACCACTGCTCGAACTGGAGCTATTGCTGGCGACCTGGGCCACGCTGGGTGTGCTGGCGCTGCCGGAGCTGCTGCTACCACCACCGCTGGTCGAGTCCGTTGGGAAGGCGGCACGCAGCACCTTGGCCAGGCGGGTGGCGTCGGCATTCTTCAGGTAGATCACCCGCACATTGCTGTTCGCCCGGGGCCGGTCCAGCCGGGCCACCAGGGAGCGTATGAAGGCCAGTTGCGCCAGGTTGGGCGCACGCACCAGCAGGCTGTTGCTTTGCGTGTCCGCAAGTACCGAGGCGCCGCCGCTGGAAGCCGTGGCCGTGCTGGCAGCTGCAGGGGCGGTGGCTGCGCCCGGGCTGGGCGTGGCGGCGGCGCTGCTACTGGTGCCGGTGCCGCCGGTCTTGCCGCCGGAGCTGTCAGTCAGGCGCTGCACGGTTGCGGCCAGGTCGGCTGCCAGCGCGTGCTGCAGGGGCATGACCTCCACATCGGTGGCGCTGGGAGTGTCCATCGCGGCAATGATGGTACGCAGCCGGCCCAGGTTGTTGGCGTAGTCGGTGATGACCAGGGAGTTGTTGCCGCTGTTCACGTTGATCACGTTGTTGGCGCTGATCAGCGGGCGCAGCACCGACACCAGGTTGTTGGCGTTCTCATAGTTCAGCTTGAAGATCTCGGTGACGATCTGGTCGCCGCGCTGGGGGCCGGAGTCCAGCCGCACCGACTCGGACTGCAGCTTGCCCTCGGTTTCGGGCACGATTTTGTACAGCCCCGCCGTCTCCACCATGGTGTAACCCTGCATGCGCAGGGCCGCCAGAAATTGATCCCAGGCCTTGGCCGGCGTGACGGGTGTGTCACTGCTCAGCGACAGCGTGCCCTTGACGCGCGGGTCCACCACCAGGTTGCGGCCGGTGATGACGGCCAGGGTGCGGGCAACGGCCTCTATCTCGGCGTTGGAGAAATTCAGTGTGATGGCTTTCGATGCTGGTGCTGCCGCCAAAGCGGGGAACGCCAGGCTCTGCAGTAACAGGACCAGCCCCAGAAGGGAAACGCGGGAGAAGTAGGGCATCGGAATCGGGTGGCGCGTAGAAGCAAGAAGGGGCGGCAGAGTGGCGTATGCCTGCTCTGCGGCGGTGAACCGCCCACGGGGTGTTTGCAACCGGGGGCCGGCGCATTCTGCGTCCACCATGTGGAGGAAATATATGCCTTGTGTATGGCTTTATGAAGCAACCGGGTAATCGCCGCCTGAATGGTTGGTTTTGCTTCAAATTTAATAGCTGTCCTCGTTGTATTTATAAGCGTTAGAGTGACTTTTCTCTGAATATTTAAGATTGTGTAAAGAGTGGGTGTCTGTGGCTGGGCTAGGCCGTGAACACGTGTCTGCAGTACGTATGATTGGCGCAATTGCTTTACGGAGATGGTGAATGGCAGATGTTTTGAAACTGGGAGCCTGGGCGGCAGTGCTTGTGCTGGCGGGCTGCGGCGGCGGTAGTGGTGGAGGTTCTTCCTCCACGACCACGACGACCACCACGACGACAACGACTACGACGACCTGTTCCTCGTCCGCGCTGGATGGCGTGAGTAGCGTAGCCAAATCGGCGTCGCTGGATACCGCGGTGCAGGTCGAGCCCATGCTGAGCCAGGGCTCCGATGTTTCGCCCATCCAGGCGCGCAGCGGCACGGCCATCAACGCCTGGTCGATCAGCCTGGGTACGCTGAGCCAGGCCCGCCTGGCCGAGGTGTCACAGAGCAGCAGCATCGGCGTGCCGCGCCGTATCGGCCTGGCACGCGACGTGGTGTTGACCGCCAGCGTGGACAGCACGGCCGCGGTGCTGGGCTGGCAGAGCACGGTCAGCGGCGGCCAGCGCGCAGCCATCAGTTTCAGCTCCGAAGACGCCAAGGGTCTGCGCCTGGGTATGCTGGTGAAAAGCCTGCCTGCCGACGCTACGGTGCGCGTCTATGCGCAGGATGCAAGCACGGCCTATGTGGTCTCTGGCCAGACCGTGCTGGATGCCGTGCAGCGCAATCTGGACAGTGGCGACAGCAGCGACAACGCGCGTACCTACTGGACTCCGCTGGTGCAAGGCCAGGAGGTCACGCTGGAGATAGAGCTACCCGCCCAGGTCGCCACCAGTACGGTGCAGATTGCCGTGCCTCGCCTGTCGCATCTGGTGGTGTCGCCGCTGGATTCCAGCACGGTCACCGCCCGTGCCATCGGTAGTTCAGGCAGTTGCGAGGTGGATGTGAACTGCAACAGCAGCTATAGCAGCAAGGAGAGCAATGCCGTGGCCCGCATGGTGTTTGCTTCCGGCGGCACGCTGTACCAGTGCTCGGGTACGCTGCTGAACGATACAAGCTCCAGTGGCACGCCGTACTTTCTGTCGGCCAACCACTGCATCTCCACCCAGACCGAGGCCAGCAGCCTGCAGACCTACTGGTTCTATCGCTCTGCCAGCTGCAACAGTACTGCGCTGAGCTCGTCTTCCACGACCCGCATCGGCGGCGCCACCTTGCTGTATGCCAACAGCGGAACCGATACCTCGTTCATGCGTCTGCTCGACACGCCGCCTACGGGGGCCATGTATGCGGGCTGGTTGGTGGACCCGGCCACCATAGGTGCCACCGTGGCTGGCCTGCATTTCCCCGAGGGTGATCTGGAGAAGGTCAGCACCGGTACCGTAGCTTCGTTCCAGTTGTGCAGCCAAATAAGCTCCACGTCGCAGAGCCGGACTTGTTCCTTGTCCAGCGTGACCAGCGGCAATTTCCTGAATGCGGTGTTCACCAGCGGCGCTACGGAAGAGGGCAGCAGCGGCTCGCCGCTGTTCCAGACCTCGTCCAGTGGTGGCCACTATCTGGTGGGGCAACTTTTTGGTGGTGATTCCAGCTGTACCAACCAAAGTGGCAGCAATATCTACGGCCGCTTCGACCAGGCCTACAGTGCGGCGCTGAGCCAGTGGTTGGGTAGCACCGGCACCAGCGCGAGCAGCACCTGCGGCAGTTGATCGCTGCGGGGCAGGTTCGGGCCCGCCCTGCGCACAGGGTGTAAAGAAAAGCAACGCGCCCGAGTCCCGTTTGTAGTGTCTTGTCGCGCTGTGATAATCGCTGCACAACAGTTTTTAGGGAGCGTGCGTGGACATTATTTTGCTGATCAAAGCGACCATCATGGGCATTGTGGAGGGGCTGACCGAGTTCCTGCCCATCTCCAGTACCGGCCACCTGATCCTGACCGGCACCTTGTTGGGCATGACGGATGACAAGTCCAAGGTGTTCGATATCGCCATCCAGACCGGCGCCATTCTGGCCGTCATCATCGTTTACTGGAGGCGTATCTCAGGTTCGGTGAGCGAGTTTTCCACCAGTCCCAAGGCACGCAGTTTCGTGTTCAACGTGGCGCTGGGCTTTTTGCCTGCCGGCTTGATCGGCTTCTTCGTCTACAAGAAGATCAAGGACTATCTGTTCAATGCCCCGGTGGTGGCGGCGGCCTTCATCGTCGGCGGTCTGATCATTCTGTGGGTGGAGCGCTACGCTAAGCCCAAGGCCCGTGTGCAAGACATCGACGACATGACCGCCTGGGATGCTGTCAAGGTGGGCTTTGTGCAATGCCTGGGCATGATCCCCGGCACCAGCCGCTCGGGCTCCACCATCATCGGCGGCATGCTCTTGGGCCTGTCGCGCAAGACTGCCACCGACTTCAGCTTCTTCCTGGCCATTCCGACCCTGATCTCTGCCGGTGGCTACAGCCTGTGGAAGGAGCGGGCCTCCTTGTCCATGGCTGACTTCCCGCTGTTCGCGGTGGGTTTCATCGTCAGCTTTCTGGCGGCCTGGCTGTGCATACGTTGGCTGCTGCGCTATATCGCCAACCACAGCTTTGAAGTGTTTGCCTGGTACCGCATCGCCTTCGGTCTGGTGGTGTTGGCCACTTGGTGGACCGGCACGGTGAACTGGGCGGCGTAAACCAGATGGTGGCCATGCGCATAGATGCCGTCATTTTTGATGCCGACGGTACCCTCGTGGACAGCGAGGAGCCGGGCATGGAGGTGATGTTCGAGATGGCCCGCGCCCACGGCGTGGACCTGACGCGTGCGCAGGCCTTCCAGCAGTTCCGTGGAGCGCGCATGGCAGATTGCGTGGCCTGGATTGCGTCGCAGTTGCCGTCCACATCGCCGGCCTCGTCACTGGCATTTCAGGCCGATTTCACGCTGCAGGTGCGCCGTCAGATGGAGCTTCGCTTCCGCCAGGGCCTGGAAGCCTTGCCAGGGGCCCTGGCGCTGCTGCAAAGTCTGCAATTGCCATTCTGTGTGGCCACCAACGGCCCGCGCGCCAAGGTGGAACTGACGCTGGGCCTGACGGGGCTGTTGCCCTTGTTGGGCGAGCGCATTTTTTGTGCTTACGAAGTGGGCTCTTTCAAGCCCGACCCCGGGTTGTTTCTGCATGCGGCCCAGGCCCTGGGCGCACAACCCCGCCATTGTGCGGTGGTGGAAGATAGCCTGCCCGGTGTACAGGCCGGGCTGGCCGCCGACATGCAGGTATTTTGCTTACACCCGCGTGAAGGCATGCCTGCGGAGATGGCCGAGCGGGTTGTCTTTATCGATGGACTGGCTGCGCTGCAGCCCTTCTTTACTCAGCACTGAGTTAAGCCAGGTTCAGTCACCGCCCATGTTGCGCAGCGCTGCTTCAATAGCGGCTGCGGTGGCCAGCGGTTTTTCCATGGGAAAGAGGTGGCTGCCGTCCAGCATCATGGTGCGGCCATGGGTGACCTTGTTGGTCAGCGCCATGCCGACCTGGCGTATCTCGGCCGACTGCGTACCGCCTATGAAGGCCGCAGGGCATTTCAGCGGGTGGTGGCGCAGCAGACTTTCCAGGTTGTCGGGCAGGGTGTTGTAGATGGCGGTTTCTACCGCGCGGTCAAAGCCCAGCACGCGCTTGCCGTCCAGGTCTTGCATGCCATGCGTCACATAGTCTTGCAGCACCTGCGGGTCCCAGCGGGCGAAGGCTTTCTTGCTTTGAAAATGCTCCAGCGCTGCCTGCTGGCTGGGCCAGTGCTGGCGGCGCCCTTTGCTGACTTTGCCGGGCGATACGGTTTCGACCATCTTGGTTCGCTTGAAGGCGCCCAGCGTGGTGGCGCGCCAGCCACCCACCAGGGGCGAGTCCAACAGCAGTACGCCGCGGGCCAGCTCCGGGTGCCGCGCGGCGGTCATCAGGCTCAAAAATCCGCCCAGCGAATGCCCCACCAGAAACGCCGGCTCGCCCTGCTGGGCCACCACCTTGGCAGCAAAGTCGGCCAACTGCTGCACCAGCTGCGGCCAGTTGTTGCTGACCGGGTAGCGCGGGTCATGGCCGACTTTTTCCAGCGCTTGCACCGCGTAGCCGCGGGTGCGCAGGTTGTCGAACAGGACACGGTAGGTGGATGCCGGGAAGCTATTGGCGTGCGCGAAGATGATGGATTGCATGACTGCCATTGTGTGCAATTGGACGGCAGAGGGCAGTCACGTAAGTTCAGCATACGCCACCGCATGGGGCGTTGCCTGCGGCTCTAGATCAGCCGTTCGTTGGGCGTGGTGATTTTGCGCAGCGGCTTGCCGCGGCCGGATTCCACCATCAGCGGCACGTTGGTGGCCTCGCCGTTCCACATCGGGTCTTCGATGCTGTCGAACACTTCGCGCAGCTTTTTACCCCAGCTGCTGTGCAGCATGCGGAAGTAGGGGTTGTTTTCGTCCATGCAGACCACTTTGTCGGTCTGGAACTTGTTGGCTTCGTAGACCACCAGGTCCAGTGGCAGGCCGACGGACAGGTTGGACTTGAGCGTGGAGTCCATGGACACCAGCGCGCATTTGGCGGCCTCGTCCAGTGGGGTGTCGGGGGAAATGACCCGGTCCAGCACCGGTTTGCCGTACTTGGATTCGCCGATCTGGAAGTACTGTGTTTCGTGCGTGGCTTCGATGAAGTTACCGGCCGAATAGACCTGGAACAGGCGCATGCCTTCGCCTTTGATCTGGCCGCCGAAGATCATGGAGGCATTGAACTCCACCCCGGCCTGCCGCAGCGATGCGGCGTCGCGCTCGTACACATGGCGCACGGCGGCGCCCAGCACGCGGGCCGCGTCGAACATGCTCTTGGCGTTCCAGATGGTGATGGGTTCGCTGTCTTCGTGTTCCTTCAGCTGCTCGACCTGCAGGATCTCGCGGATGGACTGCGAGATGCTCAGGTTGCCGGCCGACAGCAGCACCATGAAGCGGTCGTCCGGCTTTTCATAGACGATCATCTTGCGGAAGGTGCTGATCTGGTCCAGGCCGGCATTGGTGCGGGAGTCGGACAGGAAAACCAGTCCGGCATTGAGTTTGATGGCGACGCAGTAGGTCATGGCGCAATAGATTCGTGGTGGAGCAGCAGGTCAGCCCTGCTCGCGTTGGGCTAGTTTCTTGAGGCTGTACAGGGCCTCCAGGGCGTCGCGGGGGGACAGCGTGTCGGGCTGGATGGCCGCCAGCGCTGATTCTACGGGGCCAGGCCCCAATTGCACCGGTTCGGGCGGGGCGGCGAACAGGTCTACCTGTGCCTGGCTGCCTTGGGCGTGGTCCTCCAGCGCGGCCAGGGTGTGGCGGGCGTGGTTTAGCACGGCGGCCGGCATGCCGGCCAGGCGCGCCACCTGGATACCGTAGCTGCGGCTGGCCGGGCCGGGCTGCAGCTCGTGCAGGAAGACAATGTCGCGGCCCGATTCGGCCGCACTCACATGCATGTTCACCGCGCCATGGTGCGAGGCTGGGAATTCGGTGAGCTCGAAGTAGTGCGTGGCAAACAGGCAGAAGGCCTGGGTCTTGTCATGTAGGTGCGCCGCAATGCCGCTGGCCAGGGCCAGGCCATCAAAGGTGGAGGTGCCGCGGCCGATCTCGTCCATCAGCACCAGGCTGTGGGCGGTGGCGCTGTGCAGGATTTGCGCGGCCTCGGTCATTTCCACCATGAAGGTGGACTGCGCATTCGCCAGGTCATCCGCCGCGCCGATACGGGTGTGGATGGCGTCTATCGGCCCAAGGCGGCAGCTGTCGGCCGGCACATAGCTGCCCATGCTGGCCAGCAGCACGATGATGGCCACCTGGCGCATATAGGTCGATTTACCGCCCATGTTCGGCCCGGTGATGATCTGCATGCGCTGGCGGTGGCCCATGGCCGTGTCGTTGGCGATGAAGCTGGCGCTGGAGTTTTCGGCCAGGCGCGCCTCCACCACCGGATGGCGGCCACCTTCGATGGCAATGCAGGGTTCCTTGACGAATACCGGCGCACACCAGTTCAGTGTCAGGGATCGCTCGGCCAGGGTGCAAAGCACGTCCAGCGCGGCCAGGGCATAGGCCAGCTGGCCTAGGCGCGGCACAAAGGCCTGCAGCTGGTCCAGCAGCTGCTCAAACAGCCATTTTTCGCGCGACAGCGCGCGTTCCTGGGCGCTCAGGGCCTTGTCTTCGAAGGCCTTGAGTTCGGGGGTGATGAAGCGTTCGGCGTTCTTCAGTGTCTGGCGGCGCCGGTAGTCGTCGGGCACCTTGTCCACCTGGCCCTGGGTGACTTCGATGTAGAAGCCGTGCACCTTGTTGAACTGCACGCGCAGATTGGCAATGCCGGTGCGGGCTTTTTCACGGGTTTCCAGGTCCAGCAGAAAGGCATCGCAATTGGTCTGGATGGCGCGCAGCTCGTCCAGCTCGGCGTCAAAGCCGTGGTTGATCACACCGCCATCGCGCACCAGGGCGGCGGGTTCGTCCAGGATGGCGCGCTGCAGCAGGGCGGCGCAGCCTTCGGGTGGTTGCAGCGCGCCAGAGATTTGAGCCAAATACGGCGTTTGCGCAGGTATTGCCTGCAGCAGTAGCTCTGTTTTTTGTAGCGTGTACTGCAGGGCCACCAGTTCGCGTGGGCGCACCTGGCGCAGCGCGATGCGGGCGCTGATGCGCTCCACATCGCCGCTGCCCTTGAGCTGTTCGCGCAGGCGCTGGCCCATGCCGGCTTCGCGTAGCACGCCAATCGCTTGCAGGCGCAGCGCGGCTTCGCTGCGGTCGCGCTGGGGCTCCAGCAGCCAGCGCTTCAAGGCGCGGCTGCCCATGCTGGTGCTGCAGGCATCCAGCAGGGAAAACAGTGTGGGTTTGTCCTCGCCGCGCAGGGTTTGCGTCAGCTCCAGATTGCGCCGGGTGCTCAGCGGCAGGCTGATGCTGGCATCGCTTTTCTGCACGCGGATGGTCTGTACGTGGGACAGGGCGCGGCCCTGGGTGTGCTCGGCAAAGGTCAGCAGCGCAGCAGCGGCGGCATGGGCCTGGGGCAGGTCTTCTGCCTGCCAGGCTTCCAGGCTGGCGGCGTGCAACTGCTCCAGCAGCTTGCGCTGGCCCAAGGCGGCGTCAAACTGCCAGGCCGGGCGCGCGGTGCTGGACAGGGCCGTGGCCGACGCGCGCTTCAGCGCCTGGATGCGCTGGCTGAAGCTGGCGCTGGCATCGGCGCTGTGCAGCAGTTCGCTGGGGGCGATGCGCGTCACCCAGGCCTCCAGCTCGTCGCTGGGGCATTCGGCCAGGTGGATTTCGGCCCGCGTCACGCTCAGCCATGCCAGGCCGCAGCTGTTGCGCGGGCCTTGGTGCACGGCCAGCAGCACGGATTCGGTCTTGTCGGCCAGCAGCTCGGGGTCAAGCAGTGTGCCGGGGGTGACCACTCGCACCACCTTGCGTTCCACCGGGCCCTTGCCTGTGACTTCGCCCACCTGCTCGCAAATCGCCACCGATTCGCCCAGCTTGATGAGCTTGGCCAGGTAGCCTTCCATGGAGTGGAAGGGCACGCCGCACATGGGGATGGGCTGGCCAGCGGTCTGGCCGCGCTTGGTCAGCGTGATGTCCAGCAGGGCCGTGGCCTTCTCGGCATCGCCGAAGAACAGCTCATAGAAATCGCCCATGCGGTAGAACACCAGGGTCTCAGGATGCTCGTTTTTGATGGCCAGGTACTGCTGCATCATGGGCGTATGGCCCGAGAGATCTACGGGGCTGGCCGCTGGCTGTGATTGGGTTTTGGTTCCCATGTGTTGGATGTGATGTGGGGGAAACAGGTAGTCGGGTAATCGATGGAATGCGCGTGCGGGTGGGCGGCGAGGCCCAGACCGTGCATTATCGTTGACGGCTTCCTGGGCCCGCGGCTGGTATCGCTGTGTAAACCTGCTTGAAAACCGGTGACCCGAGGCCGAGAATTAGCTTGTCATGGCCGCAATATCCACAATCAGCTCCAGCAACAGTCTGGTCGCCCCCTACACGGCGGGCAACGGGCTGGCTGGGCTCAATCAGCTCACGGATCAGGCCATACAGCAGTCCAGTGACGCGTCCATCATTGCGTCGTTTGGCTCTGGCGCTGCCACCACCCCAACCTACACCGCGGCGGGCCTGCTGAATTCCTATCTGCAGGCCGGCACCAGCGCGGTTGCCGATACGGCGCAATCCAATGCGGCGGATTTGCTGGGCTCCACCGAAACGGGCACGCCGGTCAGCAGCAGCGATCTGGCGATTGCGTCGGGCGAGTACGGCAGCGTGGCGGCCAGCCAAAGCGATGCCAATGCCACGAACTGGACGGCGGCTCTGAAAAGCAATCCCGCCCTGGCCTACCAGGTGGTGGCCGACGGCCAGAACCAGGGTTTGATCAGCGCGTTCTCCGCGTTCGCCTAGTTTTTCAGTTTTTTCAATCGTCCACCGAGGCACTCCACCGATCGCCCCAGGCCTGGCCTGCCTGGTCCAGGTCGCGGCGTTGGCGCTTGGTGGGGCGGCCATGGTCCAGGCTGAGGGCCGGCTCCGGCGCCAGGCGGCGCTGTTCGGCGGCGGCGGTGCGGGTTTGCAGGCTTTCTGGTGTTTCGGCGTACAAGGCTTGGGCGACAGGGGCCGGGCCGCGCGCCTGGCTGATGCCGACTACCACCACGGTGCGCACCATGGGGCCCTGGCGCAGGGTGATGTGGTCGCCGGCCTTGATTTCACGCGCGGGTTTGACGTCCTGGCCGGCGACTTGCACCCGGCCCTTGTTGACTTCTTCTGTGGCCAGGCTGCGGGTCTTGTAGAAGCGGGCGGCCCATAGCCATTTGTCGATACGTAGTTTTTCCATCGTCCTCGGGTCAGGTTGTCAGGGGCAGGCGTACGCAGGCATCTAGCCCGTCGTGCTGGCCCTGCCGGCTGCGGTTTTGCAGGCTGATGGTACCGCCCAGGGCGTGGACGATCTCCTGGCAGATCGACAAACCCATGCCGGAGCCATGGTGCACGTCGCCGGCCGAGAACGGTTGGTACAGGCGGCGCGCCAACTCGGGCGAGATGCCCGGGCCGTTGTCGGCAATGCGCAGCTGGGCGTGGCGGCCCTCCAGGCTGAGCTGGACTTCCAGCGTACCGCCATGGGGGCTGTATTTGATGGCGTTGTGCAGCAGGTTGCGCGTCAGCTCGCGCAGCATCCAGTCGTGGGCGCGCACCCGGGCGGGCTGGGTGTCCAGCGCGAAGTCCAGGTCTTTGTCGGCCAGCAGCGGTGACAGGTCCAGGGCCACGGCACGCACGGCTTCGGCCCAGTCCAGCGGCTGGGCGTCGTCCTGCTGGCGCAGTTGCTCCACCTTGGCCAGGGCCAGCATCTGGTTCGCCAGGGTGGTGGCGCGGTCCACCGTGGCGTTGATTTCATGCAGGGCCTGCAGCGGCTCGACGTCGCTGCGCAGGGCAGACTGGACCTGGGTTTTCAGCACCGCCAATGGTGTGCGCAGCTGGTGGGCGGCGTCGCGCACAAAGCGTTTCTGGTGGTCCAGCAGGTGCTGCAGGCGGTCCATGACCTGGTTGGTGGCGTCCAGCAGTGGGCGCAGCTCGCGCGGTGCGTCGGGGGCGGCCAGGCGGGTCAGGTCGCCCTCGGGGCGGTCTTGCAGTGTGCGGCTGAGCTGGCGTACCGGGCCGGTGGCGTGCTGCACCACGGCGACCACCAGCACGGCGATGACCAGGATCAGCGCGGCCTGGCGCCACAGGGTGTCGATCAGGATCTGGCGCGCCAGGGTGTGGCGCAGCTCCAGGGTTTCGCCGACCTGGATCACGGCCATGGCGCGACCTGTCTGGGTGGCCACCGGCTGCAGCAGCACGGCCACGCGCACGGGCTCCTCGCCCACGCTGTCGTTGTAGAAGTTCACCAGCGCGGCATAGGGTGGACGCTGGGGAATGCTGCCATGCCAGAAGGGCAGCACGGTGTAGCCCGATACCAGCTGGCCGTCCAAGCTGGAGACGCGGTAGAACATCTTGCTTTTGTTGTCGGCCTCGAAGGCCTCCAGCGCAGCATAGGGCACGGTGGCGCGCAGCACGGCTTTGTCGTCGTAGCCATCCACTTCCAGTTCTTCGCCGATCGACTTGGCCGACGCCAGCAGGCTGCGGTCGTAGGCGGTGGTGACGGCTTCCAGCGCCTGCTCGTACAGGCTGTAGGTGTTGATGCCCACCACCAGCAGCACCGGCAGCAAAATGCCCAGTAGCAGCGTACTGCGCAGGGAGCGGCTGGGTTTCAAGCGCTTTCCTTGAGCAGATAGCCCAGGCCGCGCAGTGTCATCAGGTGCACACCGGTGGCGCTGAGCTTTTTACGCAAGCGGTAGGCCACTACTTCGATGGCTTCGTACTGCACCTCTTGCGCACCAGGGAAGACCAGTTCAAACAGGCGCTCTTTGCTGACCGCATGGCCGGGCTGGGCCATCAATGGGCGCAGCATGGCCAGCTCGCGCGGGCTAAGCTCCAGCGGCTGGTCCAGGTGGTAAAGTACGCCGCTCTCTTTTTCATAGCGAAGTGCGCCCAGATTGATTGCGCTGGAGGCCGATTTTTCTTCAAAACCAAATGCGGATTCGTTGCTGCGCCGGGCCAGGGCGCGCAGCCGGGCTTCGAGCTCTTCCAGGTCGAAGGGTTTGGGCAGGTAGTCGTCGGCGCCGGTGTTCAGGCCCAGGATCTTGTCGCCCACGGTGCCGCGCGCTGTGAGTATCAGCACCGGCGTGCGCAGACCCTGTTTGCGGGCGGCAGCCAGCACCTGCAGGCCGTCCATGCTGGGCAGGGACAGGTCCAGCAGCACCACGTCGGGCGGCGCAGCCAGCCACAGGTCCAGCGCGGCGCGGCCGTCGCCACAGGCTTGTACCCGCATACCTTGCCGGCCCAGCGCGCGCAGCAGCGTGGTTTGCATGGCCGGGTCATCTTCCACCAGTAGTAATCGCATAGGCGAGACTGTAAGCGCCCGTGGGGCCTAGCATTTTCCCTAGTGCTTTTCGACAGCCAACTGACAGGCTGGCTTTGCATCATCGACCAATTCCAACAATCCACAAGGAGACCGCGATGCGTCGTGATGTTTTTCTGAAGTCCCTGGCGGCACTGGCCGCAGCCGGAACCCTGCCTCTGTCGGCCCGCGCCGCTCCCAACATCAAGATGATGATCCCCGCCAACCCGGGTGGCGGCTGGGACACCACGGGCCGTGCCCTGGGCAAGGCCATGACGGATGCCCAGGTGGCCGATACCGTGAGCTTTGACAACAAGGGCGGCGCTGCGGGCGCCTTGGGCCTGGCGCAGTTCGTCAACGGCAACAAGGGTGACCCGAACGCCGTGATGGTGATGGGTGCCGTGATGCTGGGCGGCATCATCACCGGCAAGCCACCGGTCAGCCTGTCGCAGGCGACTCCGCTTGCCCGGCTGACCACCGAGTACAACGTGTTCGTGCTGCCGGCCAACTCGCCGTACAAGAACATGAAGGAAGTGGTGGAGCAGCTGAAGAAGGACCCCGGCAGCATCAAATGGGGCGGCGGCTCGCGCGGCTCTACCGAGCACATTGCGGCCGCCATGATTGCCCGCGACGTGGGCGTGGACCCGGCGAAGATCAACTACGTGGCCTTCCGGGGCGGCGGCGAGGCCACGGCTGCCATCCTGGGCGGCAACGTCACGGTGGGCGGCAGCGGCCTGAGCGAGTTCTCTGAATACATCAAGACCGGCAAGATGAAGGCGCTGGCCGTGACCTCGGGCACGCGCATGAAGGGCGTGGACATCCCGACCCTGAAGGAGATGGGCATCAATGTGGAGATCGGCAACTGGCGCGGCGTGTACGGCGCGGCCGGCATCACGCCAGAGCAGCGCAAGCAGTTGATTGACGTGTTGGTCAAGGCTACCAAGTCCAAGGCCTGGGCCGAGGCGGTGGAAAAGAACAACTGGACGCCCGCGCTGCTGACCGGGGCCGAGTTCGAGAAGTTCGTGGACGACGACTTCGCCAGCTTGCGCGCGACCATGGTCAAGTCGGGCATGGTGTAAGGCCATGGCGTTGGCTGTGCGATCTCCCCAGACCTGGATTGGTCTGGGTACGGTGGGCCTGGGTGCGGCCATGGCGCTGGGTGCGCTGGGCATCACCTCCGAGGCCGGCTATGCGGGCGTGGGCCCCAACTTTCTACCCTGGGTGGTGGCGCTGGTGCTGTGCGTGCTGGGCGCCTGGATGCTGTGGGAGGCCAGCACTGGCGGCTTCCGCGCCATGGACGAGGCCTCGGGTGCCGAGCGGGCCGATTGGGTGGCGTTTGCCTGGGTGTCGGTCGGCATTTTGGCGAATGCGGCGCTGATCACCAGCCTGGGCTTCATTTTGAGCTGCACTCTGTGCTTTGCCTTAGCGGTGCGCGGTTTTACCTCGGCCGAGGGGCAACGCGGCCGGGGGCTGCGGGCCAGCCTGCGTGATGCGCTGGTGGGCTTTTTGATATCCGCTCCGGTGTACTGGATGTTTACCAAACTATTGGCCATCAACTTGCCTGGCCTGACGCAGACGGGGTGGCTGTAATGGATATCTGGAACAACTTGCTGCAGGGTTTCATCACTGCAGGCACACCCATCAACCTGCTGTGGGCTCTGCTGGGCTGCACCCTGGGCACGGCGATTGGTGTGCTGCCGGGCATTGGCCCCGCTACGGCGGTGGCCATGTTGCTGCCGATCACGGTAAAGGTCGAGGCCACGGCTTCGATGATCTTTTTTGCCGGCATCTACTACGGCGCGATGTACGGTGGCTCTACCACCTCCATCTTGCTGAATACGCCGGGTGAGACGGGCTCCATGGTCACGGCCATGGAGGGCAACAAGATGGCCAAGAGCGGCCGGGCTGGCGCGGCGCTGGCCACGGCGGCCATAGGCTCGTTCGTGGCGGGCACGATTGCCACGGTGCTGGTGACGCTGTTTGCACCCCTGGTGGCGACCTATGCGGTGCGGCTGGGTCCACCCGAGTACTTCTTGCTGATGCTGCTGGCCTTCACCACTGTGAGCGCGGTGCTGGGCAAGAGCACGCTGCGCGGGTTGACCTCGCTGTTCATCGGCCTGGCCATGGGTCTGGTGGGGCTGGACCAGTTGACCGGCGCGGCCCGCTACACCAGCGGTGTACCCGAGCTGATGGACGGGCTGGAGGTGGTGCTGATTGCCGTGGGCCTGTTCGCCGTGAGCGAGGCTTTGTACAACGTGATGTTCGAAGGGCGCGTGGCCGAGTCGCGCAACCCCATGAGCAAGGTGCATATGACGGCGGCCGAGTGGAAGCGCTCCTGGCCGGCCTGGCTGCGGGCCACCTTCATCGGCTTTCCGTTCGGCACCATTCCGGCGGGTGGTAGCGAGATTCCTACCTTTCTGAGCTACGCAGTGGAGAAAAAGATCTCCAAGCACAAGGAGGAGTTTGGCACTACCGGCGCCATCGAGGGCGTGGCCGGGCCAGAGGCGGCGAACAACGCGGCCATCACCGCTACGCTGATTCCGTTGTTGACGCTGGGCATTCCGACCTCGAACACGGCGGCTATTTTGCTCGGCGCCTTTCAGAACTACGGCATACAGCCGGGTCCGCAGCTGTTTGACACCAACGCCTCACTGGTGTGGGCGCTGATTGCCTCGCTCTACATCGGCAATGTGATGTTGCTGGTGCTGAATCTGCCCATGGTGGGCCTGTGGGTCAAGCTGCTGAAGATTCCCAAGCCGCAGCTGTATGCCGGCATCCTGATTTTCGCCACGGTGGGCGTGTACGGCATGCGCCAGAGCGCGTTCGACCTGGTGCTGCTGTACGGCATCGGCCTGCTGGGCGTGGTGATGCGGCGCTTTGACTTCCCGACCGCACCCGTGGTGGTGGGCATGATCCTGGGCCCGCTGGCCGAGGCTCAGATGCGCAACGCGTTGTCGATAGGCGAGGGCAAGTGGACGGTGTTCCTGGAGCGGCCCATGTCTGTGACCTTGCTGGTGGTGGTGCTGTCCGTGCTGCTGCTGCCGCGTATCGTGAAGGCCGTGAGCGCCAAAAAAGCAGCTTTACCTGCCTAGCCTGGTTTGGGCATCAAAATAGCGGCTGGCGCACGTAGCATGTGCGCCAGCCGCTATTTTTTTGATAGAAGCAGGAACACGATGGGCAGACAAGACGCGCAAGCGCAGCAGTGGGGGCCGAATGGGCGCCGTGGTTTGGTATTGGGCACGCTGCTGGGGGCTGCCCTGGGTTTGGCGGGCTGCGTGACGGCACCGGTGGAGGTGGCCCCGCCGGCACCGAATCCGCCCGCCGTGAAGCGTCCGCCGCGCATAGGCCTGGCCCTGGGCGGCGGCGCAGCGCGTGGTTTTGCCCATGTGGGGGTGATCCAGGTGCTGGAAGAGGCGGGTATACGCCCCGATCTGGTGGTGGGTACGTCGGCCGGCAGCCTGGTGGCTTCGCTATATGCCAGCGGCAAGAACGGTGCGCAGCTGCAGCAGGTGGCCGAGACCATGGAGGAAGCGGCCTTTACCGACTGGACCTTGCCCATTTTTAGCCGCGGCATGTTGCGCGGCGACGCCCTGGCCCGATATGTAAACGCCCAGGTGGGCAGCCGGCCGATTGAAAGCATGCCCATGCCCCTGGGTGTGGTGGCGACGGACCTGAACAGCGGCGACGCAGTACTGTTCCAGCGCGGCGATACCGGCACCGCCGTGCGCGCTTCCAGTGCGGTGCCGGCGGTATTCCAGCCGGTCAAGATATCCGGGCACGAATATGTGGATGGCGGCCTGGTGTCACCCGTGCCGGTGCGCTATGCGCGGCAGATGGGGGCTGAGCTGGTGGTGGCGGTGGATATTTCCAGCGCCCCCGAAGGCAACCTGGCCAACGACACCATGCAGATATTGCTGCAAACCTTTGCCATCATGGGCAAGAGCATCAATGTCTACGAGCTGCGTGAAGCCGATGTGGTGGTACGCCCGTCTTTGCTGGGCGTGAAGAGTGCCGATTTTGGCGCGCGCCGCCGTGCCATCGAGGCCGGGCGTGCGGCCATGCTCCAGGCTCTGCCGCAGCTCAAGGCGGCCATGCTGGCCAAGAGCCATTGACGCAGGCCTGGAAAGTAAACGGGCATAAAAAAAGGCCCCGTCTTGCGACGAGGCCTGTAAGGGATCCCTGAGCCTGATGGCGTCGAAAGGACCCGAGGAGACAACTGGTGGAAACCTAGGCTTCAAATCAGGACTGTCCGTTCGGGCCCTGGCATGCAGCCAGGAAAGCCCTTGGCGAATTAACGCTTCTTGGTAGCGGCAGCGGCGGTGGTGCCAGCGGCGCTCACAGCGGTAGCAGCAACAGCCTTGAAGTTGGCTTCAGCGGCGTCGGAAGCTTGCTTCACAGCCTTTTGAACGGATTCAAAAGCGTTGTTGGCAGCAGTCACGGCGCTTTTCAGCACAGCCACGGCGGACTCGGAGCCGGCCGGGGCGTTCTTGGCAGCGCTTTCGATCAGGCCAGCAACCTTCTTTTGGGCTTCAGCGGTTTGGCCTTCGATGGCTTTGCCGAATTCGGCGCTGGTGCCTTGGGCGATATCGTACAGGTGGCGGCTGTAAGCGGCGGTCTTTTCAGCCAGGGGCTGCAGCAGGCCAGCTTGCAGGGCCAGCAGTTCTTGGGCGTCTTTCACGCTCAGAACAGCTTGGGAGTGGGTAGCGGCTTCGGACAGGGCTGCCTTGGAAGCGGTCAGGTTCAGTTCCACCAGCTTTTCAACGCCTTCGAAAGCCTTGGTCGTCAGACCAAACAGGGTTTCAACGGTAGCTTTGTGGGAGGCCAGAACTTGTTCAGCGGTCATCATATAAAAATCTCCAGTTAATTAAGAAACGGTAAAAGATCCAACATCTGCGCTGAGACTGGCTATCCGCCGGTTTATGTTGCAGTGCAGCATGGATTAAATTATAGGCCGCCTGTTCTGGCATGCAAGGCTTTTATGCTGCGCTGCAGCACATTAGATACTCGACTCTATCCCCAGGTGGGGCCTGCACCTTAGTCACATTGCGATAGCGATTTCCATGCACGCGTACTACTCCGACCACTTTGTGCTGCCCCTGCCTGCGGGTCACCGTTTCCCCATGGCCAAGTACCGCATGTTGCGCGACCGCGTGGCCTCGGAGCTGGCCCAGGTCGTGCAGCGTGAGGCGCCGCGTGCCAGTGATGGAGAGCTGGCCCTGGCCCACCATCCCGCCTATATCCAGTCGCTGGAGGATGGGTCTATCGTGCAACTGCAGCCGCAGGTGATGCGGGACATCGGCTTTCCCTGGAGCCAGGCCATGGTGGAGCGCTCACGCCGCTCAGCGGGCGCTACGGTGGCGGCGGTGCGTGACGCCATGGCCGGGCAGGGTATTGCCGCGAATATGGCGGGGGGCACGCACCATGCGCGTGCCGACAAGGGGGCGGGTTTCTGTGTGTTCAACGATGCGGCCATTGCCGCTCGCGTAGCGCAGATGGAGTGGGGGCGCATGCACCGCAGGCCTTTGCAGGTGGCGGTGGTGGACCTGGATGTGCACCAGGGCGATGGCACGGCGAGCATCTTCCAAGGGGATGCCAGCGTTTTCACCCTGTCATTGCACGGAGAAAAGAACTTCCCGTTTCTTAAACAGGCCAGTGACCTGGATGTGGGCTTGCCCGACGGCTGCGGCGACGTGGCCTATCTGGAGGCGCTGGAAAACGCGCTGGAGCAGTTGGGCCAGCGCTTTGAACCCGATCTTGTGATCTACCTGGCTGGTGCCGACCCGTTCGAGGGAGACCGTTTGGGGCGCCTGAAGCTCAGTTTTGATGGATTGCAGGCGCGCGATCGTCGTGTTTTTGACTGGGCCTGGCAGCGCCGTCTGCCCCTGGCGTTTGCCATGGCCGGCGGCTACGGCACGCAGCTGGAGCAGACGGTGCAGGTGCAGGTCAACACCTACACCGTGGCGCTGGAGTACTGGCGGCGTTGGCAGGCCTTGGGGCTTTAGGCATCTGTGCCTTGATCTCACCCACTGCGCTGGCCGGTGTTGCCGTTGCGCCGTGCATGGTGTTATCGGTACGGCGGTTCTTGGATTTTCTGGCGGAACAGTTCCACGGCGAGGTGCCGTTTTAGGGGGCGATGTTTACGCTTTGAGGAACAGATCCCGGTCGGGTGCAAAGTTGGAGTGCAGGGGCAGCAGGGCTCCGCCCAGGGCATGCGCGTCCGAGCCTATGCTGCCTGCCACGATGGGTGTGGGCCACAGACCCTCCCAGTTGTAGTCTTTCAGCGCCTGTTGGGTGCTGGCCAGCAGTTGCTGTAACAGCGGGCGGCACATGGAACCATCGATCACCACGGCCTCCGGAGCCAGAAACGCCGTGCCACTGACCACGCAGTGCGCCAGGGCGTTGGCGGCACGGGTCACCCATTTCTGGGTTTCTGTGGCAAACGGGGCTTGCATTGCGCGTTCATCATAGGCTGCGCTGGGGTCCAGACCGTGGGCTTGCAGGCGTTGTTCCAGCTCCCACAGGGAGGCATTGACCAGCAATTGCTCGGGTGCGGCGCCGGTCGTTTGCGCCAGATACATGGGCAGTGAAGCCACGGCTCCGGCATTGCCGCGCATGCCAGCGTGCAGATGCGAGTTGATGACCAGGCTGCCACCCACGAAGGTATCGACAAACAGGTAGAGAAAGGTCTTCAGGTTGCGGCCTTGGCCCGCCACCAACTCGGCCACGCAGGCTGCGGTGGCATCCTTGGCAAAGCTGACCGGCAGGTCGGTCATGGCTTGCACCTCGGCACCCAGGTCAATCTGGTTCCAGGCACTGGACTGGGCTTCTGACAGACCCAGCATCTTGTGCCAACCGCCGAGCTGGAAGGGCGCGGCTACGCAGATGCCAACCAGGCGAGGGCTCAGCGGCCCCAGCGCATCGCACAGCGTGGCCAGGTGCTGGCCCAAGGCCGGTAGAAGCGTGGCTGCATCGGGAAAGGCATAGGGCAGGGTCAGGCGTTGGCGTACCTTGCCGGTGAAGTCCACCAGCAACCAATCGGTACCACGCCGCCCGACCTTGATACCTATGGAAAACGCGCCGTCTGGATTCAGCGCGAGAGGGACGGACGGCTGACCGATGCGCCCGCGCACGGGCTCGTGGCGCAGCAGCAGGTCGTCCTCTTCCAGGCGGGAGGTGATCAGCCCTATCGTTTGGGCCGTGAGGCTGGTAATGCGCGCCAGTTCGGCCTTGGGCAGGCTGCCGTGCTGGCGGATGGCCTGTAGCACCACACGTTCGTTGAACTGGCGCATGCCCACATGGTTGGAGCCGCGCGGGCGCAGCAGGGGCGAGGCTAGAGGGGGAGTCATGGGCGTAGATTTTCGCCGATCACTCCTTTGCGCAGAATGAAGTTGCCGAACGGCTGTAGTTCACCGGTCAACACGATGGCGTAGATGTTGCGCACCCGTTCGTAAAACGCAAAGCGTTCGATAGGCTCGGGGTTCTGGCCCGGCTGCAGGCTGGGCTGCAGCAATTCCAGCACCTCGCGTTGCAGGCCCGAGCGATAGGGCGCGGTGGTATCCGAGACCTGCATGAACGCCACCGGTGACTCCACATCTGTCGCCAGTGGCAGCACCGAGTTGACGGCCTGCACCGCCCGCAGCATGCTGACACCGGGTAAGCGCAGCACCGGTTTGCCAGCAGCCAGGCGCACTGCGGTGAAGTTGGCATCGGCCAACAAAACCGCGTCGTCGTGCCCCATTTCCGCCAAAACCTTCAACAGCTCGGGCGTGAGCAGTGGATCAATTCCTTTGAGCATGCGTCAGTCTTTCAATTCGCCAGGCAACCGGCAGGCAGCTCGTCGGGGCGAATGGCCCCGGTCATGACCGCAACGGTGTCGGCCATGCTGATGGCCTTGGGGTTCAACACGCAGCCGCGTTTGCCCAGGCGGGCCACGTGGATACGGTCGGCAATTTCAAATACATGCGGCATGTTGTGCGAGATCAGCACCACCGACAGGCCTTTGTCGCGCACCCGGCGGATCAGCTCCAGCACCATATTGCCTTCTTTGACGCCCAGGGCGGCCGTGGGTTCGTCCATGATCACCACGTGCTGGGCAAAAGCGGCAGCGCGGGCAACTGCCACGCACTGGCGTTGTCCACCCGATAGGGTTTCCACCGCCTGGGTCATGGACCGGATACCTACTTTCAGGTCGTTCATGCGGGCGATGCTTTGCTCCAGCATCCTCTTCTTGTCGAGCATGCGCAGCACATTGCCCATAAAGCCTTCGCGGCGGATTTCGCGGCCCAGGAACAGGTTTTCCGAGATCGACATGGCAGCGGCCACAGCCAAATCCTGGTATACCGTTTCGATGCCGGCCTTACGGGCATCCATGGGGCTCTTGAAGTGGATGTTCTCGCCGTCGAGCTGGATTTCACCGGAGTCGGGAATCGTGGCGCCGGACAGGCATTTGATGAGAGACGATTTGCCCGCGCCGTTGTCGCCAATCACGGCCAGAATTTCACCGGCGCGCAACTCGAAGTCTGCTCCATCCAAGGCCGTTACCTGGCCGTAGCGCTTCACCAAGCCAGTGGCGCGCATCACAATTTTTGCGTCGTTAGCCATGATCAACGGGCTCCCTTGCGTGAAAGTTGGTCAATGGTGACGGCCAGGATCACCAGAATACCGGTGATCAAAACCTGGTAGACGGACTGCACACCCATGAGCGTCAGGCCGTTGCGCAGCACGCCCACGATGATGGCTCCGACCAGCGAACCCAGAATCATGCCGCGGCCACCAAACAGGCTGGTGCCACCCAGCACCACGGCGGTGATGGCGTCCAGGTTCTCGGTCTGGCCGGCGTTGGGGTCGCCCACGCCAGTGCGGGCCACGGACAGCAGGGAGGCGATGCCGTAGAAGATACCTGCCAGCACATAGACGCCCAGCAGTACGCGTTCGGTCGGAATACCGGTTAGACGGGTAGCTTCGGGGTTGTTGCCTACGGCGTAGACGTGGCGACCGGATGCGGTTTCACGCAGATAGAACCACACACCCAAATACAGCAGCAGCATGACCACCGAGCCCCAGGCGACAGCCGTGCCGCCGATGCGGAAAGTAGTGCCGAGTGCTGTCATCAGGGGGGGCACATCGGTCATGGTTTGGGCGTTGGAATACAGCTGCGTAATTGCAAACGCGATGTTCAGTGTGCCCAGCGTCACGATGAACGGGGGCAGCTTGATGCGGGTTACCAGCAGGCCGTTGACCAGGCCAAAGAATGCCGTGACTGCGATACCGCAGAGTATGGCCAGCGGTGCAGGCAGGCCGAATTCAGCCGCCACCTTGGTCATCACGATGCCGCCCAGGGCCATCACCATGCCGCAGGATAAATCGATGCCGGCGGTCAGAATGATCAGTGTTTGGCCGATGGCGATAACACCCACGACCATCACCTGTTGCAGGATCAGTGAGAAATTGGTTGCAGAGAGAAAGCGTTCGTTTTGCGTCGCGAAAAATATGCACGCAATGAAAAGGGCGATAAATGGCCCCAGTGTGCCTATGGGGGGTAGTTTTTCTTTGAGGCTAGCCATGGTGGTCTTTGGGATGAAGGGAGGGAATAGGGCGCCCGCGCAAACAGGCGCCCCACGGTTCAGTTCAGAGCCAGATTACTTGTTGCCCCAGCACAAGTCCATACCAACTTTGGTGTCCTTGCTGTCCACGCCTTTTTGTGGCTTGTCGGTGATCAGCGTCACACCGGTGTCGGTGTAGCCGGAGGCCTTTTTGCCGTCCTTGGCGAATGCCACGCCAGCAGCCACGCCCATGCTGGCCATCTTCAGCGGGTACTGTTGCGAGGTGGCGGCGATCATGCCGGCCTTGACGTTCTTCACGCCTGCGCAGCCACCGTCCACCGACACGATCAGCACGTCTTTTTCCTTGCCTGCGGCCTTCAGTGCCTGGTAGGCACCGGCAGCTGCGGGTTCGTTGATGGTGTAGACCACGTTCACGTCAGGATTCTTCTGCAGGCAGTTTTCCATGGCAGTCTGGCCCTTGGCCTGGTCGCCAAAGCTGTCGGCCATACAAACGATTTCAGCGGTCTTGGACAGCTCGTTGCTCTTGGCGTCAGCTGCGGCCAGGCCAAAGCCTTTCATGAAGCCGTTATGGCGTTGTGCGCCCACAGGGTGGCCAGGGAACAAGTCCAGGGTCACAATCTTGGCGGGCTTGCCAGCCATGGCGCTCTTGGCGTATTCGCCAATCAGAACACCGGCTTTGTAGTTGTCGGTGGCGAACAGGGCGTCCGTGCCCTCCACGGGGTCAGTGGGGCTGTCCAGGGCGATAAACATCACGCCTTGGGCTTGGGCCTTCTTGATGCTGGGGACGATGGCCTTGGAGTCATTGGGGGTGATCATGATGGTCTTCGCGCCAGCTGCGATCATGTTTTCAATGGCCGTCACCTGCCCGGCGTTATCACCGTCTGCCTTGCCGGCTGCGCTGAGCAGCTTGGCACCTAGCTTCTTGGCCTCGGCTTGCGCGCCCTCTTTCATTTTCACGAAGAAGGGATTGGTTTCGGTCTTGGTGATCAGGCCGATCACGGGCTCGGCAGCGCAGGCGCTGGTAGCAGCGAAAGCAATGGCGGAAAGTACCAGGGTAGCGGTGGACTTCTTCATGTTGTCTCCAGGATAGGAATGAACACAGGGTTCGGTTGGGGGCAGGTGCCGTTGAAATACAAGCTGAATTTCAGGCGGGCAGCGAACTATAGTTACTAAATCAATTTGTTTTACTTATCGAAAACCCTAGTGTCATCTGTGTGCGATTGCCGGATAGTCGGGACTCTTGGTGGTTTGCGTATCTGTTTTCTGTGGATACGTATTGGTGCCGCAGCCTGCGATGCTCCAATAAATCAATCGACTTGATTAATGGTAAACCAGTATGGGTGCGCTGCTGCTTCCAAGAGATAGTCAGTGCGTACAGCGGCTAGCTGAGCGGACGCGCGGGCATCGCAGATGCCAACAGGTATGGACACAAGGAACACAGCAGCATGTTTGAAACAACTGAATCGGGTTTGCGTGCCATGGGGCCGTCCCATGTATGGGAGGTACGGCCATGAATCTCAAGATTTCGCAGCGTTTGTATCTGGCCGTGGGCATGGCACTGGTGTTACCAGCCCTGGTGCTGGTGGCCACGTTCGTGCTGGATGCGCAGGGCCGGGTCCAGTTTGACAGTGCGCTTAACAAGGCCAAGGAACGCAGGGAAGTTGCCGGTGCCATGCGCGACACGGTGTTCCGACAGGGTCTGCAGGCACGCAATATCGGCTTGCGCTCCGACGTGGACGAAATGAAAAAAGAAGTGGATGGCCTGCGCGCCCTGAAAGAGGTCTACAAGAAGAATCTCGCCCGCTTCACCCAGTTGGAACCCACCGCGGAGGAGGCTGCGGACCTGGCTAAAGCCGCCAAGCTGGAGCAGGACACGTTGGAGCCCTTGCAAAAGGCCGAAGAGTACGCCAGCAATTTCCGCCCGGATACCGCGGCCTCCATCCTGGTTACCAAGGTCAGCCCGGTGCAGGACCAATGGATAGATGCGATCAGCCATCTGGTGGCGATCCAGGACGCCAATGTGGCAGCGGCGCTGTCCAGCAGCGAGGTCCAGCACCGTAACCTGGTGCGCATTGCGGCGCTGGCGTTTGTGCTCACCTTTGTGTTGGCGGCAGCCGCTGCCTGGCACCTGGCGCGTGGCATTGTGCTGCCTCTGCATGACGCGATCGGTTTGGCACGCCGTGTGGCTGCTGGAGACCTGACTGCCCGCATCAACGGCCAGCGCACCGACGAAGTGGGCCAATTGCTGAGCAGCCTGGGTGAGATGCAGTCCAGCCTGGAGCGGGTGGTGACCAATGTGCGTTCCGGCTCTGAAAACGTGGCCACCGCCAGTGCCGAAATCGCCCAGGGCAACGATGACCTGAGCGCGCGTACCGAGAGCCAGGCCAGCGCGCTGGAGCAGACTGCGGCCTCCATGGAGGAGCTGAGCTCCAATGTGCGGCAAAACGCCGACAGTTCTCGGCTGGCGAACGAACTGGCGATGAAAGCATCCCAGGTGGCCGCCAAGGGTGGCGCGGCCGTGGGCCAGGTGGTCGAGACCATGAAGGGCATCAACGACAGCTCGAAGAAGATCAGCGACATCATCAGCGTGATCGACGGCATTGCCTTCCAAACGAATATCTTGGCCTTGAACGCTGCCGTGGAAGCTGCCCGTGCGGGCGAGCAAGGCCGTGGTTTTGCCGTGGTGGCCAGCGAGGTGCGCAGCCTGGCCGGGCGTAGCGCCGACGCGGCGAAAGAGATCAAGCACCTCATCAGTACCAGTGTGGAGCGCGTGGCCCAGGGCACGGCCCAGGTGGACCAGGCGGGTGCCACCATGGCCGAGGTGGTGAACTCCATCAAACAGGTGACTGACATCATGGGCGAGATCAGTACCGCCAGTAACGAGCAGTCCATGGGCGTGGCCCAGGTCGGCGAGGCCGTCACCCAGATGGACCAAGTGACGCAGCAGAACGCCGCCCTGGTGGAAGAAATGGCCGCCGCCGCCAACAGCCTGCGTGCCCAGTCCAACGAGCTGGTGCAGGTGGTGGCGGTATTCAAGCTGCGTGATGGCTACGGCCATATCCCGGCGGCGCCGGTGGCCGGGGCATTGCGCTTAGGCGCATGAACCGGCCTTAAAGCCAGCCTGGCTGGAGGCCTATGGTTCTCCAACGGGTCGCGTTGGCGTGAATCCCCTACACTTTGCGGCACTTCTTTAGCTACCGCGTTGTGGGGCCTTGGCGGCCACGCTTTCTATGATCATCACCAGCCTGCTTGACACCGACCTTTACAAGTTCACGATGATGCAGGTGGTGCTGCACCAGTTCCCTGCGGCGCAGGTCCAGTACAAGTTCAAATGCCGCAACCCCGGCGTCCAGCTGGCCCCGTTTGTAGAAGAGATACGCGACGAAATCCGCTCGTTGTGCAGCCTGCGTTTCCAGGAGGCTGAGCTGGCCTACCTGCGCTCCATGCGCTTCATCAAGAGCGATTTCGTGGATTTTCTCGGCCTGTTCCGGCTGAACGAGAAATACATCCAGGTCACGCCCCTGCCCAGCGGCGAGATCGAGATTTCCATCCAGGGCCCCTGGTTGCACGTGATTCCCTTTGAAATCCCGGTGCTGGCCATCATCAACGAGGTCTATTTCCGCAACACCCAGCCGGTGCCCGACTTTATCGAGGGCCGCCGCCGCCTGGACGCCAAGATCCAGCAGCTGCGTGCCGATGGCCTGCAGGAACTGAAGATTGCCGACTACGGCACCCGCCGGCGCTTCAGCAAAGCCTGGCACGAGGAAGTGCTGCGGGTGCTGGTGGCCCGCCTGGGTGCAGGCGTAAAAGGCCAGTTCGCGGGCACCAGCAATGTGTTCTATGCTATGAAATTAGGATTGACACCGCTCGGCACCATGGCCCATGAGTACCTGCAGGCTTGCCAGGCGCTGGGCCCGCGATTGCGCGACAGCCAGGTCTTCGGCTTTGAAATGTGGGCCAAGGAATACCGTGGAGACCTGGGCATTGCCCTCAGCGACGTCTACGGCATGGACGCGTTTTTACGCGACTTCGACATGTACTTCTGCAAGCTGTTCGACGGCGCGCGCCACGACAGCGGCGACCCCTTCCGCTGGGGCGAGCGCCTGCTGGCGCACTACAAGCAGAACCGCGTGGACCCGCTGACCAAGACCCTGATCTTCAGCGACGGCCTGACGGTGCCGCGCACCATCGAGCTGTACCAGCAGTTCCGCGGCCGTTGCCTGCTGGCCTTTGGTATCGGCACCAACCTGACCAACGACATGGGCGACCCGCCCAACCACGTGCCGCTGCAGATCGTCATCAAGCTCACCCGCTGCAATGGCCAACCCGTGGCCAAGCTGTCCGACAGCCCGGGCAAGAATATGTGCGACGACGAGAAGTACATCGCCTACCTGCGCCAGGTTTTTGAAATCGAGACCCCTACATGACCAAACCCGCCATCCTCGTCGCCCGCAAGATATTCCCGTCCATCATTGCCCAGCTGGAGCAGCACTTTGAAGTGGAGTCCAACCAGGACGATGCCAGTTGGACCAAGGCCGACCTCATCACCCATTTGCAGGGCAAGGTGGGGGCATTCACCACCGGCAGCGAACGCATCGATGCCGAGGTGTTGGCCGCCTGCCCGCAGCTGCGTATTTGCGCCAACATGGCCGTGGGTTACAACAACTTCGACATCGACTCCATGAGCGCGGCCGGCGTGCTGGCCACGAATGCGCCCGATGTGCTAACCGAAACCACGGCCGACTTCGGCTTTGCGCTGTTGATGGCCACTGCCCGTCGTGTCTGCGAGAGCGAGCACTTCCTGCGTGCAGGCCTGTGGAAGAAGTGGAGCTACGACATGTTTGCTGGCGCCGAGATCCACGGCAGCACGCTGGGCATCATCGGCATGGGCCGTATAGGGCAGGGCATTGCCAGGCGTGGCGCCCACGGCTTTGGCATGAACGTGGTATACCACAACCGTTCCCGCCTGGACGCCGCGACCGAGGCCGCATGCAAGGCCCGCTACGTGTCCAAGGAGGAGCTGCTGAAGACCGCCGACCACGTGGTGCTGGTGGTACCGTATTCGGCCGCCTCGCACCACACCATAGGTGCTGCCGAGCTGGCGCTGATGCAGCCCACCGCCACCCTGGTCAATATCGCCCGAGGCGGCATCGTGGACGACGCGGCCCTGGCCGTGGCTCTGCGTGAGGGGCGCATCGCCGCCGCTGGCCTGGACGTGTTCGAGGGCGAGCCGAAGGTCCACCCTGATTTGCTGACCGTGCCGAACGTGGTGCTGACCCCGCACATCGCCAGCGCCACCGTCGCCACGCGCACCGCCATGGCCCAGCTGGCCACCGACAACCTCGTCGGTTTTCTTATAAAAAACAAGCCACTCACGCCCATAAACCTTGCGCAGCTAGCTACGAAATAAATAGCACTCATGACCGGAATCGAATGGGGCCTGTTGTCTGGCCTGGGCGTGCTGAACCTGCTGTTGCTCGCCTTGCTGCTGTTGCGCAAGCCCGCCGCACCCGACCACACGGCGATGGACCGGCTGGCCCAGGAGCTGCGCCGCGAGATCGCCGAGTCCGCCCGCACCGACCGGCAAGAGCTGGCTACCAGCTTCGCCACCTTCCAGCGCAGCCTGGTACAGCAAAGTGCCGAGGCCACCCGCACGCAGAACACGCAGATTGACGCCTTTGCCCAGCAACTAGCGCTGTTGCAAAAGACACTGTCTGACACGCTCAGCACCCAGCTGCAGGCCTTGGGTGAGTCCAACGCCCGGCGCATCGGCGAGGTGCGCGCCACGCTGGAAAGCCAGCTGCAGCAGCTGCAGCAAAGCAATGCCGCCAAGCTGGATGAGATGCGCCAGACCGTGGACGAGAAGCTGCAAAACACCCTGGAAACCCGCCTGGGCGAAAGCTTCAAGCAAGTCGCTGACCGGCTGGAGCAGGTGCACAAAGGCCTGGGCGAGATGCAGTCGCTGGCCCAAGGCGTGGGTGACCTGCAGCGCGTGCTGACCAACGTCAAAACCCGTGGCATGTTTGGTGAGGTGCAGCTGGAAAACCTGCTGGAACAGGTGTTGACGTCGGAGCAATACGGCAAGCAGATCGAGACCAAGCCGCGTAGCAACCAGCGCGTGGACTTTGCGGTGCGCTTCCCGGGCCGCAGCGCCGACGGTGCTCCGGTCTGGCTGCCGATAGACGCCAAGTTCCCGCGTGACGACTACGAGCGCCTGCTGGACGCGCACGAGCGCGCCGACGCTGTTGCTGCCGAGGCAGCTGCCAAGGCGCTGGAGGCGCGCATTCGCACCGAGGCCAAATCCATTGCCGAGAGCTACCTGGCGCCGCCGCATACCACCGACTTCGCCATCCTGTTTTTGCCAATCGAGAGCCTGTACGCCGAGGTCTTGCGCCGCCCCGGTCTGATGGACAGTCTGCAGCGCGACTACCGCGTGACCCTGGCTGGGCCGACCACCTTGCTGGCCATGCTGAACAGCCTGCACATGGGCTTCCGCACGCTGGCGCTGGAGCAGCAGGCGTCTGAAGTCTGGAAGGTGCTGGGCGCGGTGAAGACCGAGTTCGAGCGCTACGGCGAATGGGTGGCACGCATCCGCGAGCAGGTGCAAAAAGCCTCCGACACGTTGGACAAGGCCGACACCCGTACCCGGCAGATGCGCCGCGCGCTGAAAGTGGTCGAGGCCTTGCCGGACGCAGAGGCGCAGGCTCTGTTGCCCGCGCAGGCCGATCTGGACGACGGGCCGGCATGACCCTGGCCCTGGCGCGTCTGATACTGGCCCAAATCTGCCTGCATGCTTGCATGACTGGGCTGCGTCTGGCCTCGCCCTTGCTGGCCCTGAAGGCCGGATACAGTGCTTTCTCTGTGGGCTTCCTGCTGGCCCTGTTTGCTCTGACCCAGGTGTTCCTGGCCTTGCCCGCCGGGCGTTTTGCAGATCGCAACGGCTTGCGCCTGCCGGTCACCGGCAGCGTGGTCATGGCGGTGCTGGGAGCCGGACTGGCGGCTGTGTTTCCGGTCTACCCAGTGCTGTGTCTCAGCGCCTTGCTGTCGGGCGGGGCGACCGGTGTAGCCGTGATCGCGTTGCAGCGCCATGTGGGCCGGGCGGTGGAGGGTTCGACCCAACTCAAGCAGGTGTTCAGCTGGCTGGCCATGGGGCCGGCGGTGTCCAACTTCATCGGGCCGTTCGGGGCCGGCTTGTTGATCGACTATGCGGGCGCGGCGCCGGGCGACATCTTCGGTTACCGCGCCGCGTTTGCCATGCTGGCCTTGTTACCTGTGTTGACCTGGGCCCTGGTGCGCGGTGTGCAGGAGCTGCCGCCCATCCACCCGCCAGCCAACGCGGCCAAGGCCCGGGTGTGGGATTTGCTGCACGACCCCATGCTGCGCCGCCTGCTGCTGGTGAACTGGTTTCTGTCGTCCTGCTGGGATGTGCATACCTTTGTGGTGCCCATCCTGGGCCATGAGCGCGGCCTGAGTGCCTCCACCATAGGCACCATCCTGGGGGTGTTCGCCATTGCGGCGGCCGTGGTGCGCATGGTCATGCCCCTGGTGGCCCAACATTTGCGCGAATGGGCGGTGATTACCGGTGCCATGGGTGCCACGGCACTGTTGTTTGCGGTGTATCCGCTGCTGCAGGGCGCGGTGGCCATGGGCGCATGCTCGGTTTTGCTGGGGTTGGTGCTGGGCTCGGTGCAGCCCATGGTGATGAGTACCTTGCACCAGATTACGCCCGAGCACCGCCATGGCGAGGCGCTGGGTCTGCGCCTGATGACCATCAACGCATCCAGCGTGATGATGCCCATGCTGTTTGGCCTGGCCAGCGCCTACATCGGCGTGGCTGGCCTGTTCTGGGTGGTGGGTGTGGTGGTGGGCAGCGGCACCCGCACCGCCTGGCAGCTCAAGACCGCCGACTTCGGCGAGTCTTGAACAGGCTCTACAGCTTGTAGAACGCCTGCATGGCGCTCCAGGCTTCCTCCGGCGTGTCCACGTAGGTGAACAGCTTCAGGTCGGCTGGGGAGATGGCGCCTTCTTCTATCAGCACGTCGAAGTTCAGCAGCCCCTTCCAGTAGTCGGTGCCGAACAGGATGATAGGCACGGCCTTGGCCTTGCCGGTTTGCACCAGGGTGACCACCTCAAACAGTTCGTCCAGCGTGCCAAAGCCGCCGGGGAAGGCCACCAGGGCTTTGGCGCGCATCATGAAATGCATCTTGCGCAGCGCAAAGTAATGGAACTTAAAGTTCAGGCTGGGCGACACATAGCGGTTGCCGCTTTGCTCATGCGGCAGGGCAATACTCAGGCCTACGTTCAGCGCGCCCATTTCATGTGCGCCGCGGTTGGCTGCTTCCATGATGCCGGGGCCGCCACCGGTGCAGATGTAGAGGCGGTCTTCCGCGGGCTGGTCGGCGCTGTACTGGGCCACCAGGCGGGCAAACAGCCGGGCCTGGTCGTAGTAATGGGCATTGCGCATGCGGCGCTCGGCTACCTTCAATGCGGTGGCGTCGTCGCCGGCTTGTGCTGCGGCCAGTTCACGTTGCGCATCGTCGGGCGCCGGGAAACGGGCGCTGCCAAACACCACCACCGTGTTCTCTATGCCTTGTTCCTGCTGCTCCAGGTCGGGCTTGAGCATTTCCAGTTGGAAGCGTATGCCTCGGGTTTCGCGGCGCAGCAAAAACTCCGGGTCGGCAAAGGCTAGGCGGTAAGCATCGGCCTCCAGAGGCTGGCCCGCGCTGGCGTGGGCTTGCAGTTCCGCCCAGGCCAGGGCAACGTTGCGGTCGTTGAGTTTGTCTGTGTTTTCCATGGAGACATTGTGAGCGTAAATCGTGTCAGTTTGCCCGTGGGGTAAAAGAAATACCGGGGTAAACCCTAGGCCCTGGGGCGGTATTTTCCACACTGTCGCGGCCGGTTTTCGGGCCTAAAGTTGCTTGCAATATGTGCGGTGATGTGGCCGCGTATTTTTCTCCTACTCCTGAAAAGGCCGCCCTATGCAAGCGAACCCCTCCGTCCCCAAGAAGCCGTTTTACGCTTCCCTGTATGTGCAAGTGCTGTTCGCCGTGGCGATCGGCATTGCCCTCGGGCATTTCCGCCCCGAGTTGGGCGCCGAAATGAAGCCCCTGGGCGATGGCTTCATCAAGCTCATCAAGATGATCATTGCACCCATCATTTTCTGTACCGTGGTGGTGGGCATTGCCGGCATGGAAGACATGAAGAAGGTCGGCAAGACTGGCGGCCTGGCCTTGCTGTACTTCGAGATCATGAGCACGTTGGCATTGATCGTGGGGCTGGTTACGGTGAACCTGATACAGCCCGGTAACGGCATGCATGTGGATGCCTCCACGCTGGACACCAAGGGCATCGCCGCTTATACCGGTCCGGGCAAGATGACCGGCACGGTGGACTTCCTGTTGAACGTCATCCCCACCTCGGTGGTGGACGCGTTCGCCAAGGGCGAGATCCTGCAGGTGCTGCTGTTCGCCGTGCTGTTCGGCTTCTCGCTGCACAAGTTTGGTGGCCGTGGCACCCAGGTGTTTGACTTCATCGAGAAGTTCTCGCACGTGCTGTTCAGCATCGTCGGCGTGATCATGAAGGTGGCCCCCATTGGTGCGTTTGGAGCCATGGCCTTCACCATCGGCAAGTACGGCATCAGCTCGCTGTTCTCACTGGGCAAGCTGATGGGCACCTTCTACCTGACTTGCCTGATCTTTGTGCTGGTGGTGCTGGGCATCGTCACCCGTTTGCACGGCTTCAGCATCATCAAGTTCATCAAGTACATCAAGGAAGAGTTGCTGATCGTGCTGGGCACCTCGTCCAGCGAATCCGTGCTGCCGCGCATGATGGAGAAGATGGAAAACCTGGGCGCCAAGAAGTCTGTGGTTGGCCTGGTGATCCCCACCGGTTATTCCTTCAACCTGGACGGCACCTCTATCTACCTGACCATGGCCGCGGTGTTCATCGCCCAGGCCACCGACACCCCGATGGACATCGGCCAGCAGATCACCCTGCTGCTGGTGCTGCTGCTGACCTCCAAGGGTGCGGCCGGCGTGACCGGTAGCGGCTTCATCGTGCTGGCTGCCACCCTGTCTGCCGTGGGCCATGTGCCAGTGGCCGGCCTGGCGCTGATCCTGGGTATTGACCGCTTCATGTCCGAAGCCCGTGCGCTGACCAATCTGGTGGGCAACGGCGTGGCCACCCTGGTGGTTGCCAAATGGACCGGCGACCTCGATATGGACCGCCTGCACGCCGGCTTGAACCAGGAAACCTGGGTCGAGGCGAACGCGCCCGAAGTCTTGCTGGATGAAAAAACCGCCAAGATGGCTGCCTAGTTTTTTCGTCTATAAATGCTATCTTTAGGATAGCTGGAGGCCCTTTCTGCAATTGCGGAAAGGGCCTTTTTCATGGGGCTCTGAAAAGCACGTGAAGGAGGGCGCTATATTTGAGCGACTTGTCCCATCTACGGAGAAACACCATGCAACGCCCCTGGCACGCCCATTATCCGCCCGGCATGCCCACCACCCTTGACACTTCGGCCACCCCGGATGTCGTGGCCATGCTGGAGCAGAGCTTTGCCCAGCACGTTGACAGCGAAGCCTATGTGTCCATGGGCCATGCCCTGCGGTATGGCGATGTCGACGCCCTATCCCTGGCGCTGGCCGCCTGGCTGCAGGCCCAGGGGCTGCAGCCGGGTGACCGTGTGGCCACCATGCTGCCGAATCTGTTGAGCTTCCCGGTGGCGATGGCGGCCGTGCTGCGCGCCGGCTGCATCACCGTCAACGTGAACCCGCTGTACACCCCGCACGAGCTGCTGCACCAGCTGCAGGACTCGGGCGCCAAGGCCATCATCGTGCTGGAGCCGTTTCTGCCCACGCTGGACGCCATCCTGGCCCAAACCGATGTCAAGACGGTGCTGGTGGTGGGCGGTGCGGACCTGCTGGGTCTGCCCGCAGGCCAGGCCTTGCCCGCGCTGGTGGCGGCACCGGCCGCCGCACCGCGTGAAGACGGCCGCAGCCGCCTGGTCGATGCAATCCGCCAGGGCCATGGCCTGCCATTCCAGCGGCCGCAGATCCAGCCCAGCGACCCGGCCGTGCTGCAGTACACCGGCGGCACCACGGGCGTGAGCAAGGGCGCCACCCTGCTGCATAGCACCCTGGCCGCCAGCCTGCTGGCCTGCGAGGCCTGGATGCGCCCGGGCCTGGCGCGCCGTGTGCGCACAACGCAGTTCACCATTGTCTGCGCGCTGCCGCTGTACCACGTGTTTTCGTTTGTGGTGTGTAGTCTGCTGGGCATGCGGGCCGGCGGGCGCAACATCCTGATCGCCAACCCGCGCGACCAGTCCGCCATGCTGCAACAGCTCAAGCCCTACAAGCTGCATATGTTCCCCGCAGTCAACACCCTGTACAACGCGCTGCTGCAGCACCCCGACTTTGGTCAGCTGGATTTCAGCGAGCTGTGTATTTCCAACGGTGGCGGCAGCGCGGTGCAGGCCGCGGTGGCCAGCCAGTGGCTGGCGGCCACCGGCTGCCCCATCACCGAGGGCTATGGCCTGTCGGAAACCGCCTCCGCCGTCACGTCCAACCACACCAATTTGCAGGCTTTCACCGGCCATATCGGCCTGCCTCTGCCGGGCGTGGACCTGCGCATCGTGGACGATGCCGGCCAGGAAGTGGCCCCCGGCGTGGCCGGCGAGATCGCCATCAAGGGCACGCAGCTGATGGCCGGCTACTGGCAGCGCCCCGAGGACACCGCCGCCGCCATGACGGCCGACGGCTACTTCCGCTCCGGCGACGTGGGCGTGATGGACGCGCAGGGCCATGTGCGTATCGTGGACCGCAAGAAGGACATGATCCTGGTCAACGGCTTTAACGTCTACCCGAACGAGATCGAAGCCGTGGCCGCCTTCCACCCCCTGGTGCTGGAATGTGCGGCCGTGGGCGTGCCCGATGCGGCGACGGGCGAGGCGGTGAAGCTGTTTGTGGTGAAAAAAGACGCCAGCCTCAGCGAGGCCACACTGCTGGACTTCTGCGCCCAGCAGCTCACCGGCTACAAGCGCCCGCGCAGCGTGGAGTTCCGCGACGCTCTGCCCAAGTCCACCGTGGGCAAGATGCTGCGGCGCGAGCTGCGTACAACGCCTTAACTGGACTGCTATTAAATAAAGAGCTGCCAGCGCAGGTGCTATCTGCGCTGGCAGCTCTTTTTGTTTAAAGCGCGTGGGGGCTCAGTGCACTGTGATGATTTCACGGTGCATGGGCGCCAGCTTGGCCAGCAACTGGTTTTGCGCGGTGAACGGAATGCCGCGCGCATCCATGGCGCGTTGCAGTATTTCCACCAGCAGATTGAACTGGGCCTTGTCTATGCCCAGTTTCTCGTGCGACTTCTTCATCTCCTCGCCCTCGTACTTGCAAGGGCCGCCGCTGATTTCGCAGACCTGGTCGGTCAGCTGTTCCTTCAGGTAGGCGGGCTTGATGTCGTCAAACATCTTGCCTATACGCGGGTCAGCCTTGAGCCGGTTCACAAAGTCGTCCATCAGGAGGGTGATGCCGGGTTTTTCACCCAGCGACTGGTACAGCGCGGCGGTGCTGGTTTGGGCCTGGGCGCAGCAGGCAATGCACAGCGCAGCGGCGGCGGTCCATAGGCGGATGGCGGGCATGGTGTGGCTCCTCAGAATGCGATCTGGGCCGACAGATAGGCCCCGGTCTGTTTGCGGTCGGACGTGACGCCCGGCACGATGCAGCCCAGGTCTACATAGGCCAGGGTCAACGACAGGTTCTTGCTGGGCGCCCAGGCGATGAACACATCGGCCCAGTTGTCCTCGCGCAGCGCCGAGCCCAGGCCGGCGGCCGCGCCCAGCGCTTCCAGGTTGTTCGGCTTGAAGCGGTATTCGGCACCCAGGGCCAGGTTTTTGCTCAACAGATAGGCCACCGACACTTCAGGCTGCAGGCTGCGCTGGTTTTTGCCTGGCGCGGCCGAGCCAAAGCCCAGCAGGCCGTTCTGGTTGGCATTGGTGCTGCGCAGTGTGGTGTTGACCAACAGGCCCTGCGCCAGGAAGAGCTTGGTGGCGCTGACATACAGGTCGGTGCCGCTGCGTTGGGTGCCCAGAAAGTCCAGCACCGAGCCCAGCGAGCCGGGGTGCACGGTCTTGTGCTCCAGGCCCACGGCGATCTGCGGCATCCAGCTGTCGCTGTCCAGCACCGCGTCGCCCGCCAAGCGGACCTTGGCGCCCAGAATGTCCATTTTGATGTGCTGGCCCGGCGTGACGCCAAAGGTGGCAATGCTGTTCAGCGCCAATGCTGGCGATGCATCAAAGTCCTGCTGCGCGATCGACAGCTCCACCCGGTCATGGATGCCGACGGCCGCGCTGGCGACGGTCAGGCCGTAGTCCTGGGTATGCAGGCGGGTGATGGCCGCGCTGGCGCCGATTTCGCGCTCGGTCGCATTGCTGCCAATCACGGCCCAAGGCCCCAGGCCGCCGCCGGCTGTACCGTCGATGCTGCTGACTCCGCCGGTCAGTAGCAGCTTGCCGGTATCGGCCAGCGCCCACGGGCTGCACAGAGCTAGTGCAGCCAGGACCAGCGTGGGGTATTTTTGTCTCATAAAAGCTTCCGAAGCTGCAGGCGACACAGAATAACGTAAAGCTACATTCGGATACAGAAGCCATAACGGAAGGCCCGGTGCTTCGGCCCACGCCTAAAACAGCCAGCCCGTCTGTGCTTCCAAATGGATAGCTGCTCGTGCAGGTACTACCTGCGCTGGAGGCATATTTTTATCTGAACTATCCGCGGCGGCATCGCGCTTGCTCAGTGACCCCACCCGCACGCCCAGCAGCCGCAGCCGCTTGTCCAGCGGCGCACGCTTCAGACACTGGCCTGCGGCCTGGCGTATGCGCACGGCGTCGTCCGTGGGGAGGCTCAGCGTGTGGTCGCGCGTGGCGATCTTGAAGTCGTCATAGCGCAGCTTGATGCCAATCGTCTTGCCCACATAGCCCTTGCGTTGCAGGTCGGCAGCCACCTGTTCGCACAGCCGGGTGAACACCGCGCCCAGCTCGGCCCGGTCTTTGACGGCGTGCAGGTCACGGTCAAAGGTGGTTTCGCGGCTCATGGACACGGGTTCGCTCTCGGTCACCACCGGGCGCGTATCGCGACCATGGGCGGCCTCATGCATCCAGGCACCATAGGCCTTGCCGAAATGGCCCACCAGCCACTGCGGTTCGGCCGCGGCCAGCTCGCCAATCGTCTGTATGCCCAGGCCTGCCAGTTTTTCCCCGGCCTTGGGGCCTATGCCGTTGATCTTGCGGCAACTCAGCGGCCAGATCAGGGTCTGCACATCGCTTTCATGGACCACGGAGATGCCGTTGGGCTTGTTGAATTCGCTGGCCATCTTGGCGATCAGCTTGTTGGGCGCCACGCCTACCGAGCAGGTCAGGCCGGTGGCGTCTTGTATGGCCTTCTGGATCAGCCGGGCCAGCACCCGCCCGCCCTCGCGCTGGCCGCCAGGCACCTCGGTGAAGTCCAGGTAGATCTCGTCCACCCCGCGGTCTTCCATCACCGGCACGATGCTGGTGGCAATTGATTTGAACTGGCGCGAATAGCGGCGGATTTCCTCAAAGTCCACCGGCAGCAAAATCGCCTGCGGACACAGCTTGGCGGCCTTCATCAGCCCCATGGCCGAGCCTACGCCAAACTGCCGCGCCGCGTAGGTGGCGGTGGTGATCACGCCGCGCCCCACATAGTCCTTCAGCACCGGAAATGCCGCCACCGGAATGTCCGCCAAGGCGCCGCCATGCGCCAGCCGCAAGGCCTCGTCCTCCTTGCGCCGCCCGCCGCCAATCACCACCGGTAAGCCCTTGAGCTGCGGGTAGCGCAGCAGCTCCACGGAGGCGTAGAACGCGTCCATGTCGAGGTGGGCGATGCGGCGGGGGCTGTGCATTTAAACAGTATAAAGATGTTGTGGATTGTTCCTGTGGTGCTTGCAACCCGTCAAGGGAAGTCACCTGGTATTTGTGGGGGTTGGTTTGCGGCTGCCAGGGCCCGTGTCACATGGCCTGGCGTGGGCCGGGCTTGTTGGGTTCACGCGGCACATACCGAAGATGGCTGCGATGCGTAGCACCGGGACATAATTTGGATATGTTGGCTGGGTGGGATCAGAGAGCCCCTAATGCATCCCTTGATCCCACTCCGTTCCTGGGCGTGGAGTCAGTCCAACAAGGCGAAAGCGCCATGCATAAAAATCACCTTTTTCTTGCATCGTTGCTGGGCCGATAAGCGCTATTTTTTAGGCTTCATTAATCTATTCGTTACCACCTCTACTGGGAGCATCTTCTTGAGCATTCAAAATAACGTTGGCATAGTGGTCGCATCTGTTGCCATCCTCGTTTCTGGTTGTGCCAGCACGACCCCAACAACTACAAACACAAACGCAGGTACTGGCGTTGGCGCGCAGTCAACTCCTTTAGTGGCTGAAGTGCCAGCGCTGCAGGTCACAATTGACTGCGGTACTTGTGCGGTTAAGTCCACCATTCCGAGTCTCATTGTTGAGGGCTACAACGAGGCAGCGAGCAAGGCAGGGCGCAAAGTTTCTAAGGTGAATTACGCCAACCTCACCATCAAAGAGTACGTAGCCCGGGGAGATGCAGCCAGATTCCTGGCCGGCGCTTTTGCAGGCAAAGATGAGATCAAGGCAGTCATTGCCTATCAAGGCAAAAACTACGCCGTTGAAGACTACTATCGAAATGCATGGCTTGGTATTGATACGCTGGCAAAGAAGATCGGTGAGATGAGTTATGCGGAGCTGAAGTAGGCGTACGTGAGATCTTGCATAACACCACTACGTTGAGGCATTGAAAGGAACTTGCATTGCGCAAAATCTCGGTGGTCGTTGGAGGGCTCGCCGCCGCGGTGCTCGGTTGGGCCATGTGGCTGCTGCTCGCATCACTGCACTTTTACTTCAGCGCCGAATACGCACCAAACTCTGCGGCAATGCCAAGCCACACCGCTGGCGGCGTGGAGGCAGATGGCTCGGGTATCCTGCTGCCCGCCGTACTGCTAGGCGCCGTCGGGGTGTTTCTGATGAAATTCGCAATCAATTTGTGGCGTAAGCCTTAAGCCCTTGAACTGGTTCTTAGGGTGAACAGTCTTTTCCGTGCATGGGGGCACAGGGAGGCGGCAATTGGTTTATTGAACAAAACCTGACTTAGCGCAAAGAAAACATGGGTAAGAGGCTACGAAAATAAGAGCGAATTGGGTGCGGAAAATTCTGTGCAAAAAATGCCCGCGCTATAGTGCCCATCGCTTGGATGCGGGGTTTTCAGAAACTTTGTTGCTCTGCGTGTGCAGGATTTTGTGAAGCAGCTCCAACCAGACAATGCGTATGCACTATCACTCCCACATCGCTGCCTCGTTGCTGTGTTTCGTCGCCATGCAGTCTGCCCAGGCAGCCAGCCCGGAGGAATCGCCCAGCCTGGTGGTGTCCAAGGACGGCAGCTTTGTGTTTGACATGCAAAGCAGGCTGGCGTGGGCGCGCTGTGTGGAGGGTATGCAGTGGAGCGGCCAAACCTGTGTGGGCGATCCCAAGCTCGTCAGCTATGCCGAAGCGCGCGTGCTGGCGAGCGCGCGTGCCAAGGCGGACGACGCATGTTGGCGTGTACCGGGTGTCAAGGAGCTGCAGCACTTGATCGGCAAAGGCGAGGCTGCGGCACAGGGGGCCAAGGCCTTGTTTCCCTCGGCGCCGCCGGAGTGGTACTGGACGGCCTCGGCCAGCATCGATAGCAGGTCGGTCAACCCCTACGACTACAAGAACATCCAGAAGGGCGTGACGGAGCAGAACGCCAACCGCCTGGCGTTCTTGCATGGCTGGGTGGTGAATGTGCAAACCGGGGTGGTGCGCGGCGACGTGGCGCGTAGCACGAAGCTGCCTGTCCGCTTGGTGTGCACGGTGAAGTGACTCCTGTGGCTGGGCTTTCATGGCACACTGTTCGGCCGATTGCTGCATCGTTAACAGGCGCAACTGCCGTGGGGTGGACGCGTTTCGTTAGGCAAGCTGCAGCGGAATCCTGACACCCATTCTGGGAGCGTTGTATGAACCACGCCCTTGATCAACTCGCAAAAGAAGTCGCTCTGCATGAACCTGCCAACGAGCATTTGCGGCTCGCGTTTGGGTATGCCTGCGCGATGCGGATCAAGCACCTGCTCGAAGAGCCAGATGTGGAGACATGCCTGCGCGGGCTCGGTGCCTATTTGTCCGGGTCTGTCGATCGCGACGGTTGGTGTGAGCTTGTCGTCGAAGCCGCGCGTCTGGCAAACCATCATCAAGGCTCCAAGTCAATCGACGGTTGTGGCCATGCCGCAGTTTCTGCCACCTACGCCGTAGCCAAGGCAATCGAAGGTAAGGCATTGGAGGCAGCCAGCTATGCTGCATACGCCGCGGTTTACGCCCAGGGCGGCTATGCGGCAGTGGCCGAACGCGGGTCTTTTGAGCCCGAGTTCCAGTGGCAACTTGGCATGCTTGCTGCATTGGTGAGCCAAACCGTATGAGGCCGTTCATGAACCCACCATCTTTGTTTTGGCCGGTACTGCGAACCGGCGTTTGTCTGCTGGCATTTGGCGCCGCCGCCCAGGCCGGCCTGCTGCGCGACCGCCTGCTGGAGCGGCGCGCGGTGCAGCAGGAGCAGGGCCTCGAGGACGATGGCCCAGTGGGCACGGTGACGCTGCCTGCCGGCGTCCGCGTGCTGCGCGATGTGGCCTATGGCCCGGACGCACTGCAGCGCATGGATGTCTACCTGCCGGCCCAGCCGGTGGGGGCACCGGTGCTGTTCATGGTGCACGGTGGGGCCTGGCGGGTGGGGGACAAGGGTGCGGCGACGGTGGTGCAGAACAAGCTGGCGCGTTGGGTGGGCCAGGGCTTTATCTTCGTGTCGGTGAACTACCGCATGCTGCCGCAGGCCGATGTGCGGGTGCAGGCCCAGGACGTAGCGCACGCCCTGGCCGTGGCCCAGCAGCAGGCGGCGGGCTGGGGTGGCGACGCTGGCAAGTTCATCTTGCTCGGGCATTCGGCCGGGGCGCATTTGGTGGCCTTGCTGGACGCCGCGCCGACCCTGGCGCCGGGCGTGCGCCCCTGGCTGGGCACGGTGGCCTTGGACAGTGCGGCACTGGACGTGGTGCAGATCATGCAGGCGCGGCATATGCGCCTGTATGACACGGCTTTTGGCAGCGACCCTGTGTTTTGGCGCCAGGTGTCGCCAGCAGATGTGCTGCAGGCGTCTGCGGCCCCGCTGCTGGCCGTATGTTCCACCCGGCGCGGCGACTCATGCGCGCAGGCGCGGCAGTTTGTGAGCAGGGCCACCGCGCTGGGTGTACGCGCCAGCGTGCTGGGCCAAGATCTGTCACACCGTGATATCAACCAGCAATTGGGGTTGGAGAGTGGCTATACCCGCGCGGTGGAGTCCTTCATGGGCGGGCTGGACGTGGGTGTGCAGCGCCTATTGGCTGCGCGTTGATGCAATGGCCATGGCCGTGGCTGCTCGCGATCCGAAGGTATTGGCATAGCCCCAGGTGAATTCGGCGCCCAGCAGAAAGATCTGCGCCGAGTAGTACACCCACAGCAAGATCACCACCAGCGAGCCCGCCGCACCGTAGGCCGATGTCACACCGCTGCGGCCCACATACAGGCCGATCAGCGACTTGCCCACGGTGAACAGCAGGGCTGTGAAGATGGCGCCAATCCATACGTCCTTCCATTCCACGCGTGCGTTGGGCATGAGCTTGTAGATCAGGGCGAACATGGCGGCTACCAGGGCAAAGCCACCCACCGCATTGGCCACGGCGGCCACCAGGAACCAGCCGCCGAATACCGGCTCCAGCCAGCGCTCGGTGGCGGTCAGCCCGGCGCTGACCACCAGGGACACCATCAGCAAGAAGCCAATGGCCAGGATCATGCCGAAGGACAGCAGGCGTGCCCGCACCAGCGCGATCCAGCCGCGCGTGGTGCCCTGCGCAGGCACGCGCCAGATGCGGTTCAGCGCGTTTTGCAGTTCGCCGAATACCGAGGTGGCGCCGATGAACAGCAGGGCCAGGCCCAGCAGCGTGGCCAGCGTGCCCTCTGTCGGTTTGTGCACGCTGACCAGCAGGCTCTGCACGGCGGCAGCGCCTTGGTCGCCCATGAAGGACTGCAGCTGCGCCGCGATCTCGCCGCGCGCAGCGGTCTCGCCAAACACCAGACCGGCCACCGAGATGGCGATCAGCAACATGGGCGCCAGTGAAAACAGCGTGTAGTAGGCCAGGGCCGCACCCATGCTGGACGCGTAGTCATTCACCCAGGATTGCGCCACCTGGGTGATCAGTTTCCAGCTGCTGCGGGCCGTCAAGGGAGTGGTGGCAGGGGGCGCGGTATTCATCTGGCTGCATCGTCGCGTAAATGGTCGCCATAGCCTACCAGCCACGGGCGCTCGGCGCTGTCAGACGTTGCCTACAGAGCTACGTGTGTAGGAGTCGGCTTACAGGCAGGCCGCCCCTGGACTGATACAAATTTGCCAGCTGCCGGCCAACAATCATTGCATAGCTCGCCGTGACCAGAACGGCATTTATCCGAGATCAGAAAGAGACCTTATGCAGACCCAGTTAGAACGTTACGCCTCCAAAGTCTTGTTGACCACAGCCATCTCCATGTCCCTCATGGCCTGCAGCAAACCGGTAGACACGGCTGCCAGTACGCCCAGCACCACCGTGGGCACCGAGATCGACGACACCGTGGTCACAGCCAGCGTGCGTTCTGCCTTGCTGGCCGACCCCGAAGTGAAGAGCCTGGACGTCAAAGTGGAAACCCGCAAGGGCGAGGTGCAGCTCAGTGGCTTTGTGGACAACCTGGCCCAAGTCGAACGCATCAGCGCCATCGTCAAGGGGGTTCAGGGCGTCAAGACCATAGACAACAAAATGACGATGAAGGCCAGCGACACCACGGTGGGCAACAAGGTGGACGACGCCATCGTCACCACCCGCGTGAAGGCCGCGTTGCTGGCCGACGAAAGCGTGAAGAGTTTCGACATCGCTGTGGTGACCCGTAAGGGCGAGGTCCAGCTCAGCGGCTTTGTGGACAACCAGGGCCAGATCGACCGCGCATTGCAGGTGGCTCGCGCCGTGGAGGATGTGCACAGCGTCAACAACCAGATGACCCTGAAGAAGTAGCGCCTTCGCGCGCGCGGATAGGACCATCTGACCGCGCCGCGTTACCCGCCACCCCCTGGTACAGCCAGCGGGTGGTTTTTTTGCGTTTGGAACCTGTTCAAGGTCTTTGGTCACACCCTGCATTGCATATATGCCAAGCCCGGGATGCTATAGAAAATGAAGCGGAAAAGCTAAACCCTGTAGGCGCTTGGCCATGGTCGCTTGCTGTGCTTGTCCTACCGTAGGCCGCGTTGGTGTCCGCTTCTGGGCCTGGGGGCTTCTGCCTAGACTGGCCGCATACCAACGCACCACCATGACCACCACCCAGATTCCTTCCAAGCCTCCTGCCGTACGGCTCCAGTTTTCGATCAGCTTGGACTACGCCATCACGGCGCCTGCGTGCGATTTCATCTTCAATATCCATGCGGCCCAGACCTCGCACCAGACGGTAGTGGCGGAGGTACTGAAGATCAGCCAGCCCGTACCCCATAAGCTGTATACCGACCCCGTGACGCAAAACCGCTATCTGCGGCTGACCGCCACCACCGGTGCGCTGAACGTGCACTACGAGGCGACGGTGGAGCTGGCCCATTTCACCGCGCTGCCAGAGAACATCCCTGAGGTCGGTGTGGCCGATATTCCGGGCGAGGTGCTGCAGTACCTATACCCCAGCCGCTACTGCCCATCCGACCGCCTGCACCGCCTGGCCATCAATGAATTTGGCGAGTTGCCGCCTGGCTACAGCCGGGTTGAGGCCATCCACAACTGGGTAACTAGCCGCATCAACTTCCGTTCCAACTCGTCCGATGGCAACACCACGGCTATCGACACCCTGGTGGACCGGGTTGGCGTGTGCCGCGACTTCGCGCATCTGATGGTCGCGCTGTGCCGCGCCGTCAGCATTCCGGCGCGCTTCACCACCGGCATCGACTACGGTGCCGACCCTACCCTGGGCCCGACCGATTTCCACGCCTATGTGGAGGTCTTTCTGGGTGACCGTTGGTACATCTTTGACGCCTCTGGCGTAGCCGTTCCCATGGGCTTTGTGCGCCTGGGTATAGGCCGCGACGCCGCCGATTCGGCCTTTGCCACCATGTTTGGCGCGGTTACCGGCAGCGCCCCCGTGGTGCATATCGAGGCCATTCCCAATGCGCTAGGCAAGCTGGTTTTGCCAAGGCACGTAACGCATGGTTTGTCTACCGACGGCCAGGCGCAGGCTTTCTGAATTCCCTTTTTCCACTGGAGATCTCTATGACAAAAATGAACTGGCCCTTGGCCGCGAGTGCTGTTGCCCTGGCACTGCTGTTTGGTTGCAGCAGCATGAAAACCCCGGCCACCGCCGATGTCGCGGTATCCAAAGCCGCGGTAGACAGCGCAGCCGGTGCCGGCGGGGCAGAGTTCGCTCCGCTGGAGATGGCCTCGGCCCGCGAAAAAATGACCGCCGCCCAAAAGGCCATGGACAACAAGGACTACAAGCTGGCCGCCGTGCTGGCGAACCAGGCCCAGGCCGATGCCAAGCTGGCCCAGGGTAAAGCCAACTCAGCCAAGTCGCAGGCGGCCGCTGATGCGATGCAAGACAGCGTGCGCGTTCTGCGTGAAGAACTCGACCGCGCCAGCAAGTAAACCCCAAGAAAGAACACCATGAAAAAACTCTACGCCACCCCCGTCGCCCTGGCCCTTGCTGTATTGCTCGGCGCCTGCAGTTCCCTGCCCACCAGCACCAGCCTACTGGAGCAAACCCGTAGCGACTACCAGTCGGCCCAGGCCAATTCCGATGTCAACCGCTATGCCCCGCTGGAACTGAAGCAGGCCGGCGATGCGCTGGCCCAGGCCAATGCCTCGGCCGACCACAAGGACAAGCCGGAAAAGGTGGATCAGCTGGCCTACCTGGCCAAGCAGAAGATCGCGCTGGCACGTGAAGCCGCTGTCCAGAAGGCGGCCGAAACCGATGTCGTGAAGGCTGGCAAGGAAAGCGACGCACTGCGCCTGCAGCAACGCTCGAACGAAGCCGACCAGGCCAAGGCCAATGCGCTTGCAGCCCAGCAAAATGCCCTGGTCGCCCAAGGCGATGCTGCCGATGCCCAGCGCAAGACCGAAGAAGCCCGCCGCATCGCCACCGAAGCCCAGACCCGCAACGCCCAGCTCGAAGCCCAACTGGCCGACCTGGCCGCCAAGAAAACCGAGCGCGGCATGGTCATCACCCTGGGCGACGTGCTGTTTGGCACCGACCAGGCAAGGCTGACGCCGGACGGCATGCGCACCGCGCAAAAGCTGGCCGACGTGCTGCAGCAGAACCCGCAGCGCAAGGTGCTGGTCGAAGGCTTTACCGACAGCACCGGTGCCTCCGGCTACAACCAGGAGCTATCGGATCGCCGCGCCGGCGCCGTGCGCACTGCTTTGGCGGGCATGGGCATTGGCAGCGAGCGTGTGGCCATCCGCGGTTACGGCGAAGCCCACCCGGTGGTCGCCAACGACACGGCTGCCAACCGCCAGCTGAATCGGCGCGTGGAGATCGTGCTGTCGGACGATAGCGGTAAGACTATTTCGCGTTGATTTTTAGATGAAACAGGCCTCTGGCGCTTATGGAATAAGCGGGAGGCGCTATCAAAAGCCTAGTATTCAGGCCGCGCGCTGCAGGCGCACAAAGCTGAACGGCAAGCCCGTGCTGCTGGTGTGCGCCTCGCGGTCCGTCTCGGCCCATTCAGGGCCCGAAGCTCGGGGCGAAGGCCTCGCTGTCAAAGTCTTGGGCGATCAAATTAATAGCTATCACCGCTGGATTTATCTACGGTGCAGGCCCATGGGGCTTGTGGTTTCTTTTGGGGTTTGTGGATGCCACGGGCATCCCTGACCGGGAGCCGCCCCGGCGAGCGAGATACTTGTGCGCCGAGCATGAGCGCACTCCTGCGGGTGCAAGTCCCGCCGCAAGCAGATCACAGCGAGCGAAGCGCAACTGCATGAGGGTGACCGAGTGTGGGGCGGAAGTGTAGAGCGTAAATTGTGGGGTCAAGCGGATATGGCATTGCGGGGTGCTGGCTGCCAGGTGCAAGGGTGTCAAGCTGGAGGCGGCACGGCTGGCGCTGAGCATGCCTGCTTGCAACCCCGAAGCGCAGGAATCGGCGCGGGACTTCATGGTGCGGGTGGGGCGCATCGATGTGTTGCTGTGTCCGTGCTGCAAGAGTGGCACCTTGCAGGTTGTCGCGGTGCTGGCGGTTGCCTATGCCGCCAAGCCCAGTATCCCTGGTGCGGCCAACGCAGCGCGGGCCGCCGTGAGGGTGCGGGGTGGGGGTTCAGGCGCTGCTTGGTCGGGCACTTGGCGGGGTGTTCGGGGTGGCGCAGCGTGTGCTGCGGGCCTGGGCGCTGGCAGGCCACAGCGCCCAGGCAGATGGGCACACCCAACCCGCCTGGTATGTCGGGGTGGGTGCTTGCGTCACAGAAATGAATGTCCGAAAACGTCCCGACTCGGGCCATAATTTGCGTCCATCGGCAGGGACTGCTTGAGCAATCCCCTGTATCTTCACCAACGACCATTCGGGGCGTGGGTTCAGTCCCACAAGGTTTATCCGCCGCGTATGAACATCGCCTCGTCTCTTGCATCGCTGCGCGGCAGATACACGCCATTCGTTAGGCTTCGACCAATGAAAAATTTTCTCTTCGTACTTACATTACTCTCTTTGACTTCGCCATGTTTCGCCACCGGCGAGACAATCACTATCGCCCCTGTTAAGAAGGCTCCTAAGCACCAGGGGAAAATTTATGCCACGGAGAAAATATCTGTTTCTGGGCAACTTCAAACAGTTCCAATGGGCGGAGCAATGCTAACTCTGCAGTCAACCAACTTCGGACAAATCTTATTGTTTAGCCCTTTCGCCCCTTCAAAGGATATTCAAAGTCGCCTTGAGAAAATTGAAGGAAGGCACGTTACGGTAACTATTTCAGGCGCATTACTCACAACATGCTCTGCTTCCGAACTTCGCCAAGCCAACAGAGTTGGGTGTCGTGAGTTCGACAACACAAAGGAAATAGAAATAAAACCTTGGTAAGCATACTTATCATGTAGGACCAACTTTAAAGTACAACAAGGCAGTCAACGCGGGCGCTTAAGGGCGTCCGCGCACTACGTGCGCTCCAATGCTTGGGCGCCGGTTACTTCTACGTTATGTTTCTGGAGAATGTTGATGCTCGGACCCATCGCGTATCTTATATGTGTGGCGACAGGCAGTGTGGGCTCGGTAACTTACGTGGTGGTTCGCTTGCGTAGAGGCGCGCGCGGTGGACTCGCAATGTTGCATATAGGACTCGCGGCTCTGTTGTGCGTGATCGTGTTGGGAATCCCGGCCGGCAATTTTTATTCGCACGGCTTTGACATTCCGTGGTGGACCTTTGGTTTATTCGGCAGCGTGTGCATGTTGCTATCGGCAGTAGTCGCGTTGGTCGTCACTCGCGTTGTAAGGCGTGAGAAACATAACAAACCCATGCAGCCGACGTGCGAAACGCACGCGGCTGATGGGTGACGTTAAACCCCGGAATCAACTCGATCGGCTCAAGAGCGACAGGTTGGGCGTGTTCATTTGCCCCCCCCCACAGCCTTCGAAAATGTTGTTTTAAGCGGAGCCGTGGAATGAAGCGTTCAAGTCACATGCGTTGTTGGGCTGCTCTTCTGTGTGCATCACTTTCTGGTGCAGTGCAGGCCTCATACGTGTGATGCACGTGTTCAATCGCCGACACCGTAGTCAGCGTGCCCCAGTTGAGGCGAACGTATGTCAACGAACCAAGCGGGCAAAAAGTTGAGCGAGAAATCCTTACCTTCAAGATTAGGGCCCATCGTGCAACCAGCAATGGTCGAGCCGATAACGATTACGCTGAGACCTTCAACGGAAAGAGGATCGACGTGCTCCTCGACGCCGCCATTTCTCGGGCGAAGCCTATTCGAAAAGACGATCGACTTACGCTCAACTACATCGCCAAGGACAATGGCGCTGTGGCCCGTTGGGAGCGCTTCTCGTTGCCACTCAATTGAAAGGTAGAAATAGGTGTCAGCAGGTGAGCGCGTGGTCTTACCCCTTACAGGGACTTCCAAAGTAGTCAAATAAGAAACGGTATTTTTCTAATTCCTTAGAAATCGGTATTCCTTGCGTTGGCATGCACGGAAGCGGCTGTACACGCGGAACAGACTGCACATCTACAGACGCCCTTGTTGCACTGGTTTTTCAGTGCGGACCCAGATACGAACCGCTCAACGGGGCTCATTCCGTTCCCGTGGTTGCTGCAATGGAATTGCACCACAAAGGATTAGTCGGGCTTGGCCGCTGCCGGTCTGACCTGTTACTGCATCTTCGGACTTGCGTTTTGCAAGGAGTCCGATAACTTTTTGTCCAGCAGTGCTAAACCGTTTCAAGCCTTTTAGGCCGCGACCGCAGATATTTTCTGCGGTAGGTGCTATCAAAAATATAGTATTCAAATCCCACGTTGCAGGCGCACAAAGCTGAACGGTAGGCCCGTGCTGCTGGTGTGCGCCTCGCGGTCCGTCTCGGCCCATTCAGGGCCGAAGCTTGGGGCGAATGCATCGCCGTCAAACGCCACACCGATCTCGGTGACCACGGCGGTCTGTGCCAGCGGCAAGGCCTGCGCATAGATCTCGGCGCCGCCTATCACCCAGGCATCAGTATCGGCCGGACACAGTGCTGCAGCCTCGGCAATCGAGCCGGCCCGCAAGGCGCCCTCGGCCTGCCAGTCGGCTTGCCGCGTCACAACGATGTTCACGCGTCCCGGTAGCGGCCGAAAGCGCGCCGGCAGCGAATCCCAGGTCTTGCGGCCCATGATGACCGGGCAGCCCAGCGTGGTGCGCTTGAAGTGCGCCATGTCCTCCGGCAGATGCCAGGGCAGGGCGCCGTTGACGCCGATCACGCCATTGGCGGCACGCGCAAAAATCAGATGCAGCTTCATACTGCCACCGGCGCCTTGATGGCCGGGTGGTATTGGTAGTCCAGCACCTCGAAGTCTTCAAACTCGTAGCTGAAGATATCGGCCGGCTTGCGCTTGATGTGCAGCGTCGGGTAGGGGTAGGGCGCGCGGCTGAGTTGCTCGTTCACCTGGTCCACATGGTTGCTGTAGATGTGGCAGTCGCCACCGGTCCAGATGAAGTCGCCCACCGCCAGGTCGCACTGCTGCGCCACCATGTGTGTGAGCAGCGCATAGCTGGCGATGTTGAAGGGCACACCCAAAAATATATCGGCGCTGCGCTGGTACAGCTGGCAGCTGAGCTTGGCCTGTCCTGAGCCTGTCGAAGGGGCCACGTAGAACTGGAAGAATGCATGGCAGGGCATGAGCGCCATCTTGTCCAGATCGGCCACGTTCCAGGCGCTGACGATGATGCGGCGGCTGTCGGGGTTGGTCTTCAGGGTCTTGATGACTTCGGCGATCTGGTCGATATGCCCGCCCGGATTTTCAGGGGTAGGCTTGGGCCAGCTGCGCCATTGCACACCATACACCGGGCCCAGGCTGCCGTCAGGGCGGGCCCACTCGTCCCAGATGCTGACGCCGCGTTCCTTCAGCCAGTTGTTGTCGCTGCTGCCCTGCAGAAACCACAGCAGCTCCTGGATGATGGAGCGCAGGTGCACCTTCTTGGTGGTGACCAGGGGGAAGCCTTCGTTCAGGTCAAAGCGCATCTGGTGGCCGAACACGCTGCGCGTGCCGGTGCCGGTGCGGTCGGTCTTGGCCACGCCGGTGGTATGCACCAGGCGCATGAAATCTTCGTATTGGGAGCGGATGGGGCGGGTCATAAGACCGCGATTTTAAGTCCCCCGCCAAGACCTTACGGGACCACCACCCGGCCCGGGTTCATGAGGTTCTGCGGGTCCAGCGCCTGTTTGATGCCGCGCATCAGCTGCAGCGCCACCGGCGATTTGTAGTGCTCCAGGTGGCCTACCTTCAGGCTGCCCACGCCGTGTTCGGCCGAGATCGAGCCGCCGTGCGCGACCACTGCGTCAAAGACGATGGTGTTGACCTCGCCTTCCTTCTCGCGCAGGAACTGGGCCGGGTCACCCTCGGCCGGGGCTTGCACGTTGTAGTGCAGATTGCCGTCGCCCAGGTGGCCGAAGTTGACTAGGCGTACGCCCGGAATGCGCTCTTGCAGCAGCAGGTCGGTGCTGCGCACGAACTCGGGGATGCTCGACACCGGGATGGAAATGTCGTGCTTGATGTTCAGCCCCTCTTCGGCCTGGGCCATGGAGATGCTTTCGCGCACATGCCACAGCGCATGGGCTTGGGCCAGGTTCTCAGCCACCACGGCATCGGTCACGCAACCTTGCTCCAGCGCCAGTTCCAGCAGGCTTTCGAACTGGGTGCGGGCATGGGTTTCGGACTCGTTGTCCGAGTTCTCCAGCAGCACGCAGTAGGGTACCCCCACGCTCCCCACTTCGTGTGGTTCGCTGCCCTCCGAGGGGGCTGCGCCTGGCTTGGGGCGGCCCGGCGCGGCGGCGGGCGTGTCCAGGTACAGCGGCACGCGTTGCTGTGGGTAATGTTTGGCCACCAGGCTCAGGGCGAACTGGCCCATGACCTCGAAGCCGGTCAGGCCCGCACCCAGGTGCTGGTGCGCCAGGCCCAGCAGCGTGACGGCCGCGTCCAGACTGGGCACGGCGGCCCAGGCGGTGAGCTGGGCAGCCGGCTGCGGGTACAGCTTCACGGTGGCGGCGGTAATGATGCCCAGCGTGCCTTCGCTGCCGACGAACAGGTTGCGCAGGTCGTAGCCGGTGTTGTCCTTGCGCAGGCCGCTCAGGCCGTCCCATATTTCGCCCTGGGCGGTGACCACTTCCAGGCCCAGGCACAGCTCGCGCGCATTGCCGTAGCGCAGCACCTGGGTGCCACCGGCGTTGGTCGCCAGGTTGCCGCCTATGGTGCAGCTGCCCTCGGCGGCCAGACTCAGCGGAAACAGAAAGCCGGCTTTGTCTGCCGCCTCCTGCAGGCTTTGCAGAATGCAGCCTGCCTCTACCGTCATGGTCAGGTTGGCGCCGTCGATGGCGCGCACCGCGTGCATGCGCTGCAGGCTCAGTACCACTTGCTTGCCCGAGGTGTCGGGCGTGCTGCCGACCACCAGGCCGGTATTGCCGCCTTGGGGCACGATGCTGACACCAGCGGCCGCGCAGGCCTTGACCACGGCAGCCACCTCGGCCGTGCTGCCCGGGCGTACCACGGCCAGCGACTTGCCGCGGCTGCGCTTGCGCCAGTCGTTCTCATAGGCGCTAAGGTCGCCTTCGGTCAGTACATATTGCGCGCCAACGGCCTGGCGCAGGCTTTCAAGCAGGTTTTGCATAGGAAGTGAAAAATTAAGTTGCCGGGACCGCGGCCTTGGTATGTTTGAAGCGCAGGCGTACGTGCAGCGCGCAGGCGGCAAACAGACAGACGCACAGCAGTGCCTCGGCCAGCGCGTACCAGCGGCTGGGTGCGGCGTCGCTGTAGGCGCGCACCACGCCTTCGGTGAAGTACAGCCATACCATCAGGCTGACCCAGCGGTAGGTGTACATGCGGTTCTTCAGCAGGCCGATCAGCGGCACGCACAGGGGCAGGGCTTTCAGGGCCAGCACCACGCTGCCCGGGCGTAGCGGCGCCAGCACCAGCTCCCATGCCAGGCTGAGCACAATCAGGCCCAGCAGGCTACTTACCGCGACGGCGCGGCTCCATTGCACAGATTGGATGTTCGTAGGCATAGCGATGGCATCATAGCGGCCATGCCTACCCGCCTTATTTCCCGCCTAGCCCCCCGCTTGATCCCGCGCCTTGTTCGCCTGTCCCAGCGTTTTGACCAGTTTCTCAAAGATCTGTCGCAATTCCCCTGGAAAACCACCGCCCATACCTTGCGTGAGCGCTTCCGTGAGGACCGCCTGGGCCTGACGGCCAGCAGCCTGACCTTCACCACCTCGCTGGCCCTGGTGCCATTCTTTACCGTGGCGCTGGCCATCTTTACCGCCTTTCCCATGTTCGGCACGGTGCAAAGCGTGCTGCAGCGCTGGCTGGTGCAAAGCCTGATCCCGGACAGCATTGCGCGCCAGGTGCTCGGCTATATGACCCAGTTCGCCAGCAAGGCCAGCAAGCTGGGTAGCGTAGGCCTGGCAGCGGTGCTGTTCACCGCCCTGGCTTTGATACTGACCATAGACCGCACGCTGAACGCTATCTGGCGCGTGCGCCGCGCCCGGCCACTGGGCCAGCGGGTGCTGATCTACTGGGCCGCCATCACCCTGGGGCCGCTGCTATTGGGCGCCAGCCTGGCGCTCACCTCCTATGTACTGTCGGCCTCGCGCGACCTGGCCGACAACCTGCCCGGTGGCGTGCGCTTTTTGTTCAGCCTGTTGCAGATGGGCCTGCTGGCCGCCGGCATGGCGGCGCTGTACCGCTTTGTGCCGAACACCCGCGTTAAATGGGGCCACGCCTGGGTGGGCGGCATCTTTGTGTCCCTGGGCATCGAGGTGGCCAAGCGCCTGCTAACCCTGTACCTGGCCTTTGTGCCCACCTATTCTGTGGTGTACGGCGCGTTTGCCACCTTACCCATCATGCTGATCTGGATCTACCTGGCCTGGGTGATCGTGCTGCTGGGGGCGGTGATTACTGCCTACTTGCCCAGCCTGCTGCAGGGTGTGGCCCGCCGAGCGACCACCCATGGCTGGCATTTTTTGCTGGCCATCGAGGCTCTGCAGCAACTCAGCCGCGCCCAGTCCCGGGGCGAAAAAGGCCTGACCATGGCCCAACTGGGCCAGGCCTTGCAGGTGGACACGTTGCACCTGGAGCCCGTGCTGAACACCTTGAGCAGCCTGGATTGGGTGGGCCGGCTCGACGAGGTGGTGGAGCAGGGCGCTCCGTTGCGCGAGCCGCGCCTGCTGCTGCTGGTCAACCCCGACACCACGGCCTTGCTGCCCCTGGTAGAGCAGCTGCTGCTGACACCCGCGCCCGCTCTGGAAAATTTATGGAAAAAGAGCGACCGACGCAGCATGTGCCTGCGTGATGTGCTCTGAATTCAAGAGCGGATTGGCGCTGGCTTATTCCATCAGGTAGGTGTCATACACCACGGTGTTGCCCTGGCGCATGACATAGCCTACGGCCATGGTGCGGTTGCCAGTATGCAGCGCGTGTCAATGATGGGGGGGTGATGCGGTGGCGCAGCTTCCCGATCGGCGCCTCCTGATTGACGGAAAACCGCGCGATTGGTGTCATCTTGGGCTTGGTAGGTCCATGAGTGTGTTGGCGGTGTACACCAACGCTCTACGTGAAGTTGCTTTCACTGCCTGTTCGTTTAGGATTACTTTAAAACAGCAGGGGGAGCTATGAAGTTTTCGATTTGTGGCGTTGGTATTTTTTTCTTGTCACTGGCTGCGGCCTTTGGCACTGCAAGAGCTGCAGTCGAAACACCCCTACCAACGCTCATTGGAAAATTAGCGCAGAAAGAAATCGTGTTTCAGTTTCTCTCCGAGAATGAGATGAAGAGCCAACAGGACCTTTACGGGGAAGCGCAACGGGCTAAATATTTTTACCGTGCAATAGGACGAATCATTCCGTTGATCAAAACCGAAGACGGGTGGTTGGCAGAATGCAAAGCGGATTTCCACAACATCGATTGTGCAAAGCCTACTGGCTATTGGCTGTTGTCAGCCGGAAGTACGAACGAAGGACAGACCTCGCTCACAGCAAAGTGGAAGGGGGCAAAAAACGCCGCAGTTGTAGAGGTGCAATTGACGGCCGTTCAATTAGATGCAGAGCATGCCTGGAGTCAGTTGCTTGGAACTGGAGCGACAAAACTGGTGCAATTCCCGAAGAAAAACTCTGTGACTGCCGGGGTTTTGACTGACACGCGGTCACAAGCCAAAGTCCCTCAACTGATTTCAGGTTACTCCAATGAGGTAATGGAGCGTTTCAACAAAAGAATGAAATCACGCCTAGTTGCTGAAGCCGCAGCACGACTTGAAAATATTTCTTTAGATGGAAGTGAAGAGGACAGCAACGAGGTTCAGTTTCAATCCCTTCGTTGGTTGGTCTGGGGTGGAGGGGGCGGCGGTTACTACGGTGGTGCCCATGGTCTATTTGGTTATTCTTTCCAAGTGTTTGACTTGCGAACGAGTGAGCCTGTTGATGCGAGAACAGTTCTTTTCCAGCATTTGTCAGATAAAACGCTAGATCGTTACCTAGATAACTACAACGAGGCGAGGATTCCAGAGAAATGGTTAAAAAGCCAACGGGTTATCGAGTCACTGATCCTAAAAGAGGCTAGCAAATTCGATACCAAAAGTAAGTTGAATCCATTCCTAACTTCTTATCAAGTTGATAACTCTTGTGTTGAAGATTGGATAGAAAGTCTGCCTGCTATCTCGGCAGGCGACGACGAAGGGGTGATGGTTGCCAGAAAGGCTGACTGGCACCCACCAAAGCCGGAATATCGGTTCAGCTTTGAGCTGATGCCAAAGTTTGATGGGCTTGCTGTGGTGAGTAACGATTTCTCTGAGGCCGTCAGAGGTTGCAGAGGCATCATGCTAACCATTCCGTGGGGTAAAGCTCAACCCTACTTGAAGCGGCCGCTTTGATGGGAATAAATAAAGTTCGGCGGGGCGGCTACGTCGGGCCCGAAGAGTTCTTTTCCATTGCTCCGAAGCAGGTCGTCATCTTGCTCAACTGTGTCAGTCATAACTGTCTGCGAAAAATTGTGCGCAACGCACAATAACGTGACTGCTCAATAGGAAACTCTATGAACCTGAGGTTTTATCGACGGAGGGATGGTAGGGGTCGAGTTGCTATATTTGGATTTTTTTCTGCTTTGTTTTTCTACGGCATGTTTGTTCTTCAACATGGGTGGAGCACCTTTGCGGAATCTCTGGGTCTAATAATATTTGTAATTTCGGCTCTGCTTTTCAGATGGTTTTGGCTTCAAAGCAAGGAAGAGATTGAGGTCCAAACGGACGGGACGGTGATTCTCCACAGGAGCGGGTTTCTTGGCGAGGTTAGGACGGCCACTTTCAAGCTAGACCATTTTGGAGCCATTCGGTCCATCTTGGTGGGAAGTCGAAATACGACGAACCTATTGGAGTTGGTTTCGATCAGTGGTGGAGAATCGCTGCGTATTGCATTCCGTTCACCGAATGAGCGAAGCTCGTTTTTCAGTTTGGCTCCTGAACTTTCCGAGAACTCAGAAATATTGAACTTGCGTGCCCTTCTGAGCGAGAAATGGGGGCTAAAAGACGGTGGGTTTCAGGGGAGAAAAATGGCGGGCGCAGCCATAAAAGCCGGCGACTAGGCTTCGGTCACAACGTCAGGTGAGAGCCGAACTTGAGTGCCTCCTTCGTGTTGACTACGGCCGCTACACAATGGCCTTCCGACCGCTTCTGACCGGAGGTATGCGGTTAAGAAATCAAGGGCTGAGTTTGATGGGCTTCACCGCTGAGCGGGCAGGCTGACCGCAGTGGCCGGCATGCATTCCACCCGGTTCCGCCCCAGCTGTTTGGCCTGGTACAGGGTTTTGTCCACGCTGTCGATGAAGTCGGCCAGCACGCTGTCCATGCCCGGCAGCACGGTGCCCACGCCTATGCTGATGCTCAGGTGGGGGCTGACTTGCGAGCCCTCGTGGGAGATTTGCAGCTGGGCGATCATGCTGCGGCAGCGTTCGGCGATCTTCAGCGCGGACGTGGCGTCGGTCTCGGGCAGCACCAGCACGAACTCTTCGCCGCCGTAGCGGCCGACGAAGTCGCGTGCGCGGGTGGCGGCGGCGGCCAGGGTTTCGGCGACGCGCTTGAGCGTGTCGTCACCCTTGAGGTGGCCGTACTGGTCGTTGTATTGTTTGAAGTAGTCGATGTCGAGCATGATGAGCGACAGCGGTTGGCAGTTGCGCCGGGCGTTGCTCCATTCGATGTCCATGATGGCGTCGAAGCGGCGGCGGTTGGCAATGCCGGTCAGGCCGTCCTTGAAGGACAGCACTTCGAATTCCTTTTGCAGCGCAATCAGCTGCTCTTCGGTCTTCTTGCGTTCGCTGATGTCGAACATGAAGCCGACCAGGGCCTCCACCTCGCCGTCCTTGCGCACCACATGCACCACGTCGCGTATCCACACATAGCCGCCGTCCTTGGTCAGCGCGCGGTAGTCGGCCTCGTGGTCTATGCCGGCCTGCGACTGGCCGACGCAGAAGTTGAAGGTGGCCTCGCGGTCTTCGGGGTGCATGCGGTCGGCCCAGTCCTGGGCGCCCACCCAGCTCTCAGGCGACCAGCCCAGCAGCTCTTCAATCTGCGGGCCGATGTAGGAGAAGGTCAGCGTCTTCCAGTCGATGCGCCAGGGAATGGCCTTGGTGGATTCCAGCAGGGTCTTGTAAACGTTGGGATCGATTTGCATGGCGTGTGTGCGGGCGGTGGGCGGATAAAGGTCAGGAGCTTAATGCTCTTGCGTACAGATTCAACAAATTGCCGGGTTCGTCGTAGGCGATGCGCAGGCCTTCGCGCAGGTCCTGGCGCATGAGGCGGATCATCTGCTTCAGTACCTCGTCGGTGAAATGGTCGGCCGGTTCACCGGTGACTTCGGCCAGCCGCCCTGCGATGACCGCAGTGTCGCTGACCACCGGGCAGATGCGGTAGCGGTACTGGCCGCCAATGGCTTCGGGCGGCAGGTCCATGAAGCGGTTGGGCACCTGGCGGAAGAAGCTCAGCGGCAGGCGGTAGGCGTTGTGGCCCAGGATGGGGATGTCGTCCTGCACGCGTTCCTCATCGTCCAGCACCTGTAGCTTGGTCGCCATGGGCAGCAGCTGGTCCAGCTGGTATTGCTGCATATGCGGATTGCCCACCCGCACCAGGTTGGCGATCAGCTCGCCCAGCGAAGCGTGGCCGATGACGGCGGCGCGCTTGGGCAGGCCGCCCCAGGCGCCGTCGGCACCGTTCAGCAGGGCTTCCAGCACGGATGCGTTTTCAAAGCCACCGCCGGCGTGCATGTGCACCACGAGTTTCAGCGGTGGCGGCAAGAAGCTACGCGCGGCCGCCACATAGGCGCCAACCTGGAACGGCATATAGGTGCCGCGGTCGTCCTCGATGCTTACGCCTTCTATGGGTTGCTGGGCCAGCAGCTGCAGGATGGAGAAGGTGGTGTCCGGGTCTTCGGCCAGGGCGTCGCAGCCGTCCACGATGTTGATCAGGATGCGCGGTGGCCCGCCATGGTCGCCACGGATGTTCTGCATCAGCCACTGGATGCTTGCCGGCAGGCTGCGCTCCAGCGTGGCCAGGTCGTAGCCGGCGGACTGCATGCCGGCCGGGCTGAGGTAGATTTCGTGCAGGGTGTTGGGCACGCGGTAATCCCTGAGCTTGAGCATCGACGGGTCGGGGGTGAAGACGCCGTCCGGTGTCTCCAGGCCCAGCGCGGTGAAGGCAAAGCAGCCGGTGGTGTCGATGGCGTGGTCGCGCAGGTAGACCATGAAATCGTCGTCCACCTCCAGGTCTTCGGGCATGGAATAGTCCAGCGTGCCCAGGTGGATGTTCTTGAAGCCGAACTCGCGCAGCTTGGGCAGGATGGCTAGCTTGTCGCGCAGGGTCTGGCCCACGCGTGAACCCACCGGGTTCTCGCGCAGCGACAGGTCGATCAGATAGGGGTCGATGTTGCGCAGCTGTTCGGTTTTATGCCGGGCGGCGGCGAGCAGGCTGTGGGCGTGTTGCAGGGCAGGGAGCGCAGAGGACATCGGTGCGTGGTTCCTTGGGTGGCAGGGACGTAGGGAAGAGGGCTGGCGCAACATTTAACCATTGCGGCATGGCAGGGTCATGACCGCCCCCAGAACAATGCCAGGTAAAGAAGCGCGGCCCGCGTCGGAATGGCGGTGAAAGCAGGTAAAAAGGGCGGATGTTTGATCGTGTGTTGAAGCGTTCCCTGGCCTGGGGCCTGGGACTATGGTGGAGTGTTTGCGCCGTCGGTTTGCAGGCGGCCGAGTTAGCCAATGTGGGCAAGGGCGCGCTGGTGCTGGATGTGTGCAAGATCCATTTGCCAGGCGATGCCTTGCGTACCTTCTGGCGCGGGCCCGATGGCCAGACTCTTGCCGGCCTGCCGCAGGTGGACGGCTGGCTGCGTACCCGTAGCGAGCGGCTGCTGTGCGGCAGCAATGCCGGCATCTACGGCAAGGACCTGCGGCCCATCGGGCTGTATGTGGAGGACCGTCAGGTCTTGCGCCGCCTGAGCACCCGCAAGGACGGCTATGGCAACTTCTACCTGCAGCCCAACGGTGCCTTGGTGCTGACCGAGCAAAGCGCCACCATCTGGGAAACCGATGCGCTGGCCACTGTTTGGGACCAGCTGGCGCCCAGCGTGCGCTACGCCACGCAGTCGGGGCCGATGCTGTTGCAGAACCGGCAGATCAACCCGCTGTTTACCCCCGGATCGGACAACCGCCTGGTGCGCAACGCCGTGTGTACCCGCACGCCACAAGAGGTGGTGCTGGCCAAGAGCCGCTACCCCATCAACTTCTACGACTTTGCCAACACGCTGCGCGACAGCCTGGGCTGCCAGGACGCGCTGTACCTCGACGGCTCCATTTCCGAGCTGTTCCCGCTGGAAGGCGGGCTGGGCGCGCCGCTGGGGCCCATGCTGGGCGTGGCCGTGCCGCTCAAATGAACAACTGGAAATTTAAGGAAATAGTGGCTCTCGCGCAGATGCTACCTGCGGCAGCAGCTATTAATTGTGTAGCGTTTTGCGTACCCAGGCCTCGAACTCCGGCAGCGGCAACGGGCGGCTGAACAGATAGCCCTGGTAGGCGTGGCAGCCGTGGCGGGCCAGGAAGTCGCGCTGGGCCTCGGTCTCTACCCCTTCGGCGATCACGTCCACGCCCAGACTGTGCGCGAGGTTGATCACCATACAGGCGATGGCTGCGTCGTTCGGGTCGGTCAGCAGGTCTTTGACGAAGCTTTGGTCGATCTTGATTTGCTCCAGCGGCAGCAGCTTGAGGTGCGACAGGGACGAATAGCCGGTGCCGAAGTCGTCCAGCGAGAAGCCCACGCCCACGCTTTTCAGCGCATTCATCTTGGCGCCGACCTCGGTGATAGAGGCCACCAGCAGGCTCTCGGTCAGCTCCAGCTTCAGGCGCTGCGGGTTGGCGCCAGTGTGGCGCAGCACGCTGAGCACCTGGTCCACAAAATCGGGCTGGCGAAACTGCCGTGGGCTGACGTTGACCGACAGCGTCAGCGTGGCCAACTCTGGAATGACGGCCCACTGCGCCAATTGCGCACAAGCCGCGTGCAGCACCCACAGGCCCAGCGGCAGTATCAGGCCGGACTCCTCCGCCAGCGGGATGAATTCGGCCGGCGACACCATGCCGCGCTGCGGGTGCAGCCAGCGTACCAGGGCCTCGGCGCCGGTGACCTGCAGCGAGCCCAGCATCTGCGGCTGGTAGTACAGCTGGAATTCGCTTTGCGCCAAGGCTTCGCGCAAGCCCATCTCCAGTGCCGAGCGCGCATGCACCACGGCCTGCATTTGCGGGTCGAAGAAGCACAGGGTGTTGCGGCCCGCCGCCTTGGCCTGGTACATGGCCATGTCGGCGCGTTTGAGCGGCTCCTCCAGCCCCTCGGGCTGGGGGCCGAACAGGGTGATGCCCAGGCTGGGCGTGACGTGGTAGCGGGTGCTGCCCAGCAGGTAGGCCTGGTTGAGAGTGGCCAGGATTTTCTCGCCGGCCGACCGCGCCTGCTGGGTGGCCAGGGGGGGCTGCGCGTCCAGGTCGGCCAGCATGACCACGAATTCGTCGCCGCCCAGGCGGGCCACGGTGTCGCTATCGCGCACGCAATCTATCAGCCGCTGGGCCACCTGCTGCAGTAGCTGGTCGCCCATTTCGTGGCCGTAGCTGTCGTTCAGGGTTTTGAAGTTGTCCAGGTCGATGAATAGCAGGGCACCATGGCGGGCGTGGCGCAGGCAGGCAGCCATGGCCTTGTCCAGGCGGTCCAGCAGCAGGCGCCGGTTGGGCAGGCTGGTCAGCTGGTCGGAGAAGGCCAGGTGCTTGGCCTGGGCCTCGGCGTCCTTGCGGTCGGTGATGTCGATGGAGATGCCGCCCACCGCATCCAACTGGCCCTGGCGGTTCTGCAGCGGAAATTTGATGGTGTAGTAGCAACGCCGGCCGTTTGGCGTTTCGGCCCAGCCTTCGTTGACCCGTTGCTGGCCGCTGTCCAGCACCTGCTGGTTTTCCATGGCGTATTGCTGCGCCAGGGTGACGGGGAAGACCTCTTCCATGCGCCGGCCCACGGCGTCGGCGCGCGGGGTGGCAGTGTCGTATTCCCACTGGCGGTTGACCAGCTGCAGGTGCTGATCGCGACCGGTGACGTAGATGGATACCGGCGCAAAGTCCAGCAGGTTGCCCATGAAGATCTGCGTCTCTTGCAGCTGCAACTCGGTACGCCTGCGCGCCGTGATGTCGCGCCAGTACACGATCACCACCTGCTGGCCGGCGGCGGTGAGTGGGGTGGACACATAGCGCTCCAGGATGCGGCCGTCGTGCAGCTCGAACTCTTCAGGCTGGCCGGGTGTGCCCAAGTACGGATGCAGGTCCTCAGGTTCTGCCTCTGGCGAACGGATCTGTTGCCAGCAATGTTGCCGCAGCTCGGCCGGGTTGAGCCGCTGCAGCATGTCCGGCGGGATGGACCAGATCTGCACGAAGCAGGGGTTGAAAGCCACCAGTTCACCCTGTGGGTCGATGGCGGTTGCGCCGTCTGGCGATGCGTCCAGCATGGCGCGCAGCAGGGCCAGGGCGGCGTGCGGGTCGGCCGCCGTTGGCGCGGTGCTGTCTGCCAGGGCCGCAGTTAGCAGGTCATCCAAGGGGTGCATAGGCCGTGGGCGTTGGGAGGCCAGCGGTGTGGTGCTGGCGGGCGGGGTCACAGGGCAGGCAAATATGCCCGCAATCTACCTGCAACTGCCAACGTTGACCAGGGGCGCGTGCGGGTGCGGCGTTGCGGGTACGCAGCAGCGGCCAGGGGGATTTAAGCGAAACAGGCTTCCAGCGCAGGTTGAACGTGCGCATGGCGCTATTAAATACGTAGCGTTTGGGATGAACCATGGACGCTACCGGGCTGCCGCGCGCTAGCGTGTGTTGCCGGGCTTGGACGGCAGGTTGAGGTTGATCTGCGTGAGCCTGACGCGGACCTTTTCAGCCGATATCGCGCCTTCTACTTCCCGCAGGTTGACGAACAGATCGCCCTTGCTGATGAGGACGTGGCCCACGGTGTAGGGCTTGTCTTGAAAGCGCACCTCGGTGCCGGGCTTGAGCAAGGGCATCCACAGCGTGGGTGGGTCCAGAAACGGGGCCTTGACGGGTACCGGTGCCGGTGCTGGAGTGGCGGTTGGCGCGGCCGTGGGCGCAGTGACCTGGAGAGGCGTGGCTGGGGCTGCTGGCGTCGATGCGGGGCTGTCAAACAGTTCGTCAAAATCGTCGCTCAACTGCAGATCTCCCTTGTCGATGGCTTGAGGTTCATACGCTGTATCGGACCGGCGCTGGGTAGAAAGGTTCATACCTGTTCTACCCGCCTCGGGCCCGCTATGCGTAACTCATTGTATCGACGCCACGCAAATCGCCCGCCTGTGCGCAGGCTAAGCCAGGTGTTTTAACAGGGCTTTGGCCACGGGCTCGGACGAGGCCGGGTTTTGGCCCGTAATCAGCAGGCCGTCGGCCACCACATAGGGCTGCCAGTCGGCCACTTTGGAGTAGCTGCCGCCTCGGGCTTGCAGCATGTCTTCCACCAGAAACGGCACGACCTCGGTCAGGCCTACGGCGGCTTCTTCGGTGTTGGTAAAGCCGGTGACAGCCTTGCCCGCGACCACCGATGTACCGTCGGCATTCTTGGGGTGGCGCAGTACGCCGGGCGCGTGGCATACCGTCGCCACCGGCTTGCCGGCGGCCAGCATGGCCTCGATCAGGGCGATGGATGTGGCGTCTTCGGCCAGGTCCCATAGCGGGCCGTGGCCACCGGGGTAGAACACCGCGTCATAGTCGGCGGCCGATACGCTGGCGAGTTTGTGGGTGCTGGCCAGCACGGCCTGGGCGGCGGCATCGGCCTTGAAGCGTTCGGTGGCCGGGGTTTGCGCGCTGGGGTCGTCACTCTTGGGGTCCAGCGGTGGCTGGCCGCCCAGGGGTGAGGCCAGGGTGACGTCCACGCCCGCGTCCTTGAAGACGTAGTAAGGCGCAGCGAATTCTTCCAGCCAGAAGCCGGTCTTGCGGCCAGTGCTGCCGAGTTGGTCGTGCGAGGTCAGCACCATCAGAATTTTGCTCATCTTGTTTCCTTGTATTGGTGGGGTGGAGTTAGTCGTTGGCCACGTGGATGACCAGCTTGCCGAAGTTCTTGCCTTCCAGCAGGCCTATGAAGGCATCGGGGGCGTTTTCCAGGCCGTCCACGACGTGCTCCTTGAACTTGACCTTGCCGGCAGCCAGCCAGGGGCCCATGTCCTTGGCGAACTCGGGGTAGCGGTGGCCGTAGTCGTCGAAGATGATGAAGCCCTGCATGCGGATGCGCTTGGTCAGCACCGTGCGCATCAGCCGGCTGCTGCGGTCTGGTCCGCTGGGCAGTTCGGTGGCGTTGTACTGGGCGATCAGGCCGCACAGCGGCACGCGGGCCTTGTTGTTGAGCAGAGGCAGCACGGCGTCGAACACTTTGCCGCCCACGTTTTCAAAGTACACGTCTATGCCTTGCGGGCAGGCTGCTGCCAGCTGGGCGGCCAGGTCGGGGCTGTGGTGGTCTATGCAGGCGTCAAAGCCCAGTTCTTCCACGGCCCAGCGGCATTTTTCTGCGCCACCGGCAATGCCCACCACGCGGCAGCCCTTGAGCTTGGCGATCTGGCCCACGGTGGCGCCCACCGGGCCTGTGGCGGCGGCCACCACCACGGTTTCGCCAGCCTGGGGCTGGCCAATGTCCAGCAGGCCCATATAGGCGGTAAAGCCGGGCATGCCCAAAATGCCCAGGGCGTAGGAGGGCGGTGCCAGTTTCGGGTCCAGCTTGGTCAGGCCCTTGCCATCGGACACGGCGTAGTCCTGCCAGCCGGTATAGGCCAGTACCCAGTCGCCTTCGGCAAAGCCGGGGTGCTGGCTGGTTTGCACGCGGCAGACGGTGGCGCCGACCATGGTGGCGCCCACGGCCACCGGTGCGGCATAGCTGGGCGCGTCGCTCATGCGGCCGCGCATATACGGGTCCAGCGACAGGTAGACCGTGCGCAGCAGCACCTGGCCCGGGCCGGCCACGGGTACGGGGCCGCTGGCCAGGTGGAAGTTGGCGGCGGTGGGCGCGCCGTGTGGGCGGGATGCCAGCTGGATTTGGCGGTTGGTAGTGGTGGTTTGGCTCATGTTCTGGGTTCTCCGGGTGGGGGTTTACAGTGCGGCTTCCAGGATACGGCGGCTGATGGCGGGCGTGATGTCACCGTGTTCGCTGAGCTGGGTCATGCCGTGGTCCTGCAGCTGCTGCACCACGGTATCGATGGCGTCCGCGCCCAGGCCGTAGCCGCTCAGGCGGGTGGCGATGCCCATGCGCTCGAAGAAGTCGCGGGTCTGGGCGATGGCGGCGGTGATGCGTTCATCGTCCGTGCCGGTGTGTATGCCCCAAACGCGCTCGCCGTATTGCAGCAGCTTGTCGCGCTTTTGCACGCGGCGCTCTTCCAGCATGGCGGGCAGCACGATGGCCAGGGTGCGGGCGTGGTCGATGTTGTGCAGGGCGGTCAGCTCGTGGCCCACCATGTGGGTGGCCCAGTCTTGCGGCACGCCGGCGCCGATCAGCCCGTTGAGTGCCAGGGTGGCGGCCCACATCAGGCTGGCGCGGTCGTCGTACACCGGCGTGGGCGCGGCCAGCAGGCGTGGGCCGATCTCCACCAGGGTCTGCAGCAGGCCTTCGGCAAAGCGGTCTTGCACCGGTGCGTTGACCGGGTAGGTCAGGTACTGCTCCACGGTGTGGACGAAGGCATCGACCACACCATTCGCCAGCTGCTGGGGCGGCAGGGTGTAGGTCTTGGTCGGGTCGAGTACCGAGAACAGCGGGAACACCTTGGCGCTGCGGAAGGGCAGCTTGGCACCGACGTCGCGCCGGGTGATGACGCCGCCGTTGTTCATCTCCGAGCCGGTGGCGGGCAGGGTCAGCACCGCGCCGAAGGGCAGGGCCTGGCCGATGTTGCGGCCGCGCTGCAGCAGGATGTCCCAGGCATCGCCTTCGAACAGGGCCGCAGCGGCGATGAACTTGGTGGCGTCAATTACCGAGCCGCCGCCCACGGCCAGCAGGAAATCGAAGCCCTCGGCCCGGATGCGCGCCACGGCCTGCAAGGCGGTGTCATAGCTGGGGTTGGGCTCGATGCCCGCAAACGTGCTGTGCTGGCGCGTGCCCAGGGCCTGGCGCACCTCGGTCAGGGTGCCGGTTTTTTCGGCACTGGCGCCACCGACCAGGATCAGCACCTTGGCGCCGGCGGGCACCAGCTTGGCGATGTCGGCAATGCGGTCCTTGCCAAAGACGATATGGGTGGGGTTGTGGAAGTCAAAGTTCAGCATGGGGGCCCCTTGTTTTTAGAACGAGTAGTTGTAAATAGACCGGTCGGCTAGTTGGGCCGGTGAAAAAATGATGGACATGCATGGCTCAGGCGGTGCGTGGGCCCAGCAGCAGTTCGGTGCTGCGGGTGGCTTGGTCAAACGCGCTGCCGTCACGGCGCAGCTTGGACAAAAGGCTGGCGCCCAGCCATAGCGCGTACAGGGTTTCGGCGGTGCTGGAGGCGTCCAGGCTGGCGGGCACGGAGCCGTCCAGCCGGGCTTCCTCCAGGCACAGGGCCAGGCGTTTTTGTACGCCGTCGGCGCCTTCGCGCAGGGTCTTGCGCATGGGTTCAGAGATGTCGGCCACTTCGGCGCTGAGCTTGACGATCAGGCATTTGGGGCTGGACGCAGGCTCTGTGCTGTCGCCCACGCCGCATTGCGTGACGTTCCAGTACGACCAGTAGCGCATCAGCCGGGCACGTGCCGGCGTGCCGTCGGGCCGTAGCAACGCGTCCAGCTGCTGCAAATAGCGCTCGATATAGCGCGCCAGCAGCACCTCGCCAAAGCGTTCCTTGGAGCTGAAGTAATGGTAGAACGAGCCCTTGGGCACGCCCGCACTGGCCAGTATCTCGGCCAGGCCCACGCCCACGAAACCCTTGCTGGAGATCAGGCGTTCTCCGCAGTCGAGGATCTGGTTACGGGTGGGGGAGGCGTCGGCAAGCATGGGTTGGATTGTGGATCAAGTAGACCAGTCGTCTAGTTCGGGTGCATGAAAAACCCGCCATAGAGGCGGGTTTTAGTGGAAGGCTTTTGCTATGAAATACGTAGCTTCCTGCGCAGGAATTAATTGCGCTAGAGGCCTGTTTCGTTCCTAGTGGATGAACTTCACCGCAGCAATCGCCAGCCAGCCCAGTACAAAGTTCAGCACCACCAGGTTGTGGATTTGGCCGGCGGCGCGCGCGGCGGTGGGCCATTCGGCGGCGGCTACGGCGCGCTTGAACTTGGCAAAGCCGGCAAAGTAGATATGGCCAAACACCAGCACCATCAGTAGGCCCAGGCCGGCCATCAGGCTCCAGCCCAGGGGCAGGCCTGCACCAGCGGCGCGGGCGGCCTTCATGCTGCTGCTGTACATATGGCCACCGGTGGCCAACAGCAGCACGATGGCGCCCAGTACCAGGCGGAAGAAGCGCTGCATCACCTGCACCATCAGCCGGGCGCGCGGCTGGGCCTCCATGGCGACCAGGGCGGCGGGGCGCAGGGCGAACAGCATGAAGGTCATGCCACCCATCCAGACGATGGCGGCCACTAAATGGAGAAAGGCAAAGGCTTCAAACAGCATGGCGGTATCTCGTGGGGGAAAGCTGCATTGTGACCGCCTCCGGTCCCTGGGCCCACGGCATGCTGCTAAATCTATAGCTGCCAGCGCAGGATTTATCTGCGCTAGCGCCGGTTTTTATCCTGAAACTCAGGCGTAGGTGTTGAGCTGGGTGCCCAGGCTGCCGGAGGTGGCCAGTGTCGGTGCGGGTGCGGGCTGGGGCAGGGCGTCTAACAGGGTCTGCGCGTTGCTCTCCTGCTGGTCCAGGGCTTTTTTCAGCACGCGGATGTTCAGGCTGTCGGACGCGGGGGCTTGTGCGGCGGCGGTGGCCGACTGCACGGCCGTGGTGTTGGCAATTCCCATGGTGCGGGTCTCCTGGCGGGGCGTAGAACGCGGTTCCTGGTTATCGGCGGTTTGCGGGCAGTCTGGAGTCGGGATTTCCCGTTTTTATGAAAAAATGGCTGTGGCGTACGTATTAACTGCGCAATCAGCTATTGAATACATAGCAACTACCAGGCTGTTAGCGCCTGCAAAAGTTGCTGGCGCGTGGCTGGCGGGGCAAAGCTGGCTTCGATGGAGGTGCGGGCAATGGTGCGCAGGTCGGCGTCGGTCCAGCCAAACGCGGCCTGGCAGCGCTGGTATTCACCCACTAGGCTGGCGCCCAGCAGCGAGGGGTCGTCGGTGTTCAGCGAGACGCGTACGCCGGCGCGGTATAGCCGGTCTACCGGGTGCTCGGCCAGCGAGGGGTAAACGCCCAGCAGCAGATTCGAGCTGGGGCAGATGCCCAGCGGTATCTGCCGATCCACCAGCAGGGCCACCACGGAGGGGTCTTCAATGGCGCGCACGCCGTGGTCGATACGGTCCGCGCCCAGCAGCAAGATGGCGTCGCGCACGCCCTCGGCTCCACTGGATTCACCCGCATGCACGGTGCGCCGCAGGCCGGCGGCCCCGGCGCGCTGGAAGGCTTCGGCAAAGCGTGGGCCGGTGCGGCCGGCCGCGGCTTCGTTGCCGTCTATGGACAGGGCCACCACGCGCGGATGGCGCAGCGCTACCAGCTGCTCCACCAACTGCACCGCCGCGTTGGCCGACTGGGTGCGCAGCAGGCTGATGCACAGGTTCACCGGCGGCAGACCGTCCTGCTCGGCGGCGCTCAGCCCGGCGTCTATGGCGTCCAGCATGGCTGGCAGCCGGCCATGCCAGGCCTTCCAGTGGCTGGGGTTGACGATCAGGTCGGCATAGCCCGCGCCGTTGTCGGCCAGGCGCTGGCTGTAGGCATAGGCCAATTGGGCCAGGCGCTCGGGTGTGTCGGCCAGCCCGCAGGCCCAGTCCAGAAAGTGCAGAAAGTCGCCCAGGCCCTGGAAGGCAAACAACTGATCCACAGGCCGTGGCAGCGTTACACCCGCCTGCTGTGCCCAACTTGCCAGCAAGGCGGGCTCGAAACAGCCCTCCAGGTGGGCATGTACCTCGGCCTTGGGCAGAGTGCGCAGGCGGTCTTGGGCGGTGCTGGCGGGGACGGGAGACGTATGCATACGGCATCTTAGAGCGAGTTCAAAGTCTTTTGGGAGGCCCAAAAAAAGACTTTGAACAGGTTTCTAGCCGTGGAATACCCGCCTACTGAAGGACGGCGCAAGAGCAGGGGAGCCCCTAGAATGAATGTATTCAAAAGTAAGGAGTGCGCATGGAAGCTTCTTATGAAGAGTTGATCGCGCAGGTCTTCACATTGCAAACCACCTTGGACCATGTGGGCGCTTATGTCTATGCCAAGGATTTGCAGGGCCGCTACACCTACGCCAACAGCATGGTGTGCAAGCAGTTCCGTTGTCGCCTGGACGAGGTGGTGGGCGCTGCGGACGACAAGTTTTTCGATCTGACGGTCCACAACCAATTCATGGCCAATGACCGCCACGTCATCGCCACGGGAGAGAAGGTCGAATTGGAAGAGGTCACTCTGGCTAAGGGCCAGCAGCAGCCCACGATCTGCTGGTCCGTCAAGCTGCCGCTGCGCGCACCAAGTGGCGAGATCGTTGGTCTGTGCGGCATTTCTACCGACATCACCGAGCGTCGACGCCTGGAGAGTACGCTGATGGCCCAGAAGACGCTGTTGGGCACGGTGCTGAATAATTTGGAGGCTCTGGTCTATATGAAGGACCGGCAGCGCCGTTATTTGTACGCCAATATCAACGCTGCCGAGCTGTTCGGTCAGACGCAGGAGAGCATCGTAGGCCTGACGGATGCGCAGATGATTCCCCCGGAGGAAGCGGAGCGTTTCGGCGTGATGGACCAGCAGGTGTTTGACAGCGGGCGTAAATCCACCGGCGAAGAAACCTTGGTGGACGCCGACGGCGTGACGCGCCATTACTGGTCCATCAAGGTGCCCATCACCAACCACGGCGTGGTGGACGCCTATGTGGGCATCTCCACCGACATCACCGAGGTCGTGCGGCTGAAAAACCAGTTCCGCCTGCTGGCCAATACCGATGCACTCACCGGCATCCTGAGCCGCCGGCATCTGCTGGAGCGGGCCGAGCAGGAGCTCAAGCGCGTGCGCCGCGCGCAGACGCAGATCGCGGTGATCGCCTTTGATATCGACAACTTCAAACTGGTCAACGACGGCTTCGGCCACTCGGTGGGCGACCGCGCCATCGTCGCCGTGGTGCAGGCTTGCCAGCGCAATCTGCGCGAGACCGACCTCTTTGGCCGCATCGGCGGCGATGAATTCGTGGTGGTGGCGGTGGATTCCGACCTGGCGGGTGCCCTGGCTCTGGCCGAGCGTATGCGCCAGGGCGTGGAGCAGGCGCTGTGCTTGTCCAACGACGGCAGGCCTGTGCGACTGAGCTCCAGTTTCGGCGTGGTGATGTCCGAGCCCGATGCCACGTTGGATGAGTTGCTGACCCATGCCGATGGCATGCTCTACCGCGCCAAGCGTGCCGGGCGCAACCGTGTATGGCATTTGCCCAGCGACCCGCCATGAAAACCCTGAACCTGGTGGGCGCGGGGCGCGTGGGCCAGACCCTGGCACGCTTGTGGCGACAGCAGGGCAGCTTCGCCGTACAGGACGTGCTGACCACCTCTTTGCAGCGCGCCGAGCTTGCCTGTGCCTCCATTGGCGCGGGCCGGGCGGTGGACAACCCGCAGGCCCTGCGCTCCGCCGATGTGTGGATGCTGGCCGTGCCGGATGCGCAGATTTCCGCCGCAGCCCAGGCGCTGGCGGCGGCCTTGTCTGCCAATGCCACACCTGCGCTGGCCTTCCACTGCAGTGGGGCCTTGGGCCATGGGCTGCTAGCACCGCTGGCTGAGCGGGGCTGGCAGACGGCCAGTGCGCATTGCATTCTGAGTTTTGCCTCGGTGGACGCGGCCGTGGCCCAATTTGCCGGTACCGCCTGCGCGCTGGAAGGTGACCCGGCGGCCTGCGAAATTTTGCGCAGCGCCTTCACGGCCATTGGCGCGCAATGCTTTGGCGTGGCCACGGAGCACAAGCTGCTGTACCACGCTGCGGCGGTGTTTGCCACCAACTTTCTGCCGGTGCTGCAGAGCGTGGCCGAAGACGCCTGGCGTAGCAGCGGCGTGCCGGCGGAGCTGATCCCAGGCCTGCGCCGCATGTTGCTGAACAATGCCGTGGCCAATATCACCGCGCTGGGTCCAGCCGCCGCGCTGACCGGGCCGGCCGCGCGCGGCGACACCGCGGCCATTGCCCGTCAGGCGCAGGCCGTCACGGCCTGGGACGCCCAGGCCGGCGCGGCCTATGAGGCGTTGAGTGCGCTGGCTTTGCGGATGGCCGGTAAAACCTAGAGCCCCAGTACCACCATCAGGCGGCTGGCACAGGCACGCAAGGGAGCGCAGGGCGAGTGCAGTGCAAACTCCAGGCAGCTGCTGGCGTAGCCACGGTCATGCATCAGCCGTGCGGGGTCTATATCACGGCCCTGGCCAGCCATCAGCCATTTGAAGTCCACCTCCAGCAGCAGGCCGCTGGGCGATGCCCCCGCCGTGCCGCTGTCTAATGTCATCGTGTCCGTATACATAAAAGCTCCGCCGAAAATGAGGCTGGCTGTCCATTTCAATATAGGCAAGGCCATGCAGAACAAGGGCTGGAATAAAGCCCTGGATAGGCTGTATATGGGGCCTTATTTACATAACGCATCAGGCACACAAAGCGGCTACGTGAAACAAACGTGAAACAATATTGCAATGCCAAAAAATGCACGTAAATCCCTGTTTCTGGTCGTTACCGGCCTGTGGCTGGCCTTACCTGTACTGGCCCAACTACCGCAGCGCAATCTCACGGTAGAGCTGCGCCAGATCGACGAATCCGCGGCCTACACCGTCAGCACCCAGGCCACCAGCGCCCCGTTGGTGGCGCAGCAGGTGCAGGTGCGCAATGGCGAAAAGGCCACGCTGCACATGGGCCAGACCGTGCCCATCCGCTTTGTGCAGTCGGTGGTGGGGGGCAGTAGCAGCCAGTCGGGCAGCAGCGGAACCGGCAGTAGCAGCGGCGGTGGCGTCAGCTACGGCATGGTGTGGATGCAGGCTGGCCAGAGCATGGCGGTGCAGCCGCGCTGGCCCGGTGGCAAGCAGCCGGTGGCGGTGCAGATCGAGGTCCAGGCCGCCAGCGTAGAGGCGCCCACGGGCAATGCCGAGCTGCCCAGCCAGTCGCGCAGCCAGATGGCCACCACGGTCAGCGCGGCGCTGGGCCAGTGGGTCACGGTGGCCGCTACCGGTGCGCAGGCCCAGGCCAATAGCTACAGCAGCGAAGCCGTTGCGGAGACGCGCCGCCTGGTGCAGATCCGTGTGCTGGCGCCTTGACACCATGGTTTGGCTGCGCCTGTTGCGTTATGGGGTGCTGGCGCTGGCTGCGGGGCTGGTCCATGCCGAGCCCGTGGTCTATGCGATCGATCCTGCGCGCACCGTGACCCAATATGAACTCGGCAGCCTTCAGAGCGGCCGGTTCGAGCAGCACTCGGGCAGCATTCAACTGGACCTGCAGGCCAAAACCGGCTGGGCCAATGTCAATATTGCCGCGGCTTCAGTGCGCTCAGGCGTGGCTTTCATCGACAGCATTTTGCAAAGCGCGGAGCTGTTCAACGCCAGCCAGTACCCGACCATCCGTTTCGTGGGCGACCAGTTTCTGTTCAACGGCGACACCCTGACCGAGGTGGGCGGCAGCCTGACCCTGCTAGGCAAGACCCTGCCCGTGGTGTTGCACGTCACCCATTTTGTCTGCACAGTCCCGCCCGCTCCCGAGGCGTGCTCCGGTCGCTTTGAAACCACCATAGACCGCACCGACTACGGCATGGACATGGGCGTCAGTTGGGGCTTGCCCAAGGCTGTGCACCTCTTGGTACAGATGGAAGCAGTGCGTCCGCCTGTGGCTGATGCGCTACTAATTCAATAGCTGCTTGCGCAGATATCTACTGCGCTAGAGCCTCAATTTCTATAAATTTTCAAGCGCTTTGGGGTTGCACCGCGCGGCGTAGCCGCCCCGGTGCCATGCCGTACAGCTGCTGGAAATGCCGGATGAAATGCGAGGCGTCGGCAAAGCCGCATTCGTAGGCAATCGCACTGACGGGCGAGTCGGATGTGGTCAGCAGCCAGCGGCCGTACTTGAGGCGTGAGTTGCGGTAGAACTCGGACGGCGACGCGCCGGTCTCGGCCATGAAAACCCGTTCCAGCTGGCGGCTGCTGGTCTCCACCAGTCGGGCGATCACCGCGATCTCCAGAGGCGTGGTGATGTTCTTTTCCATCAGCATGATGGCCTGGCGCAGCTTGTCGTTCTCCGTTGACGCATAGCCCAGCGCATGCCGGCGCGTGACGTGGGTGGAGGAGCGCTGCGATACCGTCATCTGGTGCACTACCTTGGCCGCGCGGTCCGGCCCGCAGTGGCGGCGGATCAGCTCGGTGGCCAGCTCGATGATGGAGATGCCGCCGGCGCAGGTGATGCGGTCGCCGTCGAACAGGTAGTCGGCATTCGTCGCAAACGCCTGGGCCGGGAACATCTTCTTCCAGTCGTTCACATGGAAGGGGTGCACGCAGGCCACCTTGCCCTGCAGCAGCCCGGCCTGGGCCAGCGCGAAGCTGCCGGTGCAGATGCCGATCAGCGGAGTGCCGGCTGCAGCCACTTCTTGCAGAAAGCTGGTGTAGCGCCGGTCTACTTTGTCCATGAAGGGCAGCAGCCCGCCGATCACCGCCACGTAGTCGAACTGGTGCTGGCTCGATAGCGACTGCTGTACTGGGATCTCCACGCCGCAGCTGGCCTGGATCGGTTGGTCGGGCACGCCCAGTACCGTCCAGGTGCAGCGCACCTGCCGGCTCTGGTCGCCTATGTCGGCTGCGTGCCGCAGCGCATCGCACAGGCCGGCCAGCGACAGCAGCGGAAAGCGCGGCCAGAGCAGGATGCCGATGCGCAGCTCCACGCCCGATGGGTTCAGCGGCGGACGTTCCTTCGAGGCGTCCAGCAGGCCGACCAGTTCGTTCGCGCCTTGCTTGGCCAGGGGTTTAGGGGTTTTTACCGTATGTCGCATACGTTCAATTTACAGGCAAGCGCTTCCTATGCCAAGTGGGGGGTGATTTTGAACAATCGTGCCACGCCAACGCGTAACCCAGAAGCCTTCTTCCAACTTGCAGGAACCACCATGAAACCACTCTTTATCACCCGGCTGTTGTGCACCTTGCTCGGCGCTTTCGCGCTGCTGCCCACTGTGCAGGCGCAAACTCCTTCCACCATAGACAAAGGCAATTTGACCATCGCCTTCACCGGCGACATGCCCGGCACCGGCTACCAGGACGGCCTGATGATCGGCTACGACGGCGAGATCCTGCAGCGCATCGCCGACGCGGTAAAGCTCAAGGTGAAACCGGCACTGATGGAGTGGTCGGGCACCATCGCCTCGGTGCAGGCCAAGCGCGTGGACGTGATGGCCGGCACCATGGGCTGGACTGAGCAGCGCTCGAAGATCATGACGCTGAGCGACCCGATCCACTACTTCAAGAACGGCATCACCCAGTCGAACAAGACCAACTGGTCGCACCTGAAGGACCTGGAAGGCAAGAAGGTCGGCACGATCACCGGCTTCTCCTTCATCCCCGAGCTGCGCAAGATTGCCGGTCTGCAATTAACCATGTACGACACCTCGGACGCCGCAGTGCGTGATTTGCTGGCCGGCCGCATCGACGCGGTGATCGGCGACCCGCCGGTGATGCAGTACGCCATCTCGCGCAATCCGCAGTGGAACGTGCGCTTCAACGCCTTCGTGGATGCGAACCCCGACTTCCCGCTGCTGACCGGCCTGGGCCAGGTGGTGTTTGGTTTGAACAAGGACAACCCGGAACTGGCCCAGGCGGTGAACGCCGAGATCGCCAAACTCTGGCAGGGCTGCGAGCTGAAGAAGATCGGCAGCAAGTACGGCCTGGTGCAAGACGTGTGGTACGTGCCCGCCGGCCAGAACTTCCGCGCCGGTGTCGATCGCCCGGCCGATTGGAAATTGCCCTCCTGCAAGTAAGTCACCCTCCATTTGCCCACCCACGCTGCCATGAACAACCCACTGTTGCAGGTCCAAGGCCTGAAGAAAAGCTACGGCCAGACCGAGGTGCTGAAAGGCATTTCCTTTGATCTGGCCAAAGGCGAAACCCTGTCGCTGATCGGGCCTAGCGGGTCGGGCAAATCGACTTGCCTGCGCTGCCTGAACTTTCTGGAGCGGCCTAGCGAAGGTTCCATCCTGCTGGAGTCCGAGCGCATCGGCCAGCTGCCGGACAAGCGCGGTGGATTCCGCTTCATGAGCGACAAGGAGCTGGCGCCGCAGCGCACCGAGATCGGCATGGTGTTCCAACTGTTCTATCTGTGGCCGCACTTGAACGTGCGCGACAACGTGGCCCTGGGCCCGATCCGCGCCGGCGGCATGTCCAAGGCCGAGGCCTACGAGCTGGCCGACGAGATGCTGGACAAGGTGCATCTGCGCCACAAGGCGACCGAATACCCGGAGCGCCTGTCCGGCGGCCAGCAGCAGCGCGTGGCCATCGCCCGGGCGCTGGCGCAGCGGCCCAAGCTGATGCTGTTTGACGAGCCGACCTCGGCCCTCGACCCGGAGCTGGTGGGCGAGGTGCTGGGTGTGATCCGCGAGCTGGCGGAGGAGGGCCGCTCGATGATCCTGGTGACCCACGAGATCCGCTTTGCCCGCGACGTGGCCGACCGCGTGATCTTCATGGACGGTGGCCACATCGTCGAGCAGGGCGCCGCCGCCGATGTGATCAACCGGCCGCAGATGGAGCGCACGCGCAGCTTTCTCGGCCAGGTTGGCGCGGAAGCGGTGCTGTGATGGCTGCGTTCGATATTTTTGCGCGCATCCTGGCCACTCTGGCACTGGGTGCGGTCACCGCCGTGCAGGTGGCCGTGGGCGCATTCGCCATCGCTGCGCTGCTGGGTTTGCTGCTGGCGATCTGCCGCACCTTCACCCACAGCCGGCTGTTGCAATGGGCGATTGCCGGCTACATCGAATGGATGCGCAATGTGCCGGCGCTGGCGCATCTGTTTCTGCTGTACTTCGGACTGGCGGCAGTCGGACTGCGGCTGTCGCCGCTGACAGCAGCGGTCATCGGCTTGGGCCTGGTGGGCGCAGCGATCCTGTGCGATGTGTTCGCGTCGGGCCTGAAATCCCTGCATGTCGGCCAGCGCGAAGCGGCTTTGTCTGTGGGCCTGACACCTGTCAAGACACTGCGCCATGTGCTGCTACCGCAGATGCTGCGCGTGACCCTGCCGTCGCTGGGTAACTACGTCAGCCAGCTGCTGAAAGACACCTCCATCGCATCGGCCATCGCCGCGCCGGAGATCATGTTTTTTGCCCGCAATCTGGTGACTTCCACCTTCGAGACCACGCTGATCTACCTGGCGGCCATGCTGCTGTACGCAGCCATGATTTTGCCGATCAGCTGGGCCTTCGCCCGCACCGAACGCCGCCTGGAGACACAGCGATGACCGTATTTTTCATGGCCTATCTGGAGTATTTGCCAGAGTGGTTGCCGCGCCTGGCCCGTGCCGCGGTAGTGACGGCGCAGCTGTCGGCGGTCGGCTTCATCGCTGCGCTGCTGGGTGGCGCGGCGCTGGTGGCGATGCTGCGCAGCGGCAACGGCCTGCTGCGCCATGCCGCCAATCTGTTCATCCAGGCGGTACGTACCGTGCCGCTGCTGGCTTTGCTGCTGGCGCTGTACTTTGCGTTGCCGCCGTTGGGCATTACCTTGTCAGGCTATTGGGCCGGCGCGCTGGGCCTGGGCCTGCACGGTGCTGCCTATGTGGCCGAGATCTTTCGCGGTGGGCTGAACGCCATCCACAAGGGCCAGCGCGAAGCGGCTTTGGCCGTCGGCCTGGCGCCGCGCCAGGTGTTCCTCCGCGTGGTGTTGCCGCAGGCGCTGCGCTTGATGCTGCCGCCACTGCTGAACACCTATGTGGCGCTGCTGAAAGACAGTTCTCTCTGCGCTCTGATTGCCACCGACGAGCTGATGCTGACGGCCCGGGCCATGGCCAGCGAGTTCTTTTTGCCGCTGCACATCTTTTTGCTGGTCGGCTTGTTCTACTTCGGCATCGCCTTTCCGCTATCGATGCTGTCGCGCCTGTTCGAGCGGCGGCTGGCGCGTGGCCGCCGTGTGATGGGGGCCGTATGAGCGTGGCGAACGTGGCTTTCGGCTCGATAGAGCAGACCCAGCAGGCGCTGGCCTCCGGCGCGCTGACCAGCGTGGCGCTGGTGCAGGAGCACCTGGCGCGTATCAACCGATGGGACCCGCAGTTGCACGCCTTCATCGATGTGTATGCCGACGAGGCGCTGGCTGCTGCCGAGGGTTTGGACCGGTTGCGCCAGGCCGGCACGCTGCTCGGGCCGCTGCACGGCGTGACGGTGGCGGTGAAGGATTTGTTCGACATCCAGGGCAAGCCCATCACCGGCGGTTCGGCCGCGCTGCCGCCGCGCATCTCCACGCTGACGGCCAGTGCGGTGCAGCGCTTGCGCAGTGCCGGCGCCATCGTGCTGGGCAAGACGCACACGGTGGAATTCGCCTTTGGCGGCTGGGGCACGAACACGACCATGGGCACGCCCTGGAACCCCTGGGACCTGCAGACACACCGCGTGCCCGGCGGCTCCAGCAGCGGCTCGGCCGTGGCCGTGGCGGCCGGCATGGCATGCGCGGCGATAGGCACCGACACGGGGGGCTCGGTGCGCATCCCGGCTGGCCTGTGCGGCCTGGTCGGGCTGAAGACGACCCACGGCCTGGTGAGCCGCCACGGCCTGCTGGAGCTGTGCCCGACGCACGATACCGTCGGCCCGCTGACCCGCAGCGTCCGAGATTGCGCGACGATGCTGGACGTGCTGGCCGGGCCGGACCCGCTCGATCCGGTATCGCGCCTGGCGCCCACGCGCTCGGTGGCCCAGGGGCTGGAGAAAGACGTGAAGGGCCTGCGGGTGTGGACACTGCCATGGGCCGAGCGAGAGGATGTGGACGCCGAGGTATTGCGCGCCTACGACCGGGCACTGGACGCGCTGGCGTCGATGGGCATGGTGCTGGTGGAGCGGCCACTGCCGCACAGCCTGGAGCAATCCATGCGCATCGCCGGCAGCCTGATGAGTGCCGAGGGCTATGCGCATCTGGGCCCCTTGTTCGAGCGCCGCGAACTGCAGTTCGACCCGAATATCCAGCGCCGCATCCTGCTGGGGCGCGACATCGGCGCGGCGCAGTACATCCATTTGTTACGCCAGCGCGAGCAGGCCAAGGCCGCGATGCTGGAGGCCATGGACGGGGTGGACGTGTGCGTGTTCCCGACGAATGCCATCAGCGCGATACCGCTGACTGAAGTGGATGAGTTGGCCACGCCGCTGTCGCGCTTCGGTCGCTTTGTGAACCTGCTGGACCTGTGCTCGGTGGCCGTGCCGGCGGGCCTGTCGTCGGCGGGCATGCCGATCTCGGTGCAGTTCATCGGCCGGCCGTTTGCCGAGCCGACGATTCTGCGGGCGGCGTTTGCCTTCGAGCAAGCCACGCCGTGGGGCCAGGCTGTGCCGCCTGGCCTGGCCTGAGGCTGCTTGCCATGTGCCCCGTGCTGCTGCGCAAGCCTGCGTTGTCGCTGCTGGTATTCGCCGGATTGTGGTGGGTCGGGGCTGCCATTGCGCAAAGCGTGACGCTGGACCGCATCGCCGCGAAGGGCGTGGTCAGTGTCGGCTATATCGCTACGCCCGGTACGTTTGCATTTGAGGATGCACAGGGCAATACGGTGGGTTACTCCATTGACCTTTGCCTACGTGTGATCGACAACATCCGCAAGAGCCTGAAGCGCCCGGACCTGCGGGTGCGCTACACCCAGCTCACAGGCGCCCAGCGCATCCCGATGTTGAAGGCCGGCGAGATCGACATCGAGTGCGGTGGCAACACGAATACGGTGGCGCGGCAAAAGGACGTGGATTTCTCCTACACCTTCTTCACCACCGGTGCCCGGCTGCTGACGCTGAAATCATTCCCGGTGCAGGGCAACAACGACCTGTGGCAAAAGCGTGTGGCCGTCAGCAAGGGCACGACGGCCGAGAGCCTGGTGCGCCAGCTGCAAACTGAACAGAACCTGCAGGTGATCAGCGTAGGCACCGACCCGGAAGGTGTTGCGCTGGTGGAGCGAGGCCAGGCAGATGCATTTGCGCAGGACGACATCCTGCTCTACGGCCTGCTCAGCGCCTCGCCGCGCAAAGACCAGCTGATGGTGAGCGGCCGTTTCATGTCGGTCGAACCGTACGCCTTCATGTTGCCCAAGGGCGATGTACCGCTGCGCGAAATTGTCGACAAGACCTTGCTGGGTTTGATGTCGTCTGGCGAGCTGCTCGGCCTCTACAAGAAATGGTTTGACACCGTCGCATTGCGCGTGCCGATGAATGTCTACATGCAGGAGAACCTGCGCTTCCCCAGCAAATACGGCGTCCCCTGATCGCCATTGAAAGACTGAAACGCCATGTTGTCCCTCCACAATTTCAGTATCCGGTTGCGCTTTTACCTGGTGCTGGCCTGCGTCTCCCTGTCCTTGCTGGTGCTCGGCGGCTGGGGCTGGGTCTCGGGTGTGCAGGCCAACCAGAGCACTGCCGATCTGTTTACCCGCGCCAATGCGGCTGCCGCCGACGTGGCCGTGCTGCGTGAATCGCTGGGCTTGGTGCGGCGCTGGGAAAGCTTGGCGATTGCCATCGGCACCTCGAACGCCGACCAGGTGCATGCGCTGATCGGCCGGTGGAAAGCCGAGGTGCAGAAAGTGCAGCAGGTCGGCGCAAAAATCCGCCAGGCGAACCCGGCCGACGCCGAGATCGCCAAGCTGGTGGCCAACCAGGATAGGCTGATGCAGGACTACGCCGCGACCATGGGGCCGGCCTTGGAACAGCTGGAGTCGGCGGTGATCGACAGCCTGTCGGCGCTGGTGTTCTCGACCAAGGTGGACAAGAGCTTCCAGGCGCTGGGCGATAACACGTTACGCCTGATCGCCGCGCAGCAAGAGGCAGCGGTGCGGGCGCACCAGCAGATGCAGGCACAGTCCACCGCCGCATCCTTGCTGCGCCTGGGCCTGGTAGGCCTGACCCTGCTGCTGTTCGTGCCGCTGATGTGGCTGACGCTGCAGTCGATTTGCCGGCCGCTGGACCATGCCGTGGCGCTGGCCCGGCGCATCGCCACCGGCGATCTGGGCCAGACCATCGTGGTGCAGGGGCGGGACGAGACGGCGCAGTTGCTGCGGGCGCTGGATGCGATGCAGGCCTCGTTGCGTACCGTGGTTGGTGAGGTGCGCGATTCTGCCGAGTCGATCAAGGCCGCCAGTGCCGAGGTCGCCAGCGGCAACCAGGACCTGAGCCAACGCACCGAGCAGGCGGCCAGCAATTTGCAAGGCACGGCATCGTCGCTGTCGGACCTGACCGGCACGGTGGGGCAGTCGACCCGGTCGGCCCGGCAGGCCAACCAGCTGGCGTCTTCCGCCGCAGAAGTGGCAGCGCGCGGCGGCGCGGTGGTGGCCCAGGTGGTGGCCACCATGGACGAGATCAACCACAGCTCGCGCAAGATCGCCGACATCATTTCGGTGATTGACAGCATTGCCTTCCAGACCAACATTCTGGCCCTGAACGCCGCGGTGGAAGCTGCCCGCGCCGGCGAGCAGGGCCGGGGCTTTGCGGTGGTGGCGGCCGAGGTGCGGAATCTGGCGACCCGTTCGGCCCAGGCCGCACGCGAGATCAAACAGCTGATCGACGCCAGCTTCAACCGCGTCGAGGCCGGCTCGCGGCTGGTGTCGTCGGCCGGCAGCACCATGCGTGACATCGTCGATTCGGTGCAGCGCGTGACGGACATCATCAGCGAGATCACCGCCGCCGCGGCCGAGCAGAGCGTGGGCATAGAGCGGGTGAACACCGCCGTGGGTGAGCTCGATGAAATGACCCAACAAAACGCCGCCCTGGTGGAGCAGAGCGCCGCCGCCGCAGACAGCCTGAAAGGCCAGGCCGACAAGCTGGCCCAGGTGGTCGGCACCTTTCGCCTGGGGGCTTTGCTGCTGGCATAGCCCAGCCCGGCCAGTGGGCACCCGATTCCTTTTTTGACGACCTGAAAATATGAACCCCCTTTACCTCGACGATGCCGCCATTTCCCAGCTGCTCGACTTTGCCGGCGTGGCCGCCATTCTGGACGCCGCATTTGCCGACCTGGCTGCAGAGCAGGCTGAAATTCACCCGCGCCAGCGCACCGGAAGCGGCAATATCCGGCTGAGCAGCATGGGCGCGCTGTGGGGTGCGCGCCAGGTTGGCGGCATCAAGGTCTACCCCACGGTGCAAGGCCAGTTTGCGTTTCTGGTCACGCTGTTTGACCTGGAAAAGAATGTGCCGATCGCCGTGCTGGATGGCGCCGAGCTGACCCGTTTTCGCACCGCGGCGTTGACGGCGTTGATTGCCTCCAAGGCCGCGAATCCGGCGCCGAAGAAGCTGGCGCTGTTTGGCGCCGGCCTGCAGGGGCGGGCCCAGGCGCAGGCCTTGTGCGGAGTCTTTTCTTTTGAGGAGATCGCCGTGGTCGACCCACTGGGTGACGACAGCTGGTGCAGCCGCCTGGCGCTGCAAACCGGCAGCCGGGTGCAGCTGTGCAGTGCGGAAGCCGCGGTGCGCGGCGCCGACCTGGTGGTGACCGCCACACGTTCGCAGGTGCCGGTGTTCGACGGTCGTTGGCTGGAGCCCGGTGCCTTTGTCTGCGCCATCGGCACCAGCGCGCCCAAGGGGCGCGAGCTGGACGACGCCACTTTGTCCCGCGCCAGCCGCATCATCGTGGAATGGAAGCCGCAAAGCCTGGCCGAGGCCGGCGAGCTGGTGCTGTGGCGCCCGCAAAACGACTTCGAGCGGGCCAAGGTGGTGGATTTGCCCGAGCTGTATCGCCATGGGCAGCCTTGGCGCGGCAGCAGTGGCGACATCATTGTTGCCAAGTCGGTGGGGGTGGGCCTGGCCGATGTGGCCTGCGCCTACCTGGCCTATAACCGCCACGTCGCGGTGCAGAAATTGGTTTGAATTTACAAGCTTTTCATGCCTCTGGCGCAGGTACTAGTTGCGTAAGTAGCTATAAATTTGCTAGCGGATGGTTTAGCCCAGTAGCGCCCGTACATGGTCGTTCAGGAAGCGGCCGCGCGGGTCAAGCTTGCGCCTCAGCGCGCGGAAATCGGCGGCGCGCGGGTACAGCGCGGTGACGTCATCGGTGTCCAGAAAGTGCATCTTGCCCCAGTGTGGGCGTGAGCCGTAACGGCGCAAGATGGCATCGACATCGCGCAGATAGTCCCAGTAGTCCACGCCCGGCTGGCCGGACACCGACAGCGTGATGCTGTCCTGCTGGTAGAACGGGCTGATCCACGCCGGGTCGCCCGCGGTGAAGCGGTATTCGATGGGGAAGATGCAGTTCGTGTGCTTGGTCAGCATCAACTCGCGCACCGCCCGCACAGCCTCTTTGCCATGCTGCAGCGGCACGGCGTATTCCAGCTCATGGAAGTTCGGCACGTACTCGATGGGGTAGATCTCCGACGAGTAGGCGATCTTCTCGAACGGCGTGTTCAGCGCCGGCCGGTCGGTGATGTCGATGATCTTCATCTCGCAAACATCGGCGGTCTTGGTTGTGGTGGTCAGCGGCGCATCCGCTGTGTCGGCCAGGCAGTAGAGGTGCCGGCTCTGCGGCGTGGGGCACCAGAAGAAGCCGAAGTGCCGGTGTGTGGCCGCCAGTTCATCGTGCCGCGCCATGCAGGTCTCGAAGTCGTCGCGCCACACATGCTCGTGCAGCTGGTAGGCGTCGGTGACCTGCAGGGTCAGCTCGGAGATCACGCCCAGCGTGCCCACCGACACCTGGGCGGCGTGCAGCAGATCGGCGTCGCTGCCATCCACCACCAGCACGCTGCCATCGGCCTGTACCAGCCGCAGCCCGGCGATTGACGAGGCCAGGCAGCCCAGCGTGGTTCCGGTGCCGTGGGTGCCGGTGGTGAAGGCCCCGGCCACCGCCTGCGAATCGATATCGCCCTGGTTCACCAGTGAAAAACCGTGTGCTTTTAACGCTATCGCCAGGTCGTGAATGCGCGTGCCGGCAGCCACGCGCACCTGCTTCTTCGCGTCGTCAAAGCCGTTCACGCCCCGCATCTGCGCCAACGACAGCAGCACGCCGCCGGTGCCCACCACCGGGGTGAAGCTGTGGCCCGAGCCGGCGACGCGCAGGTTCAGATCGAGACGGTCCGTTTCGGCGACCATCTCGCGCAACTGGTCTTCGGAGGTGGGCGCACCCTTGTAGCGCGCTATGCACGATTGGTTGCCGACCCAATTGCGCCATAGGCCGCCTTTTTCGAATTGCATGTTGACTCCGGTTGAAGGCTGAGGATGGTTGCCGCTGGAATGCAGCAATCATGCCCGTCTGTGGCCTGCCAACATACCCAGATTCAGCCGCTGTTTCAAGGCCTCACACCAGAGTCCGGTGCAAGCTGGCTTTGCAGCGCCTTGGCCAACAGGCCCAGGGTCTTGATGCCTTGCTCCAGTTCACGGTCCCAGGGGCGGGCGATGTTCAGACGCAGGTGGTTGGCAAACTTGCCCGACACCGAGAACAAGGCGCCCGGTGTGAACGCTATGCCGCGTTGCGCCGCAGCGTGCAACAGCGCCATGGTGTCCAGCGTGTCAGGTAAAGCGATCCACAGCCACCAGCCGCCAGCTGGGCCCCCGGCACGCGTGCCCAGCGGGAAGTGCTGCAGGACGGCCTGCGTTGCGGGCCCCACCGTGGCCGCCAGCCGTTCGCGCAGCTTGCGCAGGTGCGACGGCAAGGCCCCGGACGCGATGAATTCCGCCAGCACCGCTTGCTCGAACAGCGGCGTGGTCAAGGAGTTGCTGAGCTTCAGCGACTCCAGCTGCCGCTGGTGGCGACCGCCCACTACCCAGCCCAGGCGCATGGCGGGTGCCATGCTTTTGCTGGCCGAGCCGCAGTAGATCACCCGTCCTGTGCGGTCCCAGGCCTTGACGGGGCGAGGGCGCTCAGGCGCGGACGCCAAGTCTCCAAAGGCATCGTCTTCGATCAGTACCGTGTCGTGCTTTTCTATGATGCCGAGCAGGCGCCGCTTGGCCGCGTCTGGCATGCATGACCCCAGCGGGTTCTGGAAGCTGGGCATCACCACCACGGCGCGCACGCTGCCGTGCTGTTCCAGGGCGTATTCCAGCGCTTCCAGGCTGATGCCCTGGCTAGCGACGCATGGCACTTCCAGCACCTTCAGTCCCAGGTGTTCGAGCATCTGGACAATGCCGAAATACACCGGCGACTCTACCGCCACGGTGTCCCCCGGCCGGGTGACCGCACGCAGCGCGATCTGCAATGCCTCGGTGGCGCCGTTGGTCACCAGCAGGTCTTGCGGGCCCAGCTCGATGCCGCAGCGCGTCAAATGGCCGACCAAGGCAGTTTTCAATGCGGGGAGCCCGGTGCCTGTGGCATAGGCGCCGAATGCCAAAGGGTCGCGGCGCAGCACGCGCTGGCCTATGCGTGCCAAGGTGTCGCAGGGGTACCACTGGGGGGCGGCATGGGCCAGGTGCAGCGGCAGCGTCAACGGCTGGGACGTCAGCGCATACAGCTGCGTCATACGGTGTTGCAGGGACGCCAACTGCTCGTACTGCACGGCCGATGGGGGTGGGGTGCCCATAGCGGCGCTGGCGGGGGAGCGTGTTTGCTGTTGCGCTTTCCAGTCGGCCACGTACATGCCCGACTTGGCACGGATTTCCACATAGCCTTCGCTCTCCAGCTGACGGTAGCAGCGCACCACGGTGGACGCGCTGACGCCTTGGGATGTGGCGTACTGCCGCACGGAGGGCAGCTTGGCGCCTACCTGGTAGCGTTGGCGGCGGATGTCGAGCTTCAAAAGCTTGGAAAGCTGGATGTAACTGTGCTGCATGACAGATATGGTTTATCGTTATCTGTATAGCACACATGTCCTAATAGCTGGCGCTGTTCGCTAGTGTTTTCCGCGCATCATCGTTACATCACCCCAACCCATAACAGGACTTTCCTATGCATGCCGAGAATTTCAATCTGCAGCGCTACTTTCAGCGGATCGGATACGAAGGTGACGCCAAGGCGGATGCCGCCACGCTCGCTGAGATCATGCGTTGCCAGCTGTTTACCGTGCCCTTTGAGAATCTGGACGTGCAGGCCGGCAAGATCGTCTCGCTGGTGCCGGAACACATCGTTGAAAAGATCATCGACCGCCAGCGCGGCGGCTATTGCTACGAGGTCAACGGTATTTTCTCTATGGCCCTGTGTGCGCTGGGCATACCGTTTCGCCTGATTGCGGCACGGCCCATGTTCTACCCGGTGCGGCGACCCAAGACGCACATGGCAATCATTGCCACGGTGGACGGGGAAGATTGGCTGTGCGACCTGGGTTTTGGCAGCTATGGCATCCGTGCGCCCATGCGGCTAGCACTGCTGGACGTGGAGGTGCCGCAGGATGCAGACCGGTTCAAGCTGAGCCGATCCGACAACGGCGAATACCTGCTGCAGGCCTATGCGGGAGGGCAGTGGCTGAACCAGTACGGCTTCGATCTGTCTGCGCAGGAGTGGATCGACTTCGAGCCCGCCAACTACATGAACTCGACCCACCCCGGCGCGATCTTCGTCCAGAAAGTGGTGGTGGTTTTGCACAACCCGCAGGGGCGGGACATCCTGGTCGGCAATCAGCTGAAGACGGTCACGCACGGAAAGCTCGAAGAGCGAACGCTGGACCCAGAGGAACTCAAGACCGTCATGGGGAGCAAGTTTGGGCTGCCTGTGGTCGCGCCGCGCCTATAGCGAACTTGGGGAGCGCACTGGCCCCCTGGTGTTCCTACACCGCTGGGTCTTCATTCAGCCAGTGCGCTGCCACGCTACCCAGCGGGCCGGCTGGCGTGTCCCAGGCGAATGCGGTGCCGGGTATGGACAGCGGCCAGGTCACCGGTGCCGACCACCGGGGTGAAGCTGTGGCCTGATCCGGCAACGCGCAGGTACAGATCCAGGCGGTCTGCCTCGGCCACCATCTCGCGCAGTTGGTCTTCGGAGCTGGGCGCACCCTTGTAGCGCGTAGTGCACGACTGGTTGCCGACCCAGTTGCGCCACAGACCGTCTTTTTCGAATTGCATGGGGACTCCTTTGCGAACGCTGCTGTTGTGGGGGCGATGATGCAGCAACCGTGCCTAACTGCTGGTGTATGGGATGCCGCGGGTAGCAGGAAATTTTGGACTTCACCCGCTACGAACTTGAAACCTGTTGCCAGCAGCCGCTATTGGCACTTACAGCGGTAGTTCCAGCGTCTCCCAATTGCGCAACATGGTGACCTGCTTACGGAGGTAGTCCGTCGGCATTGCCTGCGAACCCCAGACCGGAACTCGACCTGCGTACTCTCCCAGCAGCCAAAACTGCCGCACTGCCATAAAACGTGAAATGGCAACCAGGTCAACATCTGCAACTGGTTTCTTTTCGCGGTAGGCAGAAATGAAATGCAGCCACTGCGTCTTCGCTTTGTCGCCCACTACAGCTTCGGGCATACGCGGGTATAGATTCCACGGGTAAACGGCAAGCTCGTAGGCCAGATAGCCTGGGCCTGCCTCGTCGAAGTCAAAGAATACGGCCTCACGCCGTCCTGTTGCACCATTAATGATGAAGTGATTGCTGCCATGGGCATCGCCATGGCAAAGCGCGCGGCTGAGCTTGCCTAGTGCCGAGATGTCATTGTGTAGGCGGTGGCCTAGCGCCTCGAAGTGAGGACGCAGTTCGGCTGTCATCGTCGGCGCGCGCAGCAAACCCTCCAGCGGCCTCAGTAGGAGATGGTCCAGGTCCAGGCAATAGGTGCTGGATGGCCCTTGGTAGCTTTCACCCCCGATGTGCAAAGCGGCTAGACCGTGCGCAAAAGCTGCGATATCTTCGACGGCGTCGCTTGTGAACTCACCTTCCAAATGTTCAAAAAGCATCAGCGCCCGAGAGCCTTCGGGCAGCGGTACTTGTATTGCAACCTCACCTGTTGCGGTGGGCACGCAACGAGAGACGGAGCATCCAACCCGCGTCCAATGTTCTAGTGCGGCTGACTCGAACAATACATTGGGACCACCTCGGGGCCGCTCGGCACTGAGGCGGGCCACGACACGTTGCCCACTGGCAAAGCCCAATCTGTAGACTTGATTGAAACTGCGTCGGAGGAATTCGCTCTCGACCACTTTGCCCAGGCCATAGCGGGCCTGGACGAGCTTCGCGATGCTGGCCGCTGTTGGCGTAGATTGCGCGATTTCCATTGCATCCTGCCCCAAAGAAAAAGGGCGCGATTGTGCCACGTGGGCACAAGCTACTTATCGCGAGCGTTCGTTTGATTTCTTTGCGAAATTCCGAATGCAAGAGCGTCGTCAAAACTAGCTTCCCATCTCCAGCCAGCATGCCGTTACGCTACCCAGCGGGCCGGCTGGCACATCCCATGCAAATCCAATACCCGGTATCGATAGCGGCCAGGTCACCCGCCGTGCTGGCCCCCAAAAGCTCTGTTCGATGCCCGGACTCCAATCATGCTGCGACTCGGGCGCCAGTGGCTGCGCTGCTGCGTCCGCCGTGCGTGGCAGTGACTGCAGCAGGGCTGCGGTGCGCGCCAACGAGGTCCTTGCGATGCTGCCGCTGCCCTCGCGCACGCGCCGCTCCAGCCCGCGCAGCACTGCCGCGGCCAGAAGGTAGCCGGTGGCGTGGTCCAGCGCCTGCACCGGCAGAGGCACTGGCTTGTCGGCCTGGGCGGCGCGCTGGCCCGCTTCGGCGATGCCCGTGCTCATCTGCACAATGCTGTCGAACCCTCTGCGCTGTGCCCAGGGGCCGCTGAAGCCATAGGCGTTTAGCGACACATCCACCAGGCCCGGGCGCAGCTGCTGGCGCCGGTCCGCGCCCAGCCCCATGCGTTGTAGCGCATCGCCACGGTAGCCGTGCACCAGCACATCGGCACTGGCCAGCAGCGTTTCCCAGCGGGCCCGGTCGGCGGGCAGGCGCAGATCCAGCCGGGCGCAGCGTTTGCCCAGCGTGGTTTCTGGCACCACGGCTGGTTCATCCCACCAGGGCGGGTCTATGCGCAAAACCTCGGCACCCAGGCCCGCCAGCAGCCGGGTAGCCACGGGGCCGGCCAGTACGCGGGTCAAGTCCAGCACCCGCACCCCGCGTAGGGGCCGCTGGGCGGACGGCTGCCAGGCGGGTGCGGCAGCGCTGGCACCCATTTGCCAATGCAGCAGCGGCTCAGCCTGCACGGCCTGGCCTTGCGCGTGTTGCATCCATTGGCTTGCGCTGCGCATGACACCAGCACAGCCACCTTGGGCCACGACGGCTGCCTCCAGGGCGTCGCCGGTCCAGCCGGCCACGGCCTGCGCCACGGCCGCGCGGTCCGCCGGTACCTGCAGCACGGCGAGTGCTGCGGCGCGGTGGTGGGGTGCATTGGTGTGCAGGCGTATCCAGCCGTCGGCCGTGCGGTAGTCACCCGCCACTGTATCCCACAGGGGCGGCACGGCCCAGCCTTGCGGGCGCAGCGAGGTGGCGAACCAGAACGAGGCCAGGCGGCTATCCACCTGCACCTCGGCCGCCGTGTCCGCAGGCAGCCCGAGGGCATGGCTGAGGCTGGACAGCGCCAGCCCGGCCGCCCCTATGGAGGCAGCTGCCAGGGCGGTGGTCTCGAACACAGAGGGCAGCTCGCCGTCGCCGCTGAAGCGCACGCGCGGCAAGGCGGCTGCATCGCCCTCCAGGGCGGACCAGAGGGCGCTGAGGAAATGGCGGTGGGCGGCAGTGTGCATGGGGTGGTGGCGGCGGAGATGCTGGCAAGCCAGTTTAGCCAGGGCCGTATAGCCCAGCAATTTGGAGGTGATGCACCCCTAAGCGCTGCCAATGCCGCGCATACGCCACCCGGCGTATTTCTCCAAAGCGCATGCGTGCCTACAGTCCATCCATCGCCACACACAGGCCCACATGCCGGGTGGCGTATGGGTTCAGTCAGGGTTTATTTCACTACCGGAGAAGCACACATGCAACGTCGATTCACTCTCAAGGCAATTACCGCCGCCGTGGCTCTGAGCAGCCTGTCCGTCATTCCCGCGCATGCGGCTGACACCATCAAGGTTGGCGTGCTGCACAGCCTGTCGGGCACCATGGCCATTTCGGAAACCGTGTTGAAAGACACCGTGCTGATGGCGATTGACGAAATCAACGCCAAGGGCGGCGTGCTGGGCAAGAAGCTGGAACCTGTGGTGGTCGACCCCGCTTCCAACTGGCCTCTGTTCGCTGAAAAGACCAAGCAGTTGCTGGGCCAGGACAAGGTCGCCGTGATCTTCGGCTGCTGGACCAGCGTGTCGCGCAAGTCGGTGCTGCCGGTCGTGGAAGAAATGAATGGCCTGCTGTTCTACCCCGTGCAGTACGAAGGTGAAGAGCTGTCCAAGAACGTGTTCTACACCGGTGCTGCGCCTAACCAACAAGCCATTCCTGCGGTGGACTACCTGATGAGCAAGGCCGGCGGCGGCGCCAAGCGTTGGGTGCTGCTGGGCACCGACTATGTCTACCCCCGTACCACCAACAAGATTCTGCGCGCCTACCTGAAGAGCAAGGGCGTGGACGACAAGGACATCGACGAGAAGTACACCCCGTTCGGCCACAGCGATTACCAAACCATCGTGGCTGACATCAAGACTTTCTCTCAAGGTGGCAAGACCGCCGTGGTGTCCACCATCAACGGTGACTCCAACGTGCCTTTCTACAAGGAACTGGGTAACGCCGGTCTGAAGGCCAAGGACGTGCCGGTCGTCGCCTTCTCCGTGGGTGAGGAAGAGCTGCGTGGTGTGGATACCAAGCCTCTGGTCGGCCACCTGGCTGCCTGGAACTACTTCATGTCCATCAAGAGCCCGACCAATACCGAGTTCATAAAGAAGTGGTCTGCCTACGCCAAGGCCAAGAACCTGCCCGGCGCCGACAAGCCTCTGACCAACGACCCGATGGAAGCCACCTACATCGGTATCAATATGTGGAAGCAAGCCGTTGAGAAGGCCAAGTCCACCGATACCGACAAGGTCATCGCCGCCATGGCCGGCCAGAAGTTCAATGCACCGTCCGGCATCGTGTCGGAAATGGACGCGACCAACCACCACCTGCACAAGTCGGTGTTCATCGGTGAAGTCAAGGCCGACGGCCAGTTCAACGTGGTGTGGAAGACGCCTGGCCCTGTGAAAGCCAAGCCATGGAGCCCGTACATCGAAGGCAATGCCGGCAAGCCCGATGCACCCGTGAAGAAGTAACACCCCCAGGCTACGCACTTCGTGTCTTCGCCCACCCCCTTGCAGGGGGCGATACCAGCGGCCTGGCAGAGCCAGTTCCGCGGTATCCCTGGAAGGGAGCAGGGGCGTTCTCGATGGCTGGTTCCATTCCCTCTTCCTACGGAGAGGGCTAGGGTGGGGGCTCGCCGGTGGCGCCCCCATCTCCTTTTCTTTTTTGAAAGCTGGGACATGTTCCGCCCCATCCTTCCCATTTTTACTGCTGCTCTGCTTTTAATAGCTGGTCACGCTTATGCACTAAGCGCTGACGAGGTCAAAGCCATGGCAACCGGCGAAGCCGAGACGCGCATTGAGGCGCTCAACAAAGCCGTCGTCAACGCCGACGAGAAGACCGTTGCCTTCATCCAGGCGCTGTCCGACGACCAGATCAAGATCCAGGGTGACAAAGTCTTTTGGGTCCAGGGCGACAAGACCGTGGACCCTGCCAGCGGAGCCGCCGTGGCCCTGCCGGAAGACGCCGAAGACGTCATCAACAACAACCAAATGCGCGGCGAGCTGGACAATGCGCTGGCCGCCCTGAAGCTGTTTTCCAAAGACGACAAGGTGCGTGCCGCCTCCGTCAAAACCCTGCTGGCCGAGCCCGACGAGAGCAAGCTGGCCCTGGTGGAAAAAGCCTTTGCTTCTGAGGCCAATGCCGCCATCAAAGAGCAGCTGGGCCTGCTGCGCGGCGCCTTGCTGCTCAACAGCACCGACAAGGCGCACCGTCTGGACGCCATCAAAACCCTGGCCGACAGCAGCAACCCTGCCACCAAGACGGTGCTGCTGGCGCGCCTGAAGGAAGAGGCGGAGCCAGATGTCAAAGTGGCCCTCTCGGCCGCATTGGCCAAGGTGGATGCGGCGCTGGCCTGGGGCAACCGCCTGGGCTCCATCTTCAGCGGCATCAGCCTGGGCTCCATCCTGTTGCTGGTGGCGCTGGGCCTGGCCATCACCTATGGGCTGATGGGCGTGATCAATATGGCGCACGGCGAGCTGATGATGATCGGCGCCTATGCCACGTACTTTGTGCAGACTGTTTTCCAAAAATACCTGCCTGGTGCCTTTGACTGGTATTTGCTGGCTGCCGTGCCTGTGTCCTTTCTGGTGGCGGCCCTGGTGGGCGCGGCGCTGGAACGCAGCGTGCTGCGCTTTCTGTACGGTCGGCCGCTGGAGACCTTGCTCGCCACCTGGGGTATCAGCCTGATGCTGCAGCAGCTGGTGCGCAGCATCTTCGGCGCGCAAAACGTGGGGGTGGAAAACCCGGTATGGATGAGCGGCGGTGTGCAGGTGCTGGCGAATTTGTCGCTGCCCTATAACCGCCTGGTCATCATCGCCTTCGCCATCGCTGTGCTGCTGGGCGTGGGTTGGCTGATTGGCAAGACACGCCTCGGCCTGTTCGTGCGCGGCGTGACGCAGAACCGGCCGATTGCCTCCTGCATGGGTGTGAATACGGCCCGCATCGATACCTACGCATTCGCACTCGGCTCCGGCATCGCCGGGCTGGCCGGTTGCGCGCTGAGCCAGGTGGGCAACGTAGGCCCCGACCTGGGCCAGGGCTATATCGTCGACGCCTTCATGGTGGTGGTGCTGGGCGGCGTGGGCCAACTGGCCGGCACCGTGTACGCGGCCCTGGGCCTGGGCATCTTGAACAAGCTGTTGGAGGGATTGACCGGTGCGGTGTTGGCGAAGATCGCGGTGCTCGTGCTGATCATCATCTTCATCCAGAAGCGTCCCCAAGGTATTTTTGCGATGAAGGGCCGCTCTGCGGAGGCGTGAGATTATGAGCACTACCTCGAAAGTAACTTTGCCTGTCAAAGGCCCGCTGCTGACCCGTTCCGGCTGGAGCAGCTTCATCGTCGCGCTGATTCTGGTCTGCGCCGTGGCGCCAGTGCTGAACCTGCTGACCCCGGCCGACAGCATCTGGCATCTGAGCGACTACGCCATTGCGCTGGTCGGCAAGATCATGTGCTACGCCATTGCAGCGCTGGCCATGGACTTGATTTGGGGCTACACCGGCATCTTGAGCCTGGGCCACGGCCTGTTCTTCGCGCTCGGCGGCTATGCCATGGGCATGTATTTGATGCGCCAGATCGGCCGCGACGGCAACTACAAAAGCGACCTGCCCGACTTCATGGTGTTCCTGGACTGGAAGGCCTTGCCCTGGCACTGGACGCTGAGCGGCAGCTTCGGCGCGACGCTGTTTTTGATCGTGGGGGCACCGGCGGTGGTGGCGGGCATCTTCGGCTTCTTTGCCTTCCGCTCGCGCATCAAAGGCGTTTACTTCTCCATCATCACCCAGGCGATGACCTTTGCCACCATGCTGCTGTTCTTCCGTAACGAAACCGGCTTTGGTGGCAACAACGGATTTACCGATTTCAAGCGCATCCTGGGCATCCCCATGGCCACCACTTCGATGCGCATGACCTTATTTGTGCTCACGGGTTTGACCTTGCTGGGCTTCTTCCTGTTCGCCAAGTGGTTGGTCGGCAGCAAGTACGGTCGGGTGTTGCAGGCCATCCGCGATGCGGAAACGCGTGTCATGTTCTCCGGCTATTCGCCGCTGGGCTACAAGCTGAGCATCTGGGTGATTTCTGCCGTGATGTGCGGCGTGGCCGGGGCCTTGTATGTGACGCAAGTGGGCATCATCAACCCCAGCGAGATGAGCCCGGCGAACTCGATCGAGATCGCCGTGTGGGCCGCAGTCGGTGGCCGGGCGACGCTGATCGGCCCCATCCTGGGCGCCTTCATCGTCAACGGTGCCAAGAGCTGGTTGACCGTGGCCTATCCCGAGTTCTGGCTGTACTTTCTGGGTGCCCTGTTTATTGCTGTGACATTGTTCCTGCCGGACGGCGTGGTGGGTTTGGTGAAGAAGTTGAAGGGAGCCAAGGCATGACGCCCGATCTGATGGACGAAGGCACGGAGCGCCTGGACCGCAAAGAAAAGCAGCAACACGGAACCGGCCAGACTGAATCCGGTGGCCGCGAAGCCGGCTTCTCGCGCATCCATACCCCTGGTGAGGTGGACATCGCCCACGGCCGCATCTTGTACCTGGAAGATGTGCATGTGAGCTTTGACGGCTTCAAGGCCATCAACGGCTTGTCGCTGGACATTGCGCCTGGCGAGCTGCGCTGCATCATCGGCCCGAATGGCGCCGGCAAGACCACGATGATGGACATCATCACCGGCAAGACCCGGCCGAACACCGGCAAGGTGTTCTTCGGCAGCACCATCGACCTGTTGCGCCACAACGAGCCCGAGATCGCCCAGCTCGGCATTGGCCGCAAGTTCCAGAAGCCCACGGTGTTTGAAAAGCTCAGCGTGTTCGAGAACCTGGAGCTGGCGCTGAAGATGAACAAGAGCGTCAAGTCATCCATGCTGCACAAACTCGATTCGGCGCAGAGCGACAAGCTGGCCGAGATGCTGACCACCATCCACCTGGCCGACAGCGTGACGCGCCAGGCCGGCAACCTGAGCCACGGGCAAAAGCAGTGGCTGGAGATCGGCATGCTGCTGATGCAAGATCCGAAATTGCTGCTGTTGGACGAACCAGTGGCCGGCATGACCGACGAAGAAACCGCGCGCACGGCCGAGCTGTTCCTGACGCTGAAAGGCAAGCATTCGCTGATGGTGGTGGAGCACGACATGAGCTTCATCAAGACCATCTCTGAGATCGTCACTGTGTTGTGCGATGGCTCGGTGCTGGCACAGGGCACGCTGGACCAGGTGCAGGCCGATGAGCGCGTGATTGAGGTTTATCTTGGCCGATAGAGCTATGCTCCTAGCCAATGGGGGTCAGATCCCCATTGCGCGCCGTGTGCTGGCGGATCAAGCAGGGTGTGTCTCGCATTGGGGCTCTGACCCCCATTGGCGGGTTGACGTTAACTTGTATCTCCGGCCGGGAGTTCGCCCCGGCGGGCGAGTAACTTTTGTAGAAATCCGCAGAGCGGATTTTCTTTTGCGCAATGCCGTGCTTTGCACGTGGAGTTCGCTCACTTTGCGCAGCAAAGTTACGCGAACACCAAAAGTCACCAAAAGAAAGGCGCCCCCACTGTCTGCGCCCTCCGCTAGCGCTACGGGAACCTGCGGTGCTCGCTTTGTGCGGGGTCTGGCTAAACTCGCTGCGCTCAAACAACGCCAGCCCTTATCCGCCCAAAGCTGCGCTCCTCGGCGCATACAGAGGGGGACCCCAGGGATCGGGATCGGTGGCGCTATGCGCCACATCGCGCCTAGGGCGCGAGACAGGGCGTGTAGCCAATGGGGGTCAGATCCCAATTGCGCGCCGTATGCAGGTAGATCGAGCGCAGTGCGTCTCGCATTTGGGCCCCTATTGGCGGGTTGCCGTTAGCCGCCTGTACTTCACCCTTAACTAGATCCTTCCACCATGCTGAACGTTAAGAACATCAACCAGTACTATGGCGGCTCGCACATCCTGCGCGACGTCAGTTTGCAATGCACCAAGGGCAAGGTCACCGTGCTGCTGGGCCGCAACGGCGTGGGCAAGACTACCTTGCTGAAGTCGTTGATGGGCCTGGTGCCGATCAAGACAGGCAGCATCGAGCTGGATGGCAAAGCCATCCAGGGCTACACGCCGTACGAACGCGCCCGCGCCGGTGTGGGCTTTGTGCCGCAGGGCCGGGAAATCTTCGCCCGGCTGACGGTGGAAGAAAACCTGCGCATGGGCCTGGCCTATAAGAGCGCCAGCACGCCTATTCCGCCCGAGCTGTTCACCCTGTTCCCGGTACTCAAGCAGATGATTCACCGGCGCGGCGGCGACCTGTCTGGCGGGCAGCAGCAGCAGCTGGCCATCGCCCGCGCGCTGGCCGCCGGCCCCAAGCTGCTGATCTTGGACGAACCCACCGAGGGCATACAGCCCAGCATCATCAAGGACATTGGCCGCGTGATCCGCATGCTGGCCGACCGCGGTGACATGGCCATTCTGCTGGTGGAGCAGTATTACGATTTCGCCCAGGAGCTGGCCGACGATTACCTGGTGATGGAGCGCGGCGAGTTCATCGCCCGCGGCCTGGGCAAGGACATGGAAGCCAACGGTGTGCGCAATCTGGTGGCGATTTGATTCCTGCTGTATCCGGGGTAGATAAAAAAATCGTAAAGGTCTGACATCGATCCAGGAAGGCCTTAGAGTCTGGTACTACGTACTTTTGCCGTACCCGCCATGACTTCTTTTCTAAAACGCCTGATTCCCAAGTTTGGTCAGACCACGCCCGAGCCCGCGGCGCCGGCGCAGTCAGCCCCGGCACCTGCCGCCGTGGTTAAGCCGCCCGTGCCGCCGCGTCCGCAGCAGGTAGTGGCGCGCCGCCCTCTGGTCTCTGCCAATGGCGATGTGGCCGGGTTTGAGTTCCGAATCGACGACGCTGTGCAGCGCAGTCTTAGTGCCAGTGGCGATGCTGCTGCGCAAACCGCCCAGGTGGCGGCTGTGCTGGTGGCCGCCCGGCTGGTGGCCATGCAGGGGCGTACCGGCTTTGCACGGTTGCCTGCGGTGTGGTTGGCGCAGGCCGTGGTGCCCAAGGACGATGCCGGCGTGGTGGTCGGCGTGGAGGCCGATGCGGCACAGCCGCTGGCACCCGAGGCGCAGCAGGCGTTGCGTGACACGGTGGCCGCCTTCCGCACGGCTGGGGCCCGCCTAGCTTGGAGCAGCAGCCTGGACATGGGCGTGGCCCCGGACTTCTGGCTGCTGCGACCCGGTGAAGCCGGTGTGGATGCCTTGCTGGAGCAGCTGAAAACCCAGGCCGGCGCGGCAGCCAAACTACCGGCCATCGTCACCGACCTGGCCCAGGTCGAGCATATGGAGCTGGTGCTGCACGGCGGCGCACAGTTTGCCAGCGGCGCCATGGGCAGCACGGCACGCGTGGCCAAACCCAAGGCCCAGGCCCTGGCACCCGAGGTGGGGCGCCTGTCCCAGCTGCTGAGCCAGCTCTCTGCCGGAGCCGACACGCCGGTGATCGTGGCGGCCATCAAGGGCGATGTGAGCCTGACCTACCGTTTGCTGCAGCGCATGAATAGCGCCAGCTTTGCGCATCTGGGCGGCATTTCCAGCGTGGACCAGGCAGTGCAGATGCTGGGCCGCAACGACCTGCACCGCTGGTTGTCGCTGATGTTGATGCAGTTTGCTGGCAGCCGCAAGATGGCCTCGGCTCTGCAAGAGATCGCGCTGTGCCGTTCGCGCCTGGTGGAGCTGCTGGCCATAGAGCGTGGCGAGTCCGAGCCAGGCCGCTTCTTCACCCTGGGGCTGGCGTCCATGCTGGGCTTGATCCTCAAAATAAGTCCTGAGGAAGTAGTCGCTACTCTCAGCTTGCCGCCTGAGGCCGAGCAGGCCCTGCTGGGCCAGGCCGGCCCCTGGCATGTCTACCTGCATACCGCCGCGCAGGTAGAGAACCAGACCGCCAGCGACGCCAGTGTGGCGGCCGACGGCTTCAGCAGCCTGGAACGGGTGCTGGAACTCTCCAGCCAGGCCTGGGCCTGGGCCGAGGCCAATGCGGTGAAAGACGGCGCCAAGCCGGCTTGAACCACGGGACTGGGTCGCTATTTATTTGGTAGCTGCTGGCGCAGGTAGTACCTGCACCAGAGCCACTTTTTACCTGAAACCCTATAGCGTGGCCTGCACCGTACCTACGCAGGGGCCAAAGCCTATGCGGGCCTGGCCGGCACGTTCGCACCAGCCGCGCAGCGCTACCCGGTCGCCGTCTTCCAGGTAGCGGCGCTGCACGCCGCCGGGCAGCTCCAGCGGCACCTGGCCGCCGCGCGTCAGTTCCAGCAAACAGCCTTCTTCACCCAGCTCGGGGCCGGACTGGGTGCCGGTGCCCAGCAGATCGCCGGGCTGCAGATTGCAGCCATTGCTGGTGTGGTGGGCCAGCATGTGGGCCACCGACCAGTAAGCATGGCGGTAGCTGGTGTGCGACAGCCGTGTCTCGGAAGCGGAGCCCGCCGGCCTCAGCCAGGCTTCCAGCTGGATGTCGAAAGCCTGCACCTGGCTCGACCGCAGATAGGGCAGGGCCGCCGGGTCGCCGGCCTCGCGCGGCAATGGAGCGCGAAACGGCGCCAACGCCTCCAGCGTGACGATCCAGGGCGAGATGCTGGTCAGGAAATTCTTCGCCATGAACGGCCCCAGCGGCATCGATTCCCAGGCCTGCACATCGCGTGCCGACCAGTCGTTCAGCAGGCACAGGCCGAAGGCGTGGTTTTCGGCATCGTCCAGCGCAATCGGTGTACCGCGCGGGTTGCCGGGGCCGATGAAGACGCCCAGCTCCACCTCGTAATCCAGCTTTTGTGTGGGGCCGAAGCTTGGTAGCTCGGTGCTCGGTCTGCGTGTCTGGCCCGAGGGGCGCAGCAACTCGCTGCCACTGACGGCGACCGACGAAGCCCGGCCGTGGTAGCCGATAGGCAGCCACTTGAAGTTGGGCAGCAGTGCATTCTGCGGTTGGAAGATGCGACCGGCGTTCAGCGAGTGGTATTGCGAGGTCAGAAAGTCGGTGTAGTCGCCGATCTGCGCGGGCACCGCGTATTCTGCGTTCGCCTGGGCCACGAGGCAGACCTGCAGCCGAGCCGCCTCGGGCGCGCCTTCACGCAGCAGCCGCGACAGCGCCAGCCGGAGCGTCGACCAGGCCTGCGGCCCCAGCGCCATCAGGCCATTCAGCGTGCCGGCGCTGGCGGCCTGGGCGGCGGTGTCGGCCGCCGCGCCAAACACGCCTTGCGCGTGGGCCGCGGCCATGTCCAGGATGGCATCGCCAATCGCCACGCCGCCGCGCCAGGGCTCTGTGCTGCCGCGGCGGCGGAACACGCAGTGCGGCAGGTTTTGCAGTGGGAAATCGGTGCCGGGCTGCTGTGCCGACAAGACCCAGCTGCGCAGATCGGGATCATGGGTTTCGTTGAGCATGGTGGTGTTCTGCATAAATAAACGCTTTCTATGAGGTTTTAGCGGTTGGCAAAAACGGCCCCTTCCAGAGATATCGTGGAACCGGCTTTGCCGGGCCACTGGTATCGCCCCCTGCAAGGGGGTTGGCGAAAGATGCGCAGCACTGGAGCCTGGGGGTGAGCTTTAAAAACGATGGCGGATGCCGATGCCATAGCTGTTGCCGCTGGCATCAATGGTGTTGAAGGGCGCGGGCAGGGTGCGCGTGCGGGTGCTGTCGTGCGACCACATGGCATAGACGTCGGTGCGTTTCGATAGGTTGTGGTCGTAGCCCAGGCTGAGAATCTTGCGTTCCACATTGCCGCCAGCCACGCTGGCGGGCACCGGGGCCGCCGTGTCGTGGGTCGTGCGCGCGGCATAACCGGCCAGGATGCGGCCGGCGCCCACTGGCACGGCGGCGCTGATGTCCCAGAGCCGGTAGCCCACGTTCTGCGGTGCGGCCTGTGTGCCGTCGTTCTGGATATGGCCGATGTGGGCATACAGCTTCACCGCATTGAAGTCGTACGAGGCCGCCAGCTGCCAACTGCTGGTGTCGTTCGGCGTGGTGCCATCGGCAAAAGTCAGCGGGTCTTTCTTCACGCTTTGCCACACCAGCGAGGTGGCCAACGGGCCTTGGGCATAGGCCAGGCGCAGCGCGCTGTTGCCGCCGCCCTGGCCTTCGGATAGCGAGCGTGCCGCCGTCGCCGAGGCGCCGGCAAACGTGGGGGTTTCATACACCAGGGAGTTGGTCCAGCTGGTGCCGCCGCCGAGAATGCCGCCGGTGAAGGTCAGCAGCGGCAGCGGGCCAAAGACCATGGAGTCACCAAAGGCGTTGGAGCCAATGGTGTTCAGGAACAGCTGCGAGATGATCGTGCCCGCACGTAGCCGGCCCCAGCTGGGGCTGGATAGGCCCACCCAGGCGGCGCGCGAGAACATCGGGTCGGCCGCCACATTGACCGGTGCCGGCAGTGCGCCGCTGCGGCCGGATGCTCCGACATCGCTGCGGAAGAAGGCCGACAGCTCGAACAAGGCGTTCAGCCCTCCGCCCAGGTCTTCGTTGCCGCGAACACCCCAGTGGCTGGCCGACATGCCGCCGTCTTCCAGCTTGGTGGTGCGCACGCTTTGTGTGTTGATGCCGCTGATGGAACTGGCAAAACTGCCGGCCACGTTGTCCACCAGGCCGTACATCTGCAGGCCAGGCGTGACGGCAGGCTGGGCCCGGGCGGTGCTTGCGTAACAGCACAGGGCGGCCAGGGCCAAAGGGGTGAGTGTGGATAGTTTGGATTGCATGGTGTTGTCTCCTCGGTGGGGTGGTGGTGAATTTCAGAACGAGCAGATCCCTGGCGCAGTCGGCGGGCGACTGCGCCACAAGCGGAATCAGCGGGGGAAGGGTTTGGCTAGGTGTTCATCGCGCGCTGGCCTGCAGTGCGTCGTCGAAGATGGCGACGGCGCGGGTCCAGCCGGCCGATGCGGCGCGCACCTTGACCGGGAAGCAACTGATGTAGAAGCCGTGCGGCGGCAGGGCCGACAAGTTGTGCAGCTTCTCCAGATGGCAGTAGCCGATCTCGCGGCCGGCCTTGTGGCCTTCCCAGATCAGGCTGGCGTCCCGGGTGTCTGCATAACGCTGGGCGGTTTGCGCGAATGGCGCGTCCCAGCTCCAGGCGTCGGTGCCGGTCAGGCGCACACCGCGCTCCAGCAGGTACAGCGTGGCTTCGCGTCCCATGCCGCAGCCGGCGCGGGTATAGCCCGGCGAGCCGTAGGCGGCCTCGGCGGCGGTGTTGATGACCACGATGTCCAGCGGCTGCAGCGTGTGGCCTATGCGCGCCAGCTCGGCCTGTACATCGGCGGGCTGCACCACGTAGCCGTCGGGGAAGTGGCGAAAGTCCAGCTTCACACCGGGCTGGAAGCACCAGTTCAGGTCCACCTCGTCGATGGTGATGGCGCGCTGGCCGCCGTCCATGGTGGAGGCGAAGTGCCAGGGGGCGTCCAGGTGGGTGCCGTTGTGGGTGTTCAGCTGCACGTCTTCCACGGCCCAGGCCTCGCCGTCGGGCATGTCTTCTTGCTGCAGGCCGGGGAAGAAGCGGGCCATTTCCGGGTAGCTGGTCTGGTGGTCGATGTAGCTGATCTTGGGCCCCAGGCCGGGCGGGTCGGAGGGCACGTCGTTTTCCAGGTGCATGGAGATGTCGATGAAGCGGCGGGTCATGCTTGGTCTTTCGTGGTTTGCTATGAATTCAGTAGCTACTTGCGCAGGTAATATCTGCGCTAGCGGCTTTTTTGTATAAATACTCAGCGGTACAGCGCCTGCTGCGCGCGCATCAGCACCATGGCCGCTACGGCTGCCACCACAATGCCGGGGCTTGAAGCCGCCATCACGCCGCCCAGGCCCATGCCGGCGGCCAATACCTGCCCGGCAATCATGGGTCCGCTGATGGCACCCAGCCGGCCGACCGTGATGGAGGCCCCAACCCCAGTTGCACGGATGGACGTGGGGTAGAGCGTGGGCGCCATCGCATACAGCACCAGCTGGCCACCCAGGGTGCAGAAGCCCGCGCCCAGCCCGGCCAGCAGCATCAGCCCCAGGCCGTCCGACAGACCCAGCCCGGCCAGCGACAGCAGCATGCCCAGATAGATGCAGACGGCGGTGAATACGCGCTCCTTGCCGTCCATCAATTTGCCCACCAGCAGCGAACCGGCGGCGCCGCCGAAGTTGAAGAACAGCTGCACCAGGCCCGCATCGGCGCGCCGAAAGCCTTTGCCCTGCAGCAGCGAGGGCAGCCAGTTCAGCAGCATGTACAGCACGGTCAGCACGAAGAAGCTGGCCAGCCACAGCAGCAGGGTGGACTTCCACATACCGCCCTGGAACAAACCGGCCATGCTGCTGCCAGCGTTGCTGGAGCGGGGCCGGTCTGGCTGCGCCTGGCCCAGGTTGCGGTTCACAAAGGCGCGCGACTCCGGCAGCAGCACGACCAGCAGCAGCGCAATCGCCATCGGCAGCACGCCGCCCACGTAGAACAGGCCACGCCAGCCGCCGCCAAAGTTCAGCATGCCCAGTACCGCCGCCAGGGCCCCGCCCAGCGGAATGCCGGCATAGGTCAGGCTGACGGCCATGCCGCGCTTGTGCTCGTCAGCCGCTTCGGACGACAGTGCTATCAGGATCGGCAGCGCCGCGCCCAGGCCCAGGCCGGCCAGAAAGCGCGCGGCCAGCAGGCTGGGGTAGTCCCACACATGGGCCGTGGCCAGCGAGAACAGGCCAAACAGCAGCACCGAGCCGATCAGCACCTTCTTGCGGCCGATGCGGTCCGCCAGCCAGCCGCCAAACAAGGCACTGGGCAGCAGGCCCACCAGGCCGGCGCTGAACATGCCACCCATCTGCGGCGGCAGCAGCTTGAATTCGGCACCGATGCCGGGTGCGGCAATGCCGGCGGCCTGCAGGTCCAGGCCTTCGAGCAGGGCCACGATGAAGCAGAGCAACAGGGTGAGCCACTTGCTGGTGTTGGGTAGGGCCGCGCCGGTAGGGGTGCTGGCGGTGGGGCTGGTCATTTCTGGTCTCCTGGTGGTTTGTGTTGTGGCGGGTTGGGGCGTGCGCACCCCCGGCGCGGTCGGCGTGCGACTGCGCCTTGCTTGGCAGGCGAAGGGAGTGGGAGAGCGGCGGGGGGCTTATGGCCCCATGGCCTGGCCGCCGTGTCTAGGCTGTGTTGGCATGGCGGTCCTCAGTGCTCAGTGGGTAGGGACGGCGCAGGCACCGCGCAGGCCGTGGGTGATGAAGGCCACCAGCAGCGGCCCGCTGGTGTCGAAGTCGCCCGGCTGGTTCTGGCCCAGCGACAGGCGTTCTATACGGCGGTCGTTCACATGGTGCAGCAGCGCGCCCAGCGCGAACTGGTAGCACCAGGCGGCCTGGCTGCGCGTGGCCTGGGGCAGGGCGGCGGCCAGCGCGTCGATGAAGGCATGGGCCAGCGGGTCGAACAGCTCGCGTATCACCGGCTCGTCTTCCTCCTGGTGGTTGCTCATGCCGCGCGACAGGATGCGCATGAAGTTCTGCCCTGTTGTCTGGGCCGCCACCTTCAGCACCGGCAGCACAAAGGCATTGACGATGTCCTCCAGCAACTGGCCCGGTGCGGCATCGCGTTGGGCCGCGGCCAGCGACTCCAGCCGCTCGCCGATGTAGCCCGCACGTTCGCGGAAGATGGCGTGGTACAGCGACAGCTTGGGGCCGTAGTAGTAGCCCACCAGGGCCAGCGGCACGCCGGCCTCTTCGGCAATATCGCGTATCGATACGCCATGGAAGCCGGCCGTGGCGAACAGCCGCTCTGCCGCCAGCAGGATGTTTTGCTGCCGATTCGGCGCCAGCGCGTCCTCGCCAGGTTCGATGGCCGCCTTGCGCCGGCTGGCCGGTGTGCTGCGGGTGGTAGATGTGGTTTTGGTAGATGGCATAGGCTGGTTTATACGCTTGTACAAGAATGTTGAACACTCGTACAAACACCGATGCCTGCTTTTACCTTGCAATGTTGTACGTTTGTACAAATCATGTTAAAGAAATACCCAGGGGTGGACTGGGTACTATGGTTTTGATAGCTTCTGGCGCAGATGCTTCCTGCGCTAGAGGCTGATTTGGCTAGGATTGGCGGGCGACGCGCCAGCGCGGCCACAGCAGGTTGATCACCAGGCCCAGCATCACCAGGCCGGCTGCTATCAGCTTCCAGGCTGGCAGGGGTTCGCCCAGCCACCAGGCCGAGGTGCCCATGCCAAACACTGGCACCAGCAGGGCCAGGGGCGAGATGGTGGCGGCCGGGTGGCGTGCCAGCAGCCAGGCCCACATGGCGTAGCCAAACAGGCTGTTGCCCCAGGCCTGCCACACCACGGCGACCCAGGTGCCGAGGTCGGCGGTGTGCAGGCTGGTGATCAGGGCTGCGCTGCCTTCAAACACCCAGGCCAGCGCCAGCAGCGGGGGCACGGCGAACAGGCTAGACCAGACCACGTAGGCCATCATGTTCACCTTGCCTGCCTGGCGCGATGCGGTGTTGCCGCCACCCCAGGACAGTGCCGCCAGCAGTACCACGGCCAGACCCAGCGGGGTGGTGCTGCCGTCGGTGTGCAGCATGATGACCACGATGCCGCTGGCCGCCAGCAGCAGGCCACACCACTGGTAGGCCTGCATGCGTTCCTTGGTGGTGCGCATGGCCAGGGCAATGGTGAAGAACACCTGGGTCTGCACCACCAGCGAGGCCAGCCCCGGCGAGATATGGCCCTGCATGGCCCAGTAGATCAGGCCGAACTGGCCGACGCCAATCAGCACGCCATAGGTGGCCAGGTTGCGCCAGGGCACGGTCGGCCGTGGGATGAAGAACACCGCCGGCAGCAGCACCAGCGCAAAGCGCCAGGTGGCCAGCCATAGCGGCGTGAAGTGCGCCAGCGCGATCTTGATGATGGCGAAGTTGCTACCCCACACCGCCACGATGGCCAGAGCCAGCAAAAAGCGACGCAGGGACAGTTGTGTAGACATGTAACAGAAATAGGTGAAAAGGCCGCCATTGTGGGGCCTGTGCTTTACCCCCGTGTGTACGCTACCCTTTTAGTAGCTTCTGGCGCAGGGTCTATCAGCGCCAGCGGCACTTTTTATGCCAGGTTTTGGCGGCGTGTCAGTTGCAGCGGCATGCCGCCCGCCGGGCGCAGCGTGACGTTCAGCACCGGTTGGGGCGGCGCCGCGCTGCCCGGCGCCAGGCGGAAGCGCTGCAGCACCATGGCGGCGATCAGCGTCATCTCGGTCGTCGCAAACAGATTGCCTATACACACCCGTGGCCCGGCGCCAAACGGCAGGTAGCTGCCGCGCTCGTGCAGGGCCTGGCCGGTGCTGGAAAAACGCTCGGGGTCGAAGCGTTCGGGCTCCGGGAACCAGCGCGCATCGTGCTGCAGCACCCAGGGCGTGACGCGCACCAGTGCACCTTTGGGTAGCTGCCAGGGGCCGATCTGCACCGGGCGCAGCGCGCGCCGGCTGATTAGCGAGGGTGCCGGCGGGTACAGGCGCATGGTTTCCTTCAGCGTCTGGGCCAGGTAGGGCAGCTGGGGCAGGTCCTCATAGCAAGGCGGGCGCTGGCCCAGCACCTGGTCCACCTCGTCCTGGGCGCGCTGGGCATAGTCGGGGTGGGCGGCCATGGTATGGCCCCACCAGGTGAGGGCGGCGGCGGTGGTTTCGTGGCCGGCCAGGAAGATGGTCATGCACTGGTCGCGCACCTCTTCGTCGCTCAGCGCGCTGCCATCACCGCTGTCATCGCTGTCGTCGCGCACGGCCATCAGCATGGCCAGCAGGTCGCTTTGTGCGGTGCCGTTGGCCTGGCGGCGCTGCCGGATGTGGCGGCGCACCAGGCCGTCCAGCGTGTGCTTGGCGCGGCGGGTGGTCCATTTGTGCGGCATCCAGTCGGGCAGGCTGAAGGGCCAGAAGAATTCCTCCATGCCGGCGCGGCTGATCACTTGTACCGCCTGCTCGGCCGCCAGCGCTTCGGCGCGGTTGCTGTCGCTGATCTGCTGGCTGAACAGGGTGCGCAGCACCACGTCCATGGTCAGCTGGGTCACCATGTGCTCAAAATTCAGCGTCTGCTTGGGCTGGGGCGGCAAGGCGTCCAGGGCCTGGGCGGCGGCGGCCACCATGTGCTGGGCGTAGCCGGCCATGCGCTTGGGGCCAAAGCCGGGTTGCAGCATGCGGCGCTGGCGCTGCCAGGTATCGCCCTCGGTCACCAGCACGCTCTGGCCGTGCACCTTGGCGAAGACCGCCGTGCCGCGCTCCCAGCGGATGAAGTTGCGCGCCTGCTCCACCAGCACCTCGCGCACCCAGTCGGGGCGGAAGAACTCGAAGGTTTGCTCCGGGCCTATGCGCGCGTGCACCGCGTCTCCGTAGTGGCTGTGCATATGCCGCGCCGTACCCAGGTAGTCGCGGCGCATCTGGCCCAGCAGGGGGAAGCCGAAAAAGCGGGGCAGGGGGCCTGGAGGAAAGCTTGCGTTGGATGGGGTCATGGTGGCTACTGTGCGCCTGCTTGGCCGGCGTGTATTGAACGATTACGACAAGCCCGGCTGGCTACACTGCCGTGATGTTGTCCCACACCTCGCCCAAGGGCGCCACGGCCCACCTGATTGCCCCCGGCATGGGCCTGGGTGCCTGCGTGCGGGCCTATATCTCGCGCAGCACCCTGGGCGTGGATCTGCTGCCGCAGGAACGCTACAACCATTTTCCTGCCAGCCCGCTGTGCGGCATCTCCTGGTTCACGCATGGCGTGGCCGATATGCTGCCGGCCGACGGCAGTGGCGACTGGCTGCAACGTCTGCCGCCCATCTCGTTTTTTGGTCCGCATACACGGCCCACGGTGTCGTACAACCCGGGCCCGGCCCAGGGCTTCATGCTGCTCATGCTGCCCGACGCCCTGCACGCCATGACCGGCGTGGATGTGGCCGCCCAGGTAAACCGGCAAAGTCCCTTGCACCAGGTGCTGGATGCCAGCTGGTGCGAGATGGCCCAGGTCGCACTGCAGGCGCCCGACGACGCGGATCGGGTGCGGGTCATCGAGGCCTTTTTGCTGCCGCGCTGGCAGCAGGCGCGCACCCAGGGCGCGGTACCGGTGCGCAGCTTTCAGGACTGGGCTGAGACTCTGGCGGTGCGCGCCCTGGCATCCGGCGCGGGCCAGAGCCTGCGCCAGGCCGAACGCCGGGTGAAGGCCTGGACGGGCCAGTCCCTGCGTGCGTTGCAGGGCCGCAGCCGGGCCGAGGCCGCGTTCTTCCAGGTGCGCCAGGCAGAGGATGCCGGCAATGTCGTCTGGGCCGACCTGGCGGCCGGTGCGGGTTATGCAGACCAGTCCCACCTGTGCCGCGAGACGCGCCGCGTCACCGGCCTGAGCCCCGAGGCCCTGCGCCAGCGCGTGCAGGACGACGAGAGCTTCTGGGTTTACCGCATCTGGAGCTGACCCCCCCCTTCCGGGGCGCGGATTGCATGTGCCAGGCCGCACTCGTAAAATCAAACGATCCACTCCAGGAGCCAGACATGGATGTTTCATCGGTCTATCGGCAATCCGTTCAGCCTACCCAGCCTACCGACATTGCGTCGGAAACCCGCAACGCGCAACGCCGCGCCGCCCAGCGCGACGACCCCGAGGTGAGCAAGGTCGCCCAAGACCAGAACCCACCGGCCAAGCCGCCGCCCGTGGTGAACAGCCAGGGCCAGACCACAGGTCGCATAGTCAACACCACCGCCTGAGTTGGCCATGGTCGCCATTACTGGCACCAGTCTGTCGATTCCGCAGGTGCAAACCGGCCCCGATAAGGCGCAGGTTGCACAGGCGCGGCGGGATGCGGACGCCGCCCAGAGCCGGGCGGACGAGTTGCGCGCCGCCGCCGACCAGGCCGACCGCTCGGCCCGCAACAGCCAGGACACGGCCAACGACCTGAACAGCCGCAGCAAGCAAATGGACGCCACCTACGCGCAGCAACTGCGCCGCGCCAGCCAGACCAAGGGTTTGATCATCAACGTCAGTGCCTGAGCCATCTGCTACACAAGTGATAGCTGCTTGCGCAGGTATTTCCTGCGCAAGAGTCTGTTTTTGCCTAAATGTCCACCCGCTACCAGGCCGCCGTATCCAGACGGTAATAGCCTTGCAGCTCGCGGTACAGCGCCGGGTCGTACTCGGCCAGCGCGGCGCCTTGTTCAAAAAACACCTCTGACACCACGGCGAAGAACTCGGCCGGGTCCTGTGCGCCATAGTGGTTCAGCAGGCCGGGTTCGCCCACGTGGGCTTGCCGGCGCAGCTTGGCGTAGGCGGCGTGGAATACACGTGACCAGCGCTGCGGGTCGGTGCCCGGCAGACGCCGGGGCGCGCCATTGGCGTGGCCGGTTTCCTGGTCCAGCTGATGGGCAAATTCATGGATCACCACGTTGTGCCCGTCATCGGCCGTGGCTGCGCCTTCCAGGCTGTCCTGCCAGGACAGGATGATCTGGCCCTGCGACCAGGATTCGCCCGCTAGCGCATGGCGCTGCTCCTGCAGCACGCCGGCGCCATCAGACGTGGCACGGTCCACCGCGAAGGCCCCGGGGTAGACCAGGATTTGCCGCAAATTGGCATAGCGGTCGATCGACCGGTTCAGCACCAGCAGGCAGGCTTGGGCGGCGATGACCACGCGCATTTCCTCCGTCACCTCCAGGCCAGCGCAGCCTATGAAAGCTTTTTCGGCGATGAACACCTGCATGTGCTTCTTCAACTGCAGTTGCAGGTCGGCCGGCAGTCGGTGAAAGAGGGGCACCCGGCGCCGCAATATCTTGCGCCAGGCGCTGGGGAATGCCTGCTGCTGCAGCTTGCGCCGGCGCCGCGCCACCCACCAGCGCGGCAGCAGCCAGCCCAGGGCGCACACCAGACTCAGGATCAGCAGGGCGATGAGGGTGGCGGTAGGGGTATCCATGGAAATCGGTGTGGCAACAAATCGGTGCGGAACCTGCTAGCTGGGTGCAAGCGCGGCGTTTGCAATGCCGGCGCCGATGATTTTGCCGGTGGACGTGGGAGGGTCCACCCTAGGTACAAAGCGGCGCAGCAGGTGCAAGATCCATAGGCTGTGGTGCAGGCTGGGTGCGAATGCGGTGGCGCTGGGCTGGTGCAGCACAGTGGGGCAGATGCGCGCACCAAGCCGGCTGCCTTTCGTCGAGTCGTTTCAATGTGGACACTGGGCGGGTGTAGAAAATGCCCGCCGATAACATGATGCAAACAGACTGTGACTCGGCCAAGCCGCCCGCGGGCTTGCTTTCCACGGAGCCCGCCGGGCGCCGGGAGATTCGGCATGCTGCCATTTCAGTCGCCGTCTCTCTGCTGGTGTTTGCGGCGGCCGTGCCATTTGCCAGGATGCCGCTGGTACAGATTCCCGCCTTTATTCCCATGTATGGGTCGGTGCTGGTGATCTGCGATCTGATCACCGCCGTGCTGTTGTTTGGTCAGTTCAGCGTGGTGCGCACGCCGGCTTTGTTGCTGCTGGCCTGTGGCTATCTGTTCACGGCAAGCGCCACGCTGGAGTATCTGTCGATTTTTCCTGGTCTCTTGTCGCCAACCGGCCTGTTCGGGTCGGGGCCCCAGACTTCGTCTGCGATGTACATGTTCTGGCACAGCGGGTTTCCGCTGGCCATCATGGGCTATACGTTGTTGAAGGGCAAGGTTTTCAAACCCTTTCAACCGCAGCAGCTGATGCGGGATCGCCCATCCATTGCGATTGCTGTCGCTGTGGTGGGCATATTTGTTCTGGTGGCTGGGTTTGGGCTCTTCGCCACGCAGGGCCAGGCCTATATTCCGATTTTTCTCAATGGCAACCGCACCACCGATATGGGGCACAGGTTTTTATTCGGCGTGTGGGCTCTCAGCCTGGCCGCCTTGGTGGCGGTGTGGAAGAAGAAGCCGCACACGGTACTGGACGTGTGGCTGCTGGTCGTCATGTGCGTGTGGTTGTTCGATATTGCACTGGCGGCGCTTTTGAATACCGGCCGATACGATTTGGGCTGGTATGTAGGCCGGATCTACGGTCTGCTGGCCGCGAGCTTTTTGCTGATTGCTTTGTTGATTGAAGATGTGAAGCAGCACCAGCGGCTGTTCCAGCTGTCGATCAAGCTTGGTGTGGCCAACAAGGTTCTGGCGAATTTAGCGCGGCATGACGGATTGACGGGGCTGGCGAACCGGCGGTATTTTGATGAGTATCTGGCGGAGCAGATTGCTGTTGCGAGCCGCTTCCACAGGCCGTTGGCCTTGATCCTTTGCGACATAGACCATTTCAAGGATTTCAATGACCACTACGGACACCAGGCGGGTGACGCTTGCCTGAAGCGCGTTGCACGCGTGCTCGCGTCCTGCTCGCACCGTCCGGCTGATCTGGTGGCGCGCTACGGGGGCGAAGAGTTTGCCTTCATCCTGCCCGATACCGATCTGCGGGCCGCCGCGCGGATGGCGGAGGAGATACGCCGTGAAGTCAGCCACCTGGGCATTGCGCATGCCCATTCCTCGGCGGGTTCTTGTGTCAGTATCAGCAGCGGGGTTTCCGAGCTGGTGCCACCCATGCAAGCCCCGCAGCTGATTGCTGCAGCCGATGAGTTGCTCTATCACGCTAAGGGCTTGGGGAGGAACCAGGTGGTCAGTGCATGGGCGGTCATCTAGCCCCGACTAGCCATGTCAGCGTGTGCCCTGTTGCGCGAAGCCCAACGCGGCTTCCACCATGCGGCGCAGATGCGGCTGGATGCGGGCTGCCACCTCGGGCAGGTAGTCGAAGGGCATGGCTTCCTGCATATAGCTGCACTGCGTCATCTCCAGCTGGATCGCATGGATGTTCTGCGCAGGCTGGCCGTACTGGCGGGTGATGTAGCCGCCCTTGAAGCGGCCGTTCAGCACCGCGGTGTGGCCGGGCACGGACTCGGCGATGGCCAGCAGCTGGGCCGCCATCGCCGGGTCGCAACTGATGCCGTTGCCGCTGCCCAGGTTCAGGTCCGGCAGCTTGCCTTCGAAGAAGCGCGGCAGCACCGAGCGGATCGAATGCGCATCCCACAGCACGGCTTTGCCATGCACGGCCTTCAACCGCGCCAGTTCGGCCTGCAGCTGCTGGTGGTAGGGCTGCCAAATGCTGTCGCGGCGCTCGGCGATCTCGGCTTCACCGGGTACATCCTGCGGGTCGCGGTACAGCGGTTGGTCATCAAAATCGTCCACCGGGCAGAGTCCGGTGACGCTCTGGCCCGGGTACAGGCTGGCGCCCGAGGGGTCCCGGTTCAGGTCGATCACATAGCGCGAATGGGTGGCTATCAGCAGCGATGCGCCCAGGTCTTTGGCGAAGCCGTACAGACGCTCCAGGTGCCAGTCGGTGTCGTGCACTTGTTGGGCCACATCGGTCAGGCGCGTGGCCAGGGCCGGTGGCACATAGGTGCCGACATGGGGCATGGAGATCAGCAGCGGTTGTGTGCCTTGGTGGAAGTTAAAGGCTTGCATGGAGGCTCCTGGAGAGGTGAAGAAGGCGGCGGTTTACGCCGGGTGAGGGTATGTTTGAAGGTTTGTGGTGGTGGCCAAGCGCGACAATAGGGGGTATTCCCTTGTGCCACTGCGGCCCCTTTGTCAGACAGCTTGCGTGCTGAATTCCATGTACCGAGACACCAAACCGTTCTTCTTGCTCAGCGATGCACCTGTTCCAGTGGCGCTGCAGCCCTGGGTGCGTGCACGCCATAGTCCGGCCGTGCCACTCACTCCTGCGGACCCTGCATTGCAGGGCTGGATGCATGACCCGGATGCGGGCCGTTGCTGGCTGGTGGACGGGACAGAGTCGAATGCATGGCTTGCCTGCGTGGACGCCATGCGTGCCGCGGGTTGGCTGGAGGGTTTGCCATGGGCGCTGTGGTTGTCGCAGCCCGGCATGCGGGACCTCTATGCGTCGACAGCCTGGGAGCAGGGGGCGGTGGAGGTATTCGATACGGCGCAGGGCGCAGGTCTGGCGCATCAGGTCCAGGCTTTGTTGCAGCGCCTGTGCTCGCCCCATGGCCAGGCGGCCCAACTGCGCCGCAACCGTACCGAGCAAAAGGCCTTGCGCGCCAGCCTGGACAACCTGCCTGCACCCATCTTCATCAAGAATGCCGACGGCGTCTATACCGAGGCCAACCAGTCCTTTGTGGACTTTTTGGGGCTGCCGCGCGAACAGATCATTGGCAAGACGGTCTATGACGTGGCGCCACCCGAGTTGGCGGCCATATATGCCGATGCCGACCAGCGCCTGCTGGCATCCGGCACCCGGCAAATCTACGACACCCAGGTGCGCTGGGCCGACGGCAGCCTGCGCGAGGTGACGTTTTACAAAGCCGTGTTCCACGGCGTGGACGGTGCACCCGCAGGGCAGGCCGGCGCCATTTTTGACATCACCGAGCGCAAGCGCATGGAGCGCCGTTTGCGTACCCTGGCCGAGACCGACAGCCTGACCGGAATCCTGAACCGGCGCAGTTTCATCGAGCAGGCCGAGCGTCGCATGCGCGATGCCCTGGCTGCGCAGGAACCGGTCACCGTGATGCTGTTCGACCTGGACCATTTCAAGCAGATCAACGACCTGCACGGCCACGCGGCGGGTGACGCGGTGCTGTGCCATATCAGCAGCCTGGTCGGCCATCTGCTGCGGGCCGAGGACATGCTGGCGCGCATGGGTGGTGACGAGTTCGCCATCATGCTGCACGGCGCCCTGGACGGCCATGCCGTGGCCGAGCGCCTGCCCGCCGTGGTGGCCGCCACGCCCATGGCGCAGCCCCCACAGCACGTGGCCTGCACCATCAGCCTGGGGGCTTTGATCATCCATCCGGGGCAGCACAGCCTGGACAGCCTGCTGCACCAGGCCGACCTGGCCTTGTACGAGGCCAAGAACCAGGGGCGCAATCGCAGCGTGGTGCGCGACTACCGGCTGTTGAGCCCGGTCTAGGCCCGATCTGCGGCTCGGCGGCCTGTACCTCATACCAACGCCGTACGCGCGGCGACGAAAGCCGCCTGGGCCTGCGCCCGCAACGGATGGAGGCTGCCGCTACCGGTGCGCTGTTGGCCGGCGACCCAGACGGCGTCCAATGCCGAAGTGCGATGGCTGCCGAATACATGGGCCGAGAACATGGCGGGTGCTGCCAAGCCACGCAATGCCAGGTGCTGCGCATCCAGCACGCAGAAGTCGGCGCGCTGGCCCACGGCCAGGCCTTGTGCGTTGCGGCCCGAGGCTTGCGCGCCGCCGGCCACAGCTTGGAGCAAGGTGGCCGTAGCGACCTGGGGCTGCTGCGCGCTTGCCAGCACATTGCGCTGGCGGAACTGCAGGCGCTGGCCGTATTCGAGCAGCAGCAGTTCTTCGGCCGCATTCACGCAGGCATGGCTGTCCGAGCCCAGGCCCCAGGCGCCGCCGTGGCCCAGCCAGCGCGGCATATCGAACAGGCCGTCGCCCAGGTTGGCCTCGGTACTCGGGCAGATGCCGGCGACTGCGCCACTGGCGGCGGCACGCTGGTATTCGGATTCGCTCATGTGGGTGGCGTGGACCAGGCACCAGCGCGCATCCACCGGGGCGTGGTCTAGCAGCCAGGCTACCGGGCGCTGGCCGCTCCAGGCCAGGCAGGCATCGACCTCGGCGGTCTGTTCGGCGATGTGGATGTGCACCGGCGCGCTGGCGTCTATCGCATGCAGGCCGGCCACGGCTTCACGCAGGCTGTCGGGCGGCACGGCGCGCAGCGAATGTGGCGCCATGCCGAGGCGCGCACCTTGCGCGTCGCACAGGGGTTTGAGCGTTTCCAGCAGGCGCAGCATCGAGTCGGTGGAGCGGATGAATCTGCGTTGCCCTTCGTTGGGCGGCGTGCCGCCGAAGCCGCTGGTCTGGTACAGCACGGGCAGCAGGGTGATGGCGATGCCGGCGGTTTTTGCCGCGCGCAGCAGGGCCTTGGACAGCTCGGCGTCGTCGGCGTAGGGTGTGCCGTCGGCGCTGTGGTGCAGGTAGTGGAATTCGCACACCGAGGTGTAGCCGGCTTCCAGCATTTCGATGTACAGCCAGGTGGCGATGGCCTCGACCTGTTCGGGTGAGAGGCGGGCGGCGAATTGGTACATCAGGCTGCGCCAGCTCCAGAAGCTGTCTTGGGCGGCGCCGCGGAATTCGGTCAGGCCGGCCATGGCGCGTTGGAAGGCGTGGCTGTGCAGGTTGGGGAGGCCGGGGGTGACCGGACCTGCGGCGGTTGGTGCGCCGTTGGGTTCAGTGTTGGGGGTGACGGTGGTGAGTTCGCCCAGGCTGTTCCATTGGAGCAGGACGTTGCTGGCCCAGCCGGTGGGGAGAAGGGCGTTTTTGGCGAAGATTTGGTTGGTCATGACTTGGGGTTGTTTATGGGCATCGTCGGCCGGGATGTGCGCCCGGCGGCGCAGTAACTTTTCTTTTGCGCAAAAGAAAAGTCACCAAAAGAAAGGCGCCCCCACTGTCTGCGCCCTCCGCTGGCGCTACGGGAACCTGCGGTGCTCGCTTTGGTCGGGGTCTGGCTAAACTCGCTGCGCTCAAACAACGCCAGCCCTGATCCGCCCAAAGCTGTGCTCCTCGGCGCATACAGAGGGGGACCCCGGGGATCGGGATCGGTGGCGCTATGCGCCACATCGCGCCTAGGGCGCGAGGCCGTTGCAGCCCGGCCGTGCCGGGCTGGGTATTGGCTGTTGGTTCCCACGCCGTGTGGCGTCGGCGAGTAGCGCAGGGCTGGGCGGATCAGGGCCCGCGATTGTCTGAGCGTAGCGAGTTCGAGCGGGACCCCGCCCAGACCGAGCAACGCAGCGTACCTCGGAGCGCAGCGCAGGGGGCGACGACTTCGGCTCGCCTTTTCTTTGGTGACTTTCTTTTGGCGAAGCAAAAGAAACGTTACTGCGCCGCCGGGCGCATATCCCGGCCGGGGAAGCCAATAAACGCCCAGCAAACTCACAGCACCCCCAAACCATCCAATGCAACAAGCCCCTGCCGAACAATCGTCCGCCCAGGCTGCTGCCCCAACCAGTAAACCAGTTCGGAGGGTTCCCGCAAATCCCACAGCACAAAGTTCGCCGCTCGCCCTACAGCCAGCGTGCCGTGCGTGTCCTGCAAGCCCAGCGCGCGGGCGGCGTGGGAGGTGATCCCCGCCAGTGCCTCCGGCACCGTCAACCGGAACAGCGTGCAGGCCATGTTGGCCATCAACAGCAAGCTCAGCGCCGGCGAGGTGCCCGGGTTGTGGTCGGTGGATACCGCCATAGGCACACCGGCGGCGCGTAGGGCTTCTATGGGGGGCAAATGCGTATCGCGCAGCGTGTAGTAGGCGCCGGGCAGTAGCACGGCTACCGTGCCGGCCGCGCGCATAGCGTCGATTCCGGCCTGCGATAGATGCTCGATGTGGTCGCACGATAAAGCGCCATAGCGTGCCGCCAGCGCCGAGCCGCCCATGTCGGACAGCTGCTCGGCATGCAGCTTCACCGGCAAGCCCAGGGACTGCGCCGCCTTGAAAACCTGCTCGGTCTCGGCCAGCGAAAACGCTATGCGCTCGCAGAACACATCGACAGCATCCACCAAGCCTTCGGCATGCAGCGCGGGCAGCATCTCGTGGCACACCAAGTCGATGTAATCCTGGCTGCGGCCTGCGTACTCGGGCGGCAGGGCATGCGCGCCGAGGAAGGTGGTGCGCACCGTCACGCCATAGTCCGCACCCAGCCGCCGCGCTACGCGCAGCTGCTTGCGTTCGTGCTCCAGACTCAGGCCGTAGCCGGATTTGATCTCGATCGCGCAGACCCCGTCGTCCAGCAGTTGCTGCAGCCGTGGTGCGGCTTGTGCGTACAAATCATCTTCGCTGGCGGCGCGCGTGGCTTTGACCGACGAGACGATGCCGCCGCCGGCTTTCGCCACTTCTTCGTAGCTGGCGCCGGCCAGGCGCATCGCAAACTCGTTCGCGCGCTGGCCGCCGTAGACAAGGTGCGTGTGGCAATCGACCAGGCCGGGCGTGGCCAGTGCGCCGCGGGCGTCGATGCGTGGCAGGTCGGCGAAGGCTGCGGGTAGATCTGCCAGTGCACCCATCCAGGCAATCTGGCCGTGCTGAACAGCCAGGGCATTGGCCGGGCCACCATCAGCCAGCCGCAGGTTGTGCCAGAGTCCGTCAGCGCTGGGGTGTTGGGGCGTAGTCATATTCTGTTTGCTATTGAATGTGTAGCTGCTCGTGCAGGTATGGATTGCGCTAGCGGCTTATTTTTTATAAATCATGCAGGCCGACCCATACCAGCTGCGCGTGGGCCTCCAGCGGCGTGGCCTGCCAGCCTGCCGGCGCATCCCACCACAGGCCGTGGCCGCTGGCGCAGCGGAAATCGTGCGCGCCGCACTGCAGATGCCAGGCGCCGCGTAGCACCAGTAGCAGGCCCTGGGTGGATGCTGGAATTTGCCTGGCGGCGTTGAGCACCTGCACCTCGGCGCGCAAGCGGCTGCGCCGGGTCATCACATTGAAATCGGTAGACGCGCCGCCCAGCAGGTCGCAGTCCAGCGCCACATCGCCAGAGAATGCGAAGGGCTGGCCGGGGGTGTCCAGCGCGTGGTCTATGCCCGGTGCATGCAGGCGTACGCCGGCGCCGTCCAGCAGCATGATCACCCTATCGACACCGGGGAAGGCCGAGAACGGCCCGGCCTGGGCGATGCGGGCGATGCTGACGCGCCAGTCGAAGCTGTCCATGCCGGCACCCGGCGGTTGGCAGACGATCTCGCGCGTGGTGCCGCCGCCGTTCTTCCACGGCGTGGCGGGCAGGGCAGCGCTGTCGAAGTTGTGGATCACGGCAGTAGCCCCGAGGGTGAACGCAATATTGCAGCGGCCTTGGCAATGTCGGGTGCCAGAAAGCGGTCGGCATCGAAGACCGGAACCTGCTCGCGTAGCTTGCGCCAGGCCTGGCCGGTGCCCTGGCCGAAGCGCTGCGTCTTCAGGAACTCGAAGGCCTGCGCGGCCAGCAGGTATTCGATGGCCAGGATTTGCGTCAGGTTCTCGGTGGACTTGTGCAGATCCAGCGCGGCGCTGGTGCCCAGGCTCAGGTGGTCTTCCTGGTTGCCCGAGGTGATGAAGTTGTCCACCACCACGGGCTGGGCCAGGCGGCGGTTTTCGCCGGCCAGGGAGGCGGCGGTGTACTGGGTGATCATCAGGCCGGAATTCACCCCCGGCTCGGCCACCAGAAACGCCGGCAGGCCGCTGACCAGCGGGTTCACCAGCCGGTCGATGCGGCGCTCGGCCACGCCGCCGAGTTCGGCCACCGCAATGCGCAGCAGGTCGGCGGCCATGGCCACCGATTCGCCGTGCGGATTGGCCTGCGAAACCACGCGGTAAGCCTCGGGCGTGCCCAGCAGCAGCGGGTTATCGGTGGCGGAATTCAGCTCGATTTCTATCTGCTTTGCCGCGTGGGCGATCTGGTCGCGGCAGGCGCCGTGGATCTGCGGTATGGAGCGGATGCTGAGGGCATCTTGCGTGCGGATGCCACGGCTGCTGGCAATGACTTCGCTGCCTTCGAGCAGGCTGCGCAGATTGCGGCCCACCTGCTGCATGCCGGGATGCGGTTTGAGGGCGATGATCTCGGCGTCGAAGGCGGCTGTCTGGCCGCGCAGGGCTTCGAAGCTCATGGCACCGACCACGTCGGCCCAGTCGGCCAGGCGCTCCACATCGGCCAGCGCCAGCGCGGCCAGGCCGGTCATGCAAGGCGTGCCGTTGACCAGGCTCAAACCGTCTTTGGCGCCCAGCACCAGCGGCTGCAGGCCGATGGTGGCCAGCGCCTCGGCAGCCGGCTGGGTGCGGCCCTGGAACTGCACCTCGCCCACGCCCAGCAGGGCCACGCTGATGTGCGCCATGTGCGTGAGGTAGCCGACCGAGCCCTGGGACGGCACGCAGGGCGTGATCCCAAAGTTCAGCAGTGCCAGCAGGCCTTCGACCACCTTGGGCTGCAGGCCCGAATAGCCTTGCGCAAAATTGGCCAGCGCCGCGACCAGGATGGCGCGGGTCTGCGCCACCGTCAGCAGCGGGCCGACGCCGACAGCATGGCTGAGCAAGGTGTTGCGCGACAGCTGGGCCAGTTGCTCGCCGTGCAGCAGCACATTGCTCAAGGCGCCGAGGCCGGTGCTGATGCCATAGGCGCGCTCGCCGCTGGCCACGATGCGGTCGACGATGGCGCGGGCGTTGGCGATGCGGGCCCAAGCGGCGGACGACAGCGCCAGCGGCGCGCCGTCGCGGGCCACGGCGACCAGCTCGCGCCAGCCCAAGGGGGCGTCGCCGAGGGTGATGGTGGTGAGGGTGTTCATTTAAGCAGCAGCCCTTTCCTGGTGGCCGGAGTTGAACTGGCGGAAGCGCTCCGAACTATGGGCGCCAAACACGTCGGCCGGCGCGCCTTCTACATCGACCAGGCCCTGGTGCATGAACACCACACGGTTCGACACGTTGCGGGCAAAACCCATTTCGTGCGTCACCACCAGCATGGTACGGCCCTCTTCGGCCAGGGAGCGCATCACCTTTAGCACCTCGCCGACCAGCTCGGGGTCCAGGGCGGATGTGGGTTCGTCGAACAGCATCACCTGCGGGCGCATGGCCAGGGCGCGGGCAATCGCCACGCGCTGCTGCTGGCCGCCGGACAGATGGGCGGGGTAGTAGTCGCGGCGTTCGAACAGGCCGACGCGCTGCAGCAAGGCCTCGGCCTCTTCCACGCATTCGGCGCGCGGGCGCTTTTGCACCCGCATCGGGCCTTCGATCAGGTTTTGCAGCACCGTCATGTGCGACCAGAGGTTGAAGTTCTGGAACACCATGGCCAGCTGCGAGCGCATGCGCTCGACCTGCTTGCGGTGCACCGGCTCCATGCGGCCGTCTTTGCATTGGCGCATCTCCAGAGTTTCGCCGTCCAGGCAGACGCTGCCCTGGTCGGGCGTTTCCAGCAGGTTGATGCAGCGCAGAAAGGTGCTCTTGCCCGAGCCGCTGGCACCGAGTATGGAGATTACGTCGCCCTTCTGGGCGGTCATGGAAATGCCCTTGAGCACATGGTGGCTGCCAAAGGATTTGTGGATGCCAGTGACGGCCAAGGTCGCAGGTGTGGTGGTCATGGTCGGGTCAAACGGTTTGGGCGTGGGGTTTCACAGCGGTGGTGGGGCGCTTGCGCAGATGCGGCGACAGCCGGTGCTCCAGCATGGCCACGGCGCGCACCAGCAGGAAGTTCAGCACCAGGTAGATGGCGGCGGCGCAGATGAAGACCTCCATGGTGCGGTAGGTGCGCTGGATGATCTGCTGGGCCACGCCGGTCACGTCCCACACCGTCACCAGGCTGGCCAGCGCGGTGGACTTGACCAGCAGCACCAGCTCGGTGGAGTAGGCGGGCAGGCACTGGCGCAGCGCGATGGGGGCGATGACGCGGTGCAGCAGCGTCCAGCGCGACATGCCGGTGGCCAGGCCGGCCTCGATCTGGCCGTGCGGCACGGCCAGCAACCCGCCGCGCAGAATCTCGGCGGTGTAGCCTGCCGTGCACAAGGCCAGCGCCAGTACCGCGCAGGCATAGGGCGAGCGCAGCACGATCCAGAACATGCTTTCGCGCACCGCATCGAATTGGCCGAGGCCGTAGTAAATCAGGAACAGCTGGATCAGCAGCGGCGAGCCGCGGAACACCAGCACATAGCCGCGCGCAAACCAACTGAGCGCCGGGTACGGGCCAACGCGCATGGCGACGATGAGCAGCGACAGCAAGCCGCCGAACAGCATGGACAAAAAGAACAGGCCCAGCGTTGTCGGAACGGCGACCAACAGCTTGCCCATGGTGTTGAGGAGGAAGTCGTAGTCCATCTTAGTGGCCTCCTGCCAGGCTGCGTCGTTGCGACTTGCCCATGTGTTTTTCTGCACGACCGAACACTTGGTTCGACATGCCGGTGAGCAACAAATACAGAATGCCGCCAACGATATAAAAAGTGAAGTACTGGCGTGTTGAACCGGCACCAATTTGCGTGGTGCGCATCAGCTCGGCAAGGCCGGTGACCGAGATCAGTGCCGAATCCTTCAGGCTCATCTGCCAGACATTGCCCAGACCGGGCAGCGACAGGCGGAATATTTGCGGCAGCAGGATGCGCCGAGCCAGCATCATGGTGGGCATGCCGATGGAGCGCGCGGCTTCCAGCTCACCCGGCACCACGGCCAGGAAGGCGCCACGGTAGACCTCGGCCTGGTAGGAGCCAGAAATCATGCCGACGGCCAGCGCACCCACCAGAAACGGCGGCGTGGCGATGAAACCTTCGGCGCCAAACCACTGGCCGATGGCTGTGATCAGGGTCGAGCCGCCGAAGTAGAACAGGTAGATCACCAGCAGCTCGGGGATGCCGCGGAACACCGTGGAATACAGCTCGCCCACAGCCCGCAGGCTGCGCCGCGGCGACAGCTTGGCGGCTGCGACCAGCGCGCCGAATACCGAGCCCACCAGCAAGCCGCACAGTGTCAGGGCCACCGTCAACAGGGTGGCCAGCAGCAGGGCCGAGCCCCAGCCTTGCTCACCAAACCCCAGCATTTCGAACAATTCCATCATGGTCTTTCGGTAATGGTTGTTGCGGTGGCCGCAGTGTGGATTACAGCGTGCCCGTCAGGTCGGTCTTGAACCACTTCAGCGACAGCTTTTTCATGGTGCCGTCGGCCAATGCAGCCTTGATTGCTACGTCGAACTTGGCCTTCAGGTCGGCATCTGCCTTGCGGAAACCCAGGGCTTCGCCTTCGCCAAATACCAGGCCGCCAATCTTGGGGCCGGTGTAGGCCAGGCCCTTGTTTTCGGGCTTTTCCAGGATGGAGTTGATCAGGGTCACGTCGTCAAACGCGGCGTCGATGCGGCCTGCCTTCAGGTCCAGCATGGTGTCGGCCGAGGCGCTGTATTCACGGATGGTGGCGATGTCCTTGAAGTGCGCATCCATGAAGGCGGTGTAGACGGTGCCCGAGGCGATGCCGATGGTCTTGCCCTTCAGCGCAGTGCGCAGTGGCTCGATGGCGGCGCGTACGGCCTTGGCGTCGGTACCCAGCTTCATGGTGGGGCCCTTGGCTTCGGGTAGCAGCTTGCCGCTGGCGGCGACAAAGCTGGCCGAGGTGGAGGCGTAGGGGGCGGAGAAGGCGATTTCCTTCTTGCGCTCTTCGGTGATGACGATGGAGTCCATCATCACGTCGTACTTGCCGGCTTTCAGGCCGGCGATCATGCCGTCCCAGTTTTGCACGACCAGCTTGCAGGTGATCTGCGCGCGCTTGCACAGGTCTTCCATCATGTCGACCTCGAAGCCGCCGAGCTTGCCGCCTGGCAAGGTCAGGTTCCAGGGTTCGTACGCGCCTTCGGTGGCGATGGTGACGGACTTCCAGTCTTTGGCATGTGCAGGTGCCAGGCAGGACATGGCGCCCAGGGCGAGCAGGCTGGCGGATACGAGTTTCGAGGTTTTCATGGTGAGACTTTCAAAGGTTGAAGGACAGAGGAACAGCGGGACAGGGGAATGGGGGTTAAATATGCCGCCAGAGCACTAATTACCTGCGCTGGCAGCTATGGATATAGGAGCAATCGTGTTGACAATCGTGTTAGCGGACCATGGGCAGGTTCAGACCTTGCTTCTTGGCGGTGGCGATGGCGATGTCGTAGCCGGCATCGGCGTGGCGCATCACGCCGGAGCCGCAGTCGTTGACCAGCACGCGGGCCAGGCGCTCGGCCGCAGCGTCGGTGCCGTCGGCCACGATGACCATGCCCGAGTGCTGCGAATAGCCCATGCCAACGCCGCCGCCGTGGTGCAGGCTGACCCAGGTGGCGCCGCCAGCGGTATTCAGCAGCGCGTTCAGCAGCGGCCAGTCGCTCACGGCATCGGTGCCGTCTTTCATGGATTCGGTCTCGCGGTTCGGGCTGGACACCGAGCCTGTATCCAGGTGGTCGCGGCCGATGACGATCGGGGCTTTGAGCTCACCGTTCTTTACCATCTCGTTGAAGGCCAGGCCGGCGATATGGCGCTCGCCCAGGCCTAGCCAGCAGATGCGCGCCGGCAGGCCCTGGAAGCTGATGCGTTCACGGGCCATGTCCAGCCAGCGGTGCGTGTGGTGGTTGTTCGGGAACAGCTCCTTGATCTTGGCGTCGGTCTTGTAGATGTCCTCCGGGTCGCCCGACAAGGCCACCCAGCGGAACGGGCCCTTGCCTTCGCAGAACAGGGGGCGGATGTAGGCCGGTACAAAGCCGGGGAAGTCGAAGGCGTTTTGCACGCCCACGTCGAAAGCCACCTGGCGGATGTTGTTGCCATAGTCCACCGTGGGGATGCCCATGGCCTGGAAGTCCAGCATGGCTTGCACGTGGACGGCGCAGCTCTGGGCGGCGGCGGCTGTCAGCGCAGCGTGCTGGGCCGGGTCTTTTTGTGCGGCCTTCCAGTCGGCCACGCTCCAGCCCGTGGGGAGGTAGCCGTTGACCAGGTCGTGGGCTGAGGTCTGGTCGGTCACCAGGTCGGGTTTGATGGCACCGGCTTTGGCGCGGCGCACCAGCTCGGGCAGGATGTCGGCGGCATTGCCCAGCAGGGCGATGGACACGGCTTCCTTGGCGGCACAGTGCTGCTGGATCAGTTCCAGCGCGTGGTCGATGTCACGCGCTTGTTTGTCGACATAGCGGGTGCGCAGGCGGAAGTCGATGCTGCTTTGCTGGCATTCGATGTTCAGCGACACGGCGCCGGCCAGCGTCGCGGCCAGTGGCTGGGCGCCGCCCATGCCACCCAGGCCGGCAGTCAAGATCCATTTGCCGGCCAGGTCGTTGTTGTAGTGCTGGCGGCCGGCTTCGACGAAGGTCTCAAACGTGCCTTGCACAATGCCCTGGCTGCCGATGTAGATCCAGCTGCCGGCGGTCATCTGGCCGTACATGAACAGGCCCTTGCGGTCCAGTTCATGGAAGTGCTCCCAGTTGGCCCACTTGGGCACTAGGTTGGAATTGGCGATCAGCACGCGGGGCGCGTTGGCGTGGGTTTTGAACACACCGACGGGCTTGCCGGATTGCACCAGCAGGGTTTCGTCGTCGTTCAGTTCACGCAGGCTGGCCAGGATCTGGTCAAAGCATTCCCAGTTGCGGGCGGCGCGACCGATGCCGCCGTAGACCACCAGGCTCTTCGGGTCTTCGGCCACCTCGGCGTCGAGGTTGTTTTGCAGCATGCGGTAGGCGGCTTCGGTCAGCCAGCTCTTGCAGCTGAGTTCGGTGCCACGGGGGGCGCGGATGACGCGGCTGGCGTCGAAGCGGGGGTCTTGTTGGGTCATGGGAATTCTCCTTAGGCTGGAATGTGGCTGGGCAAGATGTTCAGTACGGCGGCGGGCCAGTCGCTGCGGTGGGCCCACAGGCGCATGGCTTCGATGTCGTTGGCCAGGAAGCGGTCCTGGTCCAGGAAGGCAACGCGCTGGCGGATGTCGGCGAAGGCGGCTTCCACCAGGGGCGAGGATTTCAGGTCGCGTTTCAGCTCAATGCCCTGGGCGGCGCCCATGGCTTCGATGCCAATCACCACGGCGGTGTTGTTCACCATCTCACCCAGGCGGCGCGCGGCAAAGGTGGCCATGGACACATGGTCCTCCTGGTTGGCGGATGTCGGCAGGCTGTCCACGCTGGCCGGGTGGGCCAGGGATTTGTTTTCGGACGCCACGGCTGCAGCCGTGACCTGGGCCATCATGAAGCCCGAGTTCAGCCCGCCGTCTCGTACCAGGAAGGGCGGCAGACCGGACAGGCCGGTGTCCAGCAGCAGGGCCAGACGGCGCTCGGAAATGGCGCCGATTTCGGCCACGGCCAGGGCGATGATGTCGGCGGCAAAGGCCACGGGTTCGGCGTGGAAGTTGCCGCCGGAGATCACGTCGCCGTTGTCAAATACCAGCGGGTTGTCGGACGCGGCATTGGCCTCGGTCTGCAGTACACGGGCGGCATGGGTCAGGTTGTCCAGGCACGCGCCCATGACCTGCGGGATGCAGCGCAGGGAATACGGGTCTTGCACGCGGCCGCAGTTCGAGTGAGACGGCACGATCTCGCTGCCGTCCAGCAGAGTCCGCACAGCGGCTGCCACGGCGATCTGGCCGGGCTGGCCGCGCGCGGCGTGGATGCGGGCGTCAAAGGGTTTGATGGAGCCTTGCACCGCTTCCAGCGACAGGGCGCCAGACAGCAGGGCGGCGCCAAACACGTTCTCTGCCCCAAACAGACCGTGCAGCGCCAGCGCGGTGGATGCCTGCGTGCCATTCAGCAGCGCCAGGCCTTCCTTGGGGCCTAGTACAAAAGGCTTCAGGCCGATGCGGGCCATGGCTTCCACGCCGGTCAGTACTTCGCCGTTGGCGCTGGTGGCCTGGCCTTCACCTATCAATACGCAGGCCATATGCGCCAGCGGCGCCAGGTCGCCGGATGCGCCCACCGAGCCTTTGGCTGGAATGCATGGCGTCAGGCCGGCGTTGACCAGGGCCAGCAGGGCTTCGGCCAATGCGGGGCGGATGCCGGAATGGCCGCGCGCCAGGCTGACCGCCTTGGTGGCCAGGATCAGGCGCACCACCGGGGCTGCCAGGTGTTCGCCTGTGCCCACGCTGTGTGACAGCACCAGGTTGCGCTGCAGGTCGGCCAGATGGTCGGGTGCAATCTTGGTACTGGCCAGTTTGCCAAAGCCTGTGTTGATGCCGTAGACCACCTGGTCCTGGTCCACGATGCGTTGCACGGTGGCTTGTGCGGCCAGCATGCCGGCACGGGCTTCTGCGGCCAGGCTGAGCTGGATGTTGCCTGCGTGGATGCTGCGCAGCTGGGCCAGAGTGACTTGGCCGGGGTGGAGTGTAAGAGTGGACATTTCTAATCCTGTATAGACAAGTGATTGCGAGCGAAAGCGCAGTGTTTTGTGGGGGTAAAAGTTAGCTGGTCACGGCATTGCCATCGGTGCGTACGCGGCTGCCCAGGCGGTAGCGCGCGCCGGGGTGCAGGCAGCGCACCAGGGTGATGGGGACTTCGCGCATCCAGGTGCGGCGGGTGAGCAGCAGGCAGGGTTGGCTGGGCTCCATTTGCAGCAGTTCGGCCTGTTCGCGGGTGGGTAGCACGGCGTCCACCACATGCTCCATCTGGTCGAACAGCACGGTGCGCACCAGGAAGTCGGAGGGCTGCTCCAGCGTGAAGTCCTGCTCCATGAATTCGGGTGCCATACGCGGGTTCACGAAGCGGTCTTCCAGCTGGATGGCCACACCGTCTTCCAGGTGCACGCAAACCGCGTGGAACACCGATTCCCCTGTGTGCAGGCCCAGCGCTGCCGCCACTTCGAGCGGGGCGGCGATGCGCTCCACGGTGACGATCTGGCAGCGGTAGTCGTGGCCCCGGCGGCGGATGTCGTCCGACAGGCGGGCAATCTGCAGCAGATTGCCTTGGGGCTTTTCATCGGCCACAAAGCTGCCCACGCCGGCGGTGCGGGTGATGCGGCCTTGCTCCACCAGCTCGCGCAGGGCGCGGTTGACGGTCATGCGGGCAATGCCGAACTGGGCTACCAGCTCGCTCTCGGACGGCAGGCGGTCGCCAGCGCGCCAGGTGCCGTCCTGGATCTTGCCGGCAATGAAGTCCTTGACCTGCTGGTAGCGGGCCACGGTAGGCTCCAGCGGGGATTCCGCCACATGGGCGCGGGGCCTGGATGTGCGGCGTACGGAAGGTGTGGATGTGCTCATAGTGGTGCGATGGTCGGCGTTATTTGCCAACTTGTACATACAGGTAAACCATTATTTTCACCCGAATGGTGCGTGAGGCTGGATTTGACGATTGGATTAGGGTCATATCAGGCACAAGTTTGGTGAAAATTCAAAAAGTAGGTCTATTTAATCTGTATAGACAGGTTTATCTATGCAGTTTGCGTGCCAGGTTTTGCGTGCGCTGGCTTGTCTGGGCGGCCAGGCTTTCTGCTAGCATTCAAACGGGTTTGCCCACATGGCAAACCACGTCGCTCGGACGGTTCCGGGCGCTTACGTGAGATTTATCAACATGGCTGCATCTTCTGCAGGCAAGCGCCGCTTTGCGCGCATTGACCGCCTGCCCCCTTACGTCTTCAACATCACGGCCGAACTGAAGCTGGCGGCGCGCCGGCGTGGCGAGGACATCATCGACATGAGCATGGGTAACCCCGACGGGGCCACGCCTGCACACATCGTTGCCAAGCTCACCGAGGTTGCGCAGCGGCCCGATACCCATGGCTATTCGGCCAGCAAGGGCATACCCCGCCTGCGCCGGGCTATTTCGCATTGGTACAAGACGCGCTACCAGGTCGATATCGACCCGGACAGCGAGGCCATCGTCACCATAGGCTCGAAAGAAGGCCTGGCGCATTTGATGCTGGCCACGCTGGACCGGGGTGATACCGTGCTGGTGCCGGACCCCAGCTACCCCATCCACATCTACGGCGCGGTGATAGCGGGCGCTGACATCCGCAGCGTGCCGCTGACCGAGGGCGTGGACTTCTTCGCCGAGCTGGAGAAGGCCATTCGCGGCAGCTACCCCAAGCCGAAGATGATGGTGCTGGGCTTCCCCAGTAACCCGACGGCGCAGTGCGTGGAGTTGCCGTTCTTCGAGAAGGTGATTGCGCTGGCCAAGAAACACGACATCTTCGTGGTGCATGACCTGGCCTATGCTGACATCGTGTTCGACGGCTGGAAGGCGCCGTCCATCATGCAGGTGCCGGGCGCCAAGGACATCGCTGTCGAGTTCTTCACGCTGTCTAAGAGCTACAACATGGCTGGCTGGCGTGTCGGCTTCATGGTCGGCAACCCGGACCTGGTGGCGGCGCTGGCGCGCATCAAGAGCTACCACGACTACGGCACTTTCACCCCGCTGCAAGTGGCAGCCATCGCCGCACTGGAGGGCGACCAGAGCTGCGTGACTGAGATTGCCGCCACCTACCAGAGCCGCCGCGACGTGCTCTACAAAGGCCTGATCGAAGCGGGCTGGCAGGTGGATTGCCCCAAGGCCAGCATGTACATCTGGGCACGCATTCCCGAGCCCTACCGTACGCTGGGTTCGCTGGAGTTTGCCAAGCAGCTGCTGGCCAAGGCCAAGGTCTCGGTCTCGCCCGGCATAGGCTTTGGCGACCATGGTGACGAGCATGTGCGCTTTGCGTTGATCGAGAACGAGGCACGTATCCGCCAAGCGGTGCGCGGTATCAAAGCCATGTTCAAGGCAGACGGGCTGCTGGGCCATTGACGTGGTGCGCAGGCTGCGGGTCTTGCAGCTTGACCGCCACCGGGTGCGGCACTATTCTGTTGGTAGCGCATACCGCGCAACCATTACAGAATGTCCAATCGCATGAAAACTGATACCCGGACGGAGACACAACGCCGCTTGCAAGCACTGGTGGCGCGCGAAACCGGCACAGCTGTGTCTCCCGCGCTGCAAGCAGAGTTGTCGGCCATCGTGGACGGCGCCCTGGGCACCCCCGATTCAGGGCCCGAGCTGGCGGTGGTCAAGCGCGAGGTGACCATACTGGTAGCGGATTTGCGCGGCTTCATCGCGCTGACCGCCACCCAGCCTGCGGGCACCATCGTGACCATGCTGAACCTGTGCCTGGAGCGCATGAGCGAGGTGATCTACCGCTACCAGGGCACCATTGACAAGTTCACCGGCGAGTCCATGACGGTGCTGTTCGGTGCGCCGGTGGAGCGCCCGGACGATGTGATGCGCGCCCTGTCTTGCGCGGTGGAAATGCAGATCGCCATGCGCCTGCTGAACGACCAGTACCAGCGCGGCCGCATGCCTGAGTTGTACATGGGCATAGGCCTGAACACCGGCACGGTGATGGCCGGGCGCTTTGGCTCCGAAGCCTTTTCGCAGTACACGGTGATTGGCAACGAGGTCAGCCTGGCTTCGCGCATCGAATCCTTCAGCCTGCGCGGTCAGGTGCTGATCAGCGAGAACACTTACCAGCGTTGCGATGGCTCGGTGGTGGTGACCGACCCGGTGGACGTGTTCGTGGCGGGCAAGCTGGTGCCCGTGAAGGTGCGCGAGCTGATCGCCATACCCGCGCTACACCTCAAAGTGCCCCGCCAGGAGTTTCGTCGCAGCCACCGTGCCGAGGTGCGCATTCCTTGCGATCTGCAGGTGCTGGAAGGCAGCACGGTGCTGCCCCACCCGATCCGCGCGCATATCCTGGACATCGGCTACCACGGTGTGCTGCTGGAGCTGGACCTGCCGCTGGAAGTCGGCTTCGACGTGAAGCTGAACTTCGACATGACCCTGGTGGAATATCCGGTCACCGACATCTATGCCCGCGTGATGAAGACCAAGCACGAAGAAGGCCTGCTGCTGGCCGGGCTGGAGTTCACCGCCCTGAGTGCCGAGACCAATACCAAGCTGCAGATGTTTGTGCAGATGCTGGTCGGAGCGGGGTAGCTGGGCTCACCCCCAGGCTTCGCGCACTGCGTGTCGCTACTCCAACCCCCTTGCAGGGGGCAACACCAGCAGCCCGGCGGAGCCGGTTCTGCGGTGTTTCTGGAACAGACAGTCTCGTCTTTACGGTGACCTTCAGCTTAGAAGGCTGAGGCTTTGTCTGTTTTCTGCTGCATTTTTGATAGCTGTCTGCGCAGGTATCCTCTGCGCTGGCGGCCTATTTCTTCTACATCGCCCAGATGCGTGGCTTGGTGGCGGGTAGCTGCCAGAAGTGGGCTCGCCAGGCGGCCCAGACTTGTTTCATCAAATCCATGGCTGGCTCCACCAGCGGGGCCAGGGCGCGGACGATGACGACCTGGCCATCGGGGCTGGTGGCGCCGGCCGTGTCGCGCAGCGGGTGGCTGTCGATGACTTGGCGGGCCACGTCCAGCGCGGCGGCGCGGCGCGCATTCTCTAGGCGACTGCCGGCCAGGAAGAACAGCGAGGCCATGCACTTGTTGCCGGCCAGGCCCAGCGGGCTGTCCAGCAGGCGGGTGTCGCTGGCGTCTATGGTGCCGCGTTCCAGCCACACGCCGGGCAGCTCCAGGTGCTGGCAAAAGCGGCCTTGCGCAAACGGCTGCTGCGCCTGCGGCAGGCCAAATGCGGTCACGTCCCAGCCCAGCAGTTCGGCGCCGGGCTCCAGCTGGAAGCGCAGGCGGTTTTCGGCCAGGCACTGGTTGTAGCAAATCGCCTCGCTTGGCAGCCATTCCATCCGGGCCGCGGGCGCCAGCGTGATCTGGGTGTTTTGCAGCGCGGGTTGGCCGGCGGATCTGTAGAAGCGGGTTGCACCGGGCGTGGTGATGAGGCCGTGGGCGCCGCTGTCTACTTGCACCGTGATGTCCAGTGTGTCGCCACCGACCAGGCCGCCGGGCGGGTGGACCAGCACGTTATGACAAATGGCATCACCCTCCGGGTACAGGCTTTGCAGAATGCGCAGCGGGCCCTTGTGCAGGTGGCGGGCAATGCTGCGGGCGGCTTCTTGTTGGTAATGCAGGTCGAGTTGGGCGTGCCAGGACATGGGTATTCAGGTGGAGCCAGGGGGCAAAAAGGCGTGGCGTTGGGGCGCGGGTTCGGCAGGAGCCAAACCCGGTAATGTACGTGCTGCCGCACCACCCGTGCGCAGGCTTAGTTGGCCCGCCTGCCGCTTGGGTTCACCCAGGACCGAACGAGAGTTGGCTGGAGCGAAGCGCGCACGCAAATCCTGCACCGTGGCCAGCAGCTTGGCGTGGTCGTCGATCTTGGCTTCGTAGCGCTGCAGGACCAGGAAGGCGGTTTCGATCAGTTTGGCATTCTGCGTGTTGGTTCCATGCAGGATCAGATTTTCCACGGCAGCTTTGGGGTCCCCGCGCAGGCTGAGGGCCATGGCGCTTTCTGTGATTTTGGCGATTTGCGGCTGACATTCCCGGATGCGCTCTGCATAGGGTTCATGTGCGGCGCAAGAGGCTGCCAGCAATTCGCTCAAGGGGCGGGTGGTGGAAAAGCGCTTGCCGAGCGCGTCGATGACGGTCTGGATCTCGTCCAATTGGATGCTGCGCTGCGCCAGCACGCTCAGCAGGGCCAGCAGATTACATGCGGACTCGAAGTCAAAAGCTTGTTGGTTGACACTGCGGGTGAGCTCGCGCACCGACTGCACGGCCTGGCCCACCAACTGGTCGTGGATGTACAGCAGGGTTTGCATGATGCCGAGCAGGCGCTCATTGCGTGCAGTGTCAGTGCTGCGCTCCATGACGCGCTTGAAGTCGTCGAAGCAGCGCTGCAGGCCTTTGCGGTCTTTGGCTTCCAGGCGCATGAACGCCAGCAGCACAACGGTCTGGCAGTCCAGCATTTTGGAGTCCAACCCCAGGCGCACCGTGCGGTCCAGCATTTTCTCGGCCTGCTTGCGGTCACCCACGTAGTACATCATCAGGCCCAGGTTTTGCGCGCGGCTGATGGAGTCGGGCGCCATGTCCACCGCCATCTGGTAGGAGGCCATGGCCTGCTCGTACTTGCCTTGCTCGAACTGGGCGCGGCCGAGGATGTCGTAGGCATCGGCGTACTGCGGGTTCTCGCCGATCAGGCTTTCGATGGCGCTGGTGGCCTTGGCGGTCTGGCCGGAATCCAGCAGCGAACGCGCCACTCCCAGCTTGGCCCAGGGCAGGGTCTTGGCGGCAATCACGGCCTCGTACAGGGTCTGTGCCTGGTCATACTGGTTGGTGCGCAGCAGCAGCTCGGCACCCACGCGGGCGGCGTACAGCCAGAACGGCCCTTTGGCGTTGAACCGGTTGACGCAAAGTTGCGCGGCCTTTTCAAAGTCGCCCGCGTCGATGGCTTCAAAGATGTCCTTGAGCGAAATCTTGCGCACGCGCGCCTGCAGCAAGCGCTCACCCAGGCTGTTGGCGCTGTGCGGCTTCAGCAGGTAGCCGTCCAGCGCGGACTCGGCCGCTTCGGCCACCTTGGTGTAGGTGGCTTCGGCGGTCACCATGATGAATACGGTGGAGAAGGGGAGCCACTGGTTGCGACGCAGATCGTCGATCAAATCCTGGCCAGAGGATGAGCTGCCGGCAAACTGGTGTTCGCACAGCACAACGTCAAACTGCTCGTGCTCCAACAGGCGGCGCGCGTGGGCGGTGGACATGCATTGCACTATCTTTCCCACGCCAAAGTCGCGTAGCTGGGCCACCAGGATGGAGCGCGAAGTGGCGTGACTATCTATCACCATGGCCTGGCTGGTAGAGAGGTCGTCCGCACGTTGGTTCACAAGGCTCCTTGGCGTCTGCCTCGCAGGCGGACTAGGGAATGGGGCTACTGTGCTGTTTGACAGCAAATGTATCTAAATGTATAGCGTAGCTGCCCCGAGGACCATCAGAAACTTCCCGGATACGGGCATTTTTGTGCTTATTGGAATAGTAAACCGTTACCCACCGTGCTTGGCGAATTTAATGGCTTCAAACGCCACCTTGGGCACAGGCTTGCCGTAGAGGTAACCCTGCGCAATCTGGCAACCATGGGCCTGCAGGAAGGTTGCTTGCTCAAGCGTCTCGACCCCTTCGGCCACCACTTCCTGCCCCAGACAGCGTGCAATGGAAAGAATAGCCTTCACCAGCTCTCCGCGGAAATGTTCGGTAGTGATGGTGCCTATGAAAGAGCGGTCAATTTTCAGGGTGTTGATTGGGAAGCGTGCTAGGTAGCTTAGTGACGAATAGCCGGTGCCAAAATCGTCAATGGCAATGGTGACGCCCATGTCACTGAAGCTTTTCAGCATCTCCAGCACCTGACCCTGCTCGTCAAGCAACAGACTTTCGGTGATCTCCAGCTCGATCCATTGCGGATGGCAGCCGGTTTCTTCGAGAATATTGCACACCACACTGACCAGATCGTTGGACTGGAACTGGCGTGCTGACAGATTGATGGCCACCTTGTGCAAAGGCTTCTCCGCGCCATTCCAATCGCAGGCGGTGCGGCATGCGTCACGCAGTACCCAATGGCCGATGTCGATGATCAGCCCACTGTCTTCTGCAATCGCGATGAACTCATTCGGCGGCACGATGCCGCGCTGCGGATTGTTCCAGCGCAACAAGGCCTCTGAGCCAACCAGCATGTTGTCGTCCAAGCGGATTTTCGGTTGGTAATACAGTTCCAGCTCGTTGCGTTCAAGCGCCCTGCGCAACTCTGACTCCAGTGACAGCTTCTCAGTCGCGCTGGCCGTGAGGTCTTTGGAATAGAAACGGAAATTGTTGCGACCGGAGCGCTTGGCGAAATACATGGCCGAATCGGCCTGCTTGATCAGCCCGTGGGGATCGGTGTCGTCATTGGGGTACACCGCAATACCGATGCTGGTGGACACGAACACTTCGTTGCCCTCCAGCAAAAACGGTTCATTGAACGCTGTGAGAATTTTGCTGGCCACTCGCCCGAGGTCAGCGCCACTGCGGATATCGGGCAACAAAATGGCGAACTCGTCCCCACCGAGACGCGCCACGGTGTCGTAGGTACGCACACAAAAGGTGAGTCGCAGCGCTGCTTCGCGCAACAGGGTATCTCCAGCGGGGTGGCCCAACGAATCGTTAATGGCCTTGAAACGGTCCAGATCCAGCAACATCACTCCAGCAAGTTGGCCGTGCCATTCAGCATCGTGAAGCACCTGATGCAGGCGGTCGTTGAATAGGGCGCGGTTAGGCAACGAGGTCAGGTTGTCATAGAACGCCATCTGGTGAATCTTCTGGCGGAAGTTGTACAGATCGGTGATGTCGCGCCCCACCGCCAGCACCGTGACTACGGTGCCACTGGCATCAAACTCCGCCGTGAGCCGGATGTGGCTGCAAAGCGCCTGCCCATTTTTGCCCGGCCAGACCAGTTCAAATTCGGTGTTGACACCGGTTGCCAAGACCTCGCGCAGTTTGGCCTCGTAGGTTTTAGATTGTTCTCCGCCAGGAACTTCGGTGGGGGTCTTGCCAAGTGCAGCATCCAAGCCGCCTTCTATGCCGTTGGCCAAGGCCTGGTTGGCAAAGATGCGGATGCCATCGCGGTCGTAACGGGCGATGGTGTCTGGTGTGTTGTCGATAAGGGTGCGCGACTCATGCTCGCGTTCAACGACAGCCTGCTGCATGCGGTAAAACTCCGTCATGTTGCGACCCAACCCCAGCACGCTGACGAGACGGCCTTCGGCATCGAACTCTGGTACCAGGCTGACTTCGTGGATTTGAATCTCGTCACCAACCGGCACAGATTGACGCACCAGTTCAACCATCTGCCCGGTGGCAACAACCTGTGCGATGGCCGCCCTGACGTGCGCGTGCGTATCGGGGAGCGGCTGCCCGATCAGATCGCTTGCCGCAATGCCCAGCGTTCGTTCATGGGCGGGATTCACATACAGATAGCGCCCGTTCACATCCCAGCGCGCAATATTGTCCGGCAGGTTTTCCGCCAGCGAACGAAACTCGCGTTCGCGCTCGGCCAACTCATTTTGCAGACGTTTTCGTTCGGTAATGTCCAGCGATGTGCCGATGAAACGTACCGGCTTGCCTTGCCCATCGTATTGTGGCTCGCCCTGCTCCAAGATGTGTTTGACCCGCCCATCCGGGAATAGCAGGCGGTGCTCGACTGCATAGAGCGAATGGTTGACAACGGCTTCGTTGTAAGCCTGCAATACACGCTCCCTGTCCTGCGGGTGTACCGTTTCGAGGAACGCCACGAAGTCCGCTTTGAATTTTGTTTTGTCAATTTCCCAGATGCGGAAAATTTCGTCTGACCAGGTGAGCTTGTCGTTCACCATATCGACGTCCCAACTGCCGACATGGGCGATGCGCTGGGCTTCCCGGAGCATATGCTCGCTGTCGCGATAAGCTTTTTCAATAGCTTTGCGCTCGGTGATGTCGCGACTGATGCCCACAATGTAGCGCTGCCCATCACGGAACGTGAAAGGAGATTTCTGGGTTAGCAGATAGCGTGTGTTGCCATTCGCATCCGTGAGGGTCTCCTCGTTGACGTTGATTTGGCCGGACTTGTACACCAGATCGTCTTTTTCCCAGAACACATCGGCTTGTTCTTTGGGAAAAAACTCATAGTCAGATTTGCCAAGCAGTACCTCACGGGGGTGGCCGATCATGGCGCAACAGGTGTCGTTGAGCAGTATCCACCGATGCTCACTGTCTTTGACGGAAATCGGATCGGAAATGGAATTGATGACCTTGCTGAGGAAGTTGCGCGACTCCTCCAGCTCGAGTTCCATACGCTTGCGCTCGGTGATGTTGTGCGAAAAGATGGTCAGCCCGAAGACTTCACCATCATCATCGTAAATTCTCGAACCGTGGTGCTCAAAGTATTCGTAGGTTGTGGTGCCATCTTGCACAACTTCTTCCCTGGTCTCGGCGGCGAAACCATTACCTGCTGACGCAGGCCCGAATCCACGATCGAGAAACGCCCGGAATTCCTCGCGTTTGAGCATGTCGATGGCGCTCATTCCGATGGCAATGTCTACCCCCCTCAGCTTTTTTGAACTTGCCCGATGCTGGGCATTGAACATCAGGTAATGGCAGTCTCGGTCGATTGTCCAAATGCTTACATCGGATGCGCCTTCCATCACAGAATGCAGTAGCTTGTTTTGGGCGCGGTAACGCGTTTCGCGTTCCTGATCTGCCAAAGTTAATTCCCTATTCTGTTGGTTCGACACCATAGAAGAGAGCACGGTTTCATGCACTTGGCGCGAAAGCAGCAGCATCAGCCCCAGATAGACCAGCGTGATCAAAGTCATGGCGTACTGGTCAAATGAAAACAGCCACAGGGCCATCGGCAGCAAAGAGGACAGCATGAAGGCGTTGGATGCCAGCGGGACCGACGCCATGGTCACACAGGCAAATGCGCTAACCCCTGCGATCACGAAGACCAACAGGAGGGCAGTTTGATCCCGGGGCGACTCCGGGAAGCAAAAAACCGTAACCCCCCAGCACAACCCCGTGGCTGCCGCACCGATCACATAGCCGGTGATCCACTTGTTTGGTTTGACACGGGCGCTTTGGTCCAGCTTCAAAAAGCGGCGGGCGAACAGGTAGCGAATCGCCAAGATCGGCCACAGCACGAAAAGCCAAGCTATTAGCCCCGGTCGGGCGACGGCCGGCCACAGGGCTACCACTACCAGTAATGACACCAGCAGGCTGGAAACTGTAGAAAGCCTGACCCGTTGGTAAGCTATACGCAGCCGTGTCAGGATCAGACGCCTAACGTCACCTTGCATGCTTGCGCTGATCATCCATTCATCCTATTGGTTGCTGGGTCTTCGGACTGTCTTGATCAGTGTTTTGAAAATCCACCATGATGTTCGAATTCAACATGCTCCCGAAAATTGTAATGCTCCGCCCGAGCGCTCCAAGGATTGGCTGCGTCGCACCCCTGCAAGGGCGGGCCCCAAAGACCGGGGTCGACAACGACGACCTCGCTCAGCCTGCCACCACTTTTCCCATCACGTTTTTCAGGTATTCGGTCGCAGCATCGCGTGGTACTGCTTCAAGATCAAACGAGCGCGCTTCAGGGCTTGGTTGGCATCAGCTTCTCAGGCGCGAATATTCAGTAGCGACCCCAGCATGCTGTCGTTGGTCTTGAAGACGTTGAGGTTGGAGAGGAAGCTGTTTTTGGCCTGCAGCTGGGCGACCACGTCGTCTTCCAGGCTGGGACCGGCGCCGGTGCTGCGTTCCACCTGGCTGCTGACGCCGCCGTCTGCTTGGGTGCTTTGCTGCACCTCTAGGGGCTGGAACCCTTCAGTTTGCTGGTTGGCGATGTTGTGGGCAGACGCATCCAGTCGGGTTTGCGCAGCTTGCATGCCGGACAGCGAAATGGACGAGATGGCATTCATACGGCAGGGCTCCGGCGGGCAAAGGAAGCTCCATTTTAAAAGCCGGGCCACCCACGGACAAGCGCGGCCCGCGCAAATCGGGCCGCGGTGTGAAGTAATCGCTATGTCTGCGCGTCCAACCGTTGGCGGATGATGGCCAGGCGCATATCGAATTCGGGCAGCACCCAGGTCTGGAAGGCCTGGGCCGGTACGCTCCAGCGCGGCCCGCTGGCGGCTGGAGTCGTGCGGATGCGGCCCCAGGCCCAGTCCAGCAGCGCCAGGGCCACGGCGCGCAGATAGTCGTCTGCCACCCAGTAGGGCAGCTCGGGTGTAGCCTTGGCGGCCTGGACTAGGTCTGCGGTGGCTTGCAGCAGGGCGTTGCGTCGCGCGGTGGCGGGCAACTCGGCCAGTAGGGCGCTGATGCCGGCGCCGCCATCGGCCAGCACCTTGCGTACCAGCAGGTCGATGGCCTGGATTTCGTTGGTGCCCTCGTAGATCATGGCCACGCGCGAGTCGCGCACGATCTGCTCAATCCCCCATTCGCTGACGTAGCCGTGGCCGCCAAACACCTGCAGGCAGGCGCTGGCGCCCTGGAAGGCCTGGTCGCTGAAAGCCGCCTTCAGCACTGGCGTGACCAGGGCACACCAGCGCTGGGCGCCGGTGCGCTGGGCTGCGTCCGGGCTGTGCTTGGCCACATCCAGCTGCAAGGCCGTGTGGTAGGCCACCACCCGGCCGCCGTCTATCCAGGCGCGTTGAGTGTCCAGAATACGGCGGATGGCGGGGTGCTCGGCGATCGTGCTGGGGCCTTGTGCGGCCATTGGGGCACGCATCTGCCGGCGCTCTAGCGCATAGGCGTGGGCTTTTTGCCAGGCGGCCTCCAGCAGGCCCAGGCCTTGCAGGCCCACGTGTAGGCGGGCGGCGTTCATCATCACGAACATCGCGTTCAAGCCCTTGTGCGGTTCACCCACCAGCCAGCCGGTAGCGTCGTCAAAGCGCATCACGCAGGTGGGGCTGCCGTGCAGGCCCATTTTTTCCTCGATGCGCTCGCAGACCACGGGGTTGCGCTCGCCGCCCGGCAGTATTTTGGGCACCAGGAACAGCGACAAGCCCTTGGGCCCGGCCGGCGCATCGGGCAGGCGGGCCAGCACCAGGTGGATGATGTTGTCGCTCAGGTCGTGCTCGCCGCCGGAGATGAAGATCTTGCTGCCGTTCACGCGTACGCTGCCGTCGGTGGCATTGGCATTGGGTACGCCTTTGCTGCGCACCAGGCCCAGGTCGCTGCCGGCGTGGGCTTCGGTGAGGCACATGGTGGCCAGCCATTCGCCGCTGGCGATCTTTTCCAGGTACTGCGCTTTCAGGCTGTCGCTACCGTGGTGTTTCAGGCATTCATAGGCGCCGTGCAGTAGGCCGGGCGCCATGGTCCAGCCGTGGTTGGCACCGGCCAGCAGCTCAAACAGCACGCATTCCAGCACCGCTGGTAGGCCCTGGCCGCCGTCTTCGGGGGCGCAGGACAGCGACGGCCAGCCGGCTTGCCAGAAGGCCTGGTAGGCCTCTTTGAAGCCGGGCGGCGTGCTGACCTGGCCGGCGTGGAAGCGGCAGCCCACCTCGTCGCCCACGCGCTGCAACGGTGCAACTTGTTGGCTGACGAACTTGTCGGCCTCCTCCAGCACCTGTAGCGCCAGGTCCGCATCGGTATCGGCAAATGCCGGTAAGACCTGCCATTGCTGCGGTGCCTGCAGCACCTCGGATAGCAGGAAGGCGATGTTGCTCAGTGCGGCCATGGGTTGCTCTTTTTTTGATAGCTGCTGGAGCAGGTATTACCTGCGCTACAGGTCTTTTTTATATATAAATTCTTAGTGGCTGCGCAGCGCCTGTTGGGCGCGCATCAGCGCCATGGCGGCCACGGCGGCGACCACGATGCCGGGTGATGACGCGGCCATCACGCCGCCCACGCCCATGCCGGCTGCGAGGATTTGCCCGGCGATCATCGGGCCGCCAATCGCACCCAGCCGGCCTACGGTGATGGAGGCACCGACTCCCGTGCCACGGATGGAGGTGGGGTACAGCGCCGGTGCCATCGCATACAGCACCAGCTGCCCGCCCAGTGCGCAGAAGCCTGCACCCAGCCCGGCCAGCAGCATCATGCTGAAGCTGTCCGACATGCCCAACCCGGCCAGCGACAGCAACATGCCCACGTAGATGCACACGGCAGTGAACATGCGGCCCTTGGAATCCATCAGCCGGCCCACCATCAGCGAGCCTGCAGCACCGCCGAAGTTGAATAGCAGCTGCACCATGCCCGCATCGGCCCGGCTAATGCCCTTGCCCTGCAGCAATGACGGCAGCCAGTTCAGCAGCATGTAGAGCACGGTCAACACAAAGAAGCTGGCCAGCCACAGCAGCAGGGTGGACTTCCACATGCTGCCTTTGAACAGTCCGGCCAGGCCCTCGCTGGAGACGGGGCGCGCCGTGGCGGCAGCAGCCTGTTGGCGGCTCAGGTAAGCGCGGGATTCGGGCAGCAGCAGGATCAGCAGAAAAGCAATCAGCAGCGGCACCACGCCACCCACATAGAACAGGCCGCGCCAGCCGCCGCCCACGTTCAGCATGCCCAACACCGAGGCCAGTGCGCCGCCCAGCGGGATGCCGGCATAGGTCACGCTCACGGCCACGCTGCGGTTGCGCTCGTCGGCGGCCTCAGACGACAGGGCGATCAGGATGGGCAGCGCCGCGCCCAGGCCCAGCCCGGTCATAAAGCGTGCGGCCAGCAGGCTCTGGTAGTCCCACACATGGGCTGTCGCCAGCGAGAACAGGCCAAACAGCAGCACCGAGCCGACCAGCACCTTCTTGCGGCCAATGCGGTCCGCCAGCCAACCGCCGAACAAGGCGCTAGGCAGCAGACCGACCAGACCGGCGCTGAACATGCCCCCCATTTGCGGCGGCAGCAGTTTGAACTCGGCACCGATGCCCGAGGCGGCAAGGCCGGCGGACTGCAGGTCCAGGCCTTCGAGCAGGGCCACGATGAAGCAGAGGAACAGGGTCAGCACCTTGGTACTGCCTGCCGCGCCGGTGGGGGCTTGGGGTGTGGGCATGTCTTGTCTCCTTGGTCTTGTCGGTTGCTGCAGCGCTTAGCGCGGTGCCATGCGCAGTGCGCCGTCGAGCCGGATGACTTCACCGTTCAGGTGCCCATTGGTCACGATGTGCGCGGCTAGCTCGGCGAATTCGGAAGGCTTGCCCAGACGGGACGGGAAGGGGATGCTGGCGGCCAGCGAGGCCTGCACCGCCTCGGGCAGCTCCTGCATCAGCGGCGTGGCGAACAGGCCGGGCGCCACGGTGCACACGCGGATGCCATGCTGCGCCAGGTCGCGCGCCATGGGCAGCGTCATGCCGACCAGGCCACCCTTGGAGGCGCTATAGGCCTGCTGGCCTACCTGGCCGTCAAAGGCGGCGACCGAGGCGGTGAACATGATCACGCCGCGCGCGCCGTCTTCCAGCGGTTCCAGCTTGGCGCAGGCGGCGGCGAACAAGCGTGTCATGTTGTAGCTGCCGATCAGGTTCACGGTGATGACCTTGCTGAAGGCGTCCAGCGGGGCGGCGCTGCCGTCCTTTTGCACCACGCGCTTGGCGCCGCCGATGCCGGCCACGTTCATCAGAATGCGGGCCGGGCCGTGGGCGGCGGCGGCCTTTTCGATAGCGGCGGTGACGCTGTCGGGGCTGGTGATGTCGCACTGGCAGGCGATGCCGTTGATGTCGGCGGCGACCCTTTCAGCGCCCGCCAGGTTGACGTCCAGTATGGCGACCTTGGCGCCCAGGCGGGCCAGTTCGCGGGCGGTGGCTTCGCCCAGCCCGGAGCCACCGCCGGTGACCAGTGCTGCGTGTCCTTGAATGTTCATGTGATGCTCTCTATGCTATTGAATGTGTAGCGGTTGTCGTAGTATTTGTCTGCGCTGCGGGCTTAAACGGCTGGTGTCACAAGCTGCAGGCGTGCAGCGGCCTGGCTGCCATCGTTTTTGTTGATGCTGCACATGACCATGCAGTCATGGCTCGCAGCGGGCAGCACATAGGCCATCTTGTCTGCGGGCAGCTTGGTGATGGGGTGTATGCCCTTGAACTCGATCCAGCCACCGCCCTCGTCGGCGATCGCGATGGTCTTGCGGTTCAACTCTTCCAGATTCACGCCCGGTGCGGCCACGGCCGGTTTGTTGGCCTTGCTCGGGTCCATGCCGAAGGCGCGGAAGTAGCCCCGGCGGTCCAGAATGATGATGAACAGATCCCGTTCCATGAAGCCGCCTTGCCGGTCATGGATGCGGCGCACGGCGGACTCCAGCCCTTCAGCCGCAATGAGTGCGCAGGCCTTTTCTACCAGTACGCGGGCTTCATCGGCGCAGCCCTGGCGCAGCCGCATGGAGATGACGCTGGACGACAGATTGCTGGCCTGCGAGCGCAGCTTGTCGGCCGAGCGGGCGGAGACTTCGACCAGCTGCGCATTGCGCTGGGTGATGTCGTCCAGGCTGCGCACGGCTTGGGCTATTTCATGGATGCTGGTGCTTTGCTCGGTGTTGGAGGCGGAGATATGGCCCACCCTGACGGTCACTTCGTGGATGCCGCTCACAATGTCCTGCAGCAGGCGGCTGGTCTTGTGGATGTGCACCACGCCACTGGCGACTTCGTCGATCGAGCCCTCGATCAACTTCTTGATTTCGCCGGCCGCCTTGGTACTGCGTTGCGACAAGGTGCGCACCTCGGACGCCACCACGGCAAAGCCGCGCCCCGCTTCGCCGGCCCGCGCGGCTTCCACGGCGGCATTCAGCGAGAGGATGTTGGTCTGGAATGCAATGCCGTCAATCACGCTGATGATTTCGGTCATCTGCTTGGAGCGTTTGGCAATGCTTTCCATGGCGCCCACGGCAGATTGCACGATGGCGCCGCCGTTGTCGGCCGTGAGCTGCACGCGCTCGGTATGGCGGTGCACTTCCAGCGCGTCTTCCGCGCTGCGCTGCACGGTGGAGGCCAGCTCGGACACGCTGGCCGTGGTCTGCTCCAGGCTGGCCGCTTGCTGCTCGGTGCGTTCAGACAGGCTGTAGGTGCCGCTGGACAGCTGGTCGCCGGCCATGCTCACCAGCTCGGCCTCGCTGCGGATCGCGGCCACGATGGCAGACAGGTTGCGGCTCATGGATTCCATACGCCGCGTGATCTGGGCCAACTCGTCTGTTCCGGTGATGGACGTGCTGTGCCGCAGGTTGCCAGCCAACACGGCTTCCACCAGCTGGGCCAGCTCCTGCAAACCCGTCGACAAGTTCGCTTGGATGCATGCGCCAAAGTAGACCAGTGCGCCCACTGCCACCGCCGTCCAGCACAGCAGCAACTGGCGCGATACGCCATTTATGCCGTCTGCGCTGGCGCCGAATGCGGCCCAGAGTGCGGGTGCGAGCGCGGCTGCCAGCAGGGCAAACGCGAAGGCGAGTTTGCCTCCCACGTTCAGGCGTGCCATCACCCGCACGCCGGGCAGGAGGATCCATGGAGCCGTTGCCATGTTATTTTTCTGTGGGCTTGAGAGTGGGGTGCAACTGGTCTGCGTGCATGGCCTCCACCAGGGCGGCGCGGTGTTTGAGTACGGCGCGCTGGTTGATGGAGCCCTTATCGGTAATCTCGCCCTTGTCCAGCGAGGGTGGCTCGGCCAGCAGGTAAGCGCGGGCAACGCGGCTGGCGCTGCCTGTGGCGCTGGCGGCCAGCTGGTCCATCAGCTGTTGAAAGCGGGCCTGCACGGGTGCGCTCTCCAACACTGCTTGCATGCTGGCGTCGTCCGGCAGGCCGCTGAGGCTGCGGCAGGCGTTGGTGGGGATGATGAGGGCGCCCACTTCTTTCAGGTTGATGCCAGTCAGCACCACGTCTTGCACATAGGGTGCGCCGGCGGCGATGATCTTGGCGCGCATCGGACCCACGCTGACAAAGGTGCCGGTGCTGAGCTTGAAGTCCTCGGCAATGCGGCCGTCGAACCGCAGGCCCTTGTGTAAATCGTTTTCATCGATCCACTGCACCGCGTCGCCGGAGCAGAAGAAGCCCTCGGAATCAAAGCTCTCGCGGGTGGCCTCGGGGTTGCGCCAGTAGCCCGGGGTGACGTTGGGGCCGCGGTAGCGCACCTCTATCTTGCCGTCCACGGGGGCCAGCTTCAGCTCCAGGCCGGGGGCGGGCACGCCGATGTGGCCGGCTTGCACGTGGGGGCTGTTCACGCCCAGGGAGTAGGGCGTGCATTCGGTCATGCCCAGGCCAGTACCCATCACGATGCGTTCGCCGACTTCGCGCTCGGCGCTTTCAAATAGCGAGTCCCATATCGGCTGCGACAGTGCTGCTGCGGCGAAGAAGAACATCTTCACCCGGCTCAGCAGGTTCTTGCGCAGCTGGTCGTCGGTCTTCATGAGGTTGGCGATCACCTCGAAGCCGGTGGGCACATTGAAGTACACGGTGGGTGCAATTTCGCGCAGATTGCGGATGGTTTCGCCCATGCCCTTGGGCGTGGGCTTGCCTTCGTCCAGGTACAGCGTGCCGCCGTTGTAGAGCACGATGCCAAAGTTGTGGTTGCCGCCAAAGGTGTGGTTCCAGGGCAGCCAATCGACCAGCACCAGCGGCGTCTCAGCCAGCACGGGCATGGCCTGGTTCATCTGCTGCAGATTGGCACTCCACATGCGGTAGGTGATGATCACCGCCTTGGGCAGCTTGGTGGAGCCCGAGGTGAACATGAACTTGGCGATGCTGTCCGCGGTAATGGCAGCGTGCGCGGCATCCACCGCTGGGGTGGCGGGTGTGTGCAGCAATTGGCTGAACGGAATGGTGTCGCGGCCTTCAATGCTGCCGGCACCCAGCACTACTCGTACGTCATTGGCCACCGTGGTCTGGATGGCGCGGGCAAAGCGGCTGCCCACGCTGGCGAAAACCAGGCCAGGCGTCAGGGTGCTCAGCACATGGCGCAGCTTGTCGAAGTCCTGGCTGATGGTGGAGTAGGCGGCTGACACGGTGCACTGCGGTATGCCGGCCACCAGGCAGCCCAGCGATAGCAGGGCGTGGTCCAGGTCGTTCTCGCTGAGGATGACCACCGGCCGCTCTGGTCCCAGCTCCATGCCCAGCAGGGCCTGGGCGATGTTGCGCGCCGACTGCCAGGCTTGCGCGTAGCTGATGTGCTGCCAGTCGCCCAGGCTGCCATCGGCATTCTTTTGGCGCTGGGCCATCCAGGTCTGGTCGGGCCGGGTCTGGGCCCAGTGGGCCAGCCGGTCGGTCAGCCGGGTGGGGTAGGGCTGCAGCTCTTGGGCGGCTTGCACATAGACGCAGCCCTGCTCGCCCTGGCGGGTGCGGACTTCGGTGACGCCAAACTGCAAGGGGCGGAAGCGGGGTGGGGTAGTGATGGCGGACATGTCTGGGTTCCGGTGCTCTGCGGGCAACTTGGTCGTGTGGCTGGCGCGTACGGTTAGGTGGGGGCGCGTGGGCTCAGTCTTTTTTCACCTTGGCGGCGCGGCCGTCCAGGAAGGCGCGCACGCGTTCCTTGGCCTCGGGCGCGCTCTGGGCAATCGCGGCCATCATGGATTCGGTCAGCAGGCCTTGGTCGCTGGGTTGCTCGGCGATGCGCGGCAGGGCGTGCATCAGGCCGTAGTTGGTCAGCGGGGCGTTTTGGGCGATGCGGCCGGCCAGCTCCACCGCTTTGTCGAACGCCGTGCCGGCGGGCACCAGGTACTGGGCGAAGCCCGCGCGCTCGCCATCTGCGGCGTTATAGACGCGGCCGGTCATCATCATGTCCATCATGCGGGCGGTGCCGATCAGGCGGGGGATGCGCACCGCGCCGCCGCCGCCCACGAAGATGCCGCGCGAGCCTTCAGGCAGGGCGTAGAAAGTGGATTCATCAGCCACGCGGATATGGCAGGCGCTGGCCAGCTCCAGGCCACCACCGACCACAGCGCCGTGCAGTGCTGCAACCACCGGCACCGGGCCGAACTGCACGCGCTCCAGCGCGGCATGCCACATGCGGGAATGGTGCAAGCCCTGGCCGGCGTCGCGTTCCTTGAGTTCGCTCAGGTCCAGGCCGGCGCAGAAGTGTTCGCCTTCGCCGCTGATCACGGCGGCTCGCACGCTGGCGGGCAGGCCGTCCATGATGTCGCGCAGCGCCAGGATCAGGCCGTCGTTCAGCGCATTGCGCTTAGCGGGGCGGGTCAGGCGGATGATGGCGATTTCTTCGCTGTCGCCGCGGATTTCCAGAGAGATGTCGGTATGTGGTGTGCGCATGGGAATACAGGTTTAGTTTGCCAAACTATAGTTATTAAAAATAACTAAAACAAGATTGAAAGAGGCTTGAATCCTAGGTGCTTTCCCTAGCTTTGGTGGGCGCATATAAAGTTATATTTAATAATCAAAATAGACCTTGCACCACCTACTGCGGCGTATGTTTTTGCGGCGGCTGACAGTTGCCGCAGCCTGCCTCAACTATCCACGGATTTCTATGAAACACTTTTCTTCTTCTTTCCACAATGCCTGGCTTGTCGACGGCGTGCGCACGCCGCTGGTGGACTATTGCGGCGCTTTTGGCGCGCTGTCGCCTACCGACATGGGCATCAAGGTGGCGCGCGCCGTGCTGGAGCGCAGCGGGTTGCCGGCGGGCGATGTGGAGTCGGTGGTGGTGGGCTCCATGGCCCAGGCCGACTTCGATGCCTATGTGCTGCCACGCCATGTGGGCCTGTACGCCGGCGTGCCGCTGGCCGTGCCTTCCATCCTGGTGCAGCGCATCTGCGGCACCGGTTTTGAATTGTTCCGCCAGGCGGCCGACCAGATCGCCCTGGGCTATGCCGACCTGGCGCTGGTGGTCGGCACCGAGTCCATGACGCGCAACCCGATTGCTGCGTACACCCACCGCAGCGGCTTCAAGCTGGGTGCGCCGGTGGAGTTCAAGGACTTTTTGGTGGAGGCGTTGGTCGATACAGCAGGCCCGGTCAGCATGATCCAGACCGCTGAAAACCTGGCTGTGCAATACGGCATCAGCCGGGCTGACGTGGATGCATTCGCGGCCCAGTCGTTCGACCGCGCGCTGCGCGCCAAGGACTTTCATGCCGGCGAAATCGTGCCCGTGGCCAACGAGGTGTTTGCACTGGAAGGCTATGCCAACCGTGGCATCCAGCTGCCGCGCAAAGTGACCCAGATAGCCCACGACACCCACCCCCGGCCATCGCCGGTGGACGCCCTGGCTGCCTTGCGCACGGTCTACCCCGGTGGCGTGCAGACTGCGGGCAACAGTTCGGCCTTGGTGGATGGCGCCGCCAGCGCGCTGGTGGCCAGCGACGCCTATGTACGCAAGAGCGGCGTGCAGCCCCTGGCCCGCCTGCGCGGTGCTGCGGCAGTGGGCGTGGCACCCGAGTACATGGGCATAGGCCCGGCCCCCGCCATCCGTGCGCTGCTGGAGCGCTGCGGCCTGACGCTGGCCGACATCGACCTCTTTGAAATCAACGAGGCCCAGGGCGCACAAACCTTGGCCGTGGGTCGCGAGCTGGGCCTCGACCTGGACAAGCTGAATGTGCACGGCGGCGCCATCGCGCTGGGCCACCCGTTGGCCGCCACTGGCGTGCGCCTGACGGTGACTCTGGCCCGCGCATTACGCCAGCGCGGCAAACGCTTCGGTATCTCCAGCGCCTGCGTGGGCGGCGGTCAGGGCATGGCGCTGCTGATCGAAAATCCTGAGGCTTAAATGCTGGTTGCTATTAAATAAGTAGCTGCTTGCGCACGATTTACCTGCGCCAGAGGCCTATTTCTATAAATCCAGAAGTGTGCCCGCATCACACCAGCCCGTGCTTGCGGGCCCGGTAGGCCAGCTTGGCGCGGGTGGTGTTGAGCAGGCGGGCGGCGGCCGATAGGTTGCCCTGGGCGCCGCTGATGGCCTGCTGGAGCATGGCGCGCTCGGTTTGCTCCAGCGACAGGGCGCTTGCAGCGGTAGGTGTTTTGGCGGGGGCTGGGGGGGCTGGTTTGGCGGCAGGGTGGGGCGTAGTTGTCAGGTTTAGTGTGTCGCTGCCGTCTTGCAACTTGAGTGTCATGACGTCGGGGGCCAGGGTCTCTCCGCTGGTGAACAGGTGGTGTACGTCGATGAGACCGCCTACATCGGCCATGATGACGGCGCGCTCCACCAGGTTTTGCAGCTCGCGGATATTGCCGGGGAAGTCGTAGTTCAGCAGGGTGCGCACGGCGGCCTGGGTGAAGCCCTGGATGTCGCAGCCATGCTTGCGCCGGTAGTGGTTCAAGAAATGGCTCATCAGCAGGGGAATGTCGTCGCGCCGTTCGCGCAGCGGCGGCAGGTGGATGGGGAAGACATTGAGCCGGAAGAACAGGTCTTCGCGAAAGCGCCCTTCGCGCACGGCCTGGCGCAGGGTTTCGTTGGTGGCGGCCAGCACACGCACGTCCACGGCGATGCTGCGGGTGCCGCCCACGCGTTCCACCTCGCCCTCTTGCAGCGCGCGCAGCAGCTTGCCCTGGGCGACGAAGCTTAGCGTGCCGATCTCGTCCAGAAACAGGGTGCCGCCGCTGGCGCGCTCAAACCGCCCCGGGCGTGACACGCTGGCACCGGTGTAGGCGCCGCGCTCCACGCCGAACAGCTCGGACTCGATCAGCGTCTCGGGAATGGCGGCGCAGTTAACGGCGATGAAGGGCTTGTCTTTGCGCGGGCTGATCTTGTGCAGCATGCTGGCGAACTTCTCTTTGCCCACGCCGGACTCGCCGGTGAACAGCACGGTGGCGGTGGTGCGCGCTACGCGGCTGAGCTGGTGGCAGGCCGCGTTGAAGGCCGAGGATGCGCCCACCATGGCGTCGCCCGCAGACGCACCGCTGGCGGGTAGCTCGGCGGCGTCGCTGGGTGAGCGGGCGTAGGCGGCAGTGTCCACGAAGTCGCGCACGTTCAGGTAGCGCATGTCTTCTTCCACGTTGTCCCACCGGTCTGCCGACTTGCCGATGACTCGGCATTGCGCGTCGCCCATGGAGCGGCATTGCGTTTCGCGGAAGACGATGAGCCGCCCGAACAAGGTGCTGACGTAGCCGGTGGCATAGCCCACCTGCATCCAGCAGGCAGGCGATCCGCCGATGCCGTAGGCGGCGATGTGCTCGTCGTCCTCGCTAGAGTTGTGCCACAGGAATTCGCCCTCGTAGCTGCCAGTGTTGGCGTCATACGTCACCTGCACCAGCTCGACTTTTACGACGCCTTCCAGGGCATGCAGGCGCGTACCCGCGATGGCGGCGGCTGAGGGGTCGGCATCGGGCCACTGCTTTCTGACCAGATGGGCATCCCGCGCGCCGCTGACGTAGCCCGCACGTGTGAACAGGCCACGGGCCTGCTTGGTGCCCAGGCTGTCGATCATCTCGCGGCGCAGCGAACCCAGGGCCTCGGTGTGCAGCAAGACCATGCGCTGGTCTTGCAGCCAGATGCGCCCATCGCCCGGCGAAAAGAACAGGCATTCGCTGATGTCGGCCACGTTGGGGTGGGCCTCGCTGCCGATGTGGGTGCTGGCAAAGCCCCCCAGGGCCTTGTTGACGGAGCTGCTGTCGAAGTTGCTGAGCACCGTGCCCGTGGCACGGGCGACATCTGCCAGGGAAACCCGTGGGGAATTGCGCATGGGGACTTCATCAATTGGTTAAATTTGATTCAGGAATGTAACGAATTGCTGAAATTAATGGAGGGTGATTTCCCTATGCTGCAGTGCGGTAAAGCGGGCTCGGGTATCTACCTAATTCCTCTCTGGCGGAGGGCTTGATTTACGGCCTTTGGCATGCCTTCGGGAGAAGGCTGGTCCGTGCATTGCGATAAGTAGGTGTGCTGCAAAGAAATGTGGCGACTTGATGAACGTAATTCACCTAAAGGACATGGCCATGGGCGCGACCGATGCGACGGAAATTTTCAACTTTGTGGGCCTGCAGCAAGCCGCACTGGGCGCTGGGGTACGGGATGTGATTGAACCGGCCACCGGCGAGGTGCTGTGCCGTGTAGGCATTGCCAATGCCGCAGACATGGCTGCCGCCACGGCCGCTTCCGCAGCGGCGCAGAAGAGCTGGGTAGCCATGCCCCCGCGCGAGAAGGCCGCCATCTTCCGCCGTGCCGGGGCTTTGTTTGAACAGCATTTTGACGCGCTGGCCCTGTATACGGCGCGGGAAACCGGCGGCATCTTGGCCAAGGGCCAGCACGAAATCCGGGAGGCCGCGCTGATTTGCCAACTGGCCGCCAATCTGCCCCTGCAATCGCAGGGCCATGTGCTGCCCAGCGTGCCTGGCCGCACCAGCTTTGCCCGGCGGGTGCCGCACGGCGTGGTGGGGGTGATTTCGCCCTTCAACTTTCCGCTGATCTTGGCCTTGCGGGCCATTGCGCCGGCGCTGGCTGCGGGCAATGGCGTGGTGGTCAAGCCCGATAGCCGTACGCCGGTTTCCGGTGGTTTCATGATTGCCCGCATCTTTGCCGAAGCCGGCCTGCCCAAAGACCTGCTGCAGGTGCTGGCCGGAGACGCCGAAGCCGGCGAGGCCCTGGTAGTGGACCCGTTGGTGCCCATGATTGCCTTTACCGGTTCGGTCGCGGTGGGGCGTCGCATCGGCGAGCTGGCCGGCCGGCATTTGAAGAAGGTTTCCCTGGAGCTGGGCGGCACCAACTCGCTGGTGATTCTGGACGACGCCGATCTGGATGTGGCCGCATGCAATGCCGCCTGGGGCGCGTATTTTCACCAAGGCCAGATCTGCATGGCATCGAACCGCATCCTGGTGCACGAAAGCATGGCAGCGGAGTTCACCAAACGCCTGATTTCCAAAGCCACACATCTGCCCATGGGCAACGGCGCCAGTGGCCAAGTGGCCCTGGGCCCACTGATCGACGCCAAGCAGCGTGACCGCGTGCACGCCCTGGTGCAAGACAGCGTGAAGGCCGGAGCCAAGCTGGAAGCTGGCGGTAGCTATGAGGGCCTGTTCTACAAACCCACGGTGCTGACGGGCGTCAAGTCCGGTATGCGCGTGTTCGAGGAAGAAACCTTTGGGCCTGTGGCCAACATCATTACCTACAAGACGGATGACGAAGCCATTGCGCTGGCAAACAACAACACCGGCAGTCTGGCATCTGCGGTGATTTCCAAGTCGGTGGGCCGCGCCATGGCGGTGGGCCAGCAGCTCAAATCCGGCATGGTCCACATCAACGACCAGACCGTGAATGACGATTGTGTGAATCCGTTCGGCGGCCCCGGTATCGCGGGCAATGGCACCAGCGTGGGTGGCCCTGCCGACCTGGAGGAATACACCATGTGGCAGTGGGTCACGGTCAAAGACCAGGCCCCCACGTACCCGTTCTGACACACGTTCTGACATATCCATAACAACCAGGAGAACAACATGAGCTTGCAAGGAAAAACCATTGTCGTCACGGGCACCTCATCCGGCATTGGTGCCGAGGTGGCGCGGTTGGCCCGCTTTCAGGGCGCCAAGGTGATTGGGATGGACCGCAACGACCCCAGCCTGACGCTGGATGGTTTTGTCAAAGCCGACCTGGGCACCACGGCAGCCATAGATGCGGCCGTGGCCCAGCTGCCCGCGCACATCGATGCGTTCTGCAATATCGCCGGCGTGCCCGGTACGGCGGATGTGGATCTGGTGGCGCGGGTCAATTACCTGGGCCTGCGCCATCTGACCGAAGCGGTGCTGCCGCGCATTCCACGCGGCGGCAGCATCGTCAACGTGGCGTCCATCCTGGGGGCTGAATGGCCCTTGCGGCTGGACTTGCACAAAGAGCTGGCCGCGATCAAGGGCTTCGATGCCGGAGCGCATTGGTTGCGTGACCACCCGGTGCCGCAGGCCACCTGCTACCAGTACTTCAAAGAGGCGCTGATCGTGTGGAACGGCGTGCAATCCCAAGAGTGGTTTCTGGGCAAGGGCGTGCGCATGAATTGCGTGGCACCCGGCCCGGTGTTCACACCCATTCTGGGCGATTTCGTTTCCATGCTGGGCGAAGAGCGTGTGCAAAAAGACGCCCACCGCATGCTGCGCCCGGCCTTTGCCGACGAAGTGGCGGCGGTGATTGCCTGGCTGTGCAGCGATGCCGCGCGCTGGGTCAGCGGCGTGAATATCCCGGTCGATGGTGGTTTGGCTTCGACCTATCTGTAAAACAAAAAAGTACTACCCGAGGAGACATTGATGACAAAAAAAACCACGCCCTTTCCACTCAGCGCGCTGGCGGTAGCCAGTGGCCTGCTGTGCGCCGTATCGGCCCAGGCCCTGGAACTGGGCTCTGATCCGGACACCAAGATCCGCCTGGACTTGACACCCAAGTACAGCACGGCCTATCGCTTGAAGGATGCCTCACCCGGGCTGACCGTGCCGTCCAGCGACGCCGGTGTTGTGAACGAAAACGACGGCGATGTGAACTTCCGTAAGAAGGGCTTTGTGTCCAACCGGTTTGACCTTTTGACCGAGTTTGACGTGACCCATGGCAACTTTGGTTTGCGCGTCAGCCATGCCGCCTGGTACGACTCCAAGTACACAGGCCACAGCAGCAATGACGGATCGCTGGGGGTGAACAACTACGCCAACCAGGCGGTGAATGACTACATCCCGCTGACCACCATGCAAAGCGGTCGGGGCGACCAGTTCCTGGACGTGTTCGTGTTTGGCAAGGGAAACCTAGGCGGTATGCCGGCCTCCATCCGCATAGGCAAGCACGCGCTGCAATATGGTGAAAGTCTGTTCTTCGGTCAGAACGGTATAGCCAACGCACAGGGCCCGGTGGATATCGCCAAGATCATGTCGGTGCCCAACTGGCAGTTCAAAGAAGTGTTGCTGCCGGTGGAGCAGATATCCGGTAGCCTGCAGGTGGCCGAAGATGTGACCCTGGGCGCCTACTACCAGCTCAAGTGGCGCCCCAGCAAGCTGCCCGGTGTGGGCAGCTATTTCTCCAACCAGGATTACCTGGGCGGCGGACGTGTCTACCTGGGGCCGACCACGGTGCTGAACACAGACGACAGCAAGGACCAGACGCCGGGCAACAACGGACAGTTTGGCGCGCAAGTGCGCTGGGCTCCCGCCGGCAGCGCGTTTGAATACGGCTTCTACGCCGCACGCTATAACGAAAAGACGCCAGCAGTACCGGTGTTTGATTTCATCAATGGAAATGAGCACAAGGTCTATGCGGAAGGCGTTAAGACCGTGGGTGCCAGCGTGACTTCGTCCATCGGGCCATTGAACTGGGCCTTGGAGGGTTCGTTCCGTGCTGATGCACCCCTGGCCAGCGACCCGGCGGTACTGCTGCCCGCCATTTTGGGCGTGGGTGGCCCTGCTGCTGATTGCAGTGGCTCGCCCAGCAACCCCTGCTTTGCCATCGGCAAGACCGCCCATTTGAACTTGTCTGGCATCTATGTTCTGACCAAATCGGGTCTGTGGGACGGCGGCTCGGTGGTGGCCGAGTTGGCTTGGAACCGCACCCTGAGCGTGACCAAGAACCCCAGCACGCGTGGCAACGGTGGCCTGGACCCGAACACCACGCGCGATGCGGCGGCCTTTCGCATGATCTTTGAGCCGCAGTACTTCCAGGTACTGCCGGGGTTGGATCTGTCGCTGCCCATGGGCCTGGGCTACAACTTTGCGGGCCGCTCCTCGGCCATCATGAACTTTGCCGGTGGTGCCAGCAAGGCCGGCGACTTCAACCTGGGGGTCAAAGGCAAATACCACGACTGGAATATCGGCCTGACCTACACCAGCTACTTCGGCCCTGAGAGCACCTTTACCGTGGTGGACCCCGCCGGTTCACGGATGTTGTCTTACGGCCAGACCTTGAAGGACCGCAGCTATGTGTCTTTCAACATGTCGCGCACTTTCTGAACCTGTCACACCCCTATCTATTTCAACGAGACACACCATGAAGCAGTTTGCAATAAACACCTTGCTCGCAGCCGCCTTGCTGGCGGTCGCTGGAGGCGCCCAGGCCGCCGTGAGCGCCGACGAGGCGGCCAAGCTCAAAACCACCCTGACCCCGATGGGGGCCGAAAAGGCGGGCAACAAGGAGGGCACGATTCCCTCGTGGGAGGGTGGTGCCACCAAGGCTCCGGCCGGCTACAAGAGCGGCGATGTACGCCCCGACCTGTTCCCTGGCGAGAAGCCGACGCTGTCCATCAGCGCCAAGAACATGGCCCAGTATGCCGACAAGTTGTCAGACGGCGTGCAGGCCTTGATGAAGAAGTACCCCGACTTCCGCATCGACGTGTACCCCACGCACCGTACGGCGGCTGCACCCCAGGCGGTGTATGACAACACCTTCAAGAATGCCACCCGTGCCAAGACCATAGAAGGCGGCTTCGGCATGGAGGGGGCGTTTGGCGGCGTGCCATTCCCTATTCCGCAGGACGGCTATGAAGCCATCTGGAACCAGCGCACCGCCTGGCGCGGCGGCAATATCACTCTACCCATGCGGGTATGGGTTGTGACCGCGGATGGTCGGCGCGCCATGGCCTCGGGGGGCACGCAGACGCTGAGCCAGCCTTTCTTTGCCAAGGACGGCAGCCTGGAAAAGTTCGATGGCTACTACTCGCTGGGCAAGTTCGTGGCCAATGCACCGGGCTCCAAGGCCGGTGAAGCGATTCTGGCTCTGGACGGCGTTTCTGATGCCGCCCCGCGTGGGCTGTGGCAGTACCTGGTAGGCCAGCGTCGCGTGCGCAAGGCCCCGTCCGTGGCCTATGACACGCCCGATTCGGTGACATCCGGCATCGGCCTGTTCGACGAAGCGTTTACCTTGTTTGGCCCTATAGACAAGCACGAGCTGAAGCTGGTGGGTAAGAAGGAGATGTACATCCCCTACAACAACAACCGCGCCGCCGCCGCCAAGGTGGAAGACCTGGTGACGCCCAACACGCTGAACCCGTCCCAGGTGCGCTGGGAGCTGCACCGCGTGTGGGAAGTGGAGGCCACGCTGGCCGCTGGCAAGCGCCATGTGGTGCCCAAGCGCAAGTACTACATCGACGAAGACAGCTGGCAGACCGCATTGTTCGACGGTTGGGATGCCAAGGGCCAGCTCTGGCGCACCAACTTTGCATTGATGTTGACCGCGCCCGATGTGCCTGTGGTCTCCAACTTTGTGCTGTGGGGCGGCTATGACCTGCAAAACGGTTCCTACTACCTGAACATGGCGTCCAACGAGTTGCCCAAGCAGTACGAGATCGTGCCGCCAATTCCGCGCAATTTCTTCAGCGCCGAATCCCTGTCCAACGAAGGCGCACGCTGATGAAACAGGCCGCTCAATATGGGGTGGCGCGGCGCACGGCCCTGCTGGGCTTGTGCGGCTGGGCCACGGTGCTGGCTTTGCCAGCGCGGGCGGCCAGCACGCCGGCTGTGTTGACGCAGGCCGCCGTGCAAACCCCCAAGGCCTTGGGGGCGGCCACGCTGGCCGTGGCTCGCGCGGGTAAGCGCCTGGTGGCGGTGGGCGAGCGCGGCACCGTGCTGCTGTCCGACGACTCCGGCGTAAGCTGGCGGCAGGCCCAGGTGCCGGTGCAGGCCACCCTGACCGCAGTGTGCTTTGCCGATGCGCAAACTGGCTGGGCCGCAGGACACCTGGGCGTGGTGTTGCGTAGTGATGATGCTGGCGCCACCTGGCACAAGCAGCTGGACGGCATCCTGGCCGCTGCGCTGGTGCTGCAAGCCGCCCAGGCCACGGGTGATGCCAAGGCTATCGCCAACGCCCAGCGCCTGGTGGAGGAGGGCGCCGACAAACCCTTCTTTGACCTGGAGTTCAGCGATGCCCAGCATGGCTATGTGGTGGGGGCCTACGGCCTGATGCTGTCCACTGCGGACGGGGGCAAAACCTGGGCCGCCGTGACCCCGCGCTTGCCGAATCCCAAAAGCTTGCACCTGTACGGCGTGCGTGCCAGCGGCAGCACGCTGCTGATTGCTGGCGAACAGGGCCTGCTGCTGCGCTCCACCGATGGTGGTGCCAGCTTTGCGGCTTTGGAGTCGCCGTACAAGGGCAGCTTCTTTGGTTTGTTGCGTAGCGTGGGCGACGTGTGGGTGGCCTACGGTCTGCGTGGTACCGCCTACCGCTCCAGTGATGCCGGAGTGCATTGGGACAAATTGGACACCGGCGTACCCATGGCGGTGGGGGCCGGCATGGGCTTGCCTGGCGGTGGCTTTGTGCTGATGAGCCAGGCCGGCGATGCCTTGGTGGGACGCGACGATGGCGTGGCGCTGCGCCGTGTGGCGGCACGTGAACCCGTGCCCGTATCGGGTGTGGTGCAGGCCGACGACGGCAGCCTGGTCGTGGCCAGCTTGCGGGGCATGCGCCGCCTGCCGGCCCTGTCTGCCCATTGATTTTGGAATTGATTTTTGGAACAAGGCTGCGCGCAGCCGCGAAAGAATAATGCACGCCGATACATCCTCCCAAACCCAGCCCGTGGTTGCGCGGCTGGAAGATTTCGACACCCGCTCCGGCAATGTGGTGGAGCGCGCCTTCTTCAACCACCGTCCTTGGGTGATGGCGATCTGTCTGGCCTTGACCCTGGTGCTGGGCTGGCTGGGGACGCACCTGCAGCTCAATGCCAGTTTTGAAAAAACGATACCGACCAGCCACCCCTACATCGTCAACTACCTGGCGCACAAGGGCGATCTGGCGGGGCAGGGCAATGCACTGCGCCTGGTTGTGCAGGCCAAGCAAGGCACGATTTTCGACAAGAGCTATCTGGACACACTGCAGAAAATCAACGACGAGGTGTTCCTGCTGCCAGGTGTGGACCGGCCGTTCATGAAATCGCTGTGGACCTCGAACACGCGCTGGGTAGCTGTGACCGAAGAGGGGCTGGATGGTGGCCCAGTGGTGCCCGACAGTTTTGACGGGAGCCCCACCAGCCTGGCCGAGCTGCGCGCGAACGTGGAGCGCTCCGGTGAGATCGGCCAGCTGGTGGCGGGCGACTTCCAGTCCAGCATCATCTTCGTGCCGCTGCTGGACCGCAACCCGCAAACCGGCAAGGCGCTGGACTACGGTGACCTGTCACGCCAGATCGAGGTCATACGCGCCAAGTACGCCAGCGACAAGCTGCAGATCGGCGTGACCGGCTTTGCCAAGGTGGTGGGCGATTTGATTGAAGGCCTGCAGCAGGTGCTGCTGTTCTTCCTGTTGGCGCTAGCCATCACCACCGTGGTGCTGTACGGCTACACCCGCTGTGCCCGCAGCACGGCTCTGGTGGTGGCATGCTCGTTGGTGGCTGTGGTCTGGCAGTTTGGTTTGCTGGCGCTGCTGGGCTATGAGCTGGACCCGTATTCCATTCTGGTGCCATTCCTGGTGTTCGCCATCGGTATGAGCCATGGCGCGCAGAAGATGAACGGCATCATGCAGGACATAGGCCGTGGCACGCACCGCGTGGTGGCTGCGCGTTATACCTTTCGCCGCCTGTTCATGGCTGGGCTGACGGCCCTGCTGTGCGACGCTGTGGGCTTTGCAGTACTGGTCATCATCCAGATCAAGGTGATCCAGGACCTGGCGGTGATTGCCAGCATAGGCGTGGCCGTACTGATCTTCACCAATCTGGTACTGCTGCCGATTTTGCTGTCCTACACCGGTGTTGGAGCCAAGGCTGCGGCGCGTAGCCTGCGTGAAGACGCGGTGCAGGACGGCACCCAACGTGCCTGGCTGTGGGCGCTGCTGGACCACTTCACGCAGAAGCGCTGGGCGGCTGCGGCGATTGTGGTCTCCACGCTGATGGCGGTGGGTGGCTACGCCGTGAGCCTGCAGCTGAAGGTGGGCGATCTGGACCCCGGCGCCTCCGAGCTGCGCCCCGACTCCCGCTACAACCGCGACAGCGCCTACCAGATCGCGCACTACGCGGCCAGCGCCGACATCCTGACGGTGATGGTCACCACGCCCGAAGATCAGTGCACCAGTTATGGCACATTGGCCAAGCTCGACACCCTGGCCTGGGGGCTGGAGCAACTGCCTGGCGTGGAGTCCACCAACTCCATGGCGGCGCTGTCCAAACTGGCGATGGTGGGCTACAACGAAGGCAACTTCAAATGGTTTGAACTGCTGCCGAATGACGGAGCACTGGGCGGCGTGCAGACACGGGCGCCGCGCGAGCTGTTCAACCAGAACTGCTCCTTTCTTGCGCTGTATGTCTACCTGAAGGACCACAAGGCCGAGACCCTGTCCCGGGTGGTGGCCGAGGTGGAAAGGTTCGCCGCAGCCAACAACACCGACGCCATCCACTTCCAACTGGCCGCCGGCAGTGCGGGCATCGCCGCGGCCACCAATATCGTGGTGGCCAAGGCCATGCACGAGATGCTGCTGTGGGTCTATGCCGCTGTCGTACTGTTGTGCTGGATCACCTTCCGCTCATGGCGTGCGGTGCTCGTGGCGGTGCTGCCGCTGGTGCTGACTTCCATCCTGTGCGAGGCCTTGATGGTTTGGCTGGGCATGGGCGTAAAGGTGGCCACGCTGCCGGTGATTGCCCTGGGTGTGGGCATAGGAGTGGACTACGCGCTGTATGTGCTGAGCATCACCCTGGCCCGCATGCGTGAGGGCGCCAGCCTGTCGGACGCGTACCACCACGCGCTGCAGTTCACCGGCCGCGTGGTCATGTTGACTGGCATCACCCTGGCACTGGCGGTAGGCACCTGGGCATTTTCGCCTATCAAGTTCCAGGCCGACATGGGGATTTTGCTGGCCTTTATGTTCATCTGGAACATGGTGGGGGCCTTGGTGTTGCTGCCGGCGCTGGGCTACTTTCTCCTTCGGCCTGCCACGGCTGTGAGGGTGGCGGGCGTCCAGGGCAGGGTCGCAGCATGAGACATATGCGTATTCAAGGGGACGAGACGTGATCGATTCATACATTTCGGTCGATGAAGTCCAGGTGCGGTATTGCGACTCGGGTGGTGCTGGTCCGGTCGTGCTGCTGCTGCACGGTATCGGCGGCTCGCTGGAACTCTGGTCGGCGCAGTTTGCCGACGCCAACCTGGGCATGCGTCTGATCGCGCTGGACCTGCCGGGGCACGGTCTGTCCGGCTTCGGTGGGCAGCCGTTCGCGCCCAAGACTTTTGCCGCCTTCGTATGGAGGGTGGCCGACGCGCTCGGTTTGCACAAGGTGCATCTGGCCGGCAATTCTTTGGGTGGGGCCATTTGCCTGCAGATGCAGGCCCAGCAGCCCGCGCGGGTGCAGACCGTGCTGCTCGCCGCGGCGGCCAACCTCGGGCGCGACTGCCCCGTGCCCTTCCGGCTGATGATGCTGCCTGTGCTGGGCACGCTGATGTCGCGGGCTGGCCCCATGGCCGTCATGCAGCAAATTCAGGCCATCTTCGGCCCATCGTTTGTTGTCACCGACGAGTTGCGCAAGACGATAGAGCGCAACGTGATGCGACCGGGTGCCCAGGCCGCCTTCCTCGCCACCTTGCGGCGGATGACGGACCTGGGTGGGCAGCGTGCGTCGCTGGTGGCCGATGCGCATACGGCACTCGCATCGGCCTCGGTGCCAGTGCTCATGTTGCATGGCCGGCAAGACAGCGTGATCCCGTTCGCGCATTCGGAGCACGCGCACACGCTGGCCCCGGCGAGCCGGTTTCAACTCGTCGATGACTGCGGCCACACGCCGCAACTGGAGCAGTCCGCCGTCTTCAACGCCGCTTTGCGGGCGCTGGTCGTCGAGGCCTGAGAGCTACCACCTAAGAGCAAGCAAAATGATGAACGATCTCCCGACCCTGGCTTCGGCCGATTTGGACCCGGCTTTGGCCGGATTTCTGGCCCAAGCCGCCGCCCAGGGCAACCCGCCCCTAGAGAGCTTGCCACCGCCTGTGATACGGCAAATTTACCGTGAGCAGGCGCAGGCCCTGGGCCTGCCACCCCCCGGGATTTGGCGGGTGTTTGACACCGCCATTACCGGCCCTGGAGGAGCGTTGCCCTTGCGTGTTTATGCGCCCAATACCGCGGGGAGCCAGCAGCCTTTGCCGCTGGTGCTCTACGTACATGGCGGCGGTTTTGTGATGGGTGATCTGGAGACCCATGACAACGTCTGCCGAACCCTGTGCCACCATGCCGAGATGCTGGTTGTTGCTGTGGATTACCGGCTGGCGCCCGAGCATCCGTTTCCGGCCGCGCCCGACGATGTGGAAGCCACATTGCGCTGGCTGCTGGCTAACGCCGGCAGCCTGGGTGCCGACCCCCAGCGCATCGCCGTCGTGGGCGACAGCGCGGGCGCGCAGCTGGCTTTGGTAGCGGCGCGGCGGGTGAAAGCCGCCGCGGTGCGCGCGTTGGGCCTGATTTACCCAGTCGCCCAGCACCCCGACGAACCCAGTCCTTCGTACCAGGAGAACGGCGAAGGCAAGTTCCTCACCATGGACGCGATGCGCTGGTTCATTGCCAGCTACCTGGGCGGGCAATCGCCCGGGCACCCCGATATGGCGCTGTTGCAGTCTGACTTGGCGGGCCTGCCCGCCACCTGGCTCGCCACCATGGGGCACGACCCGTTGCGCGACGAAGGCCATGCGCTGGCCCTGCGTGCCACAGCGGCGGGTGTGGCGGTGACCCATCAGCATTACCCTGGCGCTATCCATGCCTGCATCCACTTCAGTGCCGTGTCGCCGGTGGGTACACAGCTGGTGGCGGACTTGGCGCAATGGCTGCGCTTGAACGTTTGACAGCGCGTATCTGTCGTCCTGGGTGGGTAGTTCGGCCCGGGTGACCAAGTGTTTTCCCTAGGTCGGACGGCGGTCAATTTGGTTATGATAAATAACTAAATTGACCTGTTCTCAAAGCGAGAAAACCTCCCATGCAAGCCTATATTCCCTGCGGAATTTACTGGTCCTCTCCGTTTGCCAAATGGCAAGGTGCACTGGCCAACCTGAATGCCTTGCCCTTGGCGGCCCATACCGGCAAGCAGGCGCTGGCAGCACGCGGCTATGACATGGCGCAGATCGACCTGGCTATTTTGGGACTGACCAATCCGCAAAAGGGCAGCTTCTACGGATTGCCCTGGGTCACCGGCATGATGGGTATAGACCGCGTGGCTGGTCCCACCATTCAGCAAGCTTGCGCCACCAGCGTGCGGGCCCTGCAAATGGCCGCGCAGGAAGTGGTTTGTGGCACGGCGACCAGCGCGCTGCTGGTGATGGCCGACCGCCAGTCCAACGGCCCGGTGGTCTACTACCCCGATTCCAGCGGCACCGGTGGCTACGGCATCAGCGAACACTGGGTGCCCGACAACATGAGCCATGACCCGTATGCCAAGAACCCTATGCTGCAGACCGGCGAGAACGTGGCTGCGCGCTACGGCATCAGCACCGCCGAGCAGCATGATCTGAAGCTGCACCGCTACACCCAGTACCAGCAGGCGCTGGCCGACGACCGCGCCTTCCAGAAGCGCTACATGGCCGATGTGCCGCTGAGCGACTCCAAGTTTCGCAAGCAGACCGGCGTGCTCAGCACCGACGAAGGCATCTTTCCCACCACCGCCGAAGGCTTGGCCAAACTCAAGCCTGTGAAAGAGGGCGGCACCGTGACCTACGGCGGCCAAACCCACCCGGCGGACGGCAATGCCGGCGCCATCGTCACCACCCGCGACTTGGCCCGCGTGGCGTCCGTCAACCCGCACATCGAAATTCAGATACTGGGTTTTGGCATGGCCCGTGTGGAGCCGGGCTATATGCCCATGGCACCATCACCGGCCAGCTTCAACGCCCTGAAGAACGCCGGCCTGACCATCAAGGATATTGACGCCATCAAGACCCACAACCCCTTCGCAGTCAACGACATTGCTCTGGCACGCGACACCGGTTTTGCCTGGGAGAAGATGAACAACTATGGCAGCTCCATCATCTGGGGCCACCCGCAAGCGCCCACCGGTCTGCGCGCCATTATCGAATTGATCGAAGAGCTGGTGCTGCGCGGCGGCGGCACCGGCATGTTTACCGGCTGTGCAGCCGGCGACAGCGGTTACGCCACCATTCTGCGCGTCACCGACAGCAGCCAATAAAGTACAGAAACACACTATGAAAATCATTACTACCGCCCAAGCCGGCGCCCTCATCCAGGATGACGCCACCATCTTCCTCGGCGGCCTGGCCGTCACCAGCCTGCCCGAAGAAGTGCTCAAAGGCGTGGAGCAGACCTTTCTGGACACCGGCCGCCCGCGCAACGTGACCACCTGGGCCTGCGGCGCCATAGGCAACAGCAAGGACGCGGGCATGGTCCACTTCGCCCACGCGGGCATGATCAAGCGCACCGTGGCCGGTCACTTCGGCCAGACCGGCGCCGAGATGATGAAGATGGTGTTCGAAGGCCAGGTCGAGGCCTACAACTTCCCGCAGGGCAGTCTGTCGCACCTGACGCGCCACATTGCCAGCCGCAGCCCCGGCCTGCTGACCAAGGTGGGCCTGGGCACCTTTGTGGACCCGCGCATCGAAGGTGGCAAGCTCAACAGCAAGTCCACCGAAGACCTGGTCAAGCTGGTCGAATTCAATGGCGAAGAATGGCTGTTCTACCCCACGCCCAAGATCGACGTGGCCATCATCCGCGGCACCGTGGCCGACGAGAACGGCAACATCACCCTGGACAAGGAAGGCATGCTGCTGGAGCAGATCAACATCGCCCACGCAGCCAAGGCCTGTGGCGGCATCGTTATCGTGCAGGTGGAGCGCATCGTCAAGGCCGGCAGCTTGCACCCCAAGGCGGTGAAGATTCCCGGCGTGTCGGTGGACTACGTGGTGCTCAGCAAGCCCGAGAACCACATGCAGACCATCGCCACCCAGTTCAACCCCGCGCTGTGCGGCGATGTGCGCGTGCCGGTCAACTCGCTGGAGCCGATGGCGCTGGACGAGCGCAAGGTCATCGCGCGCCGCACGGCCATGGAGCTGACTCCTGGCGCCATCACCAACCTCGGTATCGGCATCCCCGCCGGCGTGCCATCGGTGGCGGCGGAAGAGGGCGTGTCGGACCAGCTGACCCTGAGCATCGAGAGCGGTATCACTGGCGGCATCCCGGCGCAACTGGGCGACTTCGGCGTGGCCTACAACGCCGACGCCATCATCGAGCAGTCGCTGCAGTTCGACTTCTACGACGGCGGCGGCCTGGACGCCAGCTTCCTGGGCCTGGCCCAGGCGGACAACTGGGGTAATGTCAACGTCAGCAAGTTCAACGGCCGCCCGGTGGGCTGTGGCGGCTTCGTCAACATCACCCGTTCGACCAAGAAGCTGGTGTTCTGCGGCACCTTCACCGCCGGCGGGCTGGAGGTCAAGGTGGCCGACGGTCAGCTGACGATCGTCAAAGAAGGCAAGTCGCGCAAGTTCATCGAGAAGGTTGAGCAGATCACCTTCAACGGGCATGACGCCGCGCTGCGCCAACAAGAAGTCTTGTTCGTCACCGAACGCGCGGTGTTCCAGCTGACCACCGACGGCCTGGAGCTGACCGAGATCGCACCCGGCGTGGACCTGGAGCGTGACGTACTCGCCCACATGGGTTTCAAGCCCATCATGAAGAACGTCAAGACAATGGATGCGGGTTTGTTTCGCGCCCAGTGGGGCGGCTTGGCCCAGGCCATGGCCCAGAAGACCGTGCGCGCCGAATAAATTGCGTGCTGCGGTGCTACGTTTTACCGCACTGCGGTCCAAAGGCGTGTTGAAGTTGCTATAAAAATGGAAGCATCCAGCGAAGAGTTCACCTGCGCTGGAGGCTTTTTGTTTGGTTTTTCCGCGCGGCGCGGCTGAATATGCGAGGGAGTGGGCTTGGAAGGGGTGGGAGCGTTGTCTGAGGACTAAAGAGGCTACGTCAGCGGATGCTTAGGTTCTATGAATTTGCCAAATAGTTCGCACAGCTTTGGCGGCCCTCGGGCGCATGATGGAGTTGTTCCATAGGAGCCATCATGAAATATGGAGAGCAAGCCGTTCGGGACGTCGAGGACTTTTGGTCACGCTTTCGCAGCCTGCCTGAGGTCAAAAGAACTGAAGAAATCGGAAAGCTACAGGCGCTGCGAAATCGCTTGGCGAGCGCGAGTGCCGGCCCCGGTCAACCAGCGTGCGACAACTATGTAGTGGAGAAGATCGTTGACCTGATCGAAGTGTGTCGCCGGCTTGCGCGCCTGCGTCAGCAGCCCTGTTTTAGCCAATGCGAGGAAGTGGCAATTGGCATAGGGGATGTGCAGTTAATTCGCACTTCGATGGCGCATCTAGGGCTGGCGGATGAACAGCGGCAGGAGCAATAAGACGCGTTGCTGCTGGGTATGAGACTTGTCACGTAAGCCGTCTCATATTGTCCCAAAAAACAAAAAAGCCTACTATCGTTTAAATAGCAGGCTTTGCAGTGCCCACAGGGCTTGAAAGTGGTGGGTCCTGACAGATTCGAACTGTCGACCTACGGATTAAGAGTCCGCTGCTCTACCAACTGAGCTAAGAACCCACTTTAAAACTGGTGCCTGGAAGCAATTAATATTCGCTTGCGGCAAGCCCTCTATTATGCACAGTATTTCTGGCTTTTTGAAGCCCTGGCATATTTTTTTGCTTTGCCTATGGATGTCCTTCAGGCAAATGCCGCAGTGACTGCAGTCTCTTGCGACACAATGCCCTGCAAAGTGCTTGTCCGCACAGCGTGCCGGCAGCCGGTGAATCAAAGAGGGATGTTATGGGTGAGATGCAGAAGGGCGCCTCCGCCGCGGCGGGGCCGCGTATCAGTACCGTGGGGCATGCGGCTCTGGACCATTGCTTTGACATCGACCAGTTTCCCTCGCAACCCACCAAGACGCCGGCACAGTCTTATCGCATGGTGTCGGGAGGTATGGCGGCGAATGCCTCGATTGCAGCGGCTCGTCTGGGCGCTCGGGTCCGCCTGTTTGGTGCGGTGGGTGATGACGAGGCGGGGCGTTTTCTGGCCCAGCGAGTGCACAGCCTGGGGGTGGATTGCTCTGGCTTGCAACGCGTACCCGATGCCACCTCGTCCATCTCGGCGGTGGTGATTGACGCGCATGGTGAGCGCCAGATTTTCAATTGCCGTGGCGATGCCTTGCACAGGGCAGCACCTTTGGACGAGGCCCAGCTGCAGGGTTCCGATGTGGTAGCGGTGGACCCGCGCTGGATGCCGGGTGCCCTGGTGGCGCTGCAGTGGGCCAAAGCGCAGGGGGTGCTCAGCATGCTGGACGGTGACTTGTCGCCGCAGGAGGATTTGCGAGTCTTGAGCGCCTTGGCTGATTGGTCAGTGTTCTCGGAATCTGGCCTGGTGGCGTTTGCGCCCGATGTGCCGTTGGCTGCCGCGTTGCAGCGGGCGCTGGATGCGGGTACGCAGGTGGCAGTGGTAACCCTGGGGCCGCGCGGCGTGTGCTGGATGCGGGCGGGTGACGGCAGGCTGCACAGTCTGGATGCTTTTGCCGTGAAGGCGGTGGACACCAATGGTGCCGGCGATGTATTCCATGCCGCTCTGGCTGTGGCTTTGGCGCAAGGGCAGGCCGACCGCCAGGCCCTGCGTTTCGCGGCGGCGGCTGCGGCATTGAAGGTGCAGCGCACCGGCGGTGTGGTCAATGGCCCAGACCGTGCGGCGCTGGATGCATTTCTGGCCGCGCAGTCCTAGCGCTTACATGATCAGGCCGTTGTCGCCTCCCAGCACCACGTAGTTCACCTTGCGGATGTCCATCAGCTTATGGCCGCCCGAATAGCTGATGGAGCTTTGGATGTCCTGTTGCATCTCCACCAGCGTGTTGGCCAGCGGGCCCTTGATGGGCTCCAGGATGCGCTTGCCTTCCACGTGTTTGTACTCGCCCTTGTTGTAGTCGCTGGCTGAGCCGTAGTACTCCTTATAGAGCTTTCCGTCCACCTCCACCGTCTGGCCGGGAGATTCTTCATGGCCGGCCAGCATCGAGCCCACCATGACCATGCTGGCGCCAAAGCGGATGGATTTGGCGATATCACCATGCTCGCGGATACCGCCGTCGGCAATGATGGGTTTGGTGGCCACGCGGGCACACCACTTCAGGGCCGACAGCTGCCAGCCGCCGGTGCCAAAGCCGGTCTTCAGCCGGGTGATGCAGACCTTGCCCGGGCCTATGCCCACCTTGGTGGCGTCGGCACCCCAGCTTTCCAGGTCGATCACGGCTTCGGGTGTGCCCACGTTGCCGGCGATGATGAAGGACGCGGGCAGCTTTTGCTTGAGGTAGGCAATCATTTTTTGCACCGTATCGGCATGGCCGTGGGCGATGTCGATGGTGATGTATTCCGGTACCAGTCCGGCTGCGGCGAGCTGGTCCACCGTCGCGTAGTCGGGTGCCTTGACGCCCAGCGAAATCGAGGCAAACGCGCCGCGCGCATGCATGTCGCGCACAAACTGCACATTGTCCAGGTCGAAGCGGTGCATCACGTAGAAGTAGCCGTGCTGGGCCAGCCAGGCACACAGCGGCGCGTTCACCACGGTTTTCATGTTTGCTGGCACCACCGGGATGCGGAAGCTGCGCCCGCCCAGCGTGACGCTGGTGTCGCATTCGGCGCGGCTTTCCACCCGGCATTGGCGGGGCAGCAGAAGGATGTTGTCGTAGTCGAAGATTTCCATGGGGTTCCAGCTTTCTTGAGGTGAGAAGGTGGAGCGCTTGGACTGGAGCCGGCTGCAGGGGCTGCATTGCACAGCCCACAAAAAACCGGGCGGCAATAGCTTGGGCCCGGTGCTTGATTCTAGGCGCCAGGTGGTTTGACACTATGTGTGTTGGCGCATGACCTTTATGGCAGTAGCTGATTAATATGCGGCCATGGCCGTTGTTTTCAAAATCCCCGAATCCGTGCTGGTGGTGATCCACACGCCAGCGCTGGACGTGCTATTGATACGCCGTGCGGATGCGGACGAACATTGGCAGTCCGTCACCGGCAGCAAAGACCACTGGGACGAGGACTTTACCCACACTGCCGCGCGCGAGGTGGCCGAGGAAACCGGCATACGCTGCGGCGTCGGGAGCCTGCTGGAGGCGGGTTTGCGTGACTGGCAGCTGGAAAACGTCTACCCCATCTACCCCCAATGGCGGCACCGATATGCGCCTGGTGTGCTGCTGAACCGCGAGCGACTTTTCGGCCTGCAGGTGCCGGCGGGTACTGTAGTGCAACTCCATGCGCGAGAGCACACGGCCTACCAGTGGTTGCCGTACCATGCAGCAGCGCAAGCCTGTTTTTCACCATCTAACGCGGAGGCCATCCTGATGTTGCCCCGATTCATGCCATGACTGTCTTACGCGTAGCAACCTACAACATCCACAAGGGCGTACAGGGCCTGGGGCCGGCACGCCGGCTGGAGATCCATAACCTGGGTCATGCGGTAGAGCAGCTGGACGCCGACATCGTCTGCCTGCAGGAGGTGCGCAAGCTCAACCGCAGCGAGCAGGATTACTTCACCCGCTGGCCCGATATGCCACAGGCCGACTTTCTGGCCCCCGAGGGCTATGAGGCCGTCTACCAGACCAATGCCTTCACCCGCCACGGCGAGCACGGCAACGCATTGCTTTCGCGCTGGCCGGTGGTCTGGCACAAGCACGAGGACATCTCCGACCACCGCTTCGAGCAACGCGGCCTATTGCACGTGCATGTGGTGGTGGAAGACGTACCGGTGCATGTGATCGTTGTGCATCTGGGGCTGATTCCGGCCAGCCGGGCGCGCCAGGTCCAGCAGCTGGCGGCCTATATCGCCCGCGAGATTCCCCCGGATGTACGGTTGGTGGTGGCCGGCGACTTCAACGACTGGGGCAGCCAGATGCGCCTGGCGCTGAACCGCATCCAGATGCACTGCTTCGACAAGTCGGGCGTGCGCACCTATCCCTCGCGCCTGCCCCTGGCACAGCTGGACTATGTGTACGCGCGAGGCATGCAGCCGCTGAGCCTGGAGGTGCCGCGTGGGCGCATCTGGTGGCGGATGTCCGACCACTTGCCCCTGCTGGCTGAATTCAGGATGTGACATGCCACGCCACCGAGCCCATTTGCGCGGCGGTCACCAGCTGGCATTGTTGGAAGGGAGCCGGGAATTCTTCCCTGCCTTGGTCAGTGCCATGGATGCTGCCCGCCACACGGTGCAGCTGGAGACCTATATTTTCGACTTCACCGGCGCCGGCGCCCAGGTGGGCGAGGCCCTGGTGCGCGCAGCGCAGCGTGGCGTGCGCACCCAGGTGGTGGTGGATGGCCTGGGCACGGACGAGCCGTCCGCGGAATGGCGCATGCGGCTGGACCTGGCCGGCGTGCGCTGGCGGGTGTTTTCACCGGTCAAGCTCTGGGGCCTGCTGCTGCCCACGCGCTGGCGGCGTCTGCACCGCAAGCTTTGCGTGGTGGACGGCACGCTGGCTTTTTGCGGTGGCATCAACATCCTGGACGACTTCCACGACCCTAGCTACGGCGTGCTGGCCGCGCCGCGTTTCGACTTCGCCGTGCAGGTGACGGGTCCGCTGGTGGCGCAGATCGCCTCCACCATGGATGTGCTTTGGCAGCGCCTGCAGGCAGTGCGCGATTTGCGCCAGCATGCCTTGCACGACGCGGTCAGCACCCTGCTGTCGCCGAAATCAAGGCCTGTTCCTGTTGCTACTGAATTTGTAGCTGCTGGCGCAGGTACTACCAGCGCTGCACTCGTTTTACGTGATAACTTGCGCAGCCGCATGCGGATCGAGGCGGCCTATTTGCGCGCCATTGCAAAGGCGCAGCGCGAGATCATCATTGCCAACGCCTACTTCGTGCCCGGCTTTCGCTTGCGCAAGGCCCTGGTGGAGGCGGCGCAGCGTGGCGTGCGTGTGCGCCTGCTGCTGCAGGGGCGCTACGAATACTTCATGCAGTACTACGCGGCCCGGCCGGTGTATGGCGTGCTGCTGGGGGCGGGGGTGGAGATCTTCGAGTACGAGCCCAGCTTTCTGCACGCCAAGGTGGCCGTCATCGACGGCGATTGGGCCACCGTGGGTTCGTCCAACCTGGACCCGCTGAGCCTGTTGCTGGCGCGCGAGGCGAATGTGGTGGTCTCCGACAGCAGCTTCGCAGCCAGTCTGCACGGGCGGCTGCACCGCGCGATGGAGGAGGAGGGGCGGCCCATGGACCCGGCCCAGTACGCCAGCCGCCCTTTGCGCCAGCGGGCCATGGAATATGTGGCCATGCTGGTGATGCGCTTGATGCTGCGCGTCAGCGGCAAGCGTTACTGATCCGGCTCCTATCTACCGTGCGTCAGCCGTGGCAGGCTGGCGCCCGCGCCGGATAGCTTGAACACCGCCACCGCCTGGGCCAGGCGCTCGGCCTGGTCGCGTAGGCTTTCGGCAGCTGCGGCAGACTGCTCCACCAGGGCCGCGTTTTGCTGGGTCATCTGGTCTAGCTGGTTGACGGCGGTATTCACCTCGGCGATGCCGCCCGACTGCTCGGTGGATGCGGCGGTGATTTCGCCAATGATGTCGCTGACACGCTGCACCGAGCGCACGATTTCGTCCATGGTGCTGCCCGCGTTTTGCACCAGTTGCGCGCCGGATTCGATTTTGGTGACGGACGCACCTATCAGCTGCTTGATCTCCTTGGCCGCGTCGGCGCTGCGCCCGGCCAGGCTGCGCACCTCGCTGGCCACCACGGCAAAGCCACGGCCTTGCTCACCGGCGCGGGCTGCTTCCACGGCGGCGTTCAGTGCCAGGATGTTGGTCTGGAATGCAATACCGTCGATCACTCCGATGATGTCGGCAATCTTCTTGGAGCCCTGGTTGATGTCCTGCATAGTGGCTACCACCTCGCCCACCACCGAGCCACCGCGCGCGGCCACGGCGGCGGCAGACGCCGCCAGTTTGTTGGCCTGCTGCGCGGCGTCGGCCGACTGCCGCACGGTGCTGGTCAGCTCCTCCATGCTGGAGGCGGTGCGTTGCAGATTGCTGGCGGTCTGCTCGGTGCGGCTGCTCAGGTCCTGGTTGCCGGTGGCAATCTCGTTGCTGGCGTTGCTGATGCTGTCCACCGACGAGCGCACCTGCGACAAGGCCTGCAGGTAGCGTTGGCGCATGGCTTCGACTTCGTTCACCAGCGCGCCGATTTCGTCCTTGCGCTGGGTGACGAAGGTTTGCGTCAGGTCGCCATGGGCCACGGTGGTGACGGCACGGGTCAGCTCCTCCAGCGGCTGGCTGACATTGCGGCGCACCAGCAGATACAGGCCAAGGCCCAGCAGCAACGTGGTGGCGGCCAGCAGGCCCCAGATAACGCCCATATTGCGCCAGTATTCGGCCATGGATTCGCTCTCGGACACCTCGGCCACCAGCCATCCCTTGCCGGACTGCGTTTTGTGCATCAAGGCCCAGCGGCTGTCCTTTTGTTCAGCCAAAAGTGGGTAGGCATTGCGCACATAGCCGTCAGGCGCGGTGGACAGCTCTTGCAGGAACTTCTCGGCCTGCGGATAGGCTTCAAGCACCTTCTTGCCTTTGGCTGTGGGGTGGGCGACGAACACCGCGTCTGCCAGGGCGTTTTTGGCGTCGATGTAATAGATGCCGCCAGTGGCAAAGAAGTGGGACGTTGCCACCTGTTTTTCCAGCGCGGCCTGCTGCAGCGAAATATCGCTGCCAACAAACAGAATGCCCACGATGGCGCCGGCCGCATTTTTGACCGGCTCGTAGTGCGTCATATAGGGCTTGCCGAACAGCACGGCCGGGCCCGTATAGCCCTGGCCGGCCACGACTAGCTTGTAGGCCGGATGGTTGCGGTCCAGCAGTGTGCCCATGGCGCGCGTGCCGTCCTGCTTCTTCAGCGAAGTGGTGACGCGCATGAAGTCTTCGCCCTTTTTTGCAAACACCGTGGCTACGCCGCCGCTTTCCTTGCTGAACTGGTCCACCAGGGTGAAGTCGTTGTTCAGCACGGTGCCGGCGTTACTGAGGTCGCCCGTGGTTTCATCCAGCGCCAGTGCGGGGTCGAATTTCTGGCGGAAGCTCTCGAAGTCGCTTTGCACGGTGCTGCGGTTGACCTGGTCATAGGCGTCGGCCACGGCGACCACGCTCTGCACCTTTTCCTCCACTGACTTGACCATCAGCGACTTGGTACTGTTGTGCTCCAGCCAGCCAATGGTGATGCTGACGGCCAGCAGCACGACGGCAAGCCCGCTCAAGGACACAAGCGCCAGCTTGCGCGCGACCGATTGGTGAGGGGTGGCCGGAGGGGTATTCATAAGCAGGCTTTCAGATTGGTCGGGTGAAACCATGAGTCTCCGGTCTCTGGAGGCTGTCCAACTGTAGGTAGTTGCCACATTTCGTGCAAGCCAGGCCGTAGGCGCCAGCCGGTGTGTCTGCTGATCGCCACCCCGTGCATGTGCAAATTGCTATTTATTTAATAGCTGCTCGCGCAGGTTTTATCTGCGCTGACGGCCTGTTTTTTATCAAAGTGCTGGCTGTGCGCGCCGCCGGGTGGGGTCATACGCCTGACATTTGTGTTTTCAACAATGCGGCATCACCCACGAGGTGTTCACGATTACCCACGAATGGAGAGTTTGCATGGATCGCCGCCTGTTTTTGAATGCCACCACCGCTGTTGCCGGCGCTACTGCCTTGCCGTTGCGCGGCTGGGCCCAGTCCGCCCCGGCCGTTATCACCCGTGACGCCATGCGCCCGCAGATGGCCCAGGGCATCCAGAGCGGCGACCCCAAGGCGGACGGCGCCATCGTCTGGACCCGCAGCGACCGCCCGGCGCGCCTGTGGGTGGACTGGTCCACCACCGCCAGCTTTGCCAACAGCACCCGCGTGCGCGGCCCGTATTTGATGGAAGACAGCGACTTCACCGGCCGCCTGGACCTGGCAGGCCTGCCGGCTGGACAGGAAATCTTCTACCGCGTGATTTTGCAAGACCTGCACAACGAACGCGTGATGTCCGAGCCCATGGCCGGCCACCTGCGCCTGCCGGCGGCGGCGGGCACCCGCCCGCTGCGCGACGTGCGCTTCACCTGGAGCGGCGACACCGCCGGCCAGGGCTGGGGCATCAACGAGGCCTGGGGCGGCATGTCCATCTATGACCAGATGCGCAAGGTCAACCCCGACTTCTTCCTGCACAGCGGCGATACCATTTACGCCGACGGCCCCATCAGCGCCCAGGTCAAGCTGCCCGACGGTAGCATCTGGAGCAACATCGTGACCGAAGAGGTCAGCAAGGTGGCCGAGACCTTGAATGAATACCGTGGCCGTCACCGCTACAACCTGATGGACGCCAACATCCGCCGCATGGCCGCCGACGTGCCGCAAATCTGGCAGTGGGACGACCATGAGGTCACCAACAACTGGTCGGACTCCAAAGACGTGAGCGGCGACCCGCGCTATACCGAGAAGAACGTGCCCCTGCTGATGGCGCGCGGCGCCAAGGCCTTCCTGGAATACGCGCCGCTGCGCCGCACCGCCGATGTGGAAAGCCAGCGCGTCTACCGCCACCTGCCCCAGGGCCCGCTGCTGGACATGTTCGTGGTGGACATGCGCAGCTACCGTGGCCCCAACAGTGCCAACCTGCAGACCAGCGAAACGCCCGAGAGCGACTTCATGGGTCGCCCGCAGGTGGACTGGCTGCTGGACGGCCTGAAGCGCAGCAAGGCTACCTGGAAGGTGATCGCCGCCGACATGCCTATCGGCCTGCAGGTGCCGGACGGCAAGGACGCCGAAGGCCGCGACAAATGGGAAGCCATTGCCAACGGCGACAACGGGGCCCCACGCGGCCGCGAGATCGAGATCGCCCGCCTGCTGCGCGAGATCAAGCGCGCCGGCATCCACAACGTGGTGTGGCTGACGGCCGATGTGCACTACACCGCCGCGCATTACTTCGACCCGGCCAAGGCCCAGTTCAACGACTTTGCGCCGTTTTGGGAGTTCGTCTCCGGCCCGCTGAACTCGGGCAGCTTTGGCCCGAACAAGGTGGACGACACCTTCGGCATGCAAGTGGTCTACCAAAAGGCCCCGCCGGAGCAGAATACCGCCCCCTCGGGTGGCTACCAGTTCTTCGGCCAGGTGGACATCGACGCCAAGACCAAGGCCATGACCGTCACGTTGAAGGACCTGACCGGCGCATCCCTGTACGCCAAGACGCTGGCGCCCCAGCGTGCTTGATCGCGCCTGAGTCCGCTCAGGCCTTGCGTCGCACCTCGGCCAGCACCACCACGGCCAGCCCCGCCAGCACCAGGCCCAGGCCTATGAAGGCACCGGTGCTGGTCGCCTCGTGCAGCACCAGCAGGGCCAGGCAGAACGCCACCAGGGGCTCGGCCAGCGCCAGGGTGACAGCGGTGGCGCTGCTGATCCAGCGCAGCGCATGGCTGAACAGCAGATAGGCCATGCCCGTGGCCACCACACCCAGGTAGCCCACTACGGCCCAGTCGCGCGGGCCGGGTGTCACGTTGCCCGAGATGGTCCAGGCCACCGGCACCGCCAGCACGGCGGCGGTGCCGAACGCAGCCAACGTCGCCATGGTGGGTGAAGTCGCGTGCACCAGACGCTGGTTCAGCAACGCGTACACGGCATAGCTCAGGCCGGCCAGCAGGCACAGGGCGATGCCCTGCAGGTTGGCCGCTGCGCCGCTGGTGGACGTGCCAGACAGCACCATCAGGCTGCCGCCGCCCACCGCCAGCAGCGTACCCAGCCACCAGCTCCAGGCCGGCAGCTGGCGCGTTAGCAGCCATTGCAGCAGACCAGCCCACAGCGGGCCGCTGCCCAGGGCGATGGCCGTGCCTATGGCCACGCCCGTGGCCTTGACGCCGGCGAAGAAGGCCAGGTTGTAGCCGGCCACACTGGCGCCGGCCAGCAGCACGCTCCAGCCGGGCAGGGCGCGCCAGCCCTGGCGCAGTTGCGTACGGGACAGTGTGGCCAGGGTGACGGCGCTGAAAAACGCCGCTGCCACCACCAGGCGAAAAGCGCCTATCCAGTAGGCCGAGAGGTGCGTAGGGACCAGGCTTTGGGTGGTGCCGGTGGTCCCCCACAGGACGGCGGCGCCCAGCACCATGAGCGTGCCGGAGAGAGATTTGTTTTGCATGCACCCATGCTGGGGCAGGGCGGGGCGCCGATTGTCGAGAAACTCTTGTTCTCGGGACCTTTTTAGGATTGACGCAGCTGTTTGGCCCCCACCTGGTAGTCGCGCCGCAGCGCGTAGGCCAGGGCACTAGCCGTGCGGTAGCCCAGCTGCAGCGCCGCCGTTTCCAAGGGCATGCCGGCTTGTATCCACTGCATGGCCCGGCGCAGGCGGCGCGCGCGCAGATAGGCCTGGGGCGTGGTGCCGGTCAGCTCCAGCAGGCGGGCGTGGAAGCGCTGCGGGCTTAGAAAGAACAGGGCCGCCATGCGCACCGTCGTCCAGTCTTCGTGCAGGGCCGCGTCCAGCGCCTGGTCCAGCTCATGCAGGCGCAGGCTGCGGCGCTGCAGTACCTTGGGGGCTTGCAGTATGGCGGTGAGCTGGTCGGCCACCGTGTCTATGCTGCCCAGCGTAGCGGGAACGGCAAAGCGCCGCATGCGCTCCAAGCCGACATGGGCTGGCACATCGGCCACCCACATGCGGGCATTGGCGCTGGCCAGAAAACCATGCGCCACCCCGGCCGGAATCACCACCCCGCAGGCGGTGTCGGCAAAGCTGGCCTGGCCACCAATCTCCAGCTCCATGCGGCCTTGCACGGCAAACATGACCTGGGCGTAGTCGTGCGCGTGCGCCATGTGTTCACCGCTGTAACTGCGGATGTCGCAACGGGCGAACTTGGGGGCGGGCATGGGGCGCAAGTCTACAGATCTTGGCGAGCGCCGGGGTTCGCAAAACTTTGCAGATGGCATTGCCTGTTGACCTACATACGCGGACAAGCTTAGTGGTATACCCTTGCGGTTCTGTCGCCTCAGGCGCCTGTTTTCTTTCACCTCACCTTGATTGGATCTACCTATGCTGAACGGAAAAACTGCACTCGTCACCGGCTCTACCAGCGGTATTGGTCTGGGCATCGCGCTGGAGCTGGCCAAACAGGGCGCCAACATCATCCTGAATGGCTTTGGCGACCATGCCGGCCCCAAGGCCGAGGTCGAGGCCCTTGGCGTGAAGGTGGGCTATAGCGGTGCCGACATGAGCAAGCCGGCAGAAATTGCCACCATGATCGACTACGCGAACACCGAGTTCGGCGGCGTGGACATTCTGGTGAACAACGCCGGTATCCAGTATGTGGCGCCGATCGAAGAGTTCCCGATTGAGAAGTGGGACTCCATCATTGCCATCAACCTCAGCGCCGCCTTCCACGCCACGCGCCTGGTGATTCCCGGTATGCGCGCCAAGAACTGGGGCCGCGTGATCAGCGTCGCCTCGGCCCACGGCCTGGTCGGCTCGGCCCAGAAAGTGGCCTATGTGGCGGCCAAGCACGGCATCGTGGGCATGACCAAGGTGGTAGCGCTGGAAACCGCCCAGACCGGCATCACCGTCAACGCCATCTGCCCCGGCTGGGTGCTGACCCCGCTGGTGCAAAAGCAGATCGACGACCGCTCGGCCAAAGAGGGCATTCCGGTGGCCCAGGCCACCAAGGAACTGCTGCAGGAGAAAGAGCCTTCGCTGCAGTTCACCACGCCCGAGCAACTGGGTGGCCTGGCCGTGTTCTTCTGCTCGCCGGCAGCCGACAACGTGCGCGGCGTAGCCTGGGCCAACGACGGCGGCTGGACGGCCCAGTAAACCCGGGGTCGCCATGGATATCGCCAAAGTGCGTGCAACGGCATTCGCCATGCCGTTGACCAACCCCTCGTTTCCACGCCCACCGTACCGCTTCTACAACCGCGAATACATCGTCATCAGCTACCGCACCGACCCGGACGCCTTGCGCGCCGTGGTGCCGGAGCCGCTGCTGGTGGCTGACAACATCGTCAAGTACGAGTTCATCCGCATGCCGGACTCCACCGGCTTTGGCGACTACACCGAGTCGGGCCAGGTGATTCCTGTGACCTACGAGGGCCAGCCCGGCGGCTATGTGCATTCCATGTACCTGGACGACGATGCGCCCATCGCCGGCGGACGTGAGCTGTGGGGCTTCCCCAAGAAGCTGGCCTGCCCCAAGATCAGTCACGAGGGCGAGGTGATCGTCGGCACGCTGGACTGCGGCAGCCTACGCTGTGCGGTCGGCACCATGGGCTACAAGCACAAGGTGGTCGACAGCGCGGCGGTGCACAAGGCCCTGGTCGAGCCCAGCTACCTGCTGAAGATCATTCCCCACGTGGACGGCACGCCGCGCATCCTGGAGCTGGTGCGCTACCGTCTCGAGGACGTGCAGGTCAAAGGCGCCTGGACCGGCCCGGCCGCGCTGGAGCTGTTCCAGCATGTGACGGTGGACGTGGCCAAGCTGCCTGTGCTGGAAGTGCTTTCAGCCTCGCACTTCATCGCCGACCTGACCCTGGGTATGGGCGAAGTGGTCTACGACTACTTAGAAGCCAAATAGGCCGCTGGCGCAGGTAGTACCTGCGCTGGTAGCTATGCTTTTGATAGTTATAGCTTGGCCAGGCGGGCCAGCGCAGCCTGCAGGGTTTCGTCCTTCTTGGCGAAGCAGAAGCGCACAACGCGCTGGTCGAAGCCGTTGCCATAGAAGGCCGACAGCGGAATCGCTGCCACGCCGATTTCCTTGGTGAGCCACTGGCAGAAGTCGGACTCGCTCAGCTCGCTCACTTCGGAAATATCTACGCACTGGAAATAGCTGCCCTCGCTGGGCAGCAGCTTGAACTTGGTCTGCTTCAAACCTTCTCTAAACAAGTCGCGCTTGTGCTGGTAGAACGCCGGCAGCTCCAGATACGGCGTGGGGTCGGCCAGGTACTTGGCCAGGCCGTGCTGCACCGGGGTGTTGACGGTGAACACATTGAACTGGTGCACCTTGCGAAACTCGGCCATCAGCGGCGCGGGCGCGACCACGGTGCCGACTTTCCAGCCGGTCACGTGGAAGGTCTTGCCAAAGCTGCTGACGATGAAGGCGCGCGCTGCCAGCCCGGGGTAGCGGGCCGCGCTTTCGTGCTGGCGGCCGTCGAACACCATGTGCTCGTAGACCTCGTCGCTAATCAGCAGCACCTCGGTGGGCGCCAGCAGCTCCTGCAGCTGCAGCATGTCCTCGCGCGACCAGATGGTGGCGCTGGGGTTGTGCGGCGAGTTGATCAGGATGGCGCGGGTTTTTGGCGTGATGGCCGCGGCGATCTTGTCGAAGTCGGGGCGGAAGGTGTGCGGCGTCAGCGGCACGCGCACCACGGTGCCGCCGGCCAGCTCGATGTTGGGTACATAGCTGTCGTAGCAGGGCTCGAGCACGATGACTTCGTCGCCCGGGCGCACCACGGCCAGGATGGCGGTGATGATGCCCTGGGTTGCGCCGGCCGTTATGGTTATTTCGGTGTTGGCGCTGTATTCACGGGCGTGGAGTGCTTTTATTTTTGTAGCAACCGCTTCGCGCAGGGCTGGGATGCCGGGCATGGGCGGGTACTGGTTCAAGCCTTGCTGCATGGCATCGGTGACGGCCTGCACCAGGGCCGGGTCGCAGTTGAAGTCTGGAAAGCCCTGGCCCAGGTTGACCGCGTTGTGTTCGGTCGCCAGCGCCGACATCACGGTGAAGATGGTGGTGCCGACGGCGGGCAGTTTGGTTTGCAGGGTGGGGGTGCGGGGGGCTGCTTGCGTCATGGTGGGGTTCATGCAGAAAGATGCGTGGCGGAATCAGAGCTCGTAGTCATTCACGTGGCCGGTCATAGCCTGGGCCACCAGTTTGGGGCTAAGGCGATCGCTCAGCAGCTCGGCAAACTTGTAGACGAAACTGCGCAGGTAGGCGCTGCGTTTGAAGGCCACCCGGGTGACGTTCTGGCCAAACAGTGCGCCGGCGGGGCGCACCACCAAGTCGCTGTTCTGCACATCGCGCACCGCCATTTCAGCCACGATGCCAATGCCCAGGCCGAGGCGCACGTAGGTGTTGATCACGTCGGAGTCGATGGCTTCCAAGGCGATACGTGGCACCAGCTTGCGCGCGGCAAAGGCCTGGTCTACCTTGGTACGACCGGTGAACGAGGGGTGGTAGGTAATGATGGGCTCTTGCGCAATGTCCTCCAGCGTCAGGCGCTCTTTTTTTGCGAGCGGGTGGTTGGCGGGGAAGACGATGACGTGCTGCCATTCGTAGCAGGGCAGGGTGACCAGTTCGGCGTAGTTGGAAAGCGACTCGGTGGCAATGCCGATCTCTGCCACCTCGTCGATCAGCATGCGGGCCACCTGGTCGGGCGAGCCCTGGTGCAGGCTGACGTTGACCTTGGGGTAGGCCTCGCGCAGCTTGGCAACCGGCACCGGTAGCACATAGCGCGCCTGGGTGTGGGTGGTGGCAATCGACAGGGTGCCGCTGTCTTGCGCGCTGAACTGCTCACCGATGCGTTTGAGGTTGCCGACCTCGCGCATGATGAGTTCAATGCTTTGCAGCACGTGCTGACCGGGTTCGGTGATGCGTTTCAGCCGCTTGCCGTGGCGGGCGAAGATTTCCACGCCCAATTCTTCTTCCAGCTCGATGATGGCTTTGGATACGCCGGGCTGCGAGGTGTGCAGTGCCTTGGCGGCCTCGGTGAGGTTCAGGCCGCGCCGGGCAGCTTCTTGCACGAAGCGGAATTGGTGTAGGTTCATATCGAATTTCAGCGTATTGTGAAATTCATTATGCCGTAAGTGTCTATAGGGGCTTTGCTGTGCCCAAGGCGATCTTGGCCAGCAAGGACACCAGCTGTGGATTTTCGCCCACGGCGGCTTGCAGTTGGATATCCACGCCCGGGTGTTCCCGGCGCATGTCTTCCACCAGCAGCGGCAGGTCTTCGCGCGCATGCCGACCCACGCCCAGGAACATGGGCACAACAGTCAATTGCTGCACGCCCTGGGCGACCAGCTGGCGTGCCGTGCTGGGTAGATCGGGCTCGGTTAGTTCCAGGTAGGCGCATGCCACACGGGCCTGCGGGTCCAGCGCCCGGACCTGGTCCGCCACTGCTTCCATGGGCTTGTGCCACAGCGGGTCACGGGAGCCATGGGCAAACAAAATAACGCCGCGCGCATGCATATGTTTCTTCAACGTCGTAATACCAGCCAGCCGAATGCGGCCAGTGAGAGCATGGAGTAAATAATGCCCGGCGAAGCGGCCGTGAGCCAGGGCTGCCAGTTCTGCAGATTGCCGATGTAGCCAAACACGTTGTTCAGCAGGAAGAAGCTGATGCCGGCCATGACGCCGCCAAATACATAGGTGGTGATGCCACCAGCGCGGAAGTGCAGGTAGGCGAATGGCAGCGCCAGCACCACCATCACCAGGCAGCTTAGCGGGTAGAAGACCTTGCGCCAGAACTCGATTTCGTACCGTTGGGCCGACTGGCCGTTGGCGTTCAGATGGCGTATGTACTGGAACAGATCCAGCGTGGCCATGCGGTCGGGCTTGAGCAGGGCGGTGGACACCATCTCGGCGGTGATTTCCGTGGGCCAGCGGTAGGTCGCAATGTGGCTGCGCTCCACGCTGGCGTTGTCGGCCACTTGGGTATGGAAGTCGCTGCGCTCCACGTTGGACAGGGTCCAGCTGCCGTCGCCGGCGAACTCGGCCTTGTCGGCATGCGTTAGCGATGCCAGCAGGCCGTTGTTGCCAAATTCAAAAATACGGATGCCCTGCATCTGGCCGGTGGAGGTCAGCGCGCTGACGTTGGCGGCAAACGAGCGCTCGCCTTGTTTTTCCTTCAGCCAGGCACCGGTCTGCCCGATGGTGATGTCGCCCTGGAACCGTGCTTTGACCAACTGGGCCGTGCGGTCTGTCAGCGGCGCCAGGTAGTCGCCTATGCTGAAGGTCACCACGACGAACATCAGGCCCAGGCTGAGCAAGGTATGCAGTGCCCGCCAGGGCCCCAGGCCGCTGGTGCGCAGAATGGTGTATTCCGAGCTTTGGGCCAGGCGCGCCATCACGAAGATGGTGCCGATTAGCACCGTGATGGGCAGCAGCTCGTACAGATGGCTGGGCACCATCAAGCCCACGACCAGCACGGCCTGGGTTAGCTGGTAGCCGTTTTCACCGGACTTGCCTACCCAGCGCAGCTCGTCCACAAAGTCGAAAAAGAAGAACAGGGCCAGAAAGCCCAAGGTGACAAAAGCCACCGAGGTGAGGATTTCCTTGTACAGCAGCTGGCGTATGGTTTTCATGCGGCGGCTCCCGATGGTTTGCGTGCCACCAATGTGCGCCAGGACCATTGGTAGTGGCGCACCAGCAACCAGCCCATGGACAGAATGAAGACGCCACCGTGCAGGCCCAGCATGAAGCTGCCGAAGGGTACCGCGCCGTTGGTGATCCAGTTTTGCCCCAGGTTCAGCAGGTTGTAGTAGATGATGAAGGCGAACAGCGCAAACACCATGCTGCCGCTGCGGCCCGAGCGCGGGTTGCCTCCGGCTACAGCCAGGCTGATGGTCACGAAGTTCAGGGCCGCGAGGGCCAGGCTCAGGCGCCAGGCCAGTTCACCCAGGTTCAGTGGCGTGGGCTCCAGTACCAGGTCGAGCGAGCTGCGCACGCGCGAGGGCGGGGTGTCGCTGCTGCCCATGGCGTTGTCGCCTACGCGGGTGCCATATTCTTCAAATTCGCTGACCTTGAGGTCCGGCTCGCCCAGATTTGACTCCAGGCGTTGGCCGTGGTAGAGCATCAAAAACTGTTTCTTGTCGATGTTGGTGATTTGGGCGCTGCGGGCCGAGGTGACGGTTTCCTTGCCGTGCTCCAGCGAGGAGATGAACACATTGTTCCCGCTGCGTTTGTCGGGCGTGTCCTTGTCCACAAAGAACACCCGGCTGCCATTGGCCGATTCCTGGAACTGCCCGGGAGCGATGCGCTCCAGGTCGCCGCGCTGTTCGTAGCGGTCCTTCATGTCCTGGATTTGCTGGTTGGACCAGGGCCAGACGATCAATGCCATGGCGGCTACCACCAGCAGAATCGGCCAGGCAAAACGGAACAGGGGTTTGATCAGGCCGATCAGGCCGTGTCCGCTGGCGAACCAGATCACCATTTCGCTGTCGCGGTACATGCGCGACAAGGTAGCCACCGTGGACACAAACAGGCTCAGGGTCAATATGGTGGGTATGTAGCCCAGCACGGTGTAGCCCAGTACCATCATCACTTCGGAGGGGTTGACCACGCCCTTGGATGCCTGGCCCAGCGTGCGGATCAGCATCATGGTCATCACGATGGTAATGAGCGCTACCAAGGTGGCGCCAAAGCCGCGTGCCAGCTCTTTGCGTATAGAAGAATGGAATAACATCGTTGCTTTAGTTAGCACTGGCTATCAGGCCGCATTCGGGGCCCCAACCAAAAGACTGGATTATGAACTTTGAACTGAAATCCCTGGACCTGGCGGCTTGCGCCAAAGAAAAGTGCGACGCCCTGGTGGTGCTGGTGTCGGAAGCCTTCCAGCCCGGCAAAGATGCATTGTCTCAGCTTGTAGAGCAGGCCCGTAAAAGCGGGGATCTGGACAGCAAGCCGGGCAAGTTGCTGCAGATGTACCGGCCTGCGGCGGCCACCGCCACGCGGGTGCTGCTGGTCGGTGCGGGTGACGGCTCGGCCCGCCAGACGCGCCAGGCCGTGGCGGCGGCCGTAGCGGCCTTGAAAGGTCCGACGCTGCGCAAATTGCTCATCAGCTTTGCTGGTGCGCCGGCGCAAAAAGCCGTGCGTGCCGTGGTGCAGGCCGTGGCCGATGGCACCTATGTGTACACCACCACCAAGTCCAAGCCCGAAGGTCGCGCGTTGGCCCAGGTGTGGCTGTGTGCCCCCGATGCGGCAGCAGCCAAGGCCGAGTTGGCGCTGGGTGCAGCCACGGTGGCCGGGGTGGAGATGGCCAAGGAATGGGCGAATCGCCCGGCCAACCATGCCACGCCCACGCTGTTGGGTAATGCCGCCAAGACCCTGGCCCGCTTCCCCAAGATCCGCTGCGAGGTGCTGGGCCCCAAAGAAGTGGCGCAGCTGGGTATGGGCTCGTTCATGTCGGTGGCGCAAGGCTCCAAAGAGCCGTTGCGTTTCATCGTGCTGCACTACAACGGTGCAGCCAAAACCGTGGCCCCCACCGTTTTGGTGGGTAAGGGCATTACCTTTGATACCGGCGGCATCTCCATCAAGCCTTCGGCTGAGATGGACGAGATGAAGTTCGACATGTGCGGCGCGGCCAGTGTGCTGGGTGTGTTCCGCGCTCTGGCCGAGCTCAAGCCGGTGACCAATGTGGTGGGTTTGATCCCCGCCTGCGAGAACATGCCCGATGGTGGTGCAGTGAAGCCGGGCGACGTGGTTACCAGCATGAGCGGCCAGACCATTGAAAACCTGAATACCGATGCGGAAGGCCGTCTGGTGCTGTGCGATGCGCTGACCTATGCGGAGCGTTTCAAACCCCGCGCCATCATCGATATCGCCACGCTGACCGGTGCTTGCGTGATCGCCCTGGGCGGCGTGCGTAGCGGTATGTTTGCCAGCGACGACGGCTTGGCAGCTGCTTTGCAGGCAGCTGGCGAGTCCGCGCTCGACCCCTGCTGGCGCTTGCCGCTGGACGACGAATATGCCGAAGGCCTGAAGTCCAATTTTGCCGATATGGCTAACGTGGCGGGACGTGCGGGCGGCGCCATCACGGCTGCCAAGTTCTTGCAGAAGTTCACCGCCAAAATGCCCTGGGCCCATCTGGATATTGCCGGGACGGCCTGGAAGAGTGGCGCAGCCAAAGGCGCCACCGGGCGTCCGGTGGGGCTGCTGCTGGACTATGTGCTGAATCAGCCTTCTGCGCAAGTAGCACCTGCGCCAGCTGCTGCAAAAAAGATAGTTTCGCGTAAAACCGCAGCAGCATCTGCAGCACCGCGTAAACGGCTGGTTAAATAAGTTGGCCGCTGCATGACCGAGGTGGAGTTCCATTTCAATGCGCCCGACAAGCAGGCGTATGCCTGCAGGCTGTTGCGCAAGGCGACGCGCAGCGGCGCGCGGGTCGTGGTGACCGGGCCTATCGACGTGCTGCGCCAGCTCGATCAGGCTTTGTGGACCTTCTCCAGCACGGACTTTGTGGCCCACGCGCTGGATGGTGCCGATGCAACCTTATTGTCGGCATCCCCTGTGCTGCTGCTGGAGTCGGTGCTGGAGGCCCCGCACCAGCAAGTCCTGCTGCAGCTGGGGGATGCTGTGCCGCCAGGGTTTGAGCGTTTTGAGCGGCTGATCGAAGTCGTCTCTCTGGATGAGGACGACCGTGGCTTGGCCCGCCAGCGCTGGAAACACTATGCCTCTCGTGGCTATGCGATCCAACGCAAAGATCTTGAACTGAAAGAGTCCGCCTGATGTCTTCCTCGCCACCCCGTCAGCCACCGCGTTTCGTGCCCACACTCACCGAAGTGGTGCAGCCGGTGGCGCAGCAGGCGTCCAGTACGGTGACGGGTATGGCGAACCATGAGGCCCTGGAAGACCAGATCATCCATCGGGTTATGCAACGCATCGATTTGTCTTTGGAGCGCCGGCTGTCCGAAGCGGTAGCGGCCATGGTGCTGCAGCAGACCCAGGCGTTGGTACCGCGCCTGCGGGAGGAAATCGAATTCGTTGTGCGCCAGTCCGTGTCGGATGCGGTGGCCGACGAGCTGGCCACACGCCATGGTCCTTAAAACGTCAATCCTTGTATCAGTTGAATTAATGGGATATTAGTGGCTAGTCCAAGGTTTTCACTATGCGTCAGGCCCGGAAATTGCGCTATTCTGCCGCTCGTGACGTTTTGTAACTCACAGAGTTATTTGTTTTCTAGCCAATCCAATATCGGAGTTTTTATGCAAATGAAGTTGAAATTGACTGTCGCTGCTGCTATCGCTGCCGTGGCAGGTCTTGCCTCTGCACAAGACGTGCAGGTCGTGAAGATTGGTCACGTTGCGCCTACATCGGGTGCGCAGGCCCATTACGGCAAAGACAACGAAAATGGCGCACGCATGGCCGTGGACGACCTGAACACGCAAAATGTCGTGATCGGTGGCAAGAAGATCAAATTTGAACTGGTCGCTGAAGACGACGCTGCAGATCCCAAGCAGGGCGCTGCCGTTGCACAAAAACTGTGCGATGCCAAGGTCAACGGTGTGGTCGGTCACTTGAACTCCGGCACCACCATCCCTGCTTCCAAGGTCTACAACGACTGCGGCATTCCCCACATCACGGGCGCTGCAACCAACCCCAACCTGACAAAGCCTGGCTACAAGACCACCTACCGCATCATCGCCAACGACAACTCGCTGGGTGCTGGGTTGGCTTTCTATGCTGTGGACGCGCTCAAGCTGAAAAAGGTTGCCATCGTTGATGACCGTACCGCTTACGGTCAAGGCGTTGCTGAAGTGTTCAAGAAGACCGCTATTGCCAAGGGCATGACCGTGGTGGACGAACAGTTCACCACCGACAAAGCCACTGACTTCATGGCGATCCTGACGTCCATCAAGTCCAAAGCTCCTGACGCTATTTTCTACGGCGGTATGGATCCCCAGGCTGGCCCTATGCTGCGCCAGATGGAACAACTGGGCATGACCAACGTCAAGTACTTCGGTGGTGACGGCCTGTGCACCAACGAAGTGGCCAAGCTGGCTGCTGGTGCCAAGACGCTGGACAATGTGGTGTGCGCTGAAGGCGGCGCCTCCCTGGCCAAGATGCCTGGCGGCGAAGCATGGAAGAAGCGTTACGACGCCAAGTACCCAGGTCAGTTCCAGATCTACAGCCCTTACACTTATGACGCCACCATGGTGCTGGTCGACGCTATGAAGCGTGCCAACTCCACCGATCCCAAAGTGTACACCCCTGAGCTGATCAAGACCAACTACAAGGGCGTAACCACCACCATCGCTTTTGAGCCCAATGGCGAGTTGAAGAACCCCGCTATCACCCTGTCCGTCTACAAAGACGGCAAGAAGACTGCTTTGAACTAATCCAGTTCATGCGTCCGTAAAAAAGCCACCGCGAGGTGGCTTTTTTTATGTCTTGGCGCTTCAAAGGGAGCCGTATTTTGTTTCGTGTTTTGCTACATATTAGATAGCTTTTGCCGCAAAGAAAATAAACGCCAGAAGCCTGAAAGGCATATGCTTCGCGTGGAGTCATCTCTTCCAGAGATACCGTGGATCTGGCTCCGCCAGTCCACCGGTATCGCCCCCTGCAAGGGGGAGACGTAGCCTTGGGGGTGAGGCAGATTATGCCCGGGCGTCACCCCAGCGCAGTTGGGCCAACTCGTCACCGCGGTACATCGTCTCGCCATTGCGGTCGACGCAGTAGTTGGGCGACACGATCATTTCGTTGAAATGCATATCGGCCGCAATACGGGTGTATTCGAACAGAATGCTGCGCGTCACTTTGGCACCTGAACGGATATGGCTACCGTGTCCGATCCAGCATGGGCCGATGATGGTGGCACCAGGTTCCACTTTCACGCTGGAGCCCAGGTACACGGGCCCTTGGATATTGCACTGGTCCCAGGCAATCGAGGTATTGAGGCCCACCCAGATACCCGGTTTGACCTCGCGCCCTGGAATGTTCATTTGCGCTACTTCGCCGCGCAACACCCGTTGCAGTACCGACCAGTAGTCGCTGACCCGGCCAATGTCGATCCAGTTGAAGAAGCGCTTCTGCGCGTAAAAAGGAAGCTTCTTTTCAACCAATTGTGGAAACAACTCTGAACCAATGTCATACACCTTGTTTGGTGGAATCAGGTCAATGGCTTCTGGTTCAAAAATGTAGATACCCGTGCTGGCCAACGTGGACTGTGCCTCTTCGGGCGAGGGCTTTTCCTGGAAAGACTGGATTTGTCCTTCGTTGTTGGCCACGACAATGCCATAGTTAGACACTTCGGTGCGCGGCACATCCAGCGTTACCACACTGGCAATGGCGCCCTTGGACTTGTGTTCGTGCAGTGCCGCGCCAATGTCCAGGTCGATCAAGGCGTCACCACACAGCACCAGCGTAGGTTCATCAAAGAAACCACTGAAGTCCTGGATGCGGCGCATGCCGCCAGCCGAACCAAAAGGCTTGGGTATTACATCGCCATGTTCGCGCACGCCTTCGTAGGCATAGCCGATTTGAACGCCCCAGCGGTGGCCATCGCCGAAATACTGCTCGATCTTGTAGTGGTTATATGCCACATTGACCATGATCTCCTTGATGCCGTAATTGGCCAGGTGTTCGATCAGGTACTCCATTACCGGCTTGCCCAGAATGGGCACCATTGGTTTGGGCATATTCTTGGTCAAGGGGCGCACGCGTGTACCCTGACCAGCCGCCAAAATCATTCCTTTAGCCATGCTTACTCCTTGGATTGGTATTGAAATCTGAAATGCAGTGAAGGGTTGTGTTAGTTGCCAAGATCTGCTTCCAGGAAGGCTGTACCATTTGCATCTTTCGTTGACAGTATTGGGCCATCGGATGCTATTGGCCAGTCAATCGCCAGCGTAGAGTCGTTCCATGCAATGCAGCGTTCATGTTCTGGCGCGTAGTAATCGGTGGTTTTGTACAAAAACTCAGCAGTATCGGAAAGCACCAGAAAGCCGTGGGCCAAACCCGGCGGCACCCACAGTTGGCGGTGGTTTTGCGCAGACAAAAGTGCGCCTACCCATTGGCCAAAAGTAGGCGAATTGCGCCGGATATCCACTGCCACGTCCAATACTTCACCCGCTACTACACGTACCAGTTTGCCCTGGGGCTTCTGCACTTGGTAATGCAGGCCGCGCAACACATTTCTTGCCGACTTGGAGTGGTTGTCCTGCACAAACTGCAGGTTCAGGCCTGTGGCTTGGTCAAATGCGCGCTGGTTGAAGCTTTCATAGAAAAAGCCTCGGTCATCACCGAATACGCGGGGCTCTATTAATAGCACATCGGGAATGGTGCACGATGTGACTTTCATCAAAACACCTTTTCCTTTAACAGGCGCATCAGGTATTGGCCGTAACCCGATTTGGCCAAAGGCTGCGCGAGTTTTTGCAACTGTTCGCTATCAATCCAGCCTTGCCGCCAAGCAATTTCCTCTGGAGCTGCCACTTTCAAGCCCTGGCGATTTTCGATTGTGTAAATATATTGGCTGGCTTCCAGCATGGACTCGTGCGTGCCCGTGTCTAGCCATGCATAGCCACGGCCCATGGTTTGCACATCCAACGTACCTTGTTCCAGATAGAGCCTGTTTAAGTCGGTAATTTCAAGCTCGCCACGGGCCGACGGCTTGACGCTTTTGGCCAATTCAACAACCTGGCTATCGTAGAAATACAGGCCGGTCACCGCATACCGTGACTTGGGGCTCTTGGGCTTTTCCTCCAGACTGATGGCTCGGCCATTTGTGTCAAATTCCACCACGCCATAGCGTTCAGGGTCTTGCACCGCATACGCAAATACTGTTGCGCCATGGGTTTGCTGGTTGGCCTTGTGCAGCAAGCCTGCGAAGTCATGGCCGTAGAAAATATTGTCACCCAACACCAGTGCACTTGGGGCACCGTCCAAGAACTTCTCACCAATCAGAAAGGCCTGTGCCAGACCGTCGGGCGAGGGCTGTATGGCGTAAGTCAGTTGAATGCCCCATTGGCTGCCGTCGCCCAATAGCTGGATGAAGCGGGGAGTGTCTTGCGGCGTGGAAATCACCAGTACTTCACGGATACCCGCCAGCAGTAGCGCACTGAGCGGGTAATAGATCATCGGCTTGTCATATATAGGCAGCAATTGCTTGCTAACAGCCTGGGTTGCCGGGTACAGACGTGTACCGGAGCCGCCAGCCAGGATGATGCCTTTACGACGCACAATATTGTTTGTTGCTGGATTTGGGGTTGCCGTCATGTTCAGTTTTTCCTGTAATCTCTTGCAGCATGCGTGCCACTTGTGTTTCCCAATAGGGCAGTGTTAGCCCAAAGGCGTTTTGCAGCTTGCTTGTGCTCAGGCGCGAGTTCAGCGGGCGTTGCGCAGGTGTAGGGTAGTTGGCCGTAGAGGTTGAGCCTACCTGCTCAGGCCCGGCTTTGAGTTCCCAGCCCAATGCAAGGGCTTGTCCTAAAACAAATCGGGCATACCCATTCCAGCTGGTTTCTCCGCCCGCCACGCAGTGGTACAAGCCGGCCAGTTCTGGCTTGCGAATTGCGGCTATCAACGCATGGGCTGTTACATCTGCCAACAGCTCTGCTGATGTGGGGGCTCCTATTTGGTCGTCAATGACGTTCAGCGTATCGCGTTCTGCCGCCAGCCGCAGCATGGTCTTGGCGAAATTGCCGCCCCGTGCCGCGTAAACCCAGCTGGTCCGGAAGATCAAATGCCGAGGGCAAGTGGCCACGGCCTGTTCACCTTCGAGCTTGGTCTGGCCGTAGATGCCCAATGGACAAGTGGCGTCTGCTTCGTGCCATGGCGCGTTCCCGCTGCCGTCAAATACGTAGTCGGTGGAGTAGTGCACCAGCCAGGCGTCCAGGGCTGTGGCCTCGGTTGCCAGTACGCCGGGTGCCAACGCATTCACGGTGCGAGCTACGTCTGGCTCAGCTTCCGCTTTATCCACGGCAGTGTAGGCGCTGGCATTGATGATCACCTGCGGCCGCACCTGGCGCACCGTTTCGGCCAAGCCTACCAAATTGGTGAAATCACCGCACAGATTGCCCGGATTTAGCGATGCATCAGATCCCAGGGCAATCAACTCCCCCAATGGAGCCAGGCTGCGTTGTAGTTCCCAGCCCACCTGGCCATTGCGCCCCAAAAGCAATATCTTCATGCTGAGGCTACCGCACCACCGTATTGCTGATTGACCCAGTCGCGGTAGCCGCCGCTCTGCACATTGGCCACCCACTCCGGGTTATCCAGATACCACTGTATGGTTTTGCGGATACCGGTTTCAAAAGTTTCGGCGGGCTTCCAGCCCAGTTGCTGCTCAATCTTGCGCGCGTCAATCGCATAGCGCCGATCATGGCCGGGGCGGTCCGTTACATAGGTAATTTGCTGCTTGTATGACTGGCCGTCTGCACGCGGCTTGAGTTCATCCAGCAATGCACACACCGTATGCACGATATCGATATTGGGCTTCTCGTTCCAGCCACCGATGTTGTAGGTTTCCCCCAACTGGCCTGCTTCCAACACACGGCGGATCGCACTGCAGTGGTCGCGTACATACAGCCAGTCGCGGATCTGTTGGCCATCGCCATATATTGGCAGCGGCTTGCCTGCTTGGGCATTGACGATCATCAGCGGTATCAGCTTCTCCGGAAAGTGCAGCGGCCCATAGTTATTGGAGCAGTTGGTGGTCAACACCGGCAGTCCATACGTGTGGTGATAGGCCCGTACAAGATGGTCACTCGCAGCCTTGGATGCAGAGTAGGGGCTATTCGGTTCGTAAGCATTTTTTTCGGTAAATGCGGGATCGGTCTTGCCCAAGGAACCATAAACCTCGTCAGTAGATACATGCAGCAATCGGAAAGCTGATTTTTCCTTTGCTTCCATTTTTCCCCAGTAGGAGCGAATGGATTCAAGTAAATTAAAAGTGCCTACAATATTTGTTTCTATGAATGCTTCTGGGCCAGATATTGAGCGGTCTACATGGCTTTCTGCTGCAAAATTTAAAACTGCACGTGGCCTGTATTTTTCAAGTAATTGGCCGACTAAATCTTTGTCGCCAATGTCGCCTTGTACAAAAATGTGATGGCTGTTGTCGGCCGCGGGGGCTAGATTTTGTAAATTTCCGGCATAAGTTAGTTTGTCTAGGTTGATAATGGTTTCGTTATGGTTCTCCAACCAACTTAAAACAAAATTACTGCCTATAAAACCTGCGCCACCTGTTACGATAATTGTCATTGTTAACTTAAATATGTAATATGCTGGGACTGTTGTTTGTTTTAAATTGTAATTTATTTCAGTTTATTTGAATAAATTATTTGTTTTCATCGATTGGATGAGGTGCGGCATTGCCGCCGTATTCCTCCATTCAAACGGTGGGGCACCTATGTTATCTGCCTATCTGCCGCTTTATGCATAGAGGTAATATCTTCGCTCAATTCCGTTGCAGGTCTAGCGAAGACGTCCACAAAGCTGATACAGGTTGTAAGCAGCGGGTGATAGCGGCGACGTGCTATGCGGATGTAAGCACAACTTGGTTACAGCACCGCGTACCGCCCAGGTCGGTGGTTCACCCAGATGAACAGGTTCATGACCACCGCTGCCAGCACCGAGTAGGCCACGCGGGCGGGTTCTATGGCGGTGAGAGCCAGCAGGACGATGGTGCAATCTATGCCCATCTGCACCTTGCCGGCGCGCCAGCCGTAGGTTTTTTGCAGGTACAGGGTGACGATGGTGGCGCCGCCCAGGCTGGCGCGGTGGCGGGCCAGGAACAGGCAGCCTGAACCGAGTAGCAAGCCGCCCAGCACCGCGGCGTAGGCCGGGTGCAGTCTGTCTATCGCGAACAGGCTGGGCGACCATTCCACCATGGCCGATAGCAGGCTGATGGCGATGAAGGTCTTGAAGGTAAATTCGCGGCCCATGCGTGTCCAGGCAAACCAGTAGAACGGCAGATTGATCAGAAAGAACAGCTTGCCCAGGGTGACATCAGTGGCGTAGTGCAACAGAAAGGCCGCCCCAGCCGTGCCGCCGGTGAGCAGCCCGACCTGGGCAAACAATATCAATGCCAGAGACACAAACAGGGTGCCGGTAAAGATGGCTTGCGCATCTTCAAACGGTGTGTGGATGTGGACGGGCAGGGCAGGGGTATTCATGTCCCTACCCTCAGCAGGATCTGTGCCGCGCATGCCTTCGCGGATTTCAGGCGTAGTCCGCTACCGGCACGCAGCTGCAGAACAGGTTGCGATCGCCATACACGTTGTCCACCCGGCCTACGGGCGGCCAGTACTTGGCCTGCTTCAGCGATGCCAGCGGGAAGGCGCCGATTTCGCGCGCATAAGGACGGTCCCATTCTGCGGCTAGCAGGCTGGCGGCGGTATGGGGCGCGTGCACCAGGGGGTTGTTGTCGCGCGGCCAGGTGCCGGCTTCGACCTGGCGGATCTCCTCGCGGATGGCGACCATGGCAAAGATGAAGCGGTCCAGCTCGGCCAGGGTTTCGCTCTCGGTGGGCTCCACCATCAGCGTGCCGGGCACGGGGAAGCTGAGCGTGGGGGCGTGGAAGCCGTAGTCGGCCAGGCGCTTGGCCACGTCTTCGGCGGTAATACCGCAGCTGTCCTTGATGGGGCGCAGGTCCAGGATGCATTCGTGCGCCACATGGCCGTTGGCGCTGGCGTACAGAGTGGGGTAGTGCGCCTGCAGCTTGGTGCTGACGTAGTTGGCGGCCAGGATGGCGGCTTCGGTAGCGTGTTGTAGGCCCTCGGCGCCCATCATGCGGCAGTACATCCAGCTGATGGGCAACACGGATGCATTGCCCAAGGGCGCCGCGCTAATGGCGCCGATGCCGTGGTTGTTGTCGCCCGCAGTGGCGTGGCCGGGCAGGTAGGGGATCAGATCTTCGACCACGCAAACCGGGCCAACACCGGGGCCACCGCCGCCGTGCGGGATGCAGAAGGTCTTGTGCAGGTTCAGATGGCTGACGTCGCCGCCGAATTCGCCAGGCGCAGCCACGCCGACCAGGGCGTTCATATTCGCGCCGTCCACATAGACGCGACCGCCGTGGCTGTGCACCAGGGCGCAGAGTTCTTTCACCTGGGTTTCGAACACGCCGTGCGTGCTGGGGTAGGTGATCATCACCGCCGCCAGATGGCTGCTGTGCTGCTCGCATTTGGCCTGCAGGTCGGCCATGTCCACGTTGCCATTCGCATCACAGGCGGTAACGACCACGGTCAGGCCGGCCATCTGGGCGCTGGCCGGGTTGGTGCCGTGGGCGCTGGACGGGATCAGGCAGATATTGCGCTGGCTTTGGCCGTGTGCATCGAAATAGGCCTTGATGGCCAGCAGACCGGCGTATTCGCCCTGGCTACCGGCATTCGGTTGTAGGCTGATGCCTGCGTAGCCGGTGGCCTGGCTGAGCCAGGCGCAGAGCTGGCTGTTCAGCTCGGCATAACCTTGGCGCTGCTCGGGCGGGCTGAAGGGGTGGATGTTGGCGAACTCGGGCCAGGTCACGGGCATCATCTCGCTGGTAGCGTTGAGCTTCATGGTGCAACTGCCCAGCGGGATCATGCTGCGGTCCAGCGCCAGGTCCTTGTCGCTAAGCGCGCGGATGTAGCGCAGCATGCCCGTCTCAGAGTGGTGGGTGTTGAACACCGGGTGTGCCAGGAAGGCGCTGCTGCGGCGCAGGGCTTCGGGGATCATCACTTCCACGCTGTTTTCCAGCTCGCTCAGGCGCGGCATGGGTTCGCCGGGCTTGACGAAGAAGGACCACAGCATTTCGATATCGCCACGGGTGGTGGTTTCGTCCAGCGAGATGCCCAAATGGGTTTTCAAGCGAAAACGCAGGTTGGCGCAGGATTGCTGTGCGCGGCTAGCTATTAAATTGGTAGCATCACCGGTTTTGACCGTGATCGAGTCGAAGGCGTATTCATTGGTTACCGCGTAGCCCATTTGCTGCAGGCCGCGCGCCAGGATGGCAGTCAAGCGGGCCACGCGCTCGGCGATACGGGTCAGGCCTTGCGGGCCGTGGTACACCGCGTACATGCTGGCCAGCACGGCCGGCAGCACCTGTGCGGTACAGATGTTGGAGGTGGCTTTTTCGCGGCGGATGTGTTGCTCGCGGGTTTGCAGCGCCAGGCGGTAGGCCGGGTTGCCGTGTGCATCCACGCTGACGCCCACCAGGCGGCCGGGCAGCGAGCGCTTGAATGCGTCGCGGCAGGCCATGTAGGCGGCGTGCGGGCCGCCGTTGCCCACGGCCACACCAAAACGCTGGGTACTGCCAATGACGATGTCGGCGTCCCATTCACCGGGGGGCACCAGCAGGGTCAGGGCCAGCAGGTCGGCTGCCACGCAGACCGCTGCGCCGCTGGCATGGGCCACGCCCACCAGGGGGCGCAGGTCGTGCACCATGCCGTTGGTGGCCGGGTACTGGGCCAGCACGCCGAAGAAGTCACCGCTGGCCATCAATTGGGGCAGGGTGATGACGGCGGTGCTGACCTTGACTTCGATACCCAGCGGCTTGGCGCGGGTCTGGATGACTTCGATGGTTTGCGGATGGCAGTCACCCGCTACGATGAACACATTGCTCTTGCTTTTGGCGCTGCGCTTGGCCAGGGCCATGGCCTCGGCGGCGGCGGTGGCCTCGTCCAGCATGGACGCGTTGGCAATCGGCATCCCGGTCAGGTCGCAGACCATGGTCTGGAAGTTGACCAGCGCCTCCATGCGGCCTTGCGAAATCTCAGCCTGGTAGGGCGTGTAGGCGGTGTACCAGGCGGGGTTCTCCAGGATGTTGCGCTGGATCACGCCTGGTGTATGGGTGCCGTAGTAGCCCTGGCCGATGAAGCTTTTGAAGACCTGGTTCTTGGCGGCAATGGCCTTCAGCTCGGCCAGTGCTGCCGCCTCGGTGACGGGCGCGGGTAGATCCATTGGCGTGCTGCGCGCGATGGAGCGCGGCACGATGCCGTCAATCAGATCCCGGCGCGAACTGGAGCCAATCACTTCCAGCATCAGGGTTTCGTCGGCAGCGTCGATGCCGATATGGCGGGCGATGAATTCGCTGGCGTTTTCTAGTTCGTGCAGGGAGGTCGTCATGGGGCAGGTCTAGGGAGGGTTAGGCGTTTTGGCTAAATGCGTTGTAGGCGGTTTCGTCCAGCAGGGCGGCGACTTGCGATGCATCCGACAGCTTGACCTTGAAGAACCAGCCAGCGCCCAACGGGTCGGTGTTGGCCAGGGCGGGGTCGGCGCGCAGGGCTTCGTTGACCTCGGTGATCTCGCCGGAGACAGGCATGTACACATCGGCGGCGGCCTTCACGGACTCGACCACGCCGGCCACGTCTTTTTGCGCGAAGCTTGCGCCGACGGCGGGCAGATCGACAAACACTACGTCACCCAATGCGTCTTGCGCGTGGTGCGTGATGCCGACGGTGGCGGTGTCGCCCTCGATGTTCAGCCATTCGTGGTCTTCGGTGTACTTGATGCTCATGGGGGTGCTCCTGTGAAAAGTTGAATTAACCGCGAAAGTAATTGTTCGGGGTGAAGGGCATGGACGTGACTTCCATCGGCACGATTTTGCCTCGCACGATGGCGTTGATACGGGTGCCGATGGCAGCAAATTCTGGCGCCACGTAGGCCATCGCAATCGGCTTGTCTACCGTGGGGCCAAGCAAGCCGCTGGTGACTTCGCCAATCACGTTGCCTGCGGTGTCCTGCAAGGCTGTGTGTTCGCGCACCGGGACGCGTTCCAGTGCCACCAATCCCACACGTTTCTTGGTTGTAGCGCCTGGTTTACCTGCGAGTTGCGCTATTATTTTGCTAGCGCCAGGGAAGCCGCCTTCACGCGCGCCACCAGCGCGGCGTACCTTTTGCAGGGCCCAGTTCAGGCCGGCTTCGATGGGGGTGGTGCTGGTGTCCAGGTCGTTGCCATACAGGCACAGGCCAGCTTCCAGGCGCAGCGAGTTGCGTGCGCCCAGGCCTATGGGTTGGACTTCGGGCTGGGCCAGCAGAGCGCGGGCCAGTGCCTCGGCCTGGTCTTGGTGTACCGAAATTTCAAAACCGTCTTCGCCGGTATAGCCGCTGCGCGTCAGGAAGCAGGAGATGCCGGCAACCATGAAATGGCCGCCGGTCATGAAGACCAGCTTTTCCACGCCAGGCGCCAGGCGCGACAGCGCGTCTACAGCCTTGGGGCCTTGCAGCGCCAGCAGCGCCATTTCCGGCATGGGGATGACTTCGCAATGCAGACTGATCCGGGCCTGGATGTGGGCAATGTCTGCTGCTTTGCAGGCACCGTTGACGACGACGAAGATGTCATCTTCCGCCTGCTTGAAAAACATCAGGTCGTCGCGGATGCCGCCCTCGTCGTTCAGCAGCAGGCCGTAGCGCTGCTTGCCTACGGGCAGGTCGATCACGTCGACTGGCACCAGGGTTTCAAAGGCCGCAGCGGCATCGGGGCCGACCAGGCGCAACTGGCCCATGTGGGATACGTCGAACAGGCCGGCGGCGTTACGCGTGTGGTGGTGTTCGGCCATCAGGCCGGCCGGGTACTGCACCGGCATGCTGTAGCCAGCGAAGGGCACCATGCGGGCGCCGAGCTCCAGATGCAGCGCGTTGAGGGGAGTGAGTAACAAGTCGGCCATGGCGGTTCTTTCGGGGACACACAATCGGATCATGGCCTTTGACGGCCATGTGTGGTCCCCGCTGTCCGCTTTACCTGAGCGATTCGCCGGGCCGGCCTTGCGGTGGTGCAGGCCGACTGCGGGTTGCGCCTTCGGTGAGTCCGCTCGGGGCGGACTTCTCTCCAGTGGGGTGACGTTTGATGAGAAACGCTTGTCAGTCCTTTTGCCTGAGCGTTCAGGCCCACGTAGCGGGGCCCTGCGCCTTCGGCGGTTTTCGGGTGAAAACTCTCTCCTGACGGGGGGATTCTACCCAAGCGCAAGTCGGCATAATTCCGTGGACTAAGGGGGCGCGATGCAGCTGGCAGACATAGACCGAGAACTGGAAACCGCCAAGGCCAAGGGCGCCGTGCGGGATATCGTGATCCCGCCGTGCCCCCAGCTCTTGCTGGAGCTGCAGGGCGAAGTGCGGGGCGGCGACCCCGACCCCGCCGCCATCGCCCGCATTGCCAGCCAGGACGTGGCCATGGCGGCGGCGCTGATACGTTATTCGAACAGCCCCTTGTTTGCCCGCTCGCGCCCGGCCCGTACCGTGGGCGAGGCCATCGCCATGCTGGGCGTGAAGCAGACGGTGGGCGTGCTGACCGGCTTCTTCACCCGGCATGCGATCCGCGTGGATGCGGCCTTGCTGGAGCATTTCTGGGAAACCTCGACCCGCCGATCCCTGGCCATGGCCTACATCGCTCGCCATCTGTACGGCGTGGACGCCGACGTGGCGCAGACCTGTGGCCTGTTCTGCCATGTGGGTATACCGGTGATGTTGCAGGGCCTGAAGGGCTATGCCGGCACCCTGGCCGAGGCCCTGGCGCGGCAGGACCGCAGCTTTGTGGCAACCGAGAACGCCGCCCACAAGACCGACCACGCCGTGGTGGGCGCGCTGGTGGCCAAGACCTGGAAGCTGCCGCCCCTGGTGACGGCCGCCGTGCGCCTGCACCACGACTTCGACATTCTGCCGGTGGCCAGCGTCCCGCCCGAGGTGCGCTATCTGGTGGCCATGCTGCTGCTGGCCGAGCACCTGGTGGCCCTGCATGAGGGCACGCGCGAGTCGGACGAATGGGCCCGCCATGGCTCGGCCTGCATGTCGCACCTGCATATCGACCAGGCCGAGCTGCAACACTGGGCGGACGATCTGCATCCGGTGTTTGAAAACCTGGCCTAGTTTGCTATCAAGTTAATAGCTGCTTGTGCAGGTATTACCTGCGCAAGAGGCCTGTTTCGCATAAGTTTATGGATGCAGCATCCAGTCGGTTTGGCTGGGCCGGCCGGGCAGGTGCAGGCAGGCGGTGGTGGCCGGCGTCTGGGCCAGCAGCTGGCCCCGGCGGTAGACCTGCAGGCGGGTGGCGCGCAGGCGAATCGCCTCGATCGGGTCTTGCGCCTGCAGCAGCACAAAGTCTGCGTTGCAGCCGGCCTCCAGGCCGTAGCCTTCCAGCTGCAGAATCTTCGCCGGGTTGGCTGTGACGGCCTGGAAGCACTGGCGCATGGCGGCCTGGCTGGTCATCTGTGCCACGTGCAGGCCCATGCTGGCGACTTCCAGCATGTCGCCGCTGCCCAGGCTGTACCAGGGGTCCATGGCGCAGTCCTGGCCGAAGGCGACGGTTAGGCCCTGGGCCAGCATCTCGGGCACGCGGGTCATGCCACGGCGCTTGGGGTAGGTGTCGTGCCGGCCTTGCAGGGTGATGTTGATCAGCGGGTTGCTGATGACGTTCATCTGCGCCTCGGCCATCAGCGGCAGCAGTTTTGACACATAGTAGTTGTCCATGGAGTGCATGGAGGTCAGGTGCGAGCCGGTGACGCGGCCGTGCAGACCCAGGCGGTTGGTCTCATAGGTCAGGGTTTCGATGTGGCGCGACAGCGGGTCGTCTGACTCGTCGCAGTGCATGTCGACCAGCTTGCCTTGCTCGGCCGCCAGTTCACAGAGCAGCTTGACGCTGAGCGCGCCGTCGGCCATGGTGCGCTCGAAGTGGGGGATGCCGCCGACCACGTCCACGCCCATCTGCAGCGCGCGCTTGAGCTTGTCCATGCCGTTCGGATCGCGCAGCACGCCGTCCTGCGGGAAGGCCACCAGCTGCAGGTCCAGGTAGGGGGCGACGCGGCGGCGCACCTCCAGCAGGGCTTCCACGGCCAGCAGGCGCGGGTCGCAGATGTCCACATGGCTGCGGATGGCCAGCAGGCCGTGGCCCACGGCCCAGTCGCAGTAGGCCATGGCGCGGTCCACCAAAGCCTCTTGCGTGAGATGGGGTTTGAGCTCGCCCCACAGGGCGATGCCCTCCAGCAAGGTGCCGCTTTGGTTGACGCGGGGCTGGCCGTAGCTCAGGGTGGCGTCCATGTGGAAGTGCGCGTCCACAAACGGTGGGCTGACCAGCAGGCCCTGGGCATCCACGGTCTGCTGTGCGGCGGCCTGCAGGCCGGGGCTGACTTCCACAATCTTGCCGTCCTGTACCGCGATGGACATGCCGCTGCGGCCGTCGGGCAGGGTGGCGTGGGTGACGAGTAAATCCAGCATGCACATTCTTTCAAAAACACGGATCGCAAAGCTGTGTTGGGTTTGCTATCTATTAAATAGCTGTCGGCGCAATGGATATATACGCTGGCGGCTTATTTTGTGCCGAAAATTCGGTCCCCCGCATCGCCTAGACCGGGCAGGATGTAGCCGTGGTCGCTGAGCTGGCGGTCGATGGCGGCGGTGTAGATGTCGACGTCCGGGTGGGCGGCCTGCAGCGCGGCCACGCCTTCGGGGCAGGTCAGCAGGCAGACGAACTTGATGGACTTCGGGTTCAGCTCCTTGAGGCGCTCCACCGCTGCAATGGCCGAGTTGCCGGTGGCCAGCATCGGGTCCACGATGACGATGTCGCGCTCGTGCATTTCGCTGGGCATCTTGAAGTAGTACTCCACGGCCGTCAGCGTTTTCGGGTCGCGGTACAGGCCGACGTGGCCCACGCGCGCGCCTGGCACCACGCTGAGCATGCCTTCCAGAATGCCGTTGCCGGCGCGCAAGATGGACACGAACACCAGCTTCTTGCCGTCGATGACCTTGGCGGTCATTTTCTCCAGCGGGGTTTCGATCTCGATGTCCTGCATCGCCATGTCACGCGTGACCTCGTAGGCCATCAGGCTGGACAGCTCGTTCAGTAGGCGGCGGAAGGTGTTGGTGCTGGCGTCCTTGCGGCGCATCAGCGTCAGCTTGTGTTGCACCAGGGGGTGGTTGATCAGGTGTACGGTGCTCATGGTTTTCTTTAAAAGTTAAGGTTTCATTTTGCCAATTTGTGCGCCTGTGTCTCTTCCAGGGATACCACGGAACCGGCTTTGCCGGGCCGTTGGTATCGCCCCCTGCAAGGGGGTTGGCGAGAGTGACACGAAGTGCACGAAGCCTGGGGGTGAACGTTAGAACACGGTGCCGTCGCTGACGATGTTCAGAGGCGGTGTGCCGCCACGCAGGCGCTGTGCCAGCACTCGGCCGGCGGCCCAGGTGCCACCTTCGAGCACGCAGGCCAGGGGCATTTGCTCAGGCGTCAGGCCCAGCTCGGCGCGCACCAGCGGCGCCAGCTCGTCCAGCAGGGCCACGGTCAGCGCGCGCCATTCGACGATGCATTCATCCCCTGCGGTATACGTCTGGCCGGCCAGGGCCGGGTCTTTCCAGCCCAGCACGCCGCCGTCCAGCAGCAGGCCGCCATTGCGGTATTCGGGCAGGCCGGTGAGGGCGTCCAGGCCGGTGACGGGCACGTCGGCCCATTCCAACGGCTCCAGCAGGGAGTAACTGAGCCACTGCGACAGCTTGTGGAAGGGCATCCAGCCCGCACTCGCGCCCTCGCCGGGCACGGCGCTGTGACGCCAGCAGTCGCCCAGCGCGATCTCGCTGCCATCATCTGTTTTGATAGCGTTCTGCGCAGGCCAGATGGGCGATAACGTGGTGAGCAGTGCCACCAGAATGGCGTGGGCCGAGACGGTGGGTGTATCGGTATTGACGGGCACCAGGTAGTCGAACAGGCGACCCGGGCGACACAGGCCGCCGGCGCCACCAAACACCTCGGGCTGGGCGGCAATCACCGCGCCCAGGCGGCGTAAGAGTGCGGCACGGCCTTCCAGCCCGACCAGCGGGTTTTCCACCCCGACCTGGAAGGCGTCGCCCAGCTGGCGCGCGGTGATGGCCTGCAGGCCCTCGGCGTCGGCCTGGCAGGGCTGCATGGGTTTGCTGGAAAACAGGCCCTTGGTAAACGCGTTGTAGCTGGCTACGCCCAGGCCTTCGGAGCGGCTATAGGTTTTGCCGGTGCGCGGGTCGTTGTAGTGCCAGTCGGGGCCGGCGCCGGCATCCAGCAGCACGCTGACGATGGCCAGGTCGATCTGCGAGCGTGCGCGCTTGGCGACAGATACCTTGCCCAACTCTTCATTGAGCAGCTCCACGCGGTTCACGCCACCGGCTTCGAAATGGCGCCAGCGGCTGTGGTACGGGATGTCCAGCGTGGGGTAACGTTCGCGCGTCACCTGGGCCACCAGGGCAGCGGTGGGTTGCAGTGCGGCATCCGCCACCGTGAAGTAGGCGGAGTTGCCGGTACGCGCGCGCGCCAGCAGGCCCCGGGCCCGTTCGCGTACCGCTTGTGTAGAGCGTAACAGGGCGCTGGCGCTGGCAGCATCTGCGCTGGCTGCTATCAAATCCATAGTCATTCAGTGAGTCCACGGCCTTTGGCCTTTTTCAGTTCTTCGGCGTCCGGCACAGCGCCGGGGGTGAAGTAACCGGCCGCCATTTTCGCGTCCATTTCGACCTGGGCGTCGGCGGGGATCATGTGTTCGGGAATATTGATGCGTTTCACCACCTCGATGCCGGCGCGGGTGATAGCGTCGTATTTCATATTGCTCATGGACACCAGGCGGTGGATCTTGCGTATGCCCAGCCAGTTCAGCACGTCGGGCATGAGTTCCTGGAAGCGCATGTCCTGCACGCCGGCCACGCACTCTGTGCGGTTGAAATACTGGTCGGCCGTGTCGCCGCCGACCTGGCGTTTGCGGGCGTTGTAAACCAGAAATTTGGTGACCTCGCCCAGGGCCCGGCCTTCCTTGCGGAAGTACGACACCAGGCCGACTCCGCCGCGCTGCGCGCCCTGTATGCATTCCTCGATGGCGTGTGTCAGGTAGGGGCGGCAGGTGCAGATGTCGGAGCCGAACACGTCCGAGCCATTGCATTCGTCGTGCACGCGCGCGGTGAGTTCGACCTCGGGGTTCGCCAGGTCGCGCGGGTTGCCGAAGATATAGGCGGTCAGCCCGCCGATGGGCGGCAGGAATACTTCCAGGTCGCTGCGCGTCACCAGCTCGGGGTACATGCCGCCGGTTTCTTCGAACAGCACGCGGCGCAGCTCGGACTCTGTGCAGTTGAAGCGCTTGGCCACTTCGGGCAGGTACCACACCGGCTCCACCGCCACCTTGGTGACCATGGCGGCGCCGCTGGCGTTGAGGAACTTGCCGTCGGCCTGCAGGCGGCCGGATTGCAGCGCCTCGATGACTTCGGGCAGGATCACATGCGCTTGCGTCACCGCGATGGTGGGGCGGATGTCGTAGCCCGCCGCCAGCTCGGCTGCGAATTCGGTGGCGATGGTGGCGCCCCAGGGGTCCATGGCGACGATGCGGCCCGGCTCGCTCCACTGCGGGTAGGGGCCGATCACGTCGGTCGGCATGGTGTTGGTCAGGTCCGCCCGGTGTTTGGGCGACAGGCCGCCGGAGGCCACGGCCAGCGCGCGGTAGATGCTGTAGCTGCCGCTGTGCGTGCCGATCACATTGCGGTGGCTGCGCTTGGTGGTGGTGCCGACCACCGGGCCGCGCTCGGCAGCCGTGGCTGCGGCCCAGCGTATCTGCAGGGCGCCGTAGCCGCTGGCGTGCGAGGTCAGGCGGATGTGGCTGGGGCCCGCCGGCGCGGCGGGAGTGGCGGGGATAGGGGAACCGGTGGCTACGTCAGCAGGCATGGAACGTCCTCAAAAAATCCAATGTAGCGATGGGCAGGCCTTCTGGCAAGCAGGGTACACGCTATGCATTTTGTGTGCCGGTGGCTGGGTTTCTAGGCAGGATGACCACGCCGAAAGACTATGTCAGTGCTATGGATTAAATAGCTGCAGGCGAAGGTATATCCTGCGCTAGAGGCCGATTTCTTAAAAATTCCCAGCCAGTCTGTTCAGCGCTTTCCGCCGAAGATGCCGCCCAGCACGCCGCGCAGAATCTCCTGGCCCATCTTGGTACCCATGGTGCGTACTGCGGATTTCATCATGGTCTGCGCCAGGCCGTCGTGCCGGCCACCACGCGGGCCGGTGCTGCCGAACAGGATGTCGTTCAGTCCGCCCATCACGCCACCCAGGGCGCTGTTGCCGGTTGCCGTTGGTGCGGCCTGGCCGGGCAGGGGCGCGCTGCCGGCGGGGGCTGTGCCAGCGGCAGAGGCATTCGCCGCCGTGGTTTCTGTGCGGCCCTTGAGCTTTTCGTAGGCCGATTCGCGGTCTACCAGTTTCTCGTAGACGCCGGCCACCAGCGAGCCCTGCAGCAACGCCTGGCGCTGCTCGGTGCTGATCGGGCCGAGCTGGCTGCCAGGCGGCAGCACGAACACGCGCTCCGTCACACTGGGCCGGCCCTTTTCGTCCAGCAAGCTGACCAGGGCTTCGCCCACGGCCAGCTCGGTGATGGCGGCTTCGATGTCCAGGCCGGGTTTTTGCCGCATGGTCTGGGCCGTGGCCTTGACGGCCTTTTGGTCGCGCGGGGTGAAGGCGCGCAGCGCGTGTTGCACGCGGTTGCCCAGCTGGGCCAGCACCGAGTCAGGGATGTCCAGCGGGTTTTGTGTCACAAAGTAGACGCCCACGCCCTTGGAGCGCACCAGGCGCACCACCAGCTCGATGCGTTCCACCAGGGCCTTGGGTGCCTCGTTGAACAGCAGATGGGCTTCGTCGAAGAAGAACACCAGCTTGGGCTGCTCGGGGTCGCCGATCTCGGGCAGTTGCTCGAACAGCTCGGACAGCATCCAGAGCAAAAAGGTGGCGTACAGGCGCGGCGAGTTCATCAGCTTGTCGGCGGCCAGGATGTTGACCACGCCCTGGCCATCCACCGTTTGCATGAAATCGCTGATGTTCAGCATGGGCTCGCCGAAGAACTTGTCGCCGCCCTGCGACTCGATCTGCAGCAGGCCGCGCTGGATGGCGCCTACGCTGGCGGCCGACACATTGCCGTACTGGGTGGTGAATTCGCTACTGTTATCGCCCACGTACTGCAGCATGGCGCGCAGGTCTTTCAGGTCGAGCAGCAGCAGGCCGTGGTCGTCGGCGATCTTGAACACCATGTTCAGCACGCCGCCCTGTGTGTCGTTCAGGTTCAGCATGCGGCCCAGCAGCAGCGGGCCCATGTCGGACACGGTGGCTCGTACCGGGTGGCCTTGCTCGCCAAACACGTCCCACAGCGTGGCCGGACAGGCTTGCGAGGCGGGTTGCTCCAGGCCGCGTTCCTTCAGTATGCCGGCCAGCTTGTCGCCGATCTTGCCGGCCTGGCTGATGCCGGTGAGGTCGCCCTTGACGTCGGCCATGAAGACCGGCACGCCGATCTTGGAGAAATTTTCGGCCAGGGTTTGCAGGGTCACGGTCTTGCCGGTGCCGGTGGCGCCGGTGATCAGGCCGTGGCGATTCGCCAGGGCAGGTAGCAGCTCGCAGGTGGTGGTGGCGTTTTTGGCAAGAAGAATAGCGTCGGCCATGGGGGGCGTCCTGGACAGGAATGGGGGCGGTGGGAAAGTAAAATCGCGCCAGTAGATTAAATCAAACTAGAAGGACTTTACGTGGCTGGTCACAGTAAATGGGCGAATATTCAGCACCGCAAAGGTCGCCAGGATGAGAAACGCGGCAAGATCTGGACGCGCGTGATCCGTGAAATCATGGTGGCCGCCCGTTTGGGCGGCGGCGATCTGAGCATCAACCCGCGCCTGCGCCTGGCGGTTGAAAAAGCCAAGGCGGCCAACTTGCCCGCAGATACGGTCAAGCGCAACATCGAAAAAGCCACCGGCACGCTGGAAGGCGTGAGCTACGAGGAAATCCGCTACGAAGGCTACGGCATCGGCGGCGCTGCCATCATCGTGGACACCATGACCGACAACCGTGTACGTACCGTGGCTGAAGTGCGCCACGCGTTCAGCAAGCATGGCGGTAACATGGGTACCGAAGGCTCGGTGTCGTTCCAGTTCAAGCATTGCGGGCAATTTGTGTTTGCTCCGGGCACGGACGAAGACAAGGTGATGGAAGTCGCGCTGGAAGCCGGCGCCGAAGACGTGATCACCGACGAAGACGGCGCCATCGAAGTGTTGACCGCCTACACTGATTTTGAAAAAGTCAAGCTGGCACTGGATGCGGCTGGGCTCAAACCCGAGGTGGCCGAAGTCACCATGCGGGCCGAAAACACCATAGAACTGGATGGCGAAGACGCCGAAAAAATGCAAAAACTACTGGATGTGCTCGAAGACCTGGACGATGTCCAAGAAGTCTTTCACAACGCGGCCCTATGAAAGTTCTCGTAATTGGCGGCGGTGGCCGTGAACATGCGCTGGCATGGAAGATGAATGGCTGCGAACGTGTGTCCCAGGTGTTTGTGGCGCCGGGCAACGGCGGTACCGCGCTGGACAGCCAGCTTATCAACGTGCCCATCACCGATGTGGTGGCATTGCGCAAATGGGCCCAGACCGAGGGCATCGCCCTGACCGTTGTCGGCCCCGAAGGCCCGCTGGCGGCTGGTGTGGTGGACGAGTTCCGCGCCCACGGCATGCGCATTTTTGGCCCGACCAAGGCCGCCGCCCAGCTGGAAAGCTCCAAGGCTTTCTCCAAGGCCTTCATGCAGCGCCATGCGATCCCCACGGCCGAGTTCGAAGCCTTCTCCGACCCCGTGGCGGCCCACGCCTATGTGGACAAGATGGGCGCGCCCATCGTCGTCAAGGCCGACGGCCTGGCCGCCGGCAAGGGTGTGGTGGTGGCGCAGACGCTGGCCGAGGCCCATGAGGCGGTGGACTTCATGCTGGTCGACAACACCCTGGGGGTGAGCCACAACGAGGGTGGCGCGCGGGTGGTGATTGAAGAGTTTCTGGCTGGCGAAGAGGCCAGCTTCATCGTCATGTGCGACGGCAAGAATGTGGTGCCGCTCGCCACCAGCCAGGACCACAAGCGTCTGCTGGACGGCGATGAAGGGCCGAATACTGGCGGCATGGGCGCGTATTCGCCCGCGCCCGTGGTCACGGCCGATGTGCACGCACGTGCTATGCGCGAAATCATCTTGCCCACCATCAAGGGCATGGAAAAAGACGGCATCACCTTCACCGGCTTTTTGTACGCCGGCTTGATGATCGATGCCAAGGGCAAACCCAAGACGCTGGAGTTCAACTGCCGCCTGGGCGACCCCGAAACTCAGCCGCTGATGATGCGCCTGAAGTCCGATTTGTTTGAGGTGCTGTGGGCTGCGACCGAACCCGGCCCGCATGGCAAGCTGGACCAGATCAGTCTGGACTGGGACCGCCGCATTGCGCTGGGCGTGGTGCTGGCCGCCCACGGCTACCCGCTGAATCCGCGCAAGGGTGACGCCATTACCGGCCTGCCCAAGAACAGTGACGACACTGTGGTGTTCCACGCGGGCACCACCAAACAGGGCGACGTGGTGTCCACCTCGGGTGGCCGCGTGCTGTGTGTGACCGTGTTGGCCGACAACGTCAAGCTGGCGCAGCAGCAGGCTTATGAAGCCACGCGTGGCATCCACTTTGACGGCATGCAATACCGCCGGGACATCGGCCACCGCGCCGCACGCACTTGAGCTCCGGCCCGGACTTGGCCGTCGCCATGCGCGACTATCTGCTGGGCTTGCAGTCCAGCATCACCGGCCGTATGGCCGCACTGGACGGCGGTGCGTTTCTGTCGGACGCATGGGAAAAACCGCCGGGCGAGCCATTGCAGGGTCGGGGTATCACCCAGATACTGGAGAACGGTGGGGTGCTGGAGCGTGCGGGTTGCGGCTTCTCGCACGTGCGCGGCCCCAAGCTGCCGCCTTCTGCCACCCAGCATCGGCCGCAACTGGCCGGCGCACCTTTCGAGGCCATGGGCGTGTCCCTGGTGTTTCACCCGCGCAACCCCTATGCGCCCACGGTGCACATGAATGTGCGCATGATCGTGGCCTCGCCCGCTGATGCCGCCCCGGTCTGCTGGTTTGGCGGCGGCATGGATTTGACGCCGATCTACGGCTTTGAAGAAGACGCGGTGCACTTCCACCGCAGCTGCCAGGCGGCTCTGGCACCCTTCGGTGACGACAAATACCCGCGCTTTAAAAAATGGTGCGACGAGTATTTCTACCTCAAGCACCGGCAGGAAGCGCGTGGCATTGGCGGCGTGTTTTTTGACGATTTTTCCGAGCTGGGGCAAGACCAGAGCATGGCCATGACGCAGGCCGTGGGTTCGGCGTTTCTGGACGCGTATGTACCTATCTTGCAGCGCCGCAAGGACATGCCGTATGGCGAGCGCGAACGGGCCTTTCAGTTGTACCGGCGCGGCCGCTATGTGGAGTTCAACTTGGTGTGGGACCGCGGCACGCATTTCGGCCTGCAGTCGGGCGGGCGCACCGAGTCCATTCTGTTGTCCATGCCGCCGCTGGCCAGCTGGTCCTACCAGCACCAACCGGAAGAGGGCTCTGCTGAAGACGCGTTGGCACGCCACTTTCTGCCGCCGCGAGACTGGGTGTGAGCGCAGCTTTACGAAGAATAGGCGTGTTTGGCGGTGCGTTCGATCCGCCGCACAACATGCATCTGGCGCTGGCGCGTACAGCGCTGCAGCAGCTGCAGCTGGATGCCTTGTACGTGTTCCCCACCGGCCATGCCTGGCACAAGTCGCGCACCCTGAGCCCGGCCGTGCACCGGCTAGCCATGGCCCAATTGGCCTTTGGCGACATCCCCAAAGTGGTGGTGGACCAGCGTGAAATTCAGCGTGAAGGGCCAACCTATACCATAGACACTTTGAACGAATTGCGTGCCGAGCAGCCCCAGGCGGAGCTGTTCCTGTTGATGGGCGAAGACCAGGCTGCGCGCCTGCCCAGCTGGCATGGTTGGCGGGATATTGTCCAGGCTGCTATAATTTCGGTAGCTTTGCGCGCAGACAACACAAGCGCAAGCGGTCCATTTACGCCTGAATTTGTTTCTGAGAGTCTGCCGCCAGGGCGCTTTCAGGCGCTGCACCTGCCGCCCATGGCGCTGAGTGCCACCGACATTCGACACCGCGCAGCAACATCTCAGGGGATAGCCCATCTGGTCCCCGAAGGCGTGGCGCGCTATATTGACCAACACCATCTCTACCAAGCAAATCGATGACCACCTCTGCCCAATCGGAAACTGTCGCCAAAAAAGACACCCAAAAACTCCAACGCGCCATCGTCGATGGTCTGGAGGATGTCAAAGCGGTAGACATCGTGGTGTTTGATACCGAAGGTCTGTCCGCGCTGTTTGAGCGTGTGATCATCGCCTCGGGTACCTCGAATCGCCAGACCAAGGCCCTGGCCTCCAGCGTGCGCGATGCCGTGCGCGATGCAGGCTTTGCCAAGCCGCGCACCGAAGGCGAAGCCAATGGCGAGTGGATCATCGTGGATTGCGGCCGCGCTGTGGTGCACATCATGCAACCCGCGATCCGCCAGTACTACCACCTGGAAGAGTTGTGGGGCGAAAAGCCGGTGCGCCTGAAGCTGGGTTCGGCCAAGCCGCTGCCCAAGGCCGAAGAAGCCAAGGCGCCGGTCAAGGCCCCAGCCAAGAAGGCGCCTGCCAAGAAGCTGTCGCCCGCAGCTGCCAAACGCGCCAGCAAGATCGCCGCACGCGAACATGCAGAAAGCCTGCTGGCACCCGAGCGTCCTGTGCTGGATGCTCCTAAAAAAGCAGCAAAGAAAACGGTGGCAGCACCTGCAGCCAAGAAGGCCGTGCCAGCGAAAAAGGCTATAGCCGCCAAGGCCCCTGCTAAAACTGCAGCCAAGACCGTGGCCAAAGCACCCGCCAAGACGGCCGTGAAAACGGCGGTCAAGACCATCGTCATCAAGGCGCCGATCGAAACCGTGAAGAAGGCCGCTGCCGCCAAGCGCGCCGCGCCTAAGACACCCAAGGCTCCGGCCAAGCGGGCTCCCGGCCGCAAGTAAATGAAGCTGGTGATTGTGGCCGTAGGCCAGCGCATGCCCGACTGGGCACAAACTGCCTACGACGACTACGCCAAACGCTTCCCGCCTGAGCTCAAGCTGGAGCTCAAGGCGGTCAAGACCGAGCCTCGGGGCTCCAAGACCCTAGAGACGATTTATGCGGCCGAGCGTGAGCGCATAGAAGCAGCCATCATGTCCAGCATCGGGCGCAATGCCCGTATTGTTGCCCTGGATGAACGTGGCACCACACTGACTACTTTGGCGTTGGCGGGTAAGCTCAAGACTTGGCAGTTGGAAAGCGATGACGTGGCGCTGGTGATTGGCGGCCCCGATGGGCTGGACCCGGCGTTTCGCCAGGCGGCGCATGAGCGCATCCGGCTGTCTGATTTGACCTTGCCCCATGCGTTTGCGCGGGTGCTGCTGGTAGAGCAGCTCTACCGGGCCTGGTCTGTCAACGCAAACCACCCCTATCACCGCGAATAGATACGATGCTGAACTGGTTTGAAAGCCTGGTGCTCCCCTACCCGGATGACACCCCCCAGCCGCCACCGAGCGGCTTTTTTCATTTTGTCTGGGTGTGCAGCAAAGGTGCGCGCAAATACATTCTGGCCATGACCTTGCTCACGGCCTGTGTGGGTGTGTTCGAGGCCCTGCTGTTCGCCATGATGGGGCGCGTGGTGGATTGGCTGGGCTCTGTGCCACCGGCTTTGTTGTGGACCCAGGAGCGTACGCATCTTCTGCTGCTATGCGCGCTGTTGCTGGGTAGCCCGCTATTGATTGCATTGCAGACCCTGTTCAAGCACCAGACCCTGGCGGCCAACTTCCCAATGATGCTGCGCTGGAAGTTCCACCGCCTGATGCTGGGCCAGAGCATGGGCTTTTACCAGGACGAGTTTGCCGGGCGCGTGGCTACCAAGGTGATGCAGACGGCGCTGGCGGTGCGTGATGTGTGCATGATCCTGGGCGATATTCTGGTGTTTGTGACCATCTACTTCGTCACCATGGTGGCTGTGGTCGGGAGCTTCGACGCCTGGCTTTTGCTGCCGTTCCTGGCGTGGGTGCTGCTGTACGCTGTGGCCATCCGTTATTTTGTGCCGCGCCTGTCGGGTGTCGCCAAAAAGCAGGCCGATGCACGTTCGCTGATGACCGGTCGTATTACCGACGCCTATACCAATATCGCAACCGTCAAGCTGTTCTCCCATGCGGGGCGTGAGGCTGGCTATGCGCGTTCAGCGATGCAGGATTTTCTGCAGACCGTGCATCGCCAGATGCGCCTGGTCAGTGGCTTCGAGGTGGTGAACCACGTGCTGGGCATGCTGTTGATTCTGGCAACCGCCGGGGTGGCGCTATGGCTATGGACCCAGGGCCAGGTCGGTGTGGGTGCGGTGGCAGCGGCCACGGCCATGTCGCTGCGTCTGAATGGTATTTCGCACTGGGTGATGTGGGAGATGGCGTCGCTGTTCGAGCATGTGGGTACGGTGCAGGACGGCTTGAACACCTTGTCGCGCGTGCAGGCCGTACAGGATGCACCCCAGGCGCAGCCTTTGCTCGTGACGAAGGGCGAGCTGCGGTTTGAGAACGTGGACTTTGCCTACGGAGCCAAGGGCCCGGATGCGCGCAAGGTGATAGACCATATGTCGCTGCACATTCGTCCCGGGGAGAAGATCGGCCTGGTGGGGCGCTCCGGTGCGGGCAAGTCCACCATCGTCAATCTGTTGCTGCGCTTCTATGATCTGGAGCACGGCCGTATTCTGGTGGATGGTCAGGATATATCGCAGGTGACCCAGGAAAGCCTGCGCGCGCAGATCGGCATGGTGACGCAGGACACATCGCTGCTGCATCGCTCGGTACGCGACAACATTCTGTATGGTCGCCCGGACGCGACCGATGAGCACATGGTGGCGGCGGCGCGCCGTGCCGAGGCTTTTGATTTCATCCACACCCTGAGCGATCCCAGTGGCCGTAAGGGCTTTGATGCCCATGTGGGCGAGCGCGGTGTGAAGCTATCTGGCGGCCAACGCCAGCGGATTGCGATTGCACGGGTGATGCTGAAAGACGCCCCGATTCTGCTGCTCGACGAGGCAACCAGTGCCCTGGATTCGGAGGTCGAGGCGGCCATCCAGTCCAGCCTGTACCGCCTGATGGAGGGCAAGACCGTAGTCGCCATTGCCCACCGTCTGTCAACCATTGCAGCCATGGACCGCCTGGTGGTGCTGGATAAGGGGCGCATCGTGGAAGTCGGGGATCACCGCAGCTTGCTGGAGGCTGGCGGCCTATACGCCAGGCTTTGGGCGCACCAGAGCGGCGGGTTCCTGGGTGAGGACGATGAAGATATCCTGCCTGCGTCTGCCTCTGCGGAGCCTCGGGCTGTTGTGCCTGCAAAGTAGCGGCGGCAAGAATGATTCAGAAATTTCGAATCATTCCAACAAATTGAGTGAACTTTTCGCCACGAACGGTTCCTAAAATGATCTTTACATTTTAAGAACCGGGCGCTTGAACCGCCCGGGGTTCACTACGATGCCCGTTTCTTCCGTACCCGCAGCCCAGGCTAAACAGGCCTCCACCTACACCGGCGTGGCAATTGCCCTGCATTGGATTCTGGCCCTGGCTTTGGCGGGCATTTTTGCCGTCGGCACTTATATGGTGGACCTGCCTTTTTCACCCGCACGGCTCAAGTTGTACAACTGGCACAAGTGGGCCGGCATCACGATCCTGACCCTGTCCGCTTTGCGCCTGCTGTGGCGCGCCACGCACCGTCCGCCGGCCTTGCCTGAAGCCATGGTCCGCGGCATGCCTGCCTGGCAGCAGTGGGCCCACCATGCGACGCACGGCCTGATGTATGCGTTGTTTTTTGCGGTGCCGTTGCTGGGCTGGGCCTATAGCTCGGCGACCGGTTTCCAGATCGTGGTCTTCGGGCAGATTCCGCTGCCGGATCTGGTGCCCGCCAGCAAGGAGTTGGCCGAGTTCCTGAAACCTCTGCACCGGTTGTCGGCATGGGCGCTGTGCGCCCTGGTGGTGGTGCACGTAGCTGCCGCGCTGAAGCACCAGTTTGTGGACCGTGATGGGCTGATTGCCCGCATGTGGCCTGCCAAATCCTGATCTATCTTGATCTATCCGTCTGAGCATCGCTTTTTCTCATTTCGAAAGGTACCCATGTCCCGTCTATTGAATTTGTCGCTTGTTGCCCTGGCTTTGGGCTTTAGCTTGGGGGCTTATGCCGACCAGAAGCTAGTGCCGGCCGGAAGCGAAATTGTGTTCGTCAGCAAGCAGATGGGTGTGCCGGTAGAGGGGCGCTTCAAGAAATTTGATGGACAGGTTAGCTTCGACCCGGCCAAGCTGGATGCCAGCAAGATCAGCTTCACCGTGGACATGGCCAGCGCTACTTTGGGCGTGCCAGAAACCGACGCCGAGTTGCCAAAGCCGACCTGGTTCAACCTGGGCAAGTTTCCTCAGGCCAGCTTTGTCTCTAGCGGCGTCAAGGCGCTGGGTGGCGGCAAGTATGACGTTGCCGGCAAGCTGACCATCAAAGGCCAGGCTCGCGACGTGGTGGTACCTGTGACCATGGTGCAGTCGGGTGCCAACACCGTGGCCTCCGGCGTGCTGCCGATCAAGCGCCTTGCCTTCAAGATTGGCGAAGGCGAGTGGGCCGATACCTCCATGGTCGCCGACGACGTACAAGTCAAATTCAAATTCAATCTGACGGGTGTAGGCAAGCTCTAAACCCGGCTTTTTTCTGTTTCCCGTTTCCTTAAACCACTCTTGAAAGAGAACCCATGCGCCACACTTTGCTCGCTCTTGCCGCTATCGCCACCCTGTCTGCCGGGGCTGCCCAGGCTGAGTCCGCAACCTATGCGATTGATCCAAGCCACACTTTTGTGACCTTTGAAATTGGTCACATGGGCACCTCGACCAACCGCGGTCGTTTCGATAAGAAGGAAGGTACGGTCCAGCTCGACGTGGCTGGCAAGTCCGGCAAGGTGGATCTGACCATCGACGCTACTTCGCTGTCCACCGGTACCGCCGCGTTCAACAAGCATCTGCAAAGCGCTGACTTCTTCAACGTTGAGAAATTCCCCACCATTACCTTTAGCGCCGACAAGTTCGTGTTCACGGGCGACAAGGTGTCGGAGGTGGTGGGCAATCTGACCTTGTTGGGCAAGACCAACCCCGTGACGCTCAAGGCCAGCAACTTCAATTGCTACCAAAACCCCATGCTCAAGCGTGAAGTGTGCGGTGGCGACTTTGATACCACCATTCAGCGCAGCCAATGGGGCATGACCTGGGGCGCCAACTACGGCTTCCCTGACGCAGTGCACCTGATCGTCCAAGTGGAAGCCGTGAAGCAGTAATTCACAGCGTTCCCGTGAACAGCCCGCCCGTCAACGAGATGGGCGGGCTGTTCTTTTTTGGGCTATGCCTGCCGTGATAATCGTGCCATGACCGATTTCATCTACCTTGCTTCGCAAAGCCCTCGCCGCAGCCAGCTGCTGGACCAATTGGGGGTACGCCATGAACTGTTGCTGCCCGATCCGGACGAGGACAGCGAAGGACTTGAGGTTGCTATGAAAAACGAAGCACCTGCAGCATATGTTCAGCGCGTGACAGACCTGAAGCTTGATGCCGCCGTGGCGCGGTTGAAGCGCCGTGGCCTGCCCGTGGCGCCCATCCTGTGCTCGGACACCACGGTGGCGTTGGGTCGCAGGATTCTGGGCAAGCCGGCCGATGCCCAGGACGCGGCGCGCATGCTGTCCGCTTTGTCCGGCTCCCGGCACCGCGTGTTGACGGCTGTGGCGTTGCAGCAGCGGTGTAAGCGGGTGCAGGCCCTGAGTGCCTCGCATGTCGATTTCGTCCCCATGTCTACGGCCCAGATAAAGGCCTATGTGGCCTCGGGTGAGCCTATGGGCAAGGCTGGGGCCTATGCGGTGCAGGGGCGGGCGGCAGGGTTTATCTCGCATATCCGGGGCAGCTATTCGGGCATCATGGGCTTGCCCATGTTCGAGACAGCCGAGCTGCTGCGCGCCCTGGGCTTTAAATTTTGACCACCATGCCTATGCAACAAGACATTCTGATCAATTGGTCGCCGCAGGAAACCCGGGTGGCGGTGGTGGAGCACGGTTCGGTGCAGGAGCTGCATGTGGAGCGCACACTGGAGCGCGGCATGGTGGGCAATGTGTACCTGGGCAAGGTGGTGCGGGTGCTGCCGGGCATGCAGTCCACCTTCATTGATATCGGGCTGGAACGCGCGGCTTTCCTGCACGTGGCCGATCTGGCGAATGGCTTCGTAGGCCACAAGTCGGCCGAGCTGGATGCCAATGGTGTGGCCAAGCCGGCTGCGCCCGTGGTGCCTATCGAGCGCCAGGTGTTCGAAGGCCAGGCGTTGATGGTGCAGGTCATCAAGGACCCCATCGGCACCAAGGGCGCGCGTCTGTCGGCGCAGATCAGCATTGCCGGGCGCCTGCTGGTGTTTCTCCCGCAGGACGACCATGTGGGCGTGTCGCAAAAAATCCCCCTGGCCCAACGTGAAGATTTGCGCAAGCGCCTGCAGGCGCTGGTGGGCGATGCGTCCACAGGCGGGGGTGGCGGCTTCATTCTGCGTACCAATGGCGAAGACGCTACGGATGAAGAGCTGGCCGACGACATAGCCTATTTGCGCAAGACTTGGGCGCGCATCAAAAGTGCCTCCGTGCGTTTGCCCCCCACGTCTTTGCTGCACCAGGATCTGAATTTGTTGCAGCGTGTGCTGCGTGACTTGGTCAGCGAGCAGACCCAGACCATACGCCTTGATTCGCGCGAACAGTTCGAGATGTTGCAGGCCTTTGGCAAGGAATTCATGCCGGCGGCGGTGGAGAAGCTGCAGCACTACAAGGGCGAGCGGCCGATTTTTGACTTGTTCTCCATCGACGAGGAAATCGCCAAGGCTCTGGGCCGGCGTGTGGAGCTGAAGTCCGGCGGCTACCTGATCGTGGACCAGACCGAGGCGCTGACCACGGTGGATGTGAACACCGGCGCGTTCGTAGGTGCGCGCAATTTCGACGACACCATCTTCAAGACCAATCTGGAGGCCACCCAGGCGATTGCCCGGCAGCTGCGTCTGCGCAATTTGGGCGGTATCGTGATCGTGGACTTTATTGACATGGCGCGTGAGGAGCACCGCGATGCTGTGTTGGCCGAGTTCCGCAAGCAGCTGGCGCGTGACCGCGTGAAGACCACGGCCGGTGGTTTTTCGGCGCTAGGTTTGGTGGAAATGACGCGTAAGCGTACCCGTGAATCGCTGGCGCACATGCTGTGCGAGCCCTGCGCGGTGTGCAGCGGCAAGGGCAGCGTGAAGACCGCGCGCAGCGTGACCTACGACATCCTGCGTGAAATTCTGCGCGAGGCGCGCCAGTTCAATCCGCGCGAGTTCCGCGTGGTGGCCTCGCCCAAAGTCATAGAGCTGTTTCTGGATGAAGAAAGCCAGCACTTGGCTGGCTTGAGCGATTTCATCGGCAAACCCATCTCCTTGCAAAGCGAGGCCGCCATGGGACAGGAACAGTACGACATCGTCCTTTTGTAGACCCATGCCCAGCCAACGTACCGCCAACCGACAGCCCATCCCTATCCTGATGTACCACCAGATCGACTCGGCGCCGCCCAAGGGCGCGCCGTTTCGTAGCCTGGTGGTGTCGCCGCAAAGTTTTGCACGCCAGATGGCGCTGCTGAAGTTGCTGGGCTACCAGGGACTGTCCATGCAGGCTCTGCAGCCCTATTTGGTCGGCAGCAAGACCGGTCGGGTGGTGGGCATCACTTTTGACGATGGTTATTTGAACAATCTGCACTACGCTTTGCCAGTGCTGCAGCGTTACAGCTTTTCTTCCACCTGTTATGTGGTCAGTCAGCGCCTGGGGCAGACCAATGCCTGGGACGCCGAGATCGGAATTGCCCAGACGCCGCTGATGGACATGGCGCAGCTGCGTACCTGGGTGGCGGGCGGGCAGGACGTAGGCGCCCATACCCGCCACCATGTACGCCTGCCCCAGCAGGATGCCGCCACCAGCCGCAGCGAGATCATGCTTTGCAAATCAGAACTGGAAGACGGCCTGGGTGTCACGGTCAACCACTTTTGTTATCCCTACGGGGAATACACGGCTGAGCATACGGAGCTGGTACAGGAGGCCGGTTTTTGCACCGCCACCACCACTCAGCGAAGCCGTTGCCTGGCGGGTGAAGACATGCTGCAGTTGCCGCGCGCCCCGGTAGCGCGCTCTACCAGCCTGCTGAATCTGTGGATGAAGCTGGGTACGGGCTACGAAGACCGCCGTCGCGCATGAGTGGCAAGCCTTCTCCCGGCATAGAGGCTGGCCGCAGGCTGCGCATTGCCGTGTTGAACCGGGTATTTGCCCCCACCGGTGGTGGTGCCGAGCGCTATTCGATTGCGCTGGTGGAGCAATTGGCGCAGCGCCACGATATCCATGTGTTTGCTCAGACCATAGGCCATGCCATGCCTGGCGTGAGCTACCACCGGGTTTCTGCGCCATTCAAAAAACCCCGCTGGGTGAACCAGCTTTGGTATGCCATCGCCACTTGGTGGGCCACGCGCAAAGGTTTTGACGTGGTGCATTCGCATGAGAACACCTGGCATGGCCAGGTGCAGACCGTGCACGTGCTGCCGGTTCGGCACAACCTGTTCCACCAACGCCGCGGCTGGCGGGCCGTACAGCGCGGGCTGCAAGTGCTGACCAGCCCACGGTTATGGGTCTATCTGGGTTTGGAATACTTGCGCTACCGGCCGAAGGCAGACAAGGCGGTGGTGGTCACGTCCAGTTTTTTGCGCGGCACTATGGCTGCTTGTTATCCCGCTACTCTGCCCATGCTGCGGGTACTGACCCCGGGTGTGGCCACTGTGCCTGGTGCGGCCAGTGACGCCACCAAGCAGCATGCGCGTACGCAGTTGGGTTTGCCGTTGGAGGGAATTTGCCTGCTGCTGGTGGGCAACGACTTCCGTAAGAAAGGCCTGCCAAGCCTGCTGCAGGCTTTGGCTGAACTGCCCGCCGAGGTGTTTCTGGTGGTGGTGGGCAAGCCGGAGCAGACTGCCGAATTCCGTGCGCGTGCCAGCAGTTTGGGTGTGGCGCAGCGGGTGTTCTTTCTGGGTGCCATGGACCAGGTGGACCCCGCCTATCAGGCAGCAGATGTACTGGTGCATCCCACTCTGGAAGATACCTTTGCCATGGTGGTGCTGGAGGCTATGGCCCATGGCCTGCCGGTCGTGGTCAGTGCCGAGCGCTACTGCGGTATTGCTGGCTTGCTGACGGACGGCGTGAATGTGTTGCTGCTGGATGATCCGCAGGATGCGCCAGCCTTGGCTACCGCCCTGCGGTGCTTGTTGGCCGATGCCGCATTGCGTGAGGGTCTGGGCCGCCAGGCGTTGGCTTTTGCGCAAGACCATCTGTGGCCGGCGTTGGCACAGCAGCAGGAACAGATTTACCAGGCGGTCGCAAAGAATCTATGAAAAATGGGCTGCTGGCGCAGTATCTACCTGCGCTGACAGCTATTTATTTCATAGCGATTGCTGTGCTCAAGCCTCTGCGCTGCTGTGCAGCCCCAGGCGGTACAGGCGGGCATAGGGGCCGTTTTGCTCCAGCAGCTGGACGTGGGTGCCGGTTTCCACGATACGACCAGCGTCCATGACTACGATGCGGTCCGCATGGTGTACGGTAGACAGGCGGTGCGCAATGACCAAGGTGGTACGTTGAACCATCAGACGCTCCAGTGCGTCTTGCACGGCCCGCTCCGATTCGGTGTCCAGTGCCGAGGTGGCTTCGTCCAGTATCAGCACTGGGGCATTTTTGTACAGCGCCCGGGCAATCGCCAGCCGCTGGCGTTGGCCGCCCGATAACTGGGTGGCGTTGTGCCCGACGACGGTGTCTATGCCCTGCGGCAGGTCGGCCACCAGGCGATCCAGGTTGGCATCGATCAGGCATTGCTGTACACGCTGCCGGTCCATGGGCAGGCCCAATGCCACGTTGTGGGCGATGCTGTCGTTGAGCATGACGACATGCTGGCTGACCACGGCAAACTGGTGGCGTAAGGCATCCAGATTCCAGTCCTGGATGGCTTGTCCATCGAGCTCAACCCGGCCCGATGCCGGGTCCAGAAAGCGCGGCAGCAGGTTCACCAGCGTGGTTTTACCGGCGCCGGAGGCTCCGACCAGGGCGACGGTTTCGCCAGCGGCAATCCCCAGGTTGATGCGGTCCAGGGCCGGAGTGGGGTGGCCTGGGAATGACACCGTGGTGTCGGTAAAACGGATATTGCCTCGCGCACGCTCCAGTTGGAAGCTGCCGCCGTATTCGTCGGGTGTGGATTCCACGAAGTTCAGACCGCGCTCCACGGCGGCCAGGCCCCGGGTAATGGGGCCGGCGACTTCCGACAGATGTTTGATCGGCGCCACCAGCATCAGCATGGCGGTGACAAAGGCTACGAAGCCGCCAACAGAGGCACCATTGTTGGCGCTCTGCAGCAGGGCGACCGAGATGACTGCCGAGAGGGCGACCGCGGCCAGCATCTGGGTGATGGGGGCCATGGCCGAAGAGGCGGCGGTGGATTTCATGGACAGCCGGTGCAGCGTCTTGCTCAACTCGGTGAAGCGGTTGCGTTGCAGGCTCTGCGCGGCATGCAAACGGATGTCGCGGTTGGCCAGTACGTTTTCTTCGACCACATAGGCCAGTGAGTCCGTCGCAGTCTGGCTGTCCTTGGTCAGGCGGAATAGGCGCTTGGACAGAATCTGCATCACCCAGGCTACGGCTGGAATGAGGCAGGCGACGATCAGGGTGAGCTTGGGATTCAGATAGAGCAGGTAGGACGATAGCGCCAGCAAGGTCAGCGCATCCCGTGTCATGCTCATCAGCGCGTTCACCAGCAGGCTGGAGCCGTTCTGCATTTCATACACCACGGTGTTGGCCAAGGCGCTGGAGGTATTGGCGGTGAACATGGCGGGCTGGCCGGTCAGCACTTTGGCAAACATCGCCTGGCGCAAGGCCATCAGGCCCTGGTTGGTTACCTTGGCCAGGGCCAGGGATGCGATGAATCCTGCCGCACCGCGCACCCCGAACAGCAGCAGCAGGGTGACGGGAACCACCCACAATTGGATATTGGTTTTCTGAAACCCCTGGTCTAGCAGGGGCTGGAGCAGGGCGGGGATCATGGGCTCGGTTGCTGAACCGACGATGGTGGCCACTACCGCCATGATCCAGCCGCTGCGAGAGGGACTGAAATAGGGCCAGATATGGCGCAGGCGCTGCAGAATGGTCGGCGCGGCGTTAGTCATGGAGTAGTCTTTGCTCTGGAAATAGAGTGTGGCTGGTGCCGGCTTTGCCAGCCCAAGGCCAGCAGCAGGCCTAGCGTCACGCAAAAAAAGTCGCCAATGGCGCCGTCAAACAGGCTCGAGTTGAAACAGCATGCAACGATCAGCGCGGCAACCACGGAGTGCACAGCATGCCGGACCGGCAAGGGCATGGACAGCGCATCCTTGCAGGCCGCAAACAGCAGATAGCACAGCAAGACAATGCCACCCAGGCCCGCTTCCACGCCCCAGAGCAAAAATTCCTGGTGCGGGTTGCGTATTTGCAGGGTATGGGGGGCGCCCCGACCAGCATCCAGGCGGCGGTACTGTGCGTTCCAGCTACCTACACCAAAGCCATACAAGGGGCGTTCTGCGATGGCCTGCAGTGAACGGTGCCAGTAGTTTAGGCGTTCGCCGGACGGCGTATCGTTGTTGCCAGCGTCGGAGAATGCACTGGTTTCCGTTGCGACCGCATTGAACCGGTCATGGAAACGGGAAGAAGTACCATACATACCCATTACCAGCAGCACCGGCGCCAAGAGAGCGGCAATACGCCAGCGCGTGGGCAAGGCCCACATCACGGCCAATGTGATAAGCACAATGGCCACCATATGGCCTGTCCGTCCTTGCATGGCGAACACGGCGTTGGTTAGTGCCAGTATGACGGTTAGCAAAGCAAGGGCCCGCAGCAGGGGGCGATGGGTGAGTTCGCGCAGATGCCAGCACAGCGCAGCCACCACGCAGCTCATGATGGACTGGTCGAGGTAGGTGGAAAACACAGCGTAGTCTGTATCGGTTGCGGGGTTGGTGGCCCAAGGGACTGGGAGGTGCAATACCAGCAGCCATGAACTGGTCAACAGAAATAGCTGCGCTATAAAAAAAGCACCCAGGGCCAGCATGGCTTCCCGCTGGTTGCGTATGAGCAGCAGCAGCATGGGGATGACCAAGAGCTTGCTGCGCTTGCCCAGCGACTGCGCGGCTTCTGCCAAAGATGCTTCGGTCCACAGTAGGGTCAATGCCAGGCCAGCCAGGGCAAGCAGAACCGCTACGACAGTGCGCTGTGCGGGAAATGCGCGCTGGCTGCTTGCATACCATGGCTGCTTCAGCAATATCACCAGGCCGCATAGCACCAGCAGCGCTTTTGCTACGCTCATCATGGCAATAGTTAGGCCCACGGAAATGGCTGTAGTACAGACTAGGAGGGTTCGTATGGATTGTGGATACCGCACAGAATGGGCCGTAGAGTTAGTCAAAATAGGCGGCCATTATCGGTGTATCAATAAGTGGGTCCCGATACGGGTTACGCGTGGGGGCGTTTAGGGGGTCTGCTATGCTCAACCGGGTTGCAACCTGACCAACACGTACCACAAGTGAGCAAGATATCCGTTTACATCATTGCCTATAACGAAGCCGAGAAGGTGGCTGACGCCATCCGCAGTGTGGCCTGGGCAGACGAGATCATCGTAGCCGATTCACACAGTACGGATGACACCGTGCGCATCGCCGAGTCGCTTGGTGCACGGGTGGTGCAGATCGATTTTGAGGGTTTTGGCAAGCTGCGCAATGATGCCGTGGCTGCTTGTTCGCATGAGTGGGTGTTTAGCCTGGACTCGGACGAACGCTGCACACATGAGGCCGCAAGTGAGATACAGGCCCTGGTGGCGCAGGCACAGGCTGACGTGTTTTTTGTGCCGCGCCGCAATTTCTTTTTGGGGCGTGAAATACGGCACTCAGGTTGGTACCCGAACTATCGCCAGCCGCAACTGTTTCGCCGTTCGCAAATGCGCTACGAACCCAGTCCGGTGCACGAGGGCTTCGAGTTGACGCCCGGCGCCAGGCTTGGCTATTTGAAGTCCGCCATCTGGCAATTGCCCTTCAAGGACCTGGCTGAAGTGGTGGCCAAGATGAACCGCTATTCGTCCCTGGGGGCGACAAAGCGGCGTCAGTCTGGTTCCAGTTACGGCAAGGCTTTGAGTCATGGTATCTGGGCCTTCTGGAAGCATTTCCTGTTCAAGCGTGGTTTCCTGGACGGCTGGCCTGGGCTGGTGATTGCTTTTTCGTACTTTGAAGTAACCTTCTACCGCTACGCCAAGGCCGTGGAGCTGGAGCACCAGGCGAAGTGGTCTCAAGACTGGAAAAATGTCCTGAAGCGCTGATTGGGAACTATTTTTCACAAATACGAACCCACCTACCCCTTGTCCATGAGATTCAAGACAACGCACTTATGAGTTCTGTTTTTTCGTTGAACCGTCGATCCTGTCTGGCCGCCCTGGCGCTGGTCGGGGCTGGCTCGGCATTTGCCCAGTTCCGTGTGGAGGTGTCAGGCGTAGGCTTGACCCAATTGCCTATCGCCATTGCCAGCTTCAAGGGCGACGACCAGTCTCCGCAAAAGATTGCAGCCATCGTGCAAGCCGATCTGGAGCGCAGTGGGCAATTCCGGGCGGTGGATGCCAGCGGAGCCAAACTGGATGAAACCACCCCGCCCGATGTGTCGGTATGGCGCCAGAAGGCTGCAGACTCCCTGGTGGCGGGTAGTGTGACTCGCTTGGCCGATGGCCGCTACGACGTGCGTTTCCGCCTTTGGGATGTGGTGAAGGCTAAGGACCTGATTGCGCAAAGTATCACCGTGCCGCAAGCCGATCTGCGCTTATCTGCGCACCGCATTGCCGATCTCATCTATGAGAAGCTGACTGGCGATCGCGGCGTTTTTTCGACCCGCATTGCCTATGTAACTCGTGCCGGCTCGCGCCATACTTTGTGGGTAGCCGATGCAGACGGCGAGAACAGCCAGTCGGCCTTAGCTAGCCCGGAGTCGATCATTTCTCCGGCCTGGTCGCCGAATGGTTTGCAACTGGCTTATGTGTCTTTCGAGGCCCGCAAACCTGTGATCTACGTGCATGACGTTGCCACCGGTAAGCGCCGCTTGATTGCCAATTTCAAGGGCTCGAACAGTGCGCCGGCCTGGTCTCCGGATGGCCGCTCTTTGGCTGTGACGCTCAGTAAGGACGGAGGCTCGCAGATTTACGTGATTGATGCAAATGGTGGCGAGCCCCGGCGGCTGACTCAATCCAGCGGCATTGACACTGAGCCCCGGTATTCAGCTGATGGAAAATACATCTATTTCGTTAGTGACCGTGGCGGTGCGCCGCAGATCTACCGCATGCCCAGTAGCGGAGGCAATGCCGAGCGAGTAACCTTCTCGGGCAGCTATAACATTTCACCCAGCATCAGCCCGGATGGACGCTGGCTGGCGTATATCTCCCGCATCAATGGTGCCTTCAAGCTGCAAGTGATGGAGCTGAGCAGTTCCACCGTCACCAGCATCACCGATACCACTGCGGACGAGAGCCCCAGTTTTGCCCCCAATAGCCGATTGATTGTTTACGCAACCCAGCAGCAGGGGCGTGAGGCTTTGATGACCTCCACCCTGGACGGAAAAATAAAGGCGCGTTTGGCTGGCCAAGCGGGTGATATCCGTGAACCAGACTGGGGTCCGTTCATGAAGCCCTGAGTACGGTATTGACTTCATATTTAACGAGGAAATGGAAATGAAAAATTTGGTGTGGGCTCTTTCTTTGACGGCTGTGCTGGCCGGTTGCGCTTCGGGCGTCAAGCTGAACGATGTGCCTGTGGTGGATAAGAGCGGTGCCGGTGTCACGCAGGCCGGCAATGCTGGCGCGCAGAGCGATGCTTCGGCTGCCGGCACAAGTGGTGTGACTTCCGTGGATTTGACGAAATCGAATAACGATGCCGTCGGCCCCAACGGCTCGCGCATTGTGTATTTTGACTTTGACAGCTACGCTGTTTCGTCAAGTGACCAGTCGGTGATTGAGTCGAATGCGCGCTACTTGAAGGCCGACAAAACCCGCCATGCCGTGGTGGAAGGTCATACCGACGAACGTGGTGGCCGCGAATACAACCTGGCCCTGGGGCAGAAGCGTGCAGAGTCCGTGCGCCGTGCCTTGGGTCTGCTGGGCGTGGCTGACACTCAGCTCGAAGCTGTGAGCTTCGGCAAGGAAAAGCCTGCCGTGATGGGCAATGATGAAGCCGCCATGGCGAAAAACCGTCGCGCAGAGATCAGCTACCGATGACTCGCACTGCCAGACTTTCGACGGCCCCCGTGCGGCGTCTGGCCGTAGTGGCATGGGCCTGCTGTATGCTGCTTGCAGGCAGCGTCCACGCTGGGGTGTTTGACGATGACGAGGCCCGCAAAGCCATTCTGGATTTGCGCCAGCGCGTGGAAGCAAACCGCCTGGGGGTCGAGTCCTCGAACAAAAAGTTGGCTGAAGATTTGCAGCGAGCCAACGAAGACAATGCGCAGTTGCGGCGCAGCTTGCTGGATTTGCAGAGCCAGATCGATGCGGTACGCGCGGACCTTGCCAAGCAGCGTGGGCAGGATGAACAACTGGCACGTGACGTGGCGGATGTGCAGCGCCGTATGAAGGACCAGACACAGTCGGTAGATGACCGTTTGCGCAAGTTCGAACCGGCCAAGGTGACCGTGGATGGCAAGGAGTTCACCGCCGACCCCGCGGAAAGCCGCGACTTCGATGCCGCGCTGGCCATATTCCGCAAAGGTGATTTCCCTGCCGCGCAAACTGCCTTCCTGGGCTTCAACAAGCGCTATCCGCAAAGTGGTTATGGTACTTCGGTGCTGTTCTGGCTGGGCAATGCCCAGTATGCGAACCGCGACTACAAGGAGGCGATTGCCAACTTCCGCGCCTTGCTGGCGGCGGCGCCTGACCATCTGCGCGCACCTGAGGCCGCGCTGTCGATTGCGAATTGCCAGATGGAGCTGAAAGACGCGCGTTCAGCTCGTAAGACACTGGAAGACCTGGTCAAGGTCTATCCCCAATCTGAAGCTGCATCGGCGGCCAAGGATAGGCTGGCCAAGCTCAAGTAAATGGATGCTGTAGATCTGGCACGGCGCTTCGGTGGCCTGGAGCGCCTGTATAGCGTGCCGGGCGCTGCGCGCATTCGTGCCGCTCACGTGATGGTGGTCGGCATTGGCGGCGTTGGTTCCTGGACCGTGGAGGCGCTTGCGCGCAGCGGGGTAGGGCGCTTGACTCTGGTGGATCTGGACCACGTTTCTGAATCCAATATCAACCGGCAAATCCATGCCCTGGACTCGACCGTCGGGCAGGCCAAGGTACTGGCGATGCGTGACCGTATTGCCCAGATCAATCCAGGCTGCACCGTGCATTGCATCGAGGACTTTGTCGAGCCTGAAACCTGGTTGCAATTGCTGCCCGAGGGCGTGGATGCGGTGGTGGACGCCTGTGACCAGGTCAAGGCCAAGACCCGTATGGCGGCCTGGGCACGGCAGACCCGTGCCTGCTTCATCAGTGTGGGGGCAGCAGGTGGCAAGCGCCACGCGCACAAGGTGGATATCGACGACCTGGCTTTCACCACGCACGACCCCTTGTTGGCGCAGCTGCGCTACCGCTTGCGCAAGGAACATGCGGCTCCGCGTGAAGGCAAAAAGATCGGAGTGACCTGCGTATTCAGCCGTGAAGCCGTCATGCCGCCCGATGCGTCCTGCGCGGTGGAGAGTGATGGCAGCCTGAACTGCCATGGCTATGGCTCGGTGGTCAGCGTCACGGCCACTTTCGGTCAATGTGCTGCGGGCTGGGTTTTGGACCAATTGGCACAGACTCTTGAGAAACCGGTAAAAACCACGCTATAATTTGAGGCTTCGCTACAAAGCGTAAATGCTTTTAGCTGGGACGTTAGCTCAGTTGGTAGAGCAGCGGACTTTTAATCCGTTTGTCGTGGGTTCGACCCCCGCACGTCCCACCAAAATTGTAAAAGCCCGCTATCCAAAAGATAGCGGGCTTTTTGCATTCCACGCTGGGCGTGGAATGTTGCGGATCAATGCGCCAGGGCCTTCAGCACATTTTCTGCCGTGGCCGGTGCAGCCAGCTGCACCACTGCGCCATCGTCACGGGCCGTGGCAATAGCGTCCTTGAGGGCTTCGAAAACGCTGATGGCCAGCATGAAGGGCGGTTCACCCACGGCCTTGCTACCGAAGACGTTGTCCTCGAAGTTGGGCTGCTCCCACAGCGCTACCTTAAAGTGCGCCGGTATGTCGCCGGTGGCTGGGATCTTGTAGGTGCTGGGCGCGTGGGTGCTCAGATAGCCCTTGTCGTTCCACACCAACTGCTCGGTGGTCAGCCAACCCATGCCCTGTATAAAGCCGCCCTCGACCTGGCCAATATCGATGGCCGGGTTGATGCTGGTGCCGGCGTCGTACAGCACGTCTACCTTCAGCACCTTGCTTTCGCCGGTCAGTGTGTCGATGGCGACCTCGCTGCAAGCCGCACCATAGGCGAAGTAGTAGAACGGTCGGCCGGTCAACGTGGTCTTGTCGTAGTGGATCTTGGGTGTGCGGTAAAAGCCATCGCTCCACAGCTGGATGCGGTTGGCATAGGCCTGCTGCACTACGCTGGCAAACGGGCGGCTGCACACCGGGGTGGTGATCTCGCCGCCCTTGAAGCGCACTGCGCCGGGGCCGCAGTTGTCCAGCCCGGCGACGAACTGCGCCAGGTTGTCCCGTACATTGCGCGCCGCGTACTGGGCGGCGCGGCCGTTCAGGTCGGTGCCGCTGGAGGCGGCCGTGGCCGATGCGTTCGGCACCTTGCTCGTGTCACTGGCGGTAGCCAGGACGGTTTCAAAGGCCACGCCCAGCTCGTCGGCCACGATTTGCGCCACCTTGGTGTTCAGGCCCTGGCCCATCTCGGTGCCGCCGTGGTTTACCTGCACGCTGCCATCGGTGTAGACATGCACCAGTGCGCCGGCCTGGTTGAACAGCGTGGCGGTGAACGAGATGCCGAACTTTACCGGCGTGATGCTGATGCCGCGTTTGATCACCGCGCTGCCAGCGTTCCAGGCGGCAATCGCGGCCCGGCGTTGCTGGTAGCTGGACGTTTGTTCTATCTGCTCCAGCATGGGGTGCAGGATGTTGTCCTCCACCTTCATCTGGTAGTGGGTCGTATCGCGTGTAGGGTTGGGCGTGTGCGCCGCGTCATACAGGTTGTGGCGGCGCACGGCCAGTGGGTCCAGTTGGAGCTGGCGGGCGATCTCGCTGAGTATGCTTTCGATGACGATCACGCCCTGCGGTCCGCCAAAGCCGCGGAAAGCGGTATGGCTCTGGGTATGGGTTTTCAGGCGGTAGGAGGCGATGTCCACATCGGCCAGAAAGTAGGCGTTGTCCACGTGGAAGACGGCGCGGTCGGCCACCGGGCCGCTGAGGTCGGCACTGAAGCCGCAATTGGCCAGCATGGTCAGCTGTAGGCCGCAGATAAGACCTTGGTCGTCGTAACCCACGGTGTAGTCGTAGGCAAACGGGTGGCGCTTGCCAGTGACCATGAAGTCGTCATCCCGGTCCAGGCGCAGCTTGATGGGGTGGCCCAGCTTCTGTGCAGCCACGGCGGCCCACACGGCCAGATGTCCGGCCTGGGTTTCCTTGCCGCCAAAGCCGCCGCCCATGCGCCGGCATTCCACCCGCACAGCGTGGTTGGCAATGCCCAGCGCGTGGGCCACCCAATGTTGAACTTCGCCTGGGTGCTGGGTACTGGAGTGCACCAGCCACTGGCCTTGCTCCTGCGGCAGCACATAGGCTACCTGGCCCTCCAGGTAGAAGTGTTCCTGGCCACCTACTTCCAGCTGGCCGCTGAGGGTGTGGGGTGCCTGGGCCAGGGCTGCTGCGGCATCGCCCCGGCGCACAAATACCGGCGGCAGCACATAGCTTTTGGCGGCGTGGGCCTGGCGCACATCCAGCAGGGCGGGCAGGGGGCTGATGTCGAGCTGGACGGCGCGTGCGGCGGCGCGTGCCTGCATGACCGAATCGGCGACCACCAGGCCGATCACTTGGCCAACGTGGTGCACCGTGTCGATGGCAAAAATGGCTTCGTCGTGGGCGAATGCCGCCAGGATGGGGTCGCCGGGGATATCGGCGGCCAGCACCACGCCTTGTACTCCGGGCATGGCTTGCGCAGCGGTCGTATCTACCTTGTGCAACGTGCCGTGGGCCACGTTGGACAGGATGGGCGCGGCGTACAGCGTGCCGCGTACCTCGGGCAGGTCGTCCACGTAATGGGCGGAGCCAGCCACCTGGGCGCGGGCGCTTTCATGGGCCACGCTGCGGCCTGCGGCAGCGGGGACCAGAGCAATTTTTTCGATTTTTTCCGGGGCGTTCATACTAGGGCCTCCACGTCCAGGGTGGCCAGATTGATCTGGGTCTGGCCCTGGCTTTCCAACCAGAAACGTTGCAGCAAATTGCCCAGCACCTCGCTGCGGTAGGCGGCCGAGGCGCGCATGTCGGAGATGGGCTGGAACTCGGCGCGCAGTACGGCGGCAGCGGCCTGCACCGTGGCCTGGTTCCAGGGCTGGCCGACCAGGGCGGCCTGGGTTTGCAGCGCGCGCACCGGGGTGGCGGCTACGCCGCCCGCGCCTATGGAGGCGGTTTGCACCAGGCCGTCTTTCAGCGTCAGCTGCAGCGCCAGGCAGACGGCGGAAATGTCGTCGTCGAAGCGTTTGGAAATCTTGTAGACCTGCATCAGCTCGCCTTGTGGGCGGGGCACGTCGATCCAGGCCAGCACCTCGTCGGGTGCCATCACATTGCTGCGGTAGCCGGTGTACAGGTGCTCCAGCGGCAGGCTGCGCGTGCCGCGAAGGCTTGCCAGGCCCACGCTGGCGCCCAGGGCGATCAGCAGCGGCATGGAGTCGCCAATCGGCGAGCCATTGGCCACGTTGCCGCCCAGCGTGCCCGAGTTGCGTACCGGCAGGCCGGCGAAGCGGCTGGCAAAGCTGTGCAGTTGCGGTCGGTCGGCCACCAGCGCGCTGAAGGCGTCTTGCAGGGTGACTGCCGCGCCGATGCGGATGCCGTCGGCCTGTGGCTGGATCTGCCGCAACTCGGCCACCTGGGTGACGTCCAGCACGCTGTCGAAATGCTTGTGCATCTTGGTGACCCACAGGCCTACGTCGGTGCAGCCGGCCACGATCTGGGCCTGCGGGTTCGCTGCGCGTGCGGCAGTGAGCTCGGCCAGGGTGGTGGGCGATTTATAAGAATAATCGGCCTGCAGCGCAGGTTTTGTCTGCGCAAGTAGCTCTAATTTTTGTAGCAAGGCGGATTCGTCTATGTGGACCGGTGGCAGGCTGGCCATGTGCTGCGCGGCGTCCAGAATCGGCCGGTAGCCGGTGCAGCGGCACAGATTGCCCGAGAGTTCCTCTTGTGCCAGCTGGCGGCTGATGCCCTGGCCGCGGCACACATGGTTCTGGTACATGCCAAATAGGCTCATCACAAAGCCGGGCGTGCAAAAACCGCACTGCGAACCGTGGCACTGCACCATGGCTTCCTGGGCTGGATGGAGGTCGCCATTGGCCTGGGCCAGGTCTTCCACCGTCCACAAGGCCATGCCGTCCACCGAGTGGGCCAGGCGTATGCAGCTGTTGATGGCGCGAAAGCGCAGGCTGCCATGTTCATGGCTATGGGGCTCAGCCAGCACCACGGTGCAGGCGCCGCAGTCGCCTTCGCCGCAGCCTTCCTTGGTGCCGATGGCGCCCAGGTCTTCGCGCAGCACCTGCAGCAGGGTGCGGTCGGGCGGCACGTTGTTCAGTATCACGGTCTGGCCACGCCGGATGAAGCGCAGAGGGTGGGTTGTCATAAGGTGTGGAGTCCTAGCGGGGCTGAAACGATATAAGTCAAAGTCAATGGATGCAGCATACGGCAAGCCTAAAAACGTGAATACGTTCTAAGGAACACTAGGCGCGGTTGCGCTGCTTTTCAAATGCGTCGCCGCCATGCCTGTGCATTTCCTGTGCCGCAACCTCACCAGCCACAGCCGGGTTGGCGTGTGAGAAGCCGGATGAACGGCACAAGAACCTGTTCATACTTACGCCCTGTGGCAGGCCGCATATTCAGAGCCTAGTCTGGACACGCCCCACAATACATACGCCAAGATATATGACCTGCATCCACGAGCACCTATGAGAGACCAGACGCTTTTCGACAAGATCGACCTCCATCTCATCAGGGTCCTCCATACCGTGCTCACCGAAAGCAGTGTTTCCCGTGCCGCCATCCGCCTGGGCATGACCCAGCCCGCGGTCAGTGCCGCCTTGAAGCGTCTGCGCGATCTGGCAGATGACCCCATTTTGGTGCGTTCCGGCTCTGGCATGGTGCCCACCGACGCCGGGTTGCGCATGCTCAACCCCAGTGTCAGCATCCTGCGGGCGGCCGAGGTGCTGTTCAGCGATGTGCGCGGATTCGAGCCCAAGACGGCCCAGAGCACCTTCCGCATTGCTGCCAGCGACTATTTGGACCCGCTATTTCTGCCCCAACTGGTGGCCCGTCTGAAATCCGAGGCCCCGCTGTGCACGGTGGAAATCCATAGCCTGTCGGGCCAGCTGGACTACCACGCCCACCTGGCGCAGGGTGAGCTGGACGTGGTGGTGGGCAATTGGAGTAGCCCGCCGGAAGACCTGCACATCGCCCGCCTGTTTGGCGACGAGGTGGTCAGCCTAGTCAGCTCCGACCACCCCGCCGTGCGCCGTGGCTGGGACCAGGCCACCTGGCTGGCAGCCGAGCACATTGCGCCCACACCGGTGTACCCGGGGGCCAAGGGGGTGATCGATGAGCACCTGGACAGCCTGGGCTTGCGGCGCAGTATTAACGCGCGCTGCGCGCATTTCGGGTTGATCCCGGCCATGGTGGCATCGAGCTTGCTGGTACTGACCACAGGACGCCAGTACTGCGAGCGCTATGCGGCGACGCTGCCGGTCAAGATATTGCCATGTCCCATCGCTTTCCCGCGCATGATGTACTACCAGCTATGGCATGCCCGCACCCACACCTCTGCCTCGGGCAAGTGGTTGCGTGCCTTGACCAAGTCGGTGGCTGCGTCGCTACGAAAAGCATAGCTGCTCGTGTACGATTACTCTGCGCTAGCGGCATTATTTTTATAAATCGAGATTCCCAAGGTATGGCCCCACCCAGACTGCAATTGACGAATATCACCAAGCGCTACCCGGCCGTGGTGGCCAATAGCGGCGTGTCGCTGGCGGTGCAGCCGGGCGAGGCCCATGCCGTGCTGGGCGAGAACGGCGCCGGCAAGTCCACGCTGATGAAGATCATCTACGGCTCGGTCAAGCCCGACGAAGGCACGGTGCTGTTCAACGGTCAGCCGGTGCACATCCGCAACCCGCAGGAAGCGCGGGCGCTGGGCATCAGCATGGTGTTCCAGCACTTCAGTCTGTTTGACACCCTCACCGTGGCCGAGAACGTGTGGCTGGGCCTGGACAAAAGCCTGAGCCTGGCCGAAGTCACCCAGCGCATCACCGCCAAGGCCAGCGCCTACGGCCTGGATATCGACCCCAGCCGCCCGGTGCATACCCTGAGCGTGGGCGAGATGCAGCGGGTGGAAATCATCCGCTCGCTGCTCACCAACCCGCAATTGCTGATCCTGGACGAGCCCACCTCGGTGCTGACGCCACAGGCGGTGGAGAAGCTGTTCGTGGTGCTCAAACAGCTGGTGTCCGAGGGCTGCAGCATTCTCTACATCAGCCACAAGCTGCATGAAATTCGTGAACTCTGCACCGCCTGCACCGTGCTGCGCGGCGGCAAGGTCACAGGCGTGTGCAACCCTACCGAGGAAAGCAACGCCTCGCTCAGCCGCCTGATGATTGGCGCCGAGCCACCCGCGTTGCAGCACCGCGATGTCAAAACCGGCCCCACGGTGCTGCGCGTGCGCGGCTTGCACTTGGCACGCGAAGACCAGTTTGGTGTGGACCTGGATGGCATCGACCTGGATGTGCGCGAGGGCGAGGTGGTCGGTATTGCTGGCGTCTCCGGTAACGGCCAGCGCGAGCTGCTGTACGCCTTGTCGGGCGAAGACGTGCGGGCCCGGCCCGACATGGTGCAGGTGTTTGGCCGCGACGTAGGCCAGATGGGCCCCGGCCCGCGCCGTGCCATGGGCGTGCATTTCGTGCCCGAGGAACGGCTCGGCCGTGGCGCTGTGCCCACCATGGGCCTGGCGCACAACCTATTGCTGACGCGCATCGACGCTGTGGCCGGCAGCGGCTGGATCAAGCTGGGCGCGCTGCAGGCCCAGGCCCAGGCCATCATCGACCGCTTCAAGGTCAAGGCTGGAGGGCCGAATGCGGCTGCCAAGTCCCTGTCGGGCGGCAACCTGCAGAAGTTCATTGTGGGCCGCGAGATCGATGCCAAGCCCAAGCTGTTGATCGTGTCCCAGCCCACCTGGGGGGTGGACGTGGGGGCTGCGGCGCAGATCCGCGGCGAGATTCTGGCGCTGCGCGATGCTGGTTGCGCGGTGCTGGTGGTCAGCGAAGAGCTGGACGAATTGTTTGAAATATGCGATCGCCTGCACGTGGTAGCCAAGGGGCGCTTGTCCCCGTCCATCCCGCGTGCGCAGGCCACCGTGGCCCAGATTGGAGAATGGATGAGTGGATTGTGGAATGCCCCGCCTGTGGTGGCTACGCCAGTGGCAGCGATGGCGGAGGTGGTCTATGTTCAAGCTTGAACCCCGCCCCCAGCCGTCCAAGTTCTGGGGCTACGGCTCGCCCATTCTGGCTCTGCTGATCACGGTGTTGATTGGCATTGCGCTGTTCGTTGTGCTGGGCAAAGACCCGGTCAAGGGTCTGCAGGTGTTTTTCTGGGAGCCGATCAAAAGCCCGTATGCGCTGGGCGAGTTGATGGTCAAGGCCGTGCCCTTGCTGTTGATTGCGCTGGGCCTGGCTGTGTGCTTTCGCTCCAACGTGTGGAATATCGGGGCCGAGGGCCAGTACCTGCTGGGTGCCATTTTTGCCGGTGGCGTGGCGCTGATGGCCGATAAGGGCAGCAGCACCTGGATCGTCGTGCCCATCTTGCTGGCCGGTGTGCTGGGCGGCATGGCCTGGGCCAGCGTCACGGCGGTGCTGCGCGACAAGTTCAATGCCAGCGAGATTCTGGTGAGCCTGATGCTGGTGTATGTGGCCGTGCTCATCCTGGGCTATATGGTGGATGGCCCCTGGAAAGACCCGATGGGGCATAACTTCCCGCAGTCCAAGAACTTTGAGGCCGTGACGCAGATCCCGCGCATCTGGAAGGGCTCTCGCGTCAGCATTGGGCTGTGGATGGCGCTGGCGGGCGTGGCGGTGCTGTGGGTGTTCCTGTTTCGCACACGCGCTGGTTTCGCACTGCAGGTGGGCGGGCTGGCGCCGGCCGCGGCGCGTTATGCCGGGTTTTCATCGCGCAAGGCTTTGTGGACGGCGCTGCTGGTCTCGGGCGCCACGGCTGGCTTGGCCGGCGCACTGGAGGTGGCCGGGCCGCTGGGCCAGCTGACGCCTTATGTGCCGGCGGGCTACGGTTTCGCGGCCATCATCGTGGCCTATGTGGGGCGGCTGCACCCGGTGGGCATGGTGTTCTCTGCCGTGCTGATGAGCATGTTCTACATCGGCGGTGAGCTGGCGCAGTCGCGCCTGGGCCTGCCCAAGTCGCTGACCGGGGTGTTCCAGGGCTTGCTGCTGTTTACCTTGCTGGGCTGCGATACCTTGATCGCATACCGCGTACGTTTGGGGCTCACCCGGATCGCCCACATTGCTACCGGGGGAGCGAAGTAATGGAATCGTATTTCTTGCTATTTGGCGACATGCTTAACGCCGGCACCGTGCTGGCCTTGGCGGCCCTGGGGCTGCTGATCAACGAGCGTGCGGGCATCGTCAACCTGGGGGCCGAGGGCATGATGCTGTGCGCGGCCATTGCCGGTTTTGCCACGGTGGTGCATACCGGCAACGACTGGCTGGGCTTTGCGGCGGGCATGGGCGCGGGCGCACTGCTGGCGGCGGTGTTTGGCGTGCTGGTAATTTGGCTCAACACCAACCAGTACGCCACCGGCCTGGCCTTGAGTCTGTTCGGTTCCGGCTTTTCGGCGTTTGTGGGCATCCAGTACGTGCAGGAAAAGCTGCCGGAGCGGGTGCAGTTCTCTGTGCCCTTGCTGGGCGACATTCCCTTGGTAGGGCCGGCGCTGTTCCGCCAGCATCCGCTGGTGTACGTGACCATGGCGCTGACCCTGGGCTTGATCTGGTTCCTGTACCGCACGCGCTCTGGCCTGGTGCTGCGCTCGGTGGGCGAGTCGCCCGAGTCGGCCCACGCGCTGGGCTATCCCGTGCGCCGCATCCGCTTCATGGCCGTGGTGGCCGGTGGCGCCATGTGCGGTCTGGCGGGTGCTTTTGTCTCACTGGTCTATACCCCGTTATGGGTTGAGGGCATGGTCGCCGGGCGCGGCTGGATTGCGCTGGCGCTCACCACTTTTGCCACCTGGCGGCCGGCCCGCGTGTTGCTGGGGGCCTACCTGTTTGGTGGCGTGACCATGCTGTCCTTCCATCTGCAGGGAACGGGGGTCAACGTGCCCAGCCAGTTCCTGAGCATGCTGCCCTATCTGGCTCCTATCGTGGTGCTGGCGCTGATCTCGCGCAACCCGGCGTGGATACGCATGAATATGCCCGCGTCGCTGGGGAAACCGTTTTTTCCCGGTTCATAATGTTTTGTTACTCTTTTTTCAACCCTGCCTGAAAGTGCTTTTGCCATGACTGACTTGAAGAAACGCTCCCTCATCCAACTCGCTGCCGCGTCCGCGGTGGCGGCAGCCCTGGCGGGTTGCGGCAAGAAGGAAGAGCCGGCACCTGCTGCCCCTGCGGCAGCCCCTGCTTCCGCGCCTGCGGCCGAGGCTGCACCCGCCAAGCCCGAGCCGCTGAAGGTCGCTTTTGCCTACCTGGGCCCCGTGGGCGATGGTGGCTGGACCTATGCACACGACCGTGGCCGCCTGGCGCTGGAAAAGGAACTGGGCGACAAGATCGTCACCAGCTACGTGGAAAACGTGCCCGAGTCCGCCGATGCCGAACGCGTGCTGCGCGACATGGCCGGCCAAGGCAACAAGCTGATCTTCGGCACCACCTTCGGCTACATGGAACCCATGCTGAAGGCCGCTGCCGACCTGAAGGATGTGAAGTTCGAGAACGCCACCAGCTACAAGACGGCTGACAACGTGCGCACCTACGACAGCCGCACCTACGAAGGCGCCTACATGGCCGGCATCATCGCGGGCAAGATGACCAAGACCAATGTGCTGGGCATCGTGGGCTCGGTGCCTATCCCTGAAGTGATCCGCAACATCAACAGCTTCACCCTGGGCGCGCAAAGCAGCAACCCCAAGATCAAGACCAAGGTGGTCTGGGTGAACGAATGGTTCAGCCCACCCAAGGAAACCGAAGCCGCCACCTCGCTGATCAACGGCGGCGCTGACATTCTGTTCCAGAACACCGACTCTTCCGCCGTGCTGAAGACCGCTGAAAGCAAGGGCAAGCGCGCCTTTGGCTGGGATTCGGACATGTCCGCCTATGGCCCCAAGGCCCATCTGGCATCCAGCATCATCAACTGGGGCCCGTACTACATCAAGGCCACCAAGGACGCTCTGGACGGCAAGTGGGCTACTGGCCAAGCTTGGTGGGGTGTGAAGGAAGGCGCGATTGATGTCGTGTCCATCGCCGATGACGTGCCAGCTGAAACCAAGGCCAAGATCGACGAAGTCAAGAAGGGCTTGGCCGACGGCAGCTTCGCCATCTGGAAGGGCCCCATCGTGGGCCAAGACGGCAAGGTGCTGGTCGCTAAGGACGCCGTGGCGGATGACGCCTTCCTGCAAGGCATCAACTTCTACGTGAAGGGTGTTGAGGGCAAGGTTCCAGGCGGAAAATAAGGCTCACCCCCAGGCTTGCGCACTGCGTGTCGCCGCCAACCCCCTTGCAGGGGGCAACACCAGCAGACCGGCGGAGCCGGATCTGCGGTGTTTCTGGAAGGGGCCTCGCTGCGCTGGCCTGGAGAAGAGGGCGGTTGCTGCCCCTTTGAAAGCCGCTCTTCGGAGCGGCTTTTTTATTGCGGCACAGTCTTTGCTGAATGGCTTGAAGATGATTGAAAAAACGCTTTGGCATCCGGTGGCCGCCAGTGAGGCGGTGGCGCAGCAGCCGCTGGGCGCTACTTTGCTGGACCAGCCGTTGGTGCTGTGGCGCGACGCGGCGGGTGGGGTGCATGCCTGGGCGGATCAGTGTCCGCACCGGGGTGCGCGGTTTTCGCTGGGCCAGGTGCGTGATGGCCGGTTGGAATGCCCGTACCACGGCTGGCAGTTCGCGGCCTCGGGGCAGTGTGTGCGTGTGCCGGCGTTGCCGGGCTTTGTGCCGCCAGCGGGGCATACTGCCACGGTCTTTGCGGCTTGCGAGCGCTATGGCCTGGTGTGGGTGCAGTTGCAGGCGCCTGCCTCACCGCAGGAGCTTGTACCATTTGCCGCCGAGTCCGATGCGCGGCTGCGCAAGCTGCTGTGCGGCCCGTACGACGTGGCGACCAGCGCGCCGCGCCTGGTCGAGAATTTTCTGGACATGTCGCACTTTGCCTTTGTGCACGAAGGCTGGCTGGGCACGCGCGAGGCATCGTCCATTGACGACTACAAGGTGGACAGCACGGCGCAGGGCCTGTGGGCCACGCAGTGCAAGGCCTGGCAGCCCCAATCCAGCTTGCAGGCCACCGGGCCGGCCCAGGTGGAGTACAGCTATGCGGTCGAGGCGCCCTATACGGCGGTACTCACCAAGCTGCCCGACCCGGCGCAGGTGGCGCTGCAGGACTACCGCGAGGCGATTGCAATGTTCATCTGCCCGCAGGGCCCCGAGCGCAGCCGGGTCTGGTTTAGACTGGCTTCCAATGACTGGAGCAGCACGGATGACGCCATGCGGGCCTTCCAGCACACCATCTTTACGCAGGACCAGCCGGTGCTGGAATCGCAAACGCCTAAGCGTCTGCCGCTGGACCTGCGGGCCGAGCTGCACACGGCTGCGGACAAAGCCTCGTCCGCCTACCGCCGCTATTTGAAAAACCTGGGCATTACTTTTGGAGTCTGTTGATGCACACCTTTACCGTACCCCCCATCGCCGCAGACCGTCTGCCCGCGCTGTTGCGCGCCATGCCCAAGGCCGAGCTGCATATGCACATCGAGGGCTCGCTGGAGCCTGAGCTGATCTTCGCCCTGGCGCAGCGCAACCAGGTGGCTATTCCCTACGCCAGCGTGGAAGAGCTGCGCCGTGCCTACGCCTTTACCAATCTGCAGAGCTTTCTGGACATTTACTACGCAGGCGCCAGCGTGCTGCTGACCGAGCAGGACTTCTACGACATGGCGCATGCCTATCTGGCCCGCGCCGCCGCCGACAACGTGGTGCATACCGAGATGTTTTTCGACCCCCAGACGCATACCGCGCGCGGCGTGCCCATCGAGGTGGTGATCAACGGCCTGCATCGCGCCTGCCAGGACGCGCACAAGCAGTGGGGGCTGAGCGCGGTGTTGATACTGTGCTTTCTGCGCCACCTCAGCGAGGCAGACGCGTTCGAGGTGCTGGAGCAGGCGCTGCCGTACCAGGACAAATTCGTCGGAGTGGGCCTGGACTCCAGCGAGCTGGGCCACCCGCCGGAGAAGTTCGCCCAGGTCTTCGCCAAGTGCCGGAGCCTGGGCCTGCGCCTGGTGGCTCACGCGGGCGAGGAGGGGCCGCCTGCCTATATCTGGAGCGCGCTGGATGTGCTCAAGGTCGAGCGCATCGACCACGGTGTGCAGTCCTTCCAGGATGCCCTGCTGATGCAGCGCCTGGCCAAGGACCGCATCCCGCTGACGGTGTGCCCGCTGTCCAACCAGAAGCTGTGCGTGTTCCCCAACCTGGCCGACCACAACCTGGGCCGCCTGCTCGATGCCGGCCTGGTGGCCACGGTGAACTCGGACGACCCGGCCTACTTTGGTGGCTACATCAATGAGAACTTCACCCAGACCTTTGCCGCCACCGGCCTGGGCGCGCAGCAGGCTTACCAGCTAGCGGCCAATAGCTTCGAGGCCAGCTTCATCGACGCCAGCCATAAGAAAGCCCTGACCGATCGCCTGCAAGCCTGCTTCACCGGCTTCTAGGCTGGTTGGAAAATTTATAGAAAATAGGCTGCTGGCGCAGATAGCACCTGCGCTAGCAGCTATTTTTTCTATAGTGAAATGATGGGCTGGGTTTCACATTCCTTTACATATTCGGCGCTGTTCTTTGTCATGGTTGCTGGCTAGCATGCCTAGCTTCGTAGACAACAAACCAGCCAGGAATGCCATGACGGATCCACGAGACTCCACCGAAGACTCTGTAACCACCAGCCCAGCACCCGAACTCAAGCGCCGCCACTTCCTGGGCGGCATGGCCACCGCCAGCGTGGGCGCCACGCTCACCGCCTGCGCAACTGACAGCATGCGTGGCGCTGGCGCCATGGAGAGCAGCGCGCTGGACAGCGCCTTGCAGAAAAACGTCAAAACCGTGGTCGTGATCTACGCTGAAAACCGCAGCTTCAACAACCTGTTTGCCAACTTCCCCGGTCTGGAAAAGCCCTTGTCGGCCCTGAAGCCTGGCGACTTCGCCCAGCGTGACCGCGACGGCAAGCTGCTGGGCAAGCTGCCGCAGACCTGGGGCGGCGTGGTGCAAGTGGGCACGCAGGTGGTCGAAGGTGTGACCTACGAGGCCGGCACGCAGTACCAGACCGACTTGCCGAACGCCCCGTATGCGCTCAAAGGCCCGCAGGGCGAGGCGTTGCCGCTGGGCCTGGTTACGCGCGACCTGATCCATGCCTTCTTTCACAACCAGATGCAGATCAACGGCGGCAAGAACGACGGCTTTGTGGCCTGGGGCGACGCGGGCGGCATCACCATGGGTTACTACGCCGACACCCGCTACAACCTGCGCCTGTGGGACATCGCACAGGAATTCGTGCTGTGCGACAACTTCTTCCAGGGCGCATTCGGCGGCTCCTTCCTGAACCACCAGTACCTGGTGACGGGCACCGTGCCCTTCTACCCGGACGTGATGAACTCGCCTGCCCGTACCCAGGTGGCCAGGTTGCAAAGCAGCGACCCGACCGACTACCGCTTGAAGCCCACCGAGAACAGCCCGGCCAGCGCCATGGATGGCCCGCCGAAGTTCGACCCCAATGCCCTTACGCCCGATGGCTACGCCGTGAACACCATGGCGCCACCGTATTGGCCTACCTGGTCGCGCGACAGCGCCCGGCCCGACTACGCCGAGCCCAACCAGCCCAGCGTGCTGGTGCCGCAGGTGCACCAGCACATTGGCGACAAGCTGGACAAGAAGGGCGTGGACTGGGCCTGGTACGCCGGCGCCTGGCAGGCCACGCTCGATCAGTTCAAGGACTCCAAGGGCATCCCCAAGATCCCCAACTTCCAGTACCACCACCAGCCGTTCAACTACTTCAAGAACCTCGGCCCCGAGAACCCCACAGCCCGCACCAAGCACCTGCGCGACGGCGGCCTGGGTGACGAGACGCGCACCAACCGCTTCTTTGCCGATATCGAGGCCGGCAAGCTGCCGCCAGTGACCTTCTACAAACCCCAGGGTAATCTGAACATGCATGCTGGCTATGCGGATGTGGCCAGCGGCGACCGCCACATCGCCCACGCCATCAAGCTGCTGCGCGCCAGCCCGCAGTGGGACAACATGGTGGTCGTCGTCACCGTGGACGAAAACGGCGGCTGGTGGGACCACGTGGCGCCACCCAAGGGCGACCGCTGGGGCCCGGGTACGCGCCTGCCGGCGATGGTGATTTCGCCTTTCGCCCGCAAGGGCACGGTGGACCACACCATTTACGACACCGGCTCCATCCTGCGCCTGATCACCCGCGTGTTCGGCCTGGAGAAGCTGGACGGGCTGAAGGAGCGCGATGACGCCATGGTCGCGCGCGGCCAGCAGCCCATGGGCGACATGACCAACGCCCTGCAATTCAAATCTTGATGAAATAGGCCGCTAGCGCAGGTACTACCTGCGCTAGCAGCTACTAAAACTGTAGTAAACGCCGGGGCGGCGTTCAGCTGCCTTCGAACAGGCCGCCCACGTTCAGGATGTCGTAGGCAATCTCGGGGTGCAGTTCCAGGCTGCGCTTGATGGCTGCCGGTATGGCCTGGCGCGTCTTGCGGCACAGGCCGGGCTGCTCGTGCACCAGGATCACGATGCCGCGCAGCGTGCGGACCTCGTTCGGGCTGCTGCTGATGCTCAGGCGTATGCCCACCTGCTGCTCCATCCGCTCTTCCATGCGCCGCAGGTCGCCCAGGCTGCTCAGGTTTTCCAGGCGCTGCACCAGGCGCTTTTCGTCCTCGCGCGTCAGGCGCAACACGCGCAGGTCGCCGTCGGGGCTTTGCAGCAGCGCGTCGCGCCCGCAATTGCAGGCGCCGGGCGGGCATTCGGTGCGGATGGGGAAGACGGGGTGCGCAACAGCCATGGTCAGCCGGATGGGAACAGGGCTCAGTGCCCGGCCTGCTGCAGGAACAGCTTGCCAACGCGCTGGAATTGCGCATTGCCAGACTGCTGCAGCAGGGCGCCGGTCTTCTCCAGGTAGGCCTTGGTGGCGGTCAGCGGCACTTTGGCCAGCCACTCCAGGGCTTCGGCCAGGCGGCCGCGCTCGGCCAGCATGCTGGCGTAGTTGAACTGCCCGCGAAAGTCGCCGCCCTGCGCGCCTTCCTGGTAGCAGAAGAAGGCGGCCTCCCGGTCCTGCTCCACCACCAGGCCATCCTCGTAGTAGCGGCCGATCTTGGTCATGGACTTGGCATGGCCCTGGTCGGCGGCCTGGCGGTACAGCTGCAGCGCGGCGGCGTGGTCTTGCGGCACGCTGTGGCCGGCGGCCAGCTGGTTGGCCAGGTTGTACAGGCCGGCGTCCAGACCGCGGCTGGCGGCTTTTTTGTACCAGGCGACAGCGCCAAACAGGTCGGGCGCCGTGCCCCAGCCGTTTTCCAGGCAACGCCCGGCCATGTTCATGCCCACGGGGTGGCCCTGGGCGGCGGATTTCAAAAACCATTGCACGGCCTGCGCGGCGTCCTTGTCCATGCCGTGGCCGTCCAGCAGCCACTGGCCCAGCGCGGCCTGGGCGGAGGCATGGCCCAGCTCGGCGGCGGCGCGTACCCAGGGCACGGCCTGGGCAGGTGGGCTGGCCAACACAGCCTGCCATTGGTCCGGGGGGAGGGTGTTCAGCTCATCCAGGCTTGTCGGAAGCGCATGGATAGAAGTCGATATCGGCATGTTGGAATACATCAAATGGCCTGAATTATGCGTAAGCTTGTCAGATATGAAAGCTTACCGCGCCGCTATTCTCCGTTTTGCCGACGACCAAACCGCCCTGTACGAGGAGGACGGCCTGCTGGTCGTCGGCCCCAACGCCCTGGGCACCTGGGTGGTGCAGGCCGTGGGCCCCTACCGTACGCTGGGACCCAAATACCCGGGATTGAGCGTGGAACACCTGCCTGGGCGCATCCTGGCGCCGGGTTTTGTGGACATGCACATCCACTATCCGCAGAGCGACATCATCGGCGCCCCAGCCGACGGCTTGCTGCCCTGGCTGGAGAACTACACTTTTCCCGCAGAAAAACGCTTTTCCTCGCCCGCCTATGCTGCGGAAGTAGCTGCGTTTTTCATAGCAGAACTGCTACGCAATGGGGTGACGACCGCGCTGGCATTCGCTACCTCGCACCCCAGCTCGGTGGATGCGCTGTTCACCGAGGCGCAAAGCCACCGCATGCGCCTGATGACCGGCAAGGTGCTGCAAGACCGCAATTCACCCGACGGCGTGCGCGACGAAACCGAGCAAAGCCTGATCGACACCGAAGACCTGCTGCAGCGTTGGCACGGCGTGGACCGCCTGGGCTATGCCATCACGCCGCGCTTTGCGCCCACCAGCTCGCCGGAGCAGCTGCGCGGAGCGGGCGAGTTGGCTGCGCGCTACCCGGATGTATGGGTGCAGTCGCATGTGGCCGAGAACCTGGGCGAGATCGCCTGGGTCAAGGAGCTGTTCCCGGATGCGCGCAGCTACCTGGAGGTGTACCAGGACTTCGGCCTGCTGCGCCCGCGTGCCGTGTACGCGCACTGCATTCACTTTGACGCCATCGACCGCGCGCTGATGCGCGATAGCGGCACCGTGGCCGCCGTCAGCCCGACCAGCAACCTGTTCCTGGGCAGTGGCTTTTTCGACTACGCCGAGGCGGACCGCGCGGGCTTCCGCTACGGCCTGGCCAGCGATGTGGGCGGCGGCACCAGCTTCAGCCCCTTCCACACCATGCGCGCTGCCTATTACGTGGGGAGAGAGGGGCAGACCAAGGCCGGCCTGTCCCTGGGCCCGCAGCAGCTGTGGTGGCAGCACACGGCGGGCGCCGCCGCCGCGCTGGGCCTGGGCGGGGTGGTGGGTAATCTGGCGGTGGGCTGCGAGGCCGATTTCCTGGTGCTGAACCCGCAGGCCACGCCGCTGCTGGCACGCAAGACCTCGCGGGCGCACAGCCTGGACGAGCTGCTGTTTGGCTGCATTATTCTGGGCGACGACCGTCTGGTGGAGCGCACGGTGATTTCGCAGGCGCTGTAGATTGCTTATGTCGATATAGCTATTAAGTTGATAGCATTCAAGGATGCCGCACGCTACAATCGCCGTTCACCGAAAGACATCTTTATGACAATCAAAAGCGACAAATGGATTCGCCGCATGGCCGAGCAACACGGCATGATCGAACCCTTTGAGCCCGGCCAGATCCGCGAGCGAGATGGCAACAAAATCATCAGCTACGGCACCAGCAGCTACGGCTACGACATCCGTTGCGCGCCCGAGTTCAAGGTCTTCACCAATATCCACAGCACCGTGGTGGACCCGAAGAACTTTGACGAAAAAAGCTTTGTCGATTTCTCTGGCGACAGCTGCATCATCCCGCCCAATAGCTTTGCATTGGCCCGCACGGTCGAATACTTCCGCATTCCGCGCAATGTGCTGACCATCTGCCTGGGTAAATCCACCTACGCGCGCTGCGGCATCATCGTTAACGTGACCCCTTTCGAACCCGAGTGGGAAGGCTATGTGACGCTGGAATTCAGCAACACCACGCCGCTGCCCGCCAAGATTTACGCTGGCGAAGGCTGTGCCCAGGTGCTGTTCTTCGAAAGCGACGAAGTCTGCGAGGTCAGCTACAAAGACCGTGGCGGCAAATACCAAGGCCAGGTGGGAGTGACCCTGCCCCGGGCCTGATTTTTGCTGGGCATTAGGCGAATCCAAGGAAAGAAACCACCATGTGCCAAATGCTCGCCATGAACTGCAATAGCAGCGCCAGCATCAACTTTTCGTTCACCGGCTTTTCCGCCCGGGGCGGCCAGACGGGTGAGCATGCAGATGGCTGGGGTATCGCCTTTTACGAGCGCACCGGCTGCCGCCTGTTCATCGACGACGGCCGGGCCAGCGACTCGCCGCTGGCCGACTTTGTGCGCAGCTATCCGATCAAATCCAAGTCCGTGCTGGCGCATATCCGCAAGGCTACGCAGGGCCAGATCACCCTGTCTAACTGCCACCCGTTCCAGCGTGAATGGCTGGGCCAGCACTGGGTGTTTTGCCACAACGGCGACCTGAAGAACTTCCACCCCGGCCTGGTGGGCAACTACCTGCCGGTGGGCACGACCGATAGCGAAAAAGCCTTTTGCTGGATGCTGCAGGAGCTGCGCAGCGTGTTCTGCGGCGCCTGCCCGCCCTGCTGGAAGCAGATCGCACCGGTGCTGGCCGGTTTGTCGCGCCGTATTTCAGACCATGGCGTGTTCAATTTCCTGCTGTCCAACGGCGAGGCCATGTACGCGCATTGCTCCACCAAGCTCAGCTGGGTGTCGCGTCAGCACCCGTTCCAGACCGCGCGCCTGGTCGATTGCGACATGACGCTGGACCTGCGTGAGGTCAACAGCGAAAGCGACCGCATGGTGCTGGTGGCCACCGAGCCGCTGACCACGGATGAGCCCTGGTCCAGCTTCGAGCCCGGCGAGCTGAAGGTCTTCGTGGAAGGCGCCCAGGTCTGGAGTAGTCTGCAGGAACCGGCTGACAGCAGTTACAGCACGGCCCGGCTGCTGCGCGGAGTGGCTGCGTGACGGTGGAGGGCGCAAAGCCTCGCCGTGTTCTGGATGTGCGCCACCTGGGCGTACGCTTTGAAACCAAGGAGCGCGTCGTGGATGCGGTGCGCGACCTGTCCTTCCATGTCAATGCGGGTGAAACCCTGGCCATCGTGGGCGAGTCGGGTTCGGGCAAGTCGGTATCTTCGCTGGCGCTGATGCGTCTGGTGGAAAACGGCGGCGGCCGTATCGTCAGCGGTCAAATGGATTTCCACCGGCGCGACGGCTCGGTGCTGGATCTGGCCCGGGCCAGCCCGGCCACCATGCGGCGCATCCGTGGGGCTGAGATGGCCATGGTGTTCCAGGAGCCCATGACCTCGCTGAACCCAGTGTTCCCGGTGGGTGAGCAGATCGCCGAGTCGATCCGCCTGCACCAGGGTCTGGCCCGCGCAGCGGCCCGTGCCGAGGCCTTGCGCATGCTGGACCTGGTGCGTATCCCTGAGGCTAAAAATGTACTGGACCGCTTTCCGCACCAGCTGTCAGGTGGCATGCGCCAGCGCGTGATGATTGCCATGGCCCTGTCCTGCAAACCCAGTCTGCTGATTGCCGACGAACCCACCACGGCGCTGGATGTGACCATCCAGGCCCAGGTGCTGGCCATCATCCGCATGCTGCAGGAAGAGATGCAGATGGGCGTGGTCTTCATCACCCACGACATGGGCGTGGTGGCCGAGATGGCTGACCGCGTGCTGGTGATGTACCGTGGCGACCCGGTGGAAGAGGGCGACTGCGCCGCCCTGTTTGCTGCCCCTCAACAAGCCTATACCAAAGCCTTGCTGGCGGCCGTGCCTACGCTGGGCGCCATGCATGGCACCGACACGCCAGCCAAGTTTCCGCTGCTGGACGCCGATGCTTCCGCTGTGCTGGACCAGCCGCTGCCGGACACCGTGCAACGCCAGGCGCCACCGGTGCTGCGCGTGCAGGCGCTGACCACGCGCTTCCCGGTGCGTACCGGTGTGCTGGGCCGGGTGACGCGCCAGGTCTGCGCGGTGGAGCAGGTCAGCTTCAGCCTGCAGCCGGGCGAAACCCTGGCCCTGGTGGGCGAGTCGGGCTGTGGCAAGTCCACCACCGGGCGCTCGCTGGCGCGGCTGGTGGAGTTCAATGCCGGCAGCGTGGACGTGGCCGGGCGCGCGATTGCGCCGCTACAGGGCCGCGCGCTGCAGGCCTTGCGGCGCGACGTGCAGTTCATTTTTCAAGACCCATTCGCCTCGCTGGACCCTCGGCTCACCGTGGGCTTTGCCATCATGGAGCCGCTGCTGGTGCACGGCGTGGCCCAAGGTGCGCAGGCCGAGCAGCGCGTGACCGAGCTGCTGCAGCGTGTGGGCCTGCCCGCCAGCGCGGCCCAGCGGTATCCGCATGAATTCTCTGGCGGCCAGCGCCAGCGCATCGCGATTGCGCGGGCCCTGGCGTTGAACCCCAAGGTGGTGATTGCCGACGAGGCCGTGTCGGCGCTGGACGTATCGATACGCGCGCAGATCGTGAACCTGATGCTGGACTTGCAGCGCGAATTTGGCATCGCCTTTTTGTTCATCTCGCACGATATGGCGGTAGTGGAGCGCATCAGCCACCGCGTGGCGGTGATGTACCTGGGCCAGATCGTCGAGATCGGCCCACGCCGCGCCGTGTTCGAGAACCCGCAGCACGCCTACACCCGCCGCCTGATGTCGGCGGTGCCAGTAGCCGACCCGGCGCGCCGACGCGGCAAGCGTGAGCTGCTGGTGGGCGACATCCCCAGTCCGATTCGCGCGCTGGGCGATTTGCCGCAGGTAGAACCCCTGCTGGAGGTGGGGCCGGGCCATTTTGTGGCACGGCACAAGGTAGGTGGTGTCTACTAGATAGTTTGGTACCCGGTAGCCGGGATTTTTGGTAACTTTGGAGTATTCGCATGAAACCCCGTTTGACGAAACTGTCTGTAGCGCTGGCCTTGTCGGCCGCCTTTGTGTCCCACGCATACGCTGCCAAAGATGTGGTGGTGGCGGTGTTCTCCAACTTCACCACCATGGACCCGTACGACTCGCAGGACACCTTGTCGCAAGCGGTCGCCAAGTCCTTCTACCAGGGCCTGATGGGCTTTGATAAAAGCATGAAGATGGGCCCCGTGCTGGCCGAGAGCTATACCGCCAGTAAGGACGGCCTGACGTACACCTTCAAGCTGAAGAAGGGCATCAAGTTCCAGGACGGTACGGACTTCAACGCCGAAGCCGTCAAGATCAATTTCGACCGCGTCACCAACCCCGACAACAAGCTCAAGCGCTACGGCCTGTACAAGAACATCACCAAGACCGAGGCGGTGGACGCCAGCACGGTGCGCTTCACGCTCAAGGAACCGTTCTCGGCTTTTGTGAACACCCTGGCGCACCCGTCGGCCGTCATCATTTCGCCCGCTGCCTTGCAGAAGTTTGGCAAGGACATTGGCCGCAACCCCGTGGGTACCGGCCCGTTCAAGTTTGTGGAATGGAAGCAGACCGACTACATCAAGGTCGAGAAGTTTGGCGGCTACTGGCGCAAGGGCTACCCCAAGGTGGACACCATCACCTGGCGCCCCGTGGTGGACAACAATTCGCGTGCCGCCATGATGCAGACCGGCGAAGCCAACTTCACCTACCCCGTGCCGCCTGAGCAGTCGGAGCAGCTCAAGAGCAAACCGAACCTGGAAGTGACGGTCACCCCGTCCATCGTGCAACGTTACATCTCGCTGAACACGCAGCAAAAGCCGTTCGACAACCCCAAGGTGCGCGAAGCGCTGAACTACGCCATCAACAAGGAAGCCCTGGTCAAGGTGGTGTTCGGCGGTTATGCCATCCCCTCCGAAGGCGTGGTGCCCAAGGATGTGGCCTATTCCACCAAGCTCGGTCCCTGGCCCTACAACCCCGTCAAGGCGCGCGAGCTGTTGAAGGAGGCTGGCTACCCGAACGGCTTTGAAACCACGCTGTGGTCGGCTTACAACCACAGCACCGGCCAGAAGCTGATCCAGTTCATCCAGCAGCAACTTAGCGTGGTGGGCGTGAAGGCCCAGGTGCTGGCGCTGGAAGCGGGTCAACGGGTGGAGCGCGTGGAAAGCTGGCAAGACCCGGCCACGGCTCCGGTGCGCATGTACTACGTGGGCTGGTCTTCGTCTACCGGCGAGGCCGACTGGGCGATGCGCCCCCTGCTGGCGTCGGAGTCCTTCCCGCCCAAGGCATTCAACACCGCGTACTACAAGAACGACGCGGTCGATGCCGACATCGCCAAGGCCTTGGCCACGGTGGACACCACCGAAAAAGCCAAGCTCTACGCCAGTGCCCAGCAGCAAATCTGGAAGGACGCACCCTGGATTTTCCTGGCCACCGAGCAGTTGCTGTCGGCCCGCACCAAGAACCTGAATGGCTTCTACATGATGCCAGACCAGTCCTTCAACTTCGATGAAGTCGAGCTGAAGTAAGCCGCTTGCCTTTGACGACATGCTGAATTTCATCCTCAAACGCCTGCTGGGCCTGCTGCCCACTTTGTTGATCGTGGCGGCCCTGGTGTTCCTGTTCGTGCATCTGCTGCCGGGTGACCCGGCGCGGCTGGCGGCCGGACCCGAGGCGGGCGAGGAGGTGGTTCAGATGATCCGCAAAGATCTGGGGCTGGACCTGCCCCTGCACCAGCAGTTTGTGCGCTTCATGGGCAATGCGCTGCAGGGCGATTTCGGTATTTCGCTGCGCAGCAAGCGCCCGGTGTCTACCGAGATTGCCGAGCGCTTCATGCCCACCTTCTGGCTCACCGTGGCGGCCATGGGCTGGTCGGTGCTGCTGGGCCTGGTGATCGGTACGGTGTCTGCCGTATGGCGCAACAAATGGCCGGACCGGCTGGGCATGACCCTGGCCATCACCGGTATTTCCTTCCCGTCGTTCGCGCTGGGCATGCTGCTGATGGAGGTGTTCTCCGTTCAGCTGGGTTGGTTGCCCACAGTGGGGGCGGATTCATGGCGGCATTACATCTTGCCGTCGCTGACGCTGGGTGCCGGCGTGGCGGCGGTGATGGCGCGCTTTACCCGGTCGTCTTTCATCGACATCCTGAAGGAAGATTATGTGCGCACCGCCCGCGCCAAAGGGCTGAACGAGTTTGTGGTGGTGGTCAAGCACAGCCTGCGCAACGCGTTGATCCCAGTGGTCACCATGATGGGCCTGCAGTTCGGCTTCTTGCTGGGCGGCTCGATCGTGGTGGAGAAGGTTTTCAACTGGCCGGGCATGGGCCGACTGCTGGTGGACTCGGTGGAGATGCGTGACTTCCCGGTGATCCAGGCCGAGGTGCTGCTGTTTTCGCTGGAGTTCATTTTGATCAATCTGGTGGTGGACGTGCTGTATGCCGTGATCAATCCAGCGATACGCTACAAATAATATAGCTACTTGTGATGACTCCATCTGCGTCAGAGCCCCAAAAGACCCAAGAGCGTGTACGCACCCCGTGGACCGAGTTCTGGCGCAAATTCCAGGGCCAGCGCCTGGCTTTGGTGGCCGGCGGCTTTGTGCTTGCGCTGGTGCTGGTTGCCGTACTGGCCCCCTGGCTGGTGCCGTATGACGCCGAGAATTATTTCGACTACGACGCCCTGAACGCCACGCCTTCGGCTGCGCACTGGTTCGGTGTGGACCCTCTGGGCCGTGACATCTTCAGCCGCATCCTGATGGGCGCTCGCATCTCGCTGGCTGCGGGCTTTATCTCGGTGGCGGTGGGCGCCCTGGTGGGCACCGTGCTGGGTCTGCTGGCCGGCTACTACGAGGGCTGGTGGGACCGCATCGTGATGCGTATATCGGACGTGCTGTTTGCCTTCCCCGGCATCTTGCTGGCGATTGGCATCGTGGCCATTTTGGGTAGCGGCATGGTGAACGTGATTCTGGCCACCGCCGTCTTTAGCGTGCCCGCGTTTGCGCGCCTGGTGCGTGGCAATACCTTGGCGCTCAAGCACCTGACCTATATCGAAGCCGTGCGCTCCATCGGCGCGTCCGACTGGACCATCATCACCCGCCACATCTTTCCGGGAACCATCTCGTCGGTGGTGGTGTACTTCACCATGCGCATCGGTACCTCCATCATCACGGCGGCCAGTCTGTCCTTTCTAGGCCTGGGCGCGCAGCCGCCCACGCCCGAGTGGGGCGCCATGCTGAACGAGGCCCGCGCCGACATGATGAGCGCGCCGCATATCGCGCTATTCCCCAGCCTGGCCATCTTCTTCACCGTGTTGGCGTTCAATCTGCTGGGTGATGGCCTGCGCGACGCGCTGGACCCCAAGCTGGACAATTGAGCCCCGTGTTCGAATCGCCGCGCATTGGTGATCTGCCCAGTGGGCCGCTGGACAGCATCGCCGACGTGGCCGGTGTGCAGGTCGGCCACTGCACCCTGGCCCAGGGCGGCATACAAACCGGCGTGACCGTGTTGCGCACCCATGGCCAAGACCCGTTCATGCACAAGACGCCGGCCGGGCTGGCGGTGATCAACGGCTTCGGTAAAAGCATGGGGCTGCTGCAAGTGCAGGAGCTGGGTGTGCTGGAGTCGCCCATTGCCCTGACGAATACCTTTGCCGTGGGCCGCGTGGCTACGGCGATCACCCGGCTGGCGGTGGCGGATAACCCTGGCATTGGTCGCGGCCTGCCCACGGTGAACCCGTTGGTGCTGGAGTGCAATGACGGCTATCTGAACGATTTGCAGGCTTTTGCTGTGGACGAGGCACATTTTCTGCAAGCCTATGCGGCATGCAGCACGCAGTTCGCCCAGGGGGCGGTGGGCGCGGGTCGGGGCATGAGCTGTGTTGAACTCAAGGGTGGCATAGGCTCGGCCTCGCGCATCGCCGCGACGACCGCCGGGCCGTTTACCTTGGGCGCCTTGGTGCTGGCCAATTTTGGCCGGCTGGAGGCCTTGACCCTGGCTGGGCGTCGCATCGGCCCGCTGCTGGTGCAGCGCCTGAAAGCAGGCCCGGCAGTACCCGAGTTGGGCTCCATCATCATGTTGCTGGCGTCGGATGCGCCTTTGGATGCGCGCCAACTGCGGCGGCTGGCGGTGCGCGCCAGTGCCGGCTTGGCCCGCACGGGCTCGGACTTTGGCCATGGCAGCGGTGATATCGCGCTGGCTTTTTCTACGGCTTATACCGTGCCGCAGCAGGATGTGGGGCATTTGCGCGCCCAGCCCTTGCTGCACGAGAGTTCAATGGATGCCTTGTTTGAGGCTGCAGCCCAGGTGACCGAGCAGGCCATCGTGCACGCGCTCTTTGAGGCAAAAACCGTGCTGGGGCACGAAGGACGTGCGCGAGCAGCTATCAGAGATATAGCGCCCGACTGGCGGGCGCTGGTCTCCCACTAGGATGTGTAGACCATGAGAGTTTTGATTTCAGTAGATATCGAGGGTGTGGCCGGCGTATTCCACGCCGAGCAGACCCGTGCCGGCAATACCGAGTACGAGCGGGCCCGCCGTTTGATGACCGAGGAGGCGAATGCGGCGATACGCGGCGCTTTTGCGGGCGGCGCGACCACGGTGCTGGTGAACGATTCGCACGGCGGCTTCCGCAACTTGCTGCCCGACCTATTGGACCCGCGCGCCCAGGTGGTGCTGGGCAAGCCGCGCGTGCTGGGCATGATGGGGGGGCTGGAGCAGGGCTGCGACGGCGTGTTCATGGTGGGCTACCACGCGCGTTCGCAAAGCCGCGGTGTGTTGGCGCACACCATCAACAGCTTCGCGTTTGCACGTGTGTGGCTGCAGGGCCAGGAGCTGGGCGAGGCTGGCCTGTACGGTGCGCTTGCGGCAGAGCAGGGCGTGCCCGTGCTGCTGGCCAGCGGTGACGACGTGTTCAAGGCCGAGACCGAGCCGCTGTTTCCGGGCGCACGCTTTGTGGTGACCAAAACCGCCCAGGGGCACGCAAGTGGAGTGTCCTTGTCGCCGTCGGCGGCCTGCGGGGCCATCGAGACGGCGGCGCGCGAAGCGGTGGCCGGTGTACATATACCGCCTGTGCGCACAGTGGACGCTCCGGTGCAGTGCCGTTTGCAGACCCAGGGCCCGGGCCTGGCCGACCTGTTTGCCGTTTTGCCCGGTATCGAGCGGGTGGATGGCGTCACTCTCGAGTTCACCGGCCCCAGTGTGCAGCATGTGGTGCGCACGCTGAACAGCTTGTCGGCCATGTCGGTCATGCTGCGTTAGACGGGAGTGGAGGGGGGTAACTGGCGGATGCTGTCGATGGCGCTCTGTAGGTCTTGTACGGCACGCTCGCGGCTCTCTGCGTCGAGCTTTTCCAGGTCTACAGCCAAGCGCAGCCCGGGATAACGCTGGTGCAGTGCGTCCGCTGCACTTTGTGTCGGGGCTATGTCACGCAATACAAAGCAGCGGATTTCATGCGAAATGCCCTTTGCTGCGATCGGTTCGCGTTCTTCGGCCTCAAATTCGTCTTTCACCAGCGCATAGGTTTCGTACGACAGCATAACGTTGTCTGGCTCGCCGTTTTGCTCCAGGCGGGCGGCGAGGTTGACTTCGTTACCTATGACGGTGTAGTCCATGCGTTGTTCGCTGCCGAAGTTGCCCACGTGGCAAAAGCCGGTGTTGATGCCAATGCGCACTTGGAACGGATGGCTATAGCCCTTGTCGCGCCAGATGTCGCGTAGCGCATGCATGCGCCGCTGCATGGCAACCGCCATGCGCACACACTGTAAGGCGTCTTCCTGTACGCCACGGGTCTCGGGGTCGCCGAAAAAGATCAGCATCGCGTCGCCCACGAATTTGTCGATGGTGGCGCCATGCTCCAGCGCAATCTTGGACATTTCCGAGAAATAGCTGTTCAGAAAGTAAGTCAGGTCCTCAGGCTGCATGCCTTCGGCAGTTTGGGTGAAGTCCTTGATGTCCGAAAAGAAGATGGTCAGCTTCTTGCGCACCGCCTGGATGGACACATCTTGGGCGCCCTCAAAAATCGATTTGTAGACCTGGGGCGACAGGTAGCGAGACAGCTTCTGTGACAGTGAATGCAGCATGGCCGTACGCACATTCAGTGCAATATGGTTGTGCACGCGGGCCAGCAGGATGGGCGGGCAGATGGGCTTGGTGATGTAGTCCACCGCACCCAGCTCGAAGCCTTTTTCTTCGGCCTCGTCATCCGACTTGGCCGTGAGAAATATCACCGGTATGTTGCGCGTGGCTGGGTTGGCCTTGAGCCGGCGGCATACTTCGTAGCCGTCGATCTGGGGCATCATGATGTCCAGCAGTATCAGGTCTGGTGGTGTGTTCGAGGCGGCGATGGCCAGGCCTTTTTCGCCATGGTTCACTACCTTCACCCGGTAGCTGTCCTTTAGCAATGCGGCCATCAGGGTGAGGTTGTCCGCGGTGTCGTCTATGACCAGCACGGTTGGCTTTTCAGTGAATCCCAATATGTTCATGGAGCGTTTTGTAGAAAACCACTGTCTGTCGAATTGTTTGTGTAAACATGGCTGCGCGGAAGAATCGTACATCGCATGTAAATCGCATTGCTACCTGCACGGTACCATCGTGCTCCGAAACATGGAGATAGCGTATGAAATGGGAAGGCAACCGCGAGTCCGATAACGTGGAAGACCGCCGCGACGCCGGCGATGGCGGTTCCGGCGGTGGCATGCTGGGCGGCCGCAGCATTGGTATTGGCACGATTGTGATTGCCTTGCTGGGCGGCTGGGTCCTGGGGGTGAATCCCTTGACCATCTTAGGACTGCTCAGTGGCGGTGGTACACCGTCTGGCCAAGTGCAGCAGGTGCCAGCCCACCGCCCACCCAAGGACGATCAGATGGCTAAGTTCGTATCCGTGGTGCTGGCCGATACCGAGGACGTCTGGACCGAGGTCTTCAGTAAGAACGGCAACCACTACATTGCGCCCAAGCTGGTGCTGTTTCGCAACGCAACGCCTACGGCCTGCGGCAAGGGGCAGACGGCTATGGGGCCGTTTTACTGCCCGGGCGACCAAAAGGTGTATATCGATCTGGCTTTCTATGAAACCCTGCGCACCCGACTGGGCGCTCCGGGGGAGTTTGCCCAGGCCTATGTGATCGCCCACGAAGTGGGACACCACGTGCAAAATCTGCTGGGCATCAGCGAAAAGATGGACCAGGCGCGTGGCAAAGTCAGCCAAGTCCAATACAACGCCCTGAGCGTGCGCCTGGAATTGCAAGCTGATTGTTTTGCTGGTGTATGGGCCCACCACGCGCGCGATGCCCGCAAAATGCTGGAAGACGGAGATATCGAATCGGCGATGAATGCTGCTTCCAAGATCGGTGACGACGCTCTGCAGCGCGCCAATGGGGGCGAAGTGGTGCCAGATAGCTTCACCCATGGCACCAGTGCCCAACGCCAGCGGTGGTTCAGCATGGGCTTACAGACCGGCGCAGTGAAGTCCTGCGATACCTTCAGCGTCCGCCAGTTGTGATGTTTGACGGCCTTTGGTAGCCCCGGTGCAGGCCTGTTGTGCGTTACGCGCTATAATTTGAAGGCTTTGCATCCTGCAAGGCGCACGTTGGCTGAAATTCCATCTACCAACGCAAGTTAAACATAACGGATATACACATGATCGCATCCTCTATCAAGGCCGAAGTTGTCAAGGCCAACGCACGTAGCGCAACGGACACCGGCAGCCCAGAAGTGCAAGTTGCACTGCTGACCGCTCGCATCAACGAACTGACCCCTCACTTCAAGACCCACGCCAAGGACCACCATGGTCGTCGCGGTCTGCTGCGTATGGTGAGCCGTCGCCGCAAGCTGTTGGATTACCTGAACGCCAAGGACCATGACCGTTATGCAGCTTTGATTGCTAAGCTCGGTCTGCGTAAGTAAGTCGGATACCCAATGCATAAGCGCCTGAGTTAGTTCACTAGCTCAGGCGTTTTTGTTTGTTTTTGCCCCCAGAGTCCAACCGCAGAGTACGCGCTGTGTCATTCCATAAGAGCCATGTAGCTGGTTGTTATGGAATGGCATCGTATAGCTGAGGTTCTCTGGCCTTTTCAGCCCGGGTTGGGTTGTTGTCACAAGCCGGCCTTGCAAACGGCCGCGATCCAAGGATAGACCCCTCGGGTTCTGTTTTTCTTCCAGGAGACCAAAGATGACCATGTTCAAAAAAGTAACTAAGACCTTCCAATGGGGTAGCCATACCGTCACCATGGAAACTGGCGAAATCGCTCGCCAATCCAGCGGCGCCGTGCTGCTGGATATGGACGGCACCGTGGTGTTGGCCACGGTGGTTGCCAAAACTGAAGGCAAAGCCGGCCAGGATTTCTTCCCGCTGACAGTGGATTACCTGGAAAAGACCTACGCTGCGGGCAAGATCCCCGGCAGCTTTTTCAAGCGTGAAGGCCGCCCCAGTGAGTTCGAAACCCTGACCAGCCGCCTGATCGACCGCCCGATCCGCCCGCTGTTCCCTGAAGGTTTCTTCAACGAAGTGCACGTGGTCGTGCACACCCTGTCGTTGAATCCTGAAGTGGATGCTGATATTGCTGCCTTGATCGCTACCAGCGCGGCTTTGTCCGTCAGTGGTGTGCCATTCAGCGGCCCGATTGGTGCGGCCCGCGTGGGTTACGTCAACGGCGAATATGTGCTGAACCCAGGTCAGACGGCTCGTAAAGACTCCATCATGGATCTGGTGGTGGCGGGTACCGAAGCTGCTGTGCTGATGGTGGAATCCGAAGCCATGCAACTCAGCGAAGAAATCATGCTGGGCGCTGTGGTGTTTGGCCATGAGCAGGGCAATATCGCCATCAACGCCATCCATGAACTGGTGCGTGATGCTGGCAAGCCGGTGTGGGACTGGAAGGCACCTGCCAAGGATGAGCCGCTGATCGCCAAGGTCGGCGCGTTGGCCGGTGACAAGCTGAACGCTGCCTACCAAATCCGTAACAAACAAGCTCGTACCCAGGCCTGCCGCGCTGCGTACGCCGAAGTCATGGCCGCCTTGAAGGCCGATGGCGCGGCTTTCGACAGCGTTGCTGTGGAAGGTATGCTGTTCGATATCGAAGCCAAGATCGTGCGTAGCCAGATTCTGGCTGGCGAGCCCCGCATCGATGGCCGTGACACGCGTACCGTGCGTGCGATTGAAATTCGCAACAGCGTGTTGCCCCGCACCCATGGCTCGGCCTTGTTCACTCGCGGTGAAACCCAGGCGTTGGTCGTCACCACGCTGGGCACTGAGCGCGATGCACAGCGTATCGATGCTTTGGCCGGTGAGTACGAAGACCGTTTCATGTTGCACTACAACATGCCTCCGTTTGCCACCGGCGAAACCGGTCGCGTGGGTACGCCGAAACGCCGCGAAATCGGCCACGGCCGTCTAGCCAAGCGCGCTCTGGTCGCTGTGCTGCCGAGCAAGGAAGACTTCCCCTATACCATGCGCGTGGTGTCGGAAATCACCGAATCGAACGGTTCGTCGTCGATGGCTTCGGTCTGCGGCGGCTGCTTGTCGCTGATGGACGCCGGTGTGCCGATGAAGGCCCACGTGGCTGGTATCGCCATGGGTCTGATCAAGGACGGTAACCGTTTTGCCGTACTGACCGATATTTTGGGTGACGAAGATCACCTGGGCGATATGGACTTCAAGGTCGCAGGTACCACCAACGGTATTACCGCGCTGCAGATGGACATCAAGATCCAGGGCATCACCAAGGAAATCATGCAGGTCGCGCTGGCGCAAGCCAAGGAGGCTCGCCTGCACATCCTGGGCAAGATGATGGACGCCATGTCCGAAGCCAAGACCGAGGTGTCTACCTTTGCGCCCCGTTTGTTCACCATGAAAATCAATCCGGAAAAAATCCGCGACGTGATCGGCAAGGGCGGTGCGGTGATCCGTGCTCTGACCGAAGAAACCGGCACCCAGATCAACATCGAAGAAGACGGCACCATCACCATCGCTTCCAGTGATCCAGCCAAGGCCGAAGAAGCCAAGCGCCGTATCGAGCAGATCACGGCCGAAGTTGAAATCGGCAAGGTTTACGAAGGTCCGATCACCAAGATTTTGGACTTTGGTGCGCTGGTTAATTTGCTGCCTGGCAAGGACGGTTTGCTGCACATCAGCCAGATCGCCCACGAGCGTGTGGAAAAGGTGTCTGACTATCTGACCGAAGGCCAGATCATCAAGGTTAAGGTGATGGAAACGGACGAAAAAGGCCGCATCAAGCTGTCAATGAAGGCCTTGTTGGACCGTCCGGCGCCAGCTGCCTATAACCCAGAAGCCCAGCACTGATCTGGTGTGTGGTGGTCGCATTCCAATGCGGCCACCTGCCGGAGGTGGGGCCTTTCCTTGTATTAACGCCGTGATGAAGGCTATCGAGATCCAAGCCTATGGTTCACCTGACGTTTTGCGTCTAGTGGATCGGCCTGTGCCCGTCCCCAAGGCGGGTGAGTTGCTGATTCGTGTGGCTGCCAGTGGCGTCAACCGACCGGATGTATTGCAGCGCACGGGCCATTACCCTGTACCGGACGGTGCTTCGGATATCCCGGGCCTGGAGGTCGCTGGCGTCGTGGAGGCGGGTGACCTGCTGGCTATGGCCGAGGCGGGCTTTGCTGTTGGTGATCGGGTCTGTGCTTTGGTCGCTGGCGGCGGTTATGCGGAGATGTGTGTGGCGCCCATTGCCCAATGTCTGCCGGTTCCTGCTGGATGGACTGACGTCGAGGCAGCCTCATTGCCTGAAACGCTTTTTACCGTTTGGAGCAATGTTTTCGACAGAGCTCGTTTGCAAAAAGGTGAGGTCTTGCTGGTACAGGGCGGTAGCAGTGGCATTGGTGTAACGGCCATCCAGCTGGCCAAGGCCATGGGGGCCACGGTTGTTGTGACGGCGGGGAGTGCTGAGAAATGTGCTGCTTGTCTGGCGCTGGGGGCTGACCATGCGATCAACTACAAAACCCATGATTTCGTCGAGGAGATCCAAAGGATATTTGGTGGCGCTGGTGTGGACGTGGTGTTGGACATGGTTGCTGGAGGTTATGTAGCGCGCGAAATCCAGTGCTTGGCCGAAGATGGTCGTTTGGTGATTATTGCGGTCCAGGGCGGGGTCAAGAGTGAGTTCAATGCGGGGCTGGTGTTGCGTAAGCGTTTGACCATTACCGGTTCGACCTTGCGTCCCCGTTCCGTGGTCTTCAAGGCAGAAATTGCAACTGCATTGAAGAGTCGTGTATGGCCTCTGTTGGAGGTCGGGGCGATCAAGCCGGTGATTCATAAGGTGTTTGCTGCTGTTGGTGACAAGGCAGGATGGACTGGGGCGGCTCAGGCACACACCTTGATGGAGTCGAACCAGCATGTTGGGAAAATCATTTTGACTTGGTAGTTTTATGAAGAAAAAACTGATTGTTGGTAACTGGAAAATGAACGGTAGCCTGGCCGCTAACCAGGCACTGTTGGAAGGATTGACTGCAGGTGTGGCTGCGTCGACTTGTGGGGTCGCGGTTTGCGTCCCCGCGCCATATTGGTCTCAGGCGCAGACCTTGCTTGCATCTAGTGCTATTTTTTTGGGAGCGCAGGATGTTTCCCCGCATGCGTCAGGTGCTTACACCGGCGAGCTGTCACCCGCTATGCTCAAGGAGTTTGGCGTGCGTTACGCCATCGTTGGTCATTCGGAGCGCCGTCAATACCATGGAGAAACAGACGAGGTAGTTGCGGCAAAAACCCAGTGCGCACTAGCCAATGGTGTTACGCCGATCGTATGTGTGGGTGAAACCCTGGCTGAGCGTGAAGCGGGTAAAACCGAAGAGGTTGTGAAGCGCCAGCTTGCGGCTGTGATCCATGCCAATGGCCATTGCATTAGCGAAATTGTGCTGGCCTATGAGCCTGTATGGGCTATCGGTACCGGCAAGACCGCTACGCCAGAGCAGGCTCAGCAAGTGCATGCGTTGTTGCGTGCTCAGCTTCGGGCGGCTAGCAGCCATGCCGATCTCATCCCTATTCTGTATGGCGGCAGCATGAATGCTGCCAATGCGGCGAATTTGCTGTCCCAGGCGGATATCGATGGTGGCTTGGTGGGCGGTGCCTCGCTCAAAGTTGCTGATTTTCTGACTATCGTTGCAGCTGCTCAATAGTTAATCAATATTAATAGCTTAGATTTAGGAGTTCCAAATGAATTTTTTATTGACCCTTCTGTTGGCGGTACAGATGCTGGCGGCGGTTGGCATGATTGGTCTGATCCTGGTTCAGCATGGCAAGGGCGCTGATATGGGTGCGGCTTTTGGTAGCGGTAGTTCTGGCAGTCTCTTTGGTGCCAGCGGAAGCGCCAATTTCCTCTCTCGCACTACAGGCATTTTGGCTGCGGTGTTTTTTGCGTGTACCTTGGCTCTGGCGTATTTCAATGGTGCGCGTCCCGTGAGTTCGGGTAGTGTTTTGGATCGCCCGGCTGCCGGCGCCGCTGCGCCCGATGCGGCAGCTTCTGGTGTTGCTGCTGGAGCAAAAAATGAGCCTGCTGCAGCTGTTGTGCCGAGCTCTGGTGCCGGTCAAATTCCGACGAAATAATCTGTGTTGAATTTACCGAGTGCACTCTGAAATGGAGGGGTGTTTCGGGTAAACTCTATTGCTGTACTGAAAGCCAAAAGCCGCAAGGCTCCTCATGCCATCTGTACAGAGAAACCGCCGTCGTGGTGAAATTGGTAGACACGCTATCTTGAGGGGGTAGTGGCGAAAGCTGTGCGAGTTCGAGTCTCGCCGACGGCACCAACAAAAAGGCCTGTCAAGCCAGCAAGGTTTGACAGGTTTTAGCGGTGATAGAAATTTCAAGATGAACCTCGACCAATACCTCCCAGTCCTTTTGTTCATCTTGGTTGGAGTGGGGGTCGGTGTAGCGCCCCAAGTGCTTGGTCATATCTTTGGGCCCAATCGTCCTGATGGGGCCAAGAACTCCCCTTACGAATGCGGCTTTGAGGCTTTCGAAGACGCGCGCATGAAGTTCGATGTGCGCTATTACCTCGTTGCCATTCTTTTCATATTGTTCGATCTGGAAATTGCCTTTCTGTTTCCTTGGGCGGTAGCGCTGAAGGAGGTCGGTGTGGTTGGTTTTTGGGCCGTCATAATTTTTCTGGGCATTCTGGTCGTTGGCTTTGTCTACGAGTGGAAAAAAGGCGCCCTGGATTGGGAGTAATAAGATGATTGAAGGTGTCATGAAAGAAGGGTTCGTCACCACGTCTTATGACTCGGTGGTGAACTGGGCTAAGACGGGGTCGCTATGGCCCATGACGTTCGGTTTGGCTTGCTGTGCTGTCGAAATGATGCATGCGGGCGCGGCGCGATACGACTTGGATCGATTTGGTATGTTGTTTCGCCCCAGTCCACGTCAAAGCGATTTGATGATTGTTGCAGGCACGTTGTGCAACAAGATGGCACCGGCCCTGCGCAAGGTCTATGACCAGATGCCGGAGCCGCGCTGGGTTCTTTCCATGGGCTCATGCGCCAATGGCGGTGGTTACTACCACTATAGTTATTCGGTAGTGCGTGGTTGTGATCGCATTGTGCCTGTCGATGTCTATGTGCCTGGTTGTCCACCCACCGCTGAAGCCTTGTTGTACGGTGTGATTCAGTTGCAACAAAAGATTCGGCGCACCAATACGATTGCGAGGGCTTGAGATGACTGCATACGCTGTTCAGCCCCAGGCGCTTAAAGAAATTATTGAAAATGTGCTCGGGGATCGAGCGCGCCAGGTCACCATTGCGTTGGGCGAGGTTGAGGTGGTTGTGGCGCCAGCCGACTACGCGGCGGTGGCGCTGCTGCTGCGTGACGCACCAGGTTGCAAGTTCGAGCAACTGATGGATCTGTGTGGATTGGATTACTCTTCATTTCGTGATGGCGAGTATGACGGTCCACGGTATGGCGTTGTGTTGCAACTTCTATCGGTTAGTTTGAACCAGCGTTTGCGACTGAAGGTGTTTTGCGCCGACGATGATTTCCCTTTGGTGGATTCTGTTGATGCAGTCTGGAATTCAGCCAACTGGTTTGAGCGCGAGGCATTTGATCTTTTTGGCATTCTCTTTGAGGGTCACAACGATTTGCGTCGGATCCTTACGGACTATGGCTTTATCGGTCACCCTTTCCGCAAAGATTTTCCAACTTCGGGGCATGTCGAAATGCGCTACGACCCCGAGCAGAAACGTGTTGTCTATCAAACGGTTTCTATTGAGCCGCGGGAAATTACCCCGCGCATCATCCGGGAAGACAACTATGGTGGCTTGCATTAAGCGCAGGATAGCTCATGGCTGAAATCAAGAATTACACGCTCAATTTTGGGCCCCAACATCCGGCCGCGCACGGCGTTTTACGTTTGGTTTTGGAGTTGGATGGCGAGGTTATTCAGCGCGCGGATCCGCATATCGGTTTGTTGCACCGCGCCACTGAAAAGTTGGCCGAATCCAAGACTTTTATCCAGTCGCTGCCCTATATGGACCGTCTTGACTATGTGTCAATGATGGCGAATGAGCAGGCTTACTGTCTTGCCATCGAAAAAATGATGGGCATTGATGTGCCGTTGCGTGCGCAATACATCCGCGTGATGTTTGCGGAGATCACCCGTTTATTGAACCATCTGCTGTGGTTGGGTGCGCACGGCCTAGACTGTGGAGCGATGAACGTACTGATCTATTGCTTCCGCGAGCGTGAAGATCTGTTTGATATGTACGAGGCGGTGAGTGGTGCGCGTATGCATGCGGCTTACTTCCGTCCAGGCGGTGTGTACCGTGATCTGCCGGACACCATGCCGCAATACAAGGCCAGTCGCATCAAAAATGCGAAGACCATGGCAAAGTTGAATGAAAATCGCCAGGGCAGTTTGCTCGATTTCATTGACGATTTTTGCGCCAGATTCCCAAAGTGCGTTGATGAATACGAAACCTTGCTGACGGAAAATCGTATCTGGAAGCAGCGTACGGTTGGCATTGCGGTGGTGACTCCCGAGCGTGCTTTAAACCTAGGTTTCTCGGGCGCAATGCTGAGAGGCTCTGGTGTTGCATGGGACTTGCGTAAAAAACAACCTTACGATGCTTATGACAAGGTCGAGTTTGATATTCCTGTTGGTAAGACGGGGGATTGTTATGACCGTTACCTGGTTCGAGTCCAGGAAATGCGCGAATCAAACCGGATCATCAAGCAATGCGTAGATTGGTTACGTGTGAATCCTGGTCCGGTTATTACTGACAACCACAAAGTTGCTGCGCCTGCACGTGAGTCTATGAAGGCGAATATGGAGGAGTTGATCCACCATTTCAAGCTTTTCACGGAGGGTTTCCACGTACCGATGGGTGAGGCGTATGCCGCCGTGGAGCATCCTAAGGGTGAATTTGGTATTTACTTGGTTAGCGATGGTGCCAACAAGCCTTATCGGCTGAAGATTCGTGCACCCGGTTTTGCGCACTTGGCTGCAATGGATGAGTTGTCTCGCGGGCACATGATTGCCGATGCTGTTGCTGTGATCGGCACGATGGACATTGTGTTCGGCGAAATTGACAGGTGATGCACACATGATTTCTGAAGCAACAAAATCTCGTTTCGCCCGCGAAGTGGCGAAGTTTCCGTCTGATCAAAAACAATCCGCTGTAATGGCTTGCCTTTCTATTGTTCAGCAAGAGCTTGGCTATGTAAGCGCTGAAAGTGAGAAGGTCGTAGCCGAATATCTGGATATGCCGCAGATTGCCGTGCATGAAGTGACGACCTTCTACAACATGTACAACCAAGTGCCGACAGGCCGCTTCAAGCTCAACGTGTGCACTAATTTGCCCTGTCAGTTGCGAGATGGTGCCAAGGCATTGAAGCATCTTGAGCACAAGTTGGGTATTGCTATGAATGAAACAACCCCTGACGGCTTGTTTACTCTGCAGCAAAGTGAATGTCTGGGCGCGTGTGCAGATTCTCCGGTCATTTTGGTGAACGACCGTACTATGTGCAGCTTTATGAGCAACGAGAAGTTGGATCAGTTGGTGGATGGATTGCTTGCATCCAGTGCGTTGCCAGTGGAGGCGAAGTAATGTCTGCTGAACAAATCCTTTCTCAGTTCAAGGCTACAGGTGTTCAAACCTGTTTCCATGATCGGCATATTAATCCCCAGATTTTTGCAAATCTGGATGGTAGTAATTGGCGTTTGAAGGACTATGAAGCACGCGGTGGATACCAGGCGTTGCGCAAGATTTTGGGAAAAGACGGTGGTGAAGGTCTGACCCAGGATCAGGTGATTGCGACAGTCAAGGAGTCCGCGTTGCGTGGCCGAGGTGGGGCAGGTTTCCCCACGGGGTTGAAGTGGAGCTTCATGCCACGCCAATTTCCGGGGCAGAAATACCTGGTGTGCAACTCAGATGAGGGTGAACCTGGGACCTGCAAAGACCGCGACATCATGCAATATAACCCGCATATCGTGATCGAAGGTATGGCGATTGCTGCGTATGCAATGGGGATCTCTGTTGGGTACAACTATATCCACGGTGAAATTTTTGGAACCTATGAGCGCTTCGAAGAGGCGCTTGAAGAGGCGCGCAGTGCGGGGCTTTTAGGCAACAATATTTTGGGAAGTAACTACTCTTTCCAACTGCATGCTTCACATGGCTTCGGTGCCTATATCTGCGGAGAAGAAACAGCGTTACTGGAGTCCTTGGAGGGTAAGAAGGGGCAACCGCGTTTCAAACCTCCATTCCCTGCAAGTTTTGGCTTGTATGGAAAGCCCACGACCATTAACAATACAGAAACCTTTGCTGCCGTTCCCTGGATCATCCGCAATGGTGGTCAAGCCTATTTGGAATGTGGTAAGCCTAACAATGGCGGCACTAAGATCTACTCTGTGAGTGGCGATGTAGAGCGTCCTGGCAATTACGAAATTCCAATGGGAACGCCATTTTCCAAATTGCTGGAATTGGCGGGTGGCGTTCGCAAAGGCCGTAGTTTGAAGGCCGTGATTCCTGGCGGATCTTCTGCGCCTGTGCTGCCTGCAGACATCATGATGCAGTGCACCATGGACTATGACTCCATTGCCAAAGCAGGTTCGATGCTGGGTTCTGGCGCCGTGATTGTGATGGATGACTCTCGCAGTATGGTGGAAAGCTTGCTGCGCTTGTCTTACTTCTATTCGCATGAGTCCTGCGGTCAGTGCACGCCGTGCCGGGAAGGTACGGGATGGATGTGGCGTGTGATCGACCGCATATGGCGAGGGGAGGGCAGGGTGACCGACTTAGACCTGCTGAACTCGGTGGCCGACAACATCCAAGGTCGCACGATTTGTGCGCTGGGTGATGCTGCTGCCATGCCCGTGCGGGCCATGATCAAGCATTTCCGCCCAGAGTTCGAGGCGTTGATCCAAAACAAGAATCCACAGGCTGCAGCGCACGCCTGATCAAGGGAAAGTACATGGTAGAAATCGAGCTCGACGGCAAAAAGGTGGAAATCGTCGAAGGCAGCATGGTTATGCATGCTGCTGAAAAGGCGGGAACTTATATTCCGCATTTTTGTTATCACAAGAAGTTAAGTATTGCGGCCAACTGCCGTATGTGCTTGGTGGATGTGGAAAAGGCTCCCAAGCCCATGCCTGCATGTGCTACGCCTGTCACACAAGGAATGATTGTTCGCACTAAGAGCGACAAGGCAATTAAGGCCCAGCAGTCCGTGATGGAGTTTTTGCTGATCAACCATCCCTTGGATTGCCCTATTTGCGATCAGGGTGGTGAATGCCAATTGCAGGATTTGGCCGTGGGTTATGGCGGTTCTTCTTCTCGTTACGAGGAAGAAAAACGGGTTGTCTTCCACAAGGATGTGGGTCCCTTGATCTCGATGGAGGAGATGAGCCGTTGCATACATTGCACGCGTTGCGTGCGCTTTGGCCAAGAGGTTGCAGGTGTGATGGAGCTTGGAATGATCCATCGGGGCGAGCATTCCGAGATCACGACAGTGCTGGGCGAGACTGTGGATTCAGAGTTGTCGGGCAATATGATCGATATTTGCCCTGTCGGTGCGTTGACTAGCAAGCCCTTTCGTTACAGCGCTCGTACCTGGGAGTTGTCACGCCGCAAATCAGTAAGCCCGCATGACTCTACGGGCGCAAATCTTGTTGTGCAAGTTAAAAACAATAAGGTTATGCGTGTTGTGCCGCTGGAAAACGAAGCGGTAAATGAATGCTGGATTGCTGATCGCGATCGTTTTTCCTATGAGGCATTGAATAGTACCGAGCGTCTTACTACGCCTATGCTGAAGCAGGGCGGGGAGTGGAAGTCGGTAGATTGGCAAACCGCACTTGAATATGTTGCTAATGGCCTGCAGCAGATCAAGGAACAGCACGGCGCTGCATCCATTGGTGCTTTGGTGAGCCCGCACAGTACTCTTGAGGAACTGGTTCTTGCTGGTGCGTTGGTACGCGGTTTGGGTAGTGAAAATATTGACTATCGCATGCGTAATGCTGAGTTTGCTCCAAACGAAGGTGTACGTTATCTGGGCACTTCCATTGCAAGTCTGAGTCAGTTGCAACGTGTCCTGGTGGTGGGATCCAATCTGCGCAAGGATCATCCCTTATTTGCACAACGCATTCGCCAGGCGGCGCGCAAAGGTTGTGCTGTGAGTGTTATCAATTCTGAAGTTGAGTTGGCTCAGCCCGACGCGTGGGCCATGCCTTTGGCTTATTCCACGCTGGTGCCAGTTGCGCAATGGGTTCAGGTTCTGGCTGATGTTGCTGTAGCAATTGCATCGGAAAAGGGTGTTGCTCCGCCTGCAAAGGGTGAGGCAACCGCGGTTGCGATTGCAATTGCCAAGTCTCTGTTGGGGGGGGATAGAAAAGCTGTGTTGCTGGGTAATGCTGCAGCACATCACGCCAAGGCTTCCAGTATTCTTGCTTTGGCAAATTGGATTGCTGAGCAAACTGATGCTTCTATTGGTTATCTGACGGAAGCAGCAAATACCGTGGGTGCGCAATTGGTCAATGCACTTCCTGGGCAAGGCGGATTAAACGCTCAGATCATGCTGAATGGTGCTTTGAAGGCGGTTCTGCTTTTGAATACGGAGCCAGAGTTTGATTCTGCAGCTGGTGCTAATGCAGCATCGGCTCTGGCTAAAGCTGAAATGGTGGTTACGTTAAGTCCGTTCAAGGCCAACTTGGCGTTCAGCGATGTGCTTTTGCCTATTGCGCCATTTTCTGAGACGGCAGGTACTTTTGTGAATGCCGAAGGCCGTATCCAAGGTTTTCATGCGGTGGTTCGGCCGTTGGCTGAAACTCGACCAGGATGGAAGGTTTTGCGTGTATTGGCGAACCTGTTGAAGGTTCCTGGTTTTGACTTCGAGTCATCACAGGATGTCTTGGCGACAACGGGTTTTCTTGGTGCTGCAAGTGTTTCTGTCGATATGCTGAGCAATAAAACCCAGGCAAACGTGGATCTGAGTTCTGCAAATGTAGCTACGCCGTCCGTTGCAAGCCTTTACCAATTAGACGGTATTGTGCGCCGCGCTACGTCATTGCAGCTTACTGCGGATGGACGTCGTGCATCCAGCGTGAATGAGGTGACGGCATGATCGATTCGATATTCGGTTTTGGCCAGGGGCTGGTTGCTGCAAACTGGTGGGCTGCTGGTGCATGGCCTGTTATCTGGACGCTTATCAAGATCGTTGCGGTGTTGCTGCCGTTGATGGGATGTGTGGCTTACCTTACTTTGTGGGAACGTAAGGCAATCGGCTGGACCCAAATTCGTATTGGTCCTAATCGCGTCGGTCCTCTGGGGTTACTGCAACCTATTGCAGATGCACTGAAGCTGCTCACCAAAGAAATTATTCTTCCCTCGGTAGCAAATAAGGGGCTATTTTTCTTGGGTCCGATTATGACGATCATGCCGGCCTTGGCAGCTTGGGCGGTGGTCCCATTCGGTCCTGAAGTTGCGCTGTCCAATATCAATGCAGGTTTACTGTTTTTGATGGCAATTACATCTCTGGAGGTGTATGGCGTCATTATTGCCGGCTGGGCATCCAATTCCAAGTATGCTTTTTTAGGCGCACTACGTGCTTCTGCGCAGATGGTGAGCTATGAAATCGCTATGGGTTTCTGTTTCGTAATTGTGTTGATGGTATCTGGCAGCTTGAATATGACCGACATTGTGTTGGGGCAGGCTAAGGGTATGTTTGCAGACAAGGGCCTGACATTCCTCTCATGGAATTGGCTGCCTTTGTTGCCGGTGTTTATTGTGTATTTCATTTCCGGTTTGGCTGAGACAAATCGACATCCTTTTGACGTGGTCGAGGGAGAGTCTGAAATTGTTGCAGGCCATATGGTGGAGTACTCTGGGATGAGCTTTGCCATGTTCTTCTTGGCCGAGTACGCCAATATGTGGCTGGTTTCTATCTTGACCGTAATCATGTTCTTGGGGGGATGGCTCTCTCCGATTGACGGTGCGTTGTTCAATCTTATTCCAGGCTGGATTTGGTTGGGCATCAAGACATTTGCGGTCGTCACTATGTTTCTATGGGTACGTGCCAGCTTCCCACGGTTTCGTTATGACCAAATCATGCGCCTAGGTTGGAAGATTTTCATACCAATTACCTTGGTGTGGCTGGTTGTTGTGGGTGCGTGGATGCAAACGTCGTTAAATATCTGGAAGTAAAGAGAGTCATTCATGTCTTCTACATTGGCTTCTCCCGCCTTTTCACTGAAAGATTTCCTTTCCAGTTTTATGCTGGTGGAGCTTTTTAAAGGTTTGGCGCTTACAGGAAAGCATGCCTTCCGGCGCAAGATTACTGTGCAATTTCCAGAGGAAAAGACGCCCATATCGCCGCGCTTTCGCGGTCTGCACGCTTTGCGTCGTTACGAAAATGGTGAAGAGCGTTGCATCGCCTGCAAACTATGCGAGGCAGTGTGTCCAGCAATGGCCATCACAATTGAGTCTGATGTGCGTACTGATGGTTCGCGTCGTACCAGCCGCTATGACATTGATCTGACCAAATGTATTTTTTGTGGCTTTTGTGAAGAGAGTTGCCCCGTCGATTCAATCGTGGAAACCCATGTTTTTGAGTATCACGGTGAAAAGCGTGGTGATCTCTATTTCACCAAAGACATGTTGCTGGCCGTTGGTGATCGGTATGAGAAGGAAATTGCAGCTGCCCGTGCTGCAGATGCCAAATACCGTTGATATCCTCTGATCGCAATCCTTTTGATCCTATAAAACAAGAATCGATCCATGGACGTTAAGACTGGCCTTTTTTACTTTTTCTCAGCGGTGTTGTTGTTCGCTGGGTTTCGTGTCATTACGTCGCGCAACCCTGTATACGCAGCGCTTTACCTCGTATTGGCGTTTTTCCAGGCTGCGGCGATTTGGATTTTGCTCAAAGCTGAGTTTCTAGCCATAGCCTTGGTGCTGGTGTATGTCGGCGCCGTGATGGTGTTGTTTCTCTTTGTCGTGATGATGTTGGATATCAATATCGATTCCATGCGACAAGGCTTTTGGAAACATTTCCCATTTGCAGCCGCTATTGGCGCTTTGATCGCTTTGGAGATGGCGGCAGTGTTGATGGGGGGATTCCGTTTAACGGAGGAGGCTCGCAATTCTGCTGCTTTAGTACCTGTAGTACCTCAGTTTTCTAATACCAAAGAGTTGGGGAAGCTGTTGTATACCGAGTACTTGTATCCCTTGGAAATAGCCGCGGTTATTTTGCTGGTGGCGATTGTGGCTGCAATTGCACTTACCTTGCGTCAGCGCAAGGATAGTAAGCATGCCAGCCCATCTGATCAGGTTCGCGTGAAGGCGCGTGATCGCGTAGAAATTATCAAGATGAAGGTGACGCAACCTGTTCAAGCTGAGGTGGCGGCGGCCGTCGTTGCGAGCGTGGAGAAAAAATAATGACGTTAACGCTAGGTCACTTTTTGTCGCTGGGGGCAATCTTGTTTGCCCTGTCGGTTATTGGCATCTTTCTGAATCGAAAAAACCTTATCGTTTTGTTGATGGCAATTGAGCTGATGCTTTTGGCTGTGAACATGAACTTCGTGGCTTTTTCGTACTATCTGAATGATATGCGTGGGCAGATATTTGTGTTTTTTATCCTGACGGTGGCTGCCGCTGAATCGGCTATTGGTCTGGCTATTCTGGTGCTTCTCTTTCGTAATAAATCCAATATCAATGTGGATGAACTCAATGCGCTCAAGGGTTAATAAGAAATGACTCAAACCCTTACCGCTTCTACTCTTCTTGCAGTTCCACTGGCCCCACTTGCAGGAGCTCTTCTGGCCGGTGTTTTTGGTACCGCATTTGGTGGCAATTTAATTGGTCGCCGCGCTAGCCATAGTCTGACTATTCTGGGTGTATTCGTTGCCTTCATCTTGTCGGCTATGACGCTCAAAAGCGTTATTTTGGATGGGGCCCGTTTTAGTGAAACTCTCTATACCTGGATGGTGGTTGGTGGGTTGCGCATGGAGGTCGGATTTCTTGTCGATGGTCTGACCGCGATGATGATGTGTGTGGTGACTTTTGTGTCTCTCATGGTCCACATCTACACCATCGGCTACATGGAGGAAGACGAAGGCTATAACCGATTTTTTGCCTACATCTCATTATTTACATTCTCCATGTTGATGTTGGTAATGAGCAATAACATGCTTCAGCTGTTCTTTGGCTGGGAAGCAGTGGGCCTGGTGTCTTATTTGTTGATTGGTTTTTGGTTTAACCGACCTACCGCTATTTTTGCCAATATGAAGGCATTTTTGGTTAACCGTGTAGGTGACTTTGGTTTCATTCTCGGTATTGGTCTGATTGCTGCTTATGCTGGTACTTTGAATTACGCAGAGGCTTTTGGGAAGGCCGATGAGTTGAGCAAGCTTGTGTTCCCTGGTACTGAGTGGATGCTGGTGACTGTCATCTGCATTTGCTTGTTCATTGGTGCCATGGGTAAGTCCGCACAGTTTCCTTTGCATGTTTGGCTGCCGGACTCTATGGAAGGCCCGACTCCTATTTCTGCATTGATTCATGCGGCGACGATGGTTACCGCTGGTATTTTCATGGTCGCTCGCATGTCTCCATTGTTTGAATTGAGCGATACCGCGCTCAACTTCATTATGGTCATCGGCGCTATTACTGCGCTGTTCATGGGGTTCCTTGGCATTATTCAGAACGACATCAAGCGCGTTGTGGCGTATTCAACGTTGTCGCAACTAGGCTATATGACTGTCGCACTGGGTGCTTCGGCTTATTCGGTTGCTGTGTTTCATTTGATGACCCATGCTTTCTTCAAGGCACTACTGTTTTTGGCTGCTGGTTCGGTCATCATGGGCGTTCACCACAACCAGGACATCCGTTGGATGGGCGGTCTGCGTCGCTACATGCCAATTACGTGGATTACTTCGTTGCTGGGCTCTTTGGCGCTGATCGGAACTCCGTTATTTTCCGGCTTTTACTCAAAAGACAGCATCATTGAAGCTGTGCAAGAGAGCCATTTGCCCGGTGCAGGTTTTGCTTCATTTGCTGTGTTGGCCGGCGTGTTTGTGACGGCGTTTTATTCCTTCCGTCTCTACTTCCTGGTCTTCCATGGCAAAGAGCGTTTCGATCAAAATCCAGATGCCCATCATGGTCACCATGATGATCATGCCGACCACCACGGTCACCATGAGGCGCATACACCCCATGAATCTCCTTGGGTGGTGACTTTGCCATTGGTTCTATTGGCTATTCCATCTGTAATTTTGGGATGGATGACGATTGATCCGATGTTGTTTGGTGATTTCTTCAAGGGTGCTATTTTTGTAGATGCGGAGCGTCATCCGGCAATGGAAGAGTTGGCCAAAGGTTTCCATGGTCCTATGGCGATGGCCTTACACGCGCTGACTTCCCTGCCTTTCATATTGGCCTTGGCCGGGGTGGTGGTTGCTTATTACATGTACATGGTCAATCCTGCCGTGCCAGCGACCATCAAGCGTGCTTGCCAGCCAATTTACACGCTGCTTGAAAACAAATATTACCTGGATTGGTTTAATGAAAACGTATTGGCTCGTGGAGCGCGTTTGTTGGGCTCATTGCTGTGGAAGGTGGGTGACCGCGTGATCATCGACGGGGCTGTGGTCAATGGTTCCTGGAAAATTGTGGGCTGGGTATCTGGCTTGGTACGTTGGGTGCAGACCGGTTTTATCTACCACTATGCCTTTGCCATGATTGCCGGTGTCTTTGTATTGATGACATATTTCGTCTGGCACGATCAGTTTATGGCTTTGGTCCGGCTCGTCAAATAAGGGAAAAGAAAAATGGGACTGTTGAGCCTAGCTATTTGGATACCTATATTCTTTGGCGTTGTACTTTTGGCCCTGGGGCGTGATGAGCATGCTCGGGCTGTGCGTTGGATTGCACTGATTGGTGCATTGCTGAGTTTTCTAGTCACATTGCCGATTTACCAAGGTTTTCAACTTGGGACATCGGCGATGCAGTTCGTGGAAAAGGCAAGCTGGATTGAGCGCTTCAATGTCTTCTACCACCTAGGTGTGGATGGTATTTCTGTATGGTTTGTGATCTTGACCGCGTTTATCAACGTGGTAGTGGTTATTGCCGGATGGGAGGTAATTACCCGCCGCGTCAACCAGTACATGGGCGCTTTCATGATCCTGAGTGGATTGATGATCGGTGTGTTTTGTGCGCTCGACGGGATTTTGTTCTACGTATTCTTTGAAGCCACTCTGATTCCGATGTACTTGATCATCGGTATCTGGGGTGGTCCAAACAAGATATACGCAGCCTTCAAGTTCTTTCTGTACACCCTGCTAGGCTCTTTGCTGATGCTGGTTGCATTGATTTTCTTGTACGTGAAGTCAGGTGGTAGCTTTGATATCGCTACCTGGCACCAGCTGCGCTTGGATAGCCGCACGCAGACCTTGTTGTTCTTTGCTTTTCTTGCTGCATTTGCCGTCAAGGTTCCCATGTGGCCTGTACATACCTGGTTGCCGGATGTGCACGTGGAGGCACCTACCGGTGGTTCGGCCGTCTTGGCTGCGATCATGCTCAAGCTGGGCGCGTACGGGTTCCTGCGTTTCTCACTTCCCATTGCGCCCGATGCGGCTCACCAATGGGCTTGGCTGTTGATCGCTTTCTCCTTGATCGCTGTGATTTACGTCGGCTTGGTTGCGATGGTGCAGCAGGACATGAAGAAGCTCGTTGCGTATTCATCCGTCGCTCACATGGGTTTCGTGACCTTGGGTTTCTTCATATTTAATGACTTGGGTATTTCGGGCGCTTTGGTTCAGATGATTGCGCACGGCTTTGTGTCGGCTGCTATGTTCTTGTCCATTGGCGTGCTGTATGACCGCGTGCATTCCCGTGAAATTGCAAGCTACGGCGGTGTAATCAATACCATGCCCAAGTTTGCTGCGTTTGCATTGTTGTTTGCTATGGCAAATTGTGGTTTGCCGGGCACTGCGGGCTTTGTGGGTGAGTGGATGGTTATTTTGGGTGCCATCAAGTTCAACTTCTGGATCGGTTTTGGCGCGGCGACCGCATTGATTTTTGGTGCTGCATATACCTTGTGGATGTTTAAACGGGTATATCTCGGACCCCTGGCCAATGACGATGTCAAGGAACTTACGGATATCAATGCCCGGGAGTTTTTGATGCTGGCGCTGTTGGCAATTGCTGTTCTCGCCATGGGGATTTATCCGAAACCGTTTACCGACGTGATGGATGCTTCGGTTGCCGATTTGATCAAGCATGTTGCGATTTCCAAGTTGTAAACACCACTGAATTGAGAACGATAAGATGATTGACACAATCAGTTGGATTACGGTTTATCCAGAGATTATTTTGTTGGCGATGACCTGTGTTATTGCCTTGGTCGACTTGGGTGTGAAAAGCCCTCGTAGAACCGGAACCTATATCTTGACGATGGCCACGCTGGCCTTCGTTGCATTCCTGCAGGGTTCCTACGCCAGCGGTAATACCACGCTGTACGGCTTTGGCAATATGGTGGTCAGCGACCCCATGGGCAACTGGCTGAAATGTTTTGCAACGGTTGCGGTCATGGTGACCTTGGTATATGGCCGTCCTTATGCGGCCGATCGTGACATGCTGCGCGGTGGTGAAATGTTCACCCTTAGCCTGTTTGCGCTGTTGGGCATGTCGGTGATGATTTCGGGCAACAACTTCTTGGTCATCTATATGGGCTTGGAGCTGCTTACTTTGTCCAGTTATGCTCTAGTGGCTTTGCGCCGCGACAACGCTACTGCTAGCGAGGCCGCCATGAAGTACTTTGTGTTGGGCGCGCTGGCATCTGGCTTTTTGCTATATGGTTTGTCCATGATGTACGGTGCAACAGGAACCCTGGAGGTGGGCCAGGCATTCAAGGTGATTGCTTCCGGGCAAGTTAAGCACCAGGTGCTGGTGTTTGGTCTGGTGTTTGTGGTTGCTGGTTTGGCGTTCAAACTCGGTGTTGTGCCTTTTCATATGTGGATTCCAGACGTTTACCAAGGCGCTCCCACGGCGGTGACCTTGATGGTCGGCGGTGCTCCCAAGCTGGCTGCATTCGGCATCGTGATCCGCTTGTTGGTAGAGGGCATGCTGCCTCTGGCGATAGATTGGCAACAGATGCTGGTGGTGTTGTCTATCGGCTCCCTGCTGGTGGGTAACCTGGCTGCCGTGGCCCAAACCAATCTGAAGCGCATGTTGGCTTATTCCACCATCTCTCAAATGGGCTTTGTCTTATTGGGTCTGTTGTCTGGTGTGGTCAATGGCGACACCTTGTCTGCCGCGAATGCTTACAGCTCATCGATGTTTTATGTCGTGAGCTATGTATTGACCACCCTGGCTGGCTTCGGTGTGATCTTGCTGCTGGCTCGCGAAGGCTTTGAAAGCGAAGAAATCTCTGATTTGGCTGGCTTGAATGAGCGTAGTCCCTTGTATGCCGCCGTGATGGCCATCTGCTTGTTCTCCATGGCTGGCATCCCTCCTATGGTCGGCTTCTACGCCAAACTCTCGGTGCTGCAAGCGTTGATTGCCTCTGGCTACACCGGCTATATCGCTTTGGCAATTTTTGCCGTGATCATGTCCTTGATTGGCGCGTTCTATTATTTGCGCGTGGTGAAGGTGATGTACTTTGACGCACCCATTACCGCCAGCACGGTATCTGCTCCGTTGGACGTGCGCGCGGTGTTGACTCTGAATGGCGCGTTGGTTCTGTTGCTGGGCTTGGTTCCTGGTGGTTTGATGGCCTTGTGCGCACGCTCCATCGTGTTGACACTGGGTACTTGAGTGGCTTGGATGCTGCCTATGCTGGCTGGATATTGAGTTGACCCAAACAGTATCTGTTTGGCTGGTTTTGTTGGCCGCCTTGTGTGCGGCCAACTTGCCTTTTGTGAGCCAACGTTTGTTCGGTTTGATATCCGTGTCCCGGGGTAAATCCTTGGGCGTTCGGTTGGGCGAGTTACTGCTCCTCTATGTGCTGGTGGGCGGTTTGGGTTTGTTTTTGGAGAACCACGCCGGACAAATCGCATCCCAAGGCTGGGAGTTTTACGCCATCACGGGAACGTTGTTTTTGACCCTCGCATTTCCAGGGTTTGTCTACCGCTATCTGCTCAAGCACAGTCGCTGAGCCACACTGCCATGATGGCTTGCTGCCTGCAGCAGGGCTCTTCTGATTCTTTCTTTGCCACCTTATCCGCTGCACCCTTATGCCATCCAACGACCAGCATTTGATCGAGCACAAGACCGATAGCGAGGAGTTGCTGCGCGGGCGCTTTTTGCATGCTTTTCGCGATACGGTTCGGCTGCCGGATGGCAGCAGCGCCACGCGTGAATATGTGAACCACCCGGGCGCCGTGATGGTGATTCCCATGCTGGACGACGGACGTTTGGTGTTGGAGCGCCAGTACCGCTATCCCTTGCAGCGGGTGATGGTGGAATTCCCGGCGGGCAAGTTGGACGCAGGCGAATCCACGTTCAACTGTGCGCAGCGCGAGCTATTGGAAGAAACTGGCTATACCGCCACAGAGTGGGCCCATGCCGGCCAGTTGCACCCTGTGATTGCTTATTCGACAGAGTTCATTGACATCTGGTTTGCGCGCGGGCTAAGCCTTGGCGAGCGCAAGCTGGACGCTGGTGAGTTTCTGGATGTTTTCACGGCGAGCTTGCCCGAGCTATTGCAATGGTGCCGCGATGGCCAGGTTACAGACGGTAAAACGCTGACGGCTGCACTGTGGTTGCAGAACGTGGCATCGGGTGCCTGGTCTCTGGAATGGCAGACTGCCGACGCGTTGGTGGCCGTCGACTGAGTCCATATGAAAGTTCTGGATCTTCAGTGCGCGCACCGGCACAGCTTTGAAGGCTGGTTTGGCTCGGAGGACGACTTCCAGAGCCAGCTTGGCAGAGGTTTGGTGGAATGCCCTTTGTGCGGTGACACCCATATCACCAAGATGTTGAGTGCGCCGCGTTTGAATCTGGGTGCGCCCCAAGCTCCGACGGCCAACTCGACTGAGCCAGCAAAGGCTGCGGGCACCGATGTGGCTTTACCGGCGGCGTCTGAGCCCCAAGTGGCCTGGATGAAGCTGCTGCGCCACGTGCTGGACAACACGGAAGACGTAGGCTCCCAGTTTGCCGAAGAAGCGCGCAAGATGCACTACGGCGAGAGCGAGGCGCGCAACATCCTCGGCCAGGCCTCGCCTGAAGAAACCGAGGCATTGCTGGACGAGGGCATAGACGTATTGCCTTTGCCCATCCCTGCCGGCTTCAAAGGCCGTTTGCAGTAATACCCGTGGCAGGGGCCGTTGGCCCCCGCTCTGGCATCAGGGGTACAGGCCGCGCAGTTCGCGGGTGTGCAGAATGCGTTTGCAAGCCACGATGAAGGTGGCGGTACGCAGGCTGACCTTGTTGTCTTGCGCGACTTGCCAGACAGCAGAGAACGCTTCCTTCATGATGCGCACCAGGCGGGCGTTGATCTCGTCTTCGTCCCAGAAGAAGCTGGAGAAATCCTGTACCCATTCGAAGTAGCTCACCGTCACGCCGCCGGCGTTGGCAATCACGTCGGGCAGTACCAGGATGTTGCGTTCATGCAGGATGTCGTCCGCTTCCGGCGTGGTCGGGCCGTTGGCGCCTTCGATCACCAGGCGAGCCTGGATGCGGCCGGCGTTGGCCGCCGTGATTTGCTGCTCCAGTGCAGCCGGAATAAGGATGTCGCAAGGCACTTCCCAGAACTTGTCATTGCTGATGACTTCCGCGCCTTCAAAGCCGCCCACGCTACCTGTGGCTTGCACGTGCTTGAGCAGGTTGGGTACGTCCAGGCCGGCTTCGCGGTAGATGGTGCCGCCATGGTCCTGTACGGCAACCACACGGGCGCCGGCTTCGGCAAACAGCTTGCCCGCTACGCCACCCACATTACCAAAGCCCTGCACGGCCACGCGGGCTGTGGATACGTCCAAGCCGATGTGCTTGGCAGCTTCCACGCCCACGGTGAATACGCCGCGGCCCGTGGCTTCACGGCGGCCGAGCGAACCGCCCAGATCCACTGGCTTGCCGGTCACCACGCCCGTAGCAGTGGAGCCCTGGTTCATGGAGTAGGTATCCATCATCCAGGCCATGATCTGTTCGTTGGTGTTCACGTCCGGCGCGGGAATATCCTTGTTCGGGCCGATGATGATGCCGATCTCGCTGGTGTAGCGGCGTGTCATGCGCTCCAGCTCGCCGCGCGACAAGGTCTTGGGGTCTACGCGGATGCCGCCCTTGGCGCCGCCGTAGGGTACGTTCACGGCTGCGTTCTTGATCGACATCCAGGCTGACAGTGCCATCACCTCGGACAAAGTTACGTCCTGGTGGAAACGCACGCCGCCCTTGCCTGGGCCGCGGGATGTGTTGTGTTGCACGCGGTAGCCTTCGAAATGGCGCACCGTGCCGTCGTCCAGGTGGATCGGCACGTCCACCACCAGAATGCGCTTGGGGCGTTTCAGGGTTTCAACCCAGCGCGCCAGGTTACCCAGATAGGGCTCCACCCGGTCAACCTGCTTGAGAAAGATGCCCCAGGGACCCAGGTGGTCGGCGTTCAGGTAAGAGGGCAGCGAGTGCACGGTCGGGGCCGTGGTGGACGGTACTTGCAACATGAAATTCCTTGATGGACGTTGAAGCCGCGAGCTTAGAACCGCCTTGTGCCTTTGTCTAACGCCAGGTTCTATGCATGTTATGTGTTTAATGCATAAAGAGAACAAAGCCGTTACACGGCCGGCTTGCCATCCAGCTGCAGCAGCTGTTCAGCTTGCACGCGCAGCTGGGGCAGCAGCTGGTAAATCAGCGCCAACTGGGTGTGCACGACGCGCTGGGCCGGTGGTGCGTCCTCGGGTGTGCGCTGCAGCATTTCCAACAAGATGGGCTCGGATGCGTCTGCTGGAGCCAGCGATTGGCTGTTGGCCAGGCTGTTGGCCAGTTGCTCCAGCACGCGCTGCGCGAGGCTGGCCGCCTGCGCAGTGGGCGTGTCGCCGGTGGCTTCGGCCAGGGTTTCACGGTGCGCACCCAGGGCCGACAGATAGTTCAGCAGCGTGTGTGACAACAGCAAAAAGCGCAGTCCACTATCGCCCCGGCCCTGCAGAAAGCCGGGTTCCTGGAACAGATTCGACAGCGCGGTGGACAGCGCGGCATCGGCGTTGTGCGCGTTGCGCCGGGCCAGGCGGTAGGCCAGGTCGTCGCGCTTGCCGGTCTGGTACTGGGCCATGATTTCGCGCAGATAGGCATGGCAGGTGGTGAGCGTGCGGGCGGCCACCACGTGCATGCGCCGGCCCTGCCAATCGGGCAGGATAAGGAACACCGCCAGCCCGGCAATCAAGCTGCCCAGCAGCGTGTCCACCATGCGCGGCACGATCAGTTGGTAGCCGTCGCCGAGCTGGTTGAAGCTCAGCAGTACCAGCAGCGTCATGGCGGCCGTGGCCAGCATATAGCGCCGGGTACGCGTGCTGAAGAACACCACGCCGGCCGCCACCGCAAACATCGCTTGCAGCAGCAGGCTGGGGAACAGCCGGAACAGCGCCCAGCCCGCCACCAGGCCCAGCAGAGTGCCGCTGATGCGCTGCGCCATGCGCTTGCGGGTGGCACCAAAGCTTTGCTGGCAGACGAACACCGTGGTCAGCAGAATCCAGTAGCCCTGGCGGGCATGCACCCAGTGCAACAGGCCGTAGCCCACGGCCAGGGCAATGCTCAGGCGCAGCGCGTGGCGGAATAGTGGGGCCGAGGGCGTCAGCTGCAGGCGTATGCGGTCCACCGCTTCGCGCAGCGACTGCGGCGAGCGATCCAGCAGGCTGTCGTCCTGCGGCTCGGTGTTGTCGTCAGGCTGGCTGGCACGGGCCAGCCGGGCCTGCAGCGTGCCCAGGTTCTTGGCCAGGGCGCGCAGGGGTGCCAGCAGGCGCTGCCAGGCGGCGGTTTGCGCCAGCTGGTGGCCTTCCAGATGCGCCAGGGAGTCTTGCAGGTCCTGCAGGGCCTGGTTGCCTGCGCTGTCTTCGCGCACGGTCTGGCGCAGCAGGATGGCGCGGGCCAGGCGGTTGCAGCTATTGCCCTGCAGCGTCAGCAGGCGCTGGCAGCGGAACAGCACGTCACTGTGGAAGAAGGTGTCGGTCAGCTCGCTGTACGGCGAGTGCGATGAGCTGGCGCGCTCGTGCACCTCCTGGGCGATGAAGTACAGCCGCAGATAGTGCTGCAGCGGCCGGCTGGGCGCGGCCTCCAGGCGGTTCAGAATGCTTTCCTTGGCGGTGTTCAACGCGTTGACCACCGTGCCATTGCGTTGTGCCAGGGCCAGGCGTTTGACCTCCTGGTTGATGCCGCGAACGGGCTCGAACAGCGAGGCCTTCAACCGCAGATAGTCGCCCAGCACGCGGTACAGCTGCGCCAGGTTCTGCTGCACCGGCTGGTGTGGAAAGCAGGCGCACCACAGTACCGACAACAGCCCGTACCAGGCCGCGCCACCCACCAGCAGCATGGGTTCCAGCCAGAACGCGCTGGCCGAGCCGCCACGTTGGTCCATGCCGATGGTGGTGTAGATCGACAGAATCAGCGTGCCATAGGCAATCGCCTGGTAGCGCGGGCTGATGGCGCCCAGCATGGTCAGGCAGAAGGTGGCCAGCACCAGCGCGCAGGGGAACAGCCAGGGGTGTGGAAACAGGTACTGCACGGTAAAGGCCGCCAGCGTGAAGCACAGCAGGGTGACCAGCAGAGCGTGCAGGCGGCCGCGCCAGTTGTCGTCGGTCTCGGCCAGGGCCGAGGCGATGGTGCCCAGAAAGATAGGCATCACCAGCGCCATCTCGTCCAGTTCCCAACCCACGGCCATGGTGGTGCTCAGCGCGATGAAGATGCGCAGGCTATAGGGAAAGGTGTCCAGCGCCCAGAGGCGGCGCAAGAACTGGGACAGCGGGAAGAAGGGCATAAGGCTTTACACGGGTTGCTATCTAAAAAATAGCTGCTGGCGCAGATAAATACTGCGCTAGAGGCATATTTTATGCAAATAAACCGTGTCGCAAATGGCGTGCCAGAGCCTGTGCGCTGGCGGCTTCAGCTCGTGAACTGCAGCGCTGCCAATCGGGCGTAAACGCCGTCGGCCGCGACCAGCTCGGCGTGCGTGCCTTGCTCCACGATGTGCCCGTGGTCCAGCACCACGATGCGGTCGGCCTGCTGTACCGTGGCCAGCCGGTGGGCGATGACCAGGGTGGTGCGGCCCCGCATGGCGGATTCCAGCGCGGCCTGCACCATGCGTTCGCTCTCGGCGTCCAGTGCGCTGGTGGCTTCGTCCAGCAGCAGCAGCGGCGCGTTTTTCAGCATGGCCCGGGCAATCGCCACGCGCTGGCGCTGGCCGCCGCTCAGGCGCACGCCGCGTTCACCCAGGAAGGTGTTATAGCCATCGGGCAGGGCGGTGATGAAGCCGTGGGCAAAGGCCGACTCGGCGGCCGCCATGACTTCGGCATCGGTCGCATCGGGCCGGCCGTAGCGGATGTTCTCCAGCGCGCTGGTGGAGAACATTACCGCGTCCTGCGGGACGATGCCGATGTTCTGGCGCAGGTCTTGCAGGTCCATGGCCCGCGTGTCCACGCCGTTGATGCGGATGCTGCCGGCCTGCGGGTCGTAAAAGCGCAGCAGCAGTTGCAATACCGTGCTCTTGCCCGCGCCACTGGCGCCCACCAGAGCCACGGTTTCGCCGGGCGCCACATCCAGGTTGAACTGGCTCAACGCTGGCTGCAGTGGGCGCGATGGGTAGCGGAACTCGATTGCTTCTAAATTGATAGCGCTTCCCGCAGATGTTGTCTGCGTAGGAGCCGCATTCGGTGCGGATTGAATGGGCGACTCGGTGGCTAGCAGCTCCATCAGCCGCTCGCTGGCGCCGGCGGCGCGCAACACATCGCCATACACCTCGCCCAGCACGGCGGTGGCGCCCGCCAGGATGATCACGTAGACCACGGTCTGCCCCAGGTGGCCCGCCGTGATGCTGCCTTGCAGCACCGCCTGCGTTCCCTGGTACAGGCCCCACAGCAGCGCGCCGGAGGTGGCGGTGATGATGAACGCCACCAGCACCGAACGTGCCTTGCTGCGGCCCACTGCGGTCTGGAAGGCGGCGGCGGTGGAGTCGTTGAAGCGGCGCGCTTCGCGCCCCTCGGCGGTATAGGCCTGCACCACGGGAATGGCGTTCAGCACCTCGGCGGCGATGGCGCTGCTGTCGGCGACGCGGTCCTGGCTGGCGCGCGACAGTTTGCGCACCCGGCGGCCAAACCACACGCTGGGCAGCACGATCAGCAGCAGCACGCCAAACACCTGGGTCATCACCAGCGGGTTGGTCCAGACCAGCACGCCCAAAGCGCCCACACCCATCACCGCATTGCGCAAGCCCATGCTCAGCGACGAGCCGACCACGGTCTGGACCAGGGTGGTGTCCACCGTCAGGCGCGACAGCACCTCGCCGGTCTGGGTGGTTTCAAAGAACTGCGGGCTTTGCTTCAGCACATGGGCGTAGACGGCGTTGCGGATGTCGGCCGTGACGCGTTCGCCCAGCCAGCTCACGGTGTAGAAGCGCGCCGCCGAGAACAGGCCCAGCGCCGCTGCCACCGCGAACAGTTCGAAGAAATGGTTGCGCAGCGCCATGATTTGCGCCCCGCGGTCCACACCGCCGTCCGCGCCCTGCGTCACCAGGCCCTGGTCGATCAGCGAGCGCAGCGCCAGCGGAAAGGCCAGCGTGGCGCCCGCCGCCAGGATCAGGAAGACGATGGCCATCACGATGCGTCCGCGGTACGGCCGCAGGAACGGCAGCAGGCCGGACAGGGAGCGCGGAGAGCCTTTGGCGGCTTGAGAAGAGGAGGGGGAGGTTGCCATACCCGGAGTGTAGCCATATACGATGATGCAACAAACAAAGACTTGACAGTAATTGTCTAGGCAATTAATATTCGGCCATGACTGCAAATAACTCTTCAGACGCCGTGAACGCGACCAGCGTCGCCCCTTTACCGCCGCCGGTCGATTTTTATCAACCTGACAACTATGTTGCCGGAGGCGACAGCGTGGGCCATCTGATGTCCCGCGTGGTGGCTGCCTTCACGCAGGAGATGGAGCGTCAGTTCGAGCCCAGTGGCTTGACCAATGCCCAGTGGAAGCCGCTGTTCAAGCTGGCCTATACCAATGCCTCCACGGTGGCCGAGCTGGCCCGCCAGTGCACCCTGGACGCGGGCGGCATGACCCGCCTGCTGGACCGCCTGGAAGCCAAGGGCCTGTGCCAGCGTGAGCGCTCCGAGCAGGACCGCCGCGTGGTCAATCTGGCGCTGACCGATGCCGGCCGCGAAGCCGTGAAGGACGTGCCTGCGGTGCTCAGCAATGTGCACAACGCCTATTTGTCCGGTTTCAGCCGCGAGGAATGGCAAACCCTGAAGAGCTTTTTGCAACGCATTCTGGACAACGCCGCCGCCGTACAGGCACACGCAAACAATACCGCCGGAGAAAAAGATGCGCAGTAAATCGATCCACCGCCTGCCACGTTTTGCGCTGGCCGCTACCCTGTTGGCCGGCCTGGCTGCCTGCGCCAACTATTCTGGCATCAAGCCTGAAGCGCAACTGCGCACGCCCCAGTCCTTGGGGCTGGATGCCAGTGCCCAGGCCACAGCAGTAGATGCGCAATGGTGGCTGGGTTTCCAGGATGCCCAGTTGGACAGCCTCATCACCCAGGCCCTGCAATCCAGCCCCAGTCTGCAACTCGCCCAGGCCCGTGTGCGCCGCGCCCAGGCCGGTGCCGACGTGGCCCACTCGGCACTGCTGCCCAAGGTGAATGCCGGCGTGGATGCCACGCACCAGCTCTACACCGCCAACGGCCTGTATCCCGCGCCCCTGGCCGGCAATATCTATGACTCGGGTACCGCCCAGCTCGAAGCCAGCTGGGAGCTGGACTTCTTCGGCAAGAACCGCGCTGCGCTGGACGCCGCCGTGGGCCAGACCAAGGCCGCCCAGGCCGACGCCCAGGCCGCCCGCGTCCTGCTGGCCAGCCAGGTGGCACGCAACTACTTCCAGTTGCTGCGCCTGAACGCTCAGCTGGGCCTAGCCAATCGTACCCTGGCCCAGCGCACCGAGCTGCTGAACCTGGTGCGCGACCGCGTCAGCGCCGGCCTGGATACGCGCCTGGAGCTGCGCCAAAGCGAGGGCAGTCTGCCCGAGGCGCGCCAGCAGGTCGAAGCCGTGCAAGAGCAGATCGTCCTGACGCGCAATGCCCTGGCTGCGTTGGTAGGTCAGCCAAATCTGGCACTGGCGCAGAATCTACCTGCGCTGGATGCTATTAAGAACATAGCGTCTGCCGCTGCCGTACCGGCCGACCTGCTGGGCCGCCGTGCCGACATCACCGCCGCCCGCTGGCGCGTGGAGGCGGCCAGCTCGGACGTGGCCAGCGCCAAGGCCCAGTTCTACCCCAATATCAACCTGGTGGGCTTTGCCGGCTTTTCCAGTATTGGCCTGGACAAGCTGCTGGAATCGGGTAGCCGGCAGTGGGGCATAGGCCCGGCCATCCATCTGCCCATATTCGACGCAGGCCATTTGCGTGCCGGCCTGAAGGGCAAGACGGCTGACCTGGACGCCGCGGTGGAAAGCTATAACGCCGCCCTGATCGACGCCGTGCGCGATGTGGCCGACCAGGTGGCCTCGCAGCAGTCCATCACCCGCCAGCAGGTCGAACAGCGTGCCGCCCAGCAGGCAGCCGAGTCGGCGTATGAGATCGCCGTGCAGCGCTACAGCGCCGGCCTGGGCAACTACTTGAACGTACTGAGCGCCGAAACCGCTGTGCTGAATCAACGCCGTACCCAGGTAGACCTGGCCGCGCGCGCGCTGGACACCCAGGTCGCCCTGGTGCGCGCACTGGGCGGTGGCTACTCCGAAGCCCAAATGGATGCAAGCCAAGATGCTACAAAAAACGCAGCTGCCGGCGCAGATAGCCAGTACGCCAGCACCCCATCGGATGCAAAAAACAATGGGCTCGTGCGCTGAGCTCTGTCCCTCCCTACTCATACCTTATTGAATGCAGGTGAACACCATGACCGAATCCGCAAACACTCCCGCTGCTTCCGAAACCCCCACTGCTTCTACCGCCCCCGCCGGTAATCCCCAGCGCAAGAAGGCGCTGATCACCATCGCCAGCGTGGTGGTGCTGGCAGGGCTGGGCTGGGCTGCCTACGACGCCGTCATTGCCAGTCATTACGAGAACACCGACAACGCCTACGTGCAGGGCAACATCATCCAGATCACGCCCCAGGTCAGCGGCAACGTGATGACCATCATGGCTGACGACACCGACTTCGTGAAGGCCGGCCAGCCTCTGGTGCAGTTCGACCCCGCTGATGCCAAGCTGGCACTCGACCAGGCCGAAGCCAACCTGGCCCAGACCGTGCGGCAGGTGCGTACCCTGTACGCCAACAACTCCGCGCTGTCGGCCCAGGTGGCCCAGCGTACGGCAGATGTGACGCGTAGCCAGACCGACATTGCCCGTGCCCAGAGCGAGGTGGAGCGTGCCGCCGATGACCTGCGCCGCCGCCAGTCCTTGACTGGCAACGGTGCCGTGTCCAAGGAAGAACTCAGCCACGCCCAGACCCAGCTGGCCAACGCCAAGGCGGGCCTGTCTACTGTGCAGGCCAGCGTGGCCTCGGCCCAGGCCGGCGTGGCTGCAGCCCAAGAGCAACTGGCCAGCAACCAGGCCATGACCGAAGGCACCAGCGTCGAACAGCACCCGAATGTGCTGGCCGCCGCCGCCCGCGTGCGTGAGGCCTACCTGGCGTCCCAGCGCGCTGCCGTGGTGGCGCCGGTGGACGGCTATGTGGCCAAGCGCACGGTGCAACTCGGCCAGCGCATCGCCGCCGGCACGCCCATGATGTCCATCATCCCGCTGAACCAGGTCTGGGTGGACGCCAACTTCAAGGAAGTGCAGCTGCGCAATATCCGCATCGGCCAACCCGTGAAGCTAACCGCCGACCTGTACGGCAAGAAGATGGAATACACCGGCACGGTGGAAGGCCTGGGCGTGGGAACCGGCGCTGCTTTTGCCCTGCTGCCGGCGCAGAACGCCACCGGCAACTGGATCAAGGTGGTACAGCGTGTGCCGGTGCGCATCGCCCTGGACGCCAAGCAGTTGGTGGACAACCCACTGCGCGTGGGCCTGTCCATGGACGCGACTATCGACGTCACCAAGCAAGACGGCAAGATGCTGGCCGATGCGCCGCGCAGCGCATCGCTGGCCAGGCTGGCCGCCCCCACCGACAAGGGCGCCGACCTGGAAGTGCAGCGCGTGATCGCTGCCAACCTGGGTGGCCGTGCCGTGGTGGCGCGCAATGATGCGCCCAAGGCTTCCAAGGCGGTTGAAGCGCCTGCGGCCTTGGCCGCCGCGTCCATTCCTGCGCAGGTGCAATAAGCCGGCTGCGGCCGGTACTACGGGTCTGAAGCCATGTCCTCCAACCTCAGCTATGTTCCGCCCCCGCCGCTAGAGGGCTCGGCCCGCATGTGGGGCACGATCGCCTTGTCCACCGCCACGTTCATGAACGTGCTGGACACCTCGATCGCCAACGTATCCTTGTCTGCCATCGCTGGCGACCTGGGTGTCAGCCCCAACCAGGGCACCTGGGTGATTACCAGCTTTGCCGTGGCCAACGCCATCTCGGTGCCGTTGACCGGCTGGCTGTCGCAGCGCTTTGGCCAGGTGCGCCTGTTCACGCTCAGTATCGTCATGTTTGTGCTGGCCTCGTGGCTGTGCGGCCTGGCGCCAAACATGAGCATGCTGATCGCGTTCCGTGTGCTGCAGGGCTTTGTGGCCGGACCGATGATCCCCTTGTCGCAGGCGCTGCTGCTGTCCAGCTACCCCAAGGCGCTGGCGGGCACCGCCATGGCGATGTGGGCCATGACCACCCTGGTGGCGCCGGTGATGGGGCCGCTGCTGGGCGGCTGGATCACCGACAACATCTCCTGGCCCTGGATTTTCTACATCAACATACCGGTGGGCATCTTGGCCGCCGGCGCCGCCTGGACCCTGTACCACAAGCGCGAGTCGCAGACCAAGAAGCTGCCGATCGACGGCGTGGGTCTGGGCCTGCTGGTGGTCTGGGTGGGTGCCTTGCAGATCATGCTGGACAAGGGCAAGGAGCTTGATTGGTTCCACTCCACCGAGGTGCAGATACTGGCAGCCGTGGCGCTGGTGGGCTTTTTGTTCTTCCTGGCCTGGGAGCTGACCGACAAGCACCCGGTGACGGACCTGCGCCTGTTCGCCCGGCGTAACTTCTGGGCCGGCACGCTGGCGACGTCGGTGGGTTACGGCCTGTTCTTCGGCAACGTGGTTTTGCTGCCGCTGTGGCTGCAGCAGTACATGGGTTACACCGCCACCCAGGCCGGCTTCATTCTGGCGCCGGTGGGCTTGTTCGCCATCGTGCTGTCGCCCATCGTGGGCAAGAATGTGGGCAAGATGGATCCGCGCATGTTTGCCTCGTTCGCGTTCATCGTGTTTGGCTTGGTGCTGTGGATGCGTTCCAAGTTCAACGTGCAGGCCGATGAAGCCACGCTGATGGTGCCGACCCTGGTGCAGGGCGTGGCCATGGCTTTCTTCTTCATCCCGCTGAGTATCCTGACGCTTTCCGGTCTGCCGCCAGACCGCATTCCCGCGGCCTCCGGCCTGACCAACTTTGTGCGTATCACGGCCGGTGCCATGGGAACATCCCTGGTCACCACGGTGTGGGAAAACCGCACGGCCTTGCACCATGCGCAGCTGGTGGAGTACATCAACCAGGGGCGGCAGGTGGCGACTGGCGCCTTGTCGGGTCTGGGCAATGCGGGTCTGGACCCGCAGCAGGCTTTGGAGCAGGTCAACCGCCTGGTAGGCCAGCAGGCCGCAACCTTGGCGGCGAACGATGTGTTCTTTGCCTCGTCCATGCTGTTTTTGATGCTGATACCGCTGGTGTGGATCACCCGCAGGCCCCAGGCCGCAGGTGCGGCTGCCTCGGAGGCAGCCGCCGGCGCGCACTAAAAAGTCCGCGACGCAAGCGCAAAAAAAGGGGCTGGTTCCAAATGGAGTCAGCCCCTTTTTTTATGGGCCGCTCAGGGCCCGTTGTTCGCTCAGCCTATGCGTACGGGCACGAAGATCTTGTCGCCGTCGCGCAGTATCAGCAGCGCAATCGATTTGTCGGCCTTGGCCACCACGGCGCGGATCTGCTCCACGTTCTTGGCCGGCGTGCCGTTAATGGCCAGCAGCACGTCACCGCTCTGCACGCCCGCATTGGCAGCGGCACCGCCAGCGTTTTCGATCAGCAGGCCGTTTTCCACGCCGGCTGAGCGCAGCTCTTCAGGCTGCAGCTGGCGTAGCGCCAGTCCCAGGCGACCTTGGGATGCGGGCTCCTTGCTGCTGGCAACTTGTTCGGGCTTGTCATTGGCGCTGCCCAGCTTGACCTCGATGGTCTGGGCCGAGCCCTTGCGCCACACGTCCAGCTGCACTTTTTCACCCGGTGCAGACAGGCTGATGGCCGCCGGCAGATCGCCCGAGGACACGATGGTGCGGCCGTCTACCTTGCGGATCACGTCGCCCGGCTCCAGCCCGGCCTTGGCGGCAGGGCCGGATTTGTCCACGCTGGAGACCAGTGCACCTTCAGGCTTGTCGAGGTGGAAGGAGTCGGCCAGGGTCTGGTTGACCTCTTGCACTGCTACGCCCAGGCGCGCATGTTCCACCTTGCCGTGGGCCACGATCTGGTCCTTGATCTTGCCGGCCAGGTCCATCGGAATGGCGAAGGACACGCCCTGGTAGCCGCCAGTGCGGCTGTAGATCTGCGAGTTGATGCCGATCACCTCGCCGCGCGTATTGAACAGTGGGCCGCCGGAGTTGCCGGGGTTCACGGCCGCATCGGTCTGGATGAAGGACACCGCGCCGTCGTCGGGCAGGGTACGGCCCTTGGCGCTGACCACGCCGGCGGTGACCGTGTTTTCAAAGCCGAATGGCGAGCCTATGGCCAGCACCCATTCGCCCACGCGCAGGTCGCTGGTCTTGCCGATGGTGGCCACGGGCAGGTTCTTGGCGTCGATCTTCAGTACGGCCACGTCGGTCTTGGGGTCGGAGCCTAGCACCTTGGCGATGAATTCGCGCCGGTCGGTGAGCTTGACGGTGACTTCCTTGGCGTCTTGCACCACATGGGCGTTGGTCATGATGATGCCGTCGGCGCTGACGATGAAGCCCGAGCCCTGGCTATGCGTGGGCATGGCGCGCGGTGCCTGGCCGCCCTGGCCCTGCTGGAAGCGGCGGAACAGTTCAAACAGCGGGTCGTTGCCAAATGGGTCGTCGCGGCCCTGGCGCTGCGCGGTTTCGCCGTCGTCGTTCGATGCCTTGGCGCTGCCGACCACGCTGATGTTGACCACGGACGGGCCGTTCTGGGCGGTGATTTGCGCGAAGTCGGGTAATGCGATGGGGGCGTTACTGGCGCTGCTGACCACGGGCGGGGTCGCATGGGCCTGGTCTATGTTGTGGACCAGTGAGCCACCGATGCCGCCGATCGCCCCTGCGGCGACCAGAGCCAATACCAGTTTGGTGTTGTGAAGCGATTGCGTTTTCATGGAAGCATCCTTTGGAAGAGCGTTGCGATGGCTCGACTATGGGGATGCTGGCTTAGGCCAGTCTTAAAGAGTCTGGCGCTTAATGCCGGAATTCCTTCAGGTCCAGGCGCAGCACGTAGCGTGCTTGGCCGCTTGTGCCTTCCAGGGAGATCAGCGCGTCGCAGCAGGTGGTCTGGCCGGCCCGGCCCTCATAGGCCAGACGGCGTTGGAAGCGGGTGGCGTCGCCCTTGGATAAAAAGCCCACGCGTTTCCCGTGGACTCGCACTTCCACCGGTTTCCAGATGTCTGGGTTGTTGGCACCGGTGTGCAGCGCGGCCAGCACCCGCGCGCCTGACGAGCTTATGGGCGTGCCGTCGGCGATGTCTTTCAGGGCGGCCTGGTGCTGGTCGCCGTCGCTCAGCGTGAAGCTGAACAGCCCCAGCGATGGCCATTTGTACAGCTGCGCATCCAGCGTTTCGGCCTCCAAGGGCAGCTGCGAGGGAGACACCACCTGGTAGCCATGGTGGTGGCGTTGCGGGCGCATGGTTCGCCACAGCATGAAGGCTGCGGCAAAAACAAACAGGGTGGTGAATAGCGCGCGCATTTGTGTCTCCATGGGATAAACATTTGTAAACCTTGTGTATGTTTTCGCCGCATGTTTTTTCGTTGATATTGGGGAGGTTGGTGGCCATGGCCGCCCGGTTGTCGCCTGTGAGCGACGAGGCGGGGCGCTGCCAGCTGTTTGCGATACTCGGGGCATGCAGCTTCAAGACATTCTTTATTCGCAAGGCTTTGGCACACGCCGCGTGTGCGCCGGTCTGGTTCAGCAGGGCCTGGTCGAGGTCTATATGGACAACACGGGCACAGCGCCCGTAGTGGTTACGGACTCTGCTATGGATTTGGAAGCGCAAGGGCTGCGCTTCCGGGTCCAGGGCGTGGACTGGTCGTACCACCAGCTGGCCTACGTGCTGCTGAACAAGCCTGCGGGCACCGAGTGTTCGCAAAAACCTTCCACCTACCCCAGCATCTATACGCTGCTGCCGTCACCTCTGCGTTTGCGGCCGCAAAAGGGCGCGCTGCAGGGCGTGCAGGCCGTGGGCCGGCTGGACCAGGACACGACCGGTTTGCTGCTGCTCAGCGACGACGGCCAGTTCATCCACCGCATGACCTCGCCGAAGAAGCATGTGCCCAAGGTCTACGAGGTCACCACCAAGCATTCGCTGGACGAGAAGCAGGTGTCGCGCCTGCTGGAGGGGGTGGTGCTGGACGACGACCCCAAGCCGGTGCGCGCAGCCGCCTGTGAAGCCGTCAGCAGCCACCACTTGCGCCTGACGCTGACCGAGGGCAAGTACCACCAGGTCAAGCGCATGCTGGCGGCGGTAGGCAACCGGGTGGAGGGCCTGCACCGCTCGCAACAGGGCGGCTTTGCGCTGCCGGCGGACCTGCTGCCCGGCCAGTGGCGCTGGCTGAGCGCCGAGGATCTGGTACTGCTGTCGGCCAAAGATCTGGCCTAGTCCTCTCCGGGCTTGTTACACCGGCTGGCAAAAGTTGCTGGCCCCGGCGGCTACACTTGACGGTTGTCTTTTACCTGTGGTGTGCCGTGAAGTTGTTTGTCCGTTGTGTTGCCTCTTGGGGCTTTGTCTTCGCCGCCGCTGCGCCCTTGGCCGCCCAGGCCCAGTCCTCTCCGATCTTTGTGCTGAATTCGCTGGATGCCAGCGTCAGCGTGGTGGACCCCGCCACCTGGCTTGAGACCAAGCGGATTCCCACCGGCAAAGAGCCCCACCATCTGTACCTGACGCCGGACGAGAAGTCGCTCATCATCGCCAATGCCCTGGCCGATACGCTGACCTTCGTCGATCCGAAAACGGCCGAGGTGCAGCGCGTGGTGCGCGACATACTCGACCCCTACCAGCTGCGCTTTTCGCCCGACATGAAGTGGTTTGTTACGGCGGCGAATCGGCTGAACCATATCGACATCTACCGCTGGGACGGCAAGGACATTACGCTGGCCAAGCGCATCTCCACCGGCAAAACGCCCAGCCACCTGTGGATTGACAGCAAGAGCACCACGATTTACTCCACCATGCAGGACAGTGACGAGCTGGTGGCGGTGGACCTGGCGACGCAAAGCATCAAATGGCGTACGCCCACCGGTTCCATGCCGGCCGATGTGTTCGGCACCGCCGACGACAAGACCCTGCTGGTGGGGCTGACGGGCGGGGAGGGCGTGGAGGTCTATGACGTCTCCGGCAAAACCCCGGTGCGGACCAAGGTGATTACCACCGCCAAGGGCTCGCACGCCTTCCGGGCGGCGGGCGACAAGCGCCATGTCTACGTCAGCAACCGCGTCAGCAACAGCATCAGCAAGATCGATCTACAAATCCTGGAGTCGGTCGCTACCTATCCCGCGCCCGGCGGGCCGGACTGCATGGACGTGTCTGGCGACGGCAAGCTGCTGTATGTCGGTTCGCGCTGGGCCCGCAAGCTCACCGTGGTGGATGTGGAATCCAAGAAAGTGGTGCGACAAATCAATGTTGGAAGATCTCCCCATGGCGTTTGGACGCTGGACCACGCTCCCCGCTAAAGTTGGTTTTGCTGCGGTATTGATAGCGGCTGGCGCAGGTGCCATCTGCGCTACAGTAGAAAAACCTTGTGATAAACCGGTCTATCTGACCTTTGACACCGGCCATATGGGCGTGGCCCCGCTGATCGCCGAGGTGCTGAACCGCCAGCAGGTCAAGGTCACCTTCTTTGGCGCCCACGAGCGTACGCAGGAGGGCGATGGCAGCATGGGCGAGCATTGGGCTCCCTGGTGGAAGGCCCGTGCCGCAGAGGGCCATGCATTTGCCTCGCACACCTTCGACCATGTGTACTGGCGCGGCGATGTGGCCGGCAGCCCCGGCCAATTCCGCGTCAAGCCCTCGGCCGGGCCGGATGCCGACAAGGAATTCACCTGGACGGCAGCACAATACTGCGAAGAAATCCGCCATGCCAACCAGCGCCTGCAGGCCATGACTGGCCAGGTGCCGCTGCCCTTGTTTCGGGCGCCTGGCGGCAAGACTTCACCGGCCTTGCTGGCGGCCGCCAAGGGCTGTGGCTATGCCCACGTGGGCTGGGCGCCGGCAGGGTTTCTGGGCGATGAGCTGTCCAGCGAGCGCGCCAGCAATGCCCAGTTGCTAGCCCAGTCACTGCGCAATATTCGCAGCGGCGATATTTTGATGGCCCACCTGGGCATCTGGTCGCGCAAAGACCCATGGGCGCCGGCCGTGCTGGAGCCGCTGATCGTGGGCCTGAAGGAGCGTGGTTTCTGCTTCCGCACGCTGCGCGAGCATCCCGACTACACCGCGTGGATTTCTGCCCATCCCCAATAATCTGCCCATGGATGTATTGAGCAATTTGTTTTCTGACGCGCAGCAATGGCTGTTCGAGGCCGCTGTGCAACCCCTGGTGTTCGGCATGGGCCTGGGCGGATTGGTCGAAGATGCATTCGATGCCACGGGCTGGCTGCTGGTCGGCCTGCTGCAGCTGGTGGTGCTGGTGGCGGTGCTGGGGCCCTTGCAACGCTGGCGTCCGGTAGAGGCTATGCAGGACCGCGCGGCCATCCGTATCGACATGGTCTACACCTTGGTGCATCGCCTGGGCCTGTTCCGCCTGGCATTGTTCTTTACCCTGGACCCTGTGATGGACGGCATTTTTGGCACGCTGCGGGTCGCCGGCATGGGCACCTGGCACCTGGATGCCCTGTGGCCCGGCGTGACTGATCTGCCTGTGGTCAGTTTTGCGCTGTACCTGGTAGCGTTCGACTTTTTGGGCTACTGGGTGCACCGGGGCCAGCATCAGTTTGAATGGTGGTGGGGCCTGCACTCGCTACACCACTCGCAGCAGCAAATGACCTTGTGGAGCGACAACCGCAACCACCTGTTGGACGACGTGATTGGCGACATCATCGTGGTGGTGGCTGCCCAGTTGATTGGCGTGGCGCCGGGACAGTTCATCGCCATCGTGGCCTTTACCCAGCTGAGCGAGAGCTTGCAGCACGCCAATGTGAGGCTCTGGTTTGGCCGCGTGGGCGAGCGCCTGTGGGTCAGCCCGCGCTTTCACCGTCTGCACCACAGCATTGGCATCGGACATGAGTCCGCGGGTAAGAACACCTTGGGCGGCCACAACTTTGGTGTGCTGCTGCCATGGTGGGACATGCTGTTCGGTACCGCGAACTTCGAGCTGCGCTACGACCCCACCGGCATCCGCGACCAACTGGAGAGCGAGGGTGGGCGCGACTACGGCCGCGGCTTCTGGCGCCAGCAGTGGCTGGGTTTGCGCCGGCTGTGGGCAAGTTTGGCCGTTACCAGGCCTTAACGGCATGCGGGTATGCTTGCCCCCATGAAGTTGCTTCTTGATTCTTTCTGGCGCGCCGTGGCGTACTGCGTGCACCCCCGGGTAATTGCACTCTCGTTTCTACCCCTGTTGTTGATGGTGGCCTTGTCGCTGGGATTGGGCTACTTCTACTGGGAGCCTGCCCTGGATGCTGTGCGCGGCATGCTGGACGCATCTGAGTGGGTCGGCCGCATGTGGACCTGGTTGGAGACTGCCGGTGTCGGCCAGCTCAAGGTGGCGCTGGCGCCCTTGCTGGTGATCTTTGCCATCACCCCGCTGATCGTAGTGTTGTCCCTGCTGGCCGTGGCCCTGATGATGACGCCGGCCCTGGTGTCCCTGGTGGCTGAGCGGCGCTTCCCCCAATTGGAGAAGAAAAACGGCGGCACCCTGGTTGGCGGATTGTTCTGGGCCCTGGGTTCGGTGCTGCTGGCGGTGGTGGCCATGGTGGTGTCCATGCCCTTGTGGCTGGTGCCGCCCTTGATATTGGTACTGCCGCCCTTGATCTGGGGCTGGCTGACCTACCGCGTCATGGCCTATGACGCTCTGGCCGTGCATGCCAGCAAGCAGGAGCGGCGTGAGATATTCCGCCGCCACCGTGTCACGCTGCTGGGTATGGGGGTGTTGGCCGGCTACCTGGGCGCTGCGCCCAGCCTGGTGTGGGCCTCGGGTGCCTTGTTTGCCGCCGCTTTTGTGGTGCTGGTGCCTCTAGCGATATGGATCTACACCCTGGTGTTTGCGTTTTCCTCGCTGTGGTTTACCCACTATGTGCTGGCCGCATTGCAGGCATTGCGTGCCGAGGTGCCTGTGTCTGCCGTGCCGCCCCGCGCCGCTGCGGGCCCGGTTGTCGATGTCGAACCTAAAACGGAATCTGTTGTCCATGAGCCTGCCAATCCCATCCTCCCAGCCCCTTGAGTCGGCGCCGGTTTTCGGCCTGGTCATCGTCGGCGACGAGATCATGTCTGGCAAGCGTGCCGACAAGCACCTGCCCAAGGTCATCGAACTGTTGGGCGCACGCGGCTTGCAGCTGGGCTATGCCGAATACGTAGGCGATGATCCTGAGCGCATCACCAGTACCTTGCGCCGCGCGTTTGCCTCGGGTGACGTGGTGTTTTCCACCGGCGGTATAGGCGCTACGCCCGACGACCATACGCGCCAGTGCGCCGCGCGGGCCTTGGATGTGCCGTTGGCCTTGCATCCGCAGGCCGAGGCCTTGATACGCGAGCGCATGCAGGATACGGCGCGTGAACAAGGTACTTTGTATGAGCCGGACCGTCCAGACAATATCCACCGACTGAATATGGGCGTGTTTCCACAAGGTGCCCGCATCATTCCCAACCCCTACAACAAGATTCCAGGCTTCTCCGTGGGCCATGTGCATTTTGTGCCCGGCTTCCCGGTGATGGCCTGGCCCATGGTGGAATGGGTACTGGACCAGTACTACCAGCCCTGGTTCCAGCAGGCGGCCTGGGTGGAAAAATCGGTCATCGTGTACGGCAGCATGGAGGCCACGTTGACCCCGCTGATGGAGGCTATGGAGCAGCGTTTTGAAGGCGTCAAGGTATTCAGTCTGCCCAGCGTGGACCATGCCGAACATGGCCGCCATATTGAGCTGGGCGTGAAGGGTTTGCCCAGCCTGGTGGAGCTGGCTTACCCGGCTTTGTTGGCAGGCCTGCACAATTTTGATGTGCAATTGGGCCCGGAATTGGTGCGTTCTTGATTGCACATATTTGGTGCAAAAATGGAGATCCAATTTGGTGCATTGGCACAGGTATTTGTTTCTCGGATGGGCCGTATTCCCGCTGAAGGCCGCTGCGGCCAAGGCAAAATACAAGGGTGAATGTGTTTACAAGCGGCCTCGGCTGGTGGCATAGAAACTGCATTCCCATCTTGTTGATTTATTTTTGCTCAACCTAACCAGGAGATTCTTGATGGCAAAGACCGTCGCAGACGTGATGAAGATGGTGAAAGAAAGCGAAGTCAAGTTTGTTGACTTCCGCTTCACCGATACCCGCGGCAAGGAACAGCACGTGACCGTGCCTGTGTCGCACTTCGACGAAGACAAGTTCACGTCAGGCCATGCTTTTGACGGTTCTTCGATTGCTGGTTGGAAGGGCATTGAAGCTTCGGACATGCAATTGATGCCCGATGCCAACACCGCCAACATCGACCCGTTCTTCGAAGAAACGACAATGATCCTGACCTGCGACGTGGTCGATCCAGCCGACGGCAAGCCATACGAGCGCGATCCCCGTTCGCTGGCCAAGCGCGCAGAAGCCTACATGAAGGCCTCCGGCCTGGGCGACACCGCTTACTTCGGACCAGAACCCGAATTCTTCGTGTTTGACAGCGTGCGCTGGCAAAACGACATGTCCGGCTGCTACTCCAAGATCGATTCGGAAGAAGCTTCCTGGAACACCGGCAAGGAATACGAACACGGCAACACCGGCCACCGTCCCGCAGTTAAGGGCGGCTACTTCCCCGTGCCTCCAGTTGACAGCTTCCAGGACATGCGTTCGGAAATGTGCCTGGTGCTGGAATCCCTGGGCATTCCCGTCGAAGTGCACCACCACGAAGTGGCCAATGCCGGCCAAATGGAACTGGGTACCAAGTTCAGCACGCTAATCCAGCGCGCAGACTGGGTCCAACTGCAAAAGTACGTGATCCAGAACGTCGCCCACGCTTATGGCAAGACCGCGACCTTCATGCCCAAGCCCATCGTTGGCGACAACGGTTCCGGCATGCACGTGCACCAGTCCGTGTGGAAAGACGGCAAGAACCTGTTCGCTGGCGACGGCTATGCAGGTCTGTCTGAATTCGCGCTGTACTACATCGGCGGCATCATCAAGCACGCCCGTGCTCTGAACGCCATCACCAACCCCGGCACCAACAGCTACAAGCGCCTGGTTCCTGGCTTCGAAGCTCCAGTGAAATTGGCTTACTCGGCCAAGAACCGCTCTGCTTCCATCCGTATTCCTTTCGTGGCAAACCCCAAGGGCCGCCGCGTGGAAGCACGTTTCCCCGATCCACTGATGAACCCCTACCTGGGCTTCTCGGCTCTGCTGATGGCAGGTCTGGACGGCGTGGAAAACAAGATCCATCCTGGCGAAGCCGCTACGAAGGATCTGTACCATCTGCCACCCGAAGAAGACAAGCTGATCCCCACCGTCTGCCACAGCCTGGACCAAGCTCTCGAATGCCTGGACAAAGACCGTGCGTTCCTGACCAAGGGCGGCGTGTTCACCGATGCCTACATTGACGCCTACATTGATCTGAAGATGCAGGAAGTCACGCGCTTGCGCATGGCCACCCACCCGGTGGAATTCGACATGTACTATTCGCTGTAAGCAGCGCTACTAGCCTGGGAACGCTCGCAACGCGCAACCAGGCTTCTCATAAGGACGGCGCAAGCCGTCCTTTTTGCGTTTTGGCTTGGGAAAGCAATAGAAACAGAGTACCGTTGCGGCAACCCATTCAGATAAGGCCCTGTCGGCATATTCCATGAGCATGAAACCCTATTGGCTACTGATTTTGGCGGCTGCCTCGGCGCCGCTTTTCGCGCAAGACAACGCGGTTTACCGCTGCGGCAACGAATACACCAATTCCATCAAAGACCCCAAGGCCGCTGCAGCCCGTGGCTGCAAATTGGTAGAGGGTGGCAATGTCAGCGTGATCCAGGCCCCGCGGCCCGATGCGAACGCGGCGGCCGTGCGTGCGCCCGCGGCCAACAATGGCGGTGGCGCCGAGCAGCGTGCGCGCGACAGCGACGCCCGGATGATCCTGGAAGCCGAGCTGAAAAAGGCCGAAGCCCGGCAGGCAGACCTGCTCAAGGAGTACAACCAGGGCGAGCCGGAGAAGCAGGGCGGAGAAGCCCGCAACTACCAGAAGTACATAGACCGTGTAGCCGAGCTCAAGGCTGCCATTGCCCGCAATGAGAGCGATATCGCTGGGCTGAAGCGTGAGCTGGCCCGTCTTCCTCCTCCTAAAACTACCCCCTGACTACCTTGAACACCCCAACCAACCCCCATATTGCGCGCTTTCAGGCGTTTGATTTGCTGGCCACGCTGGTGGCGGTGCTGCGTAGCGACGGCGCGGTGATGTTTGCCAATGCAGCCTTGGAAGACGCGCTGGGCACCTCGCGCCGCACCATCGAAGGCTCGCACTTCCCGGACTGTTTCACCGAGCCGCACATTTTGCAGAACGCGTTGGAGGGGGCAGGTAGCAATGAGTTTGCGGCCCTGCGCTACGACGCCTGGCTCAAGCGCCTGAACCACGAACCGGTGCCGGTACACGTGATCCTGGCGCAGACCGAGCGTCCGGGCGAGGTCATCATCGAGTTGCTGCCGCAGGAGCAGCAGGCCAAGCAGGACCGCGAGGAACGTTTGATCGACCAGGCCCAGGCGAACAAGGAACTCATCCGTAACCTGGCCCACGAGATCAAGAACCCGCTGGGCGGCATACGTGGCGCTGCCCAGTTGCTGGAGATGGAGATCGAGTCGCGCGAACTGATTGAGTACACCCAGGTCATCATCCATGAGGCCGACCGCCTGCAAAGTCTGGTGGACCGGCTGCTGGCGCCGCACCGCCGTCCGCACGTGGTCAGCGATGTGAATATCCACGAAATCTGCGAGCGTGTGCGCTCCCTGATACTGGCCGAATTCCCGCGCGGGCTGAAGATTGAGCGTGAATACGATGTGTCGATTCCAGAGTTTCGCGGTGACCGCGAACAGCTCATCCAAGCGGTGCTGAATGTGGCCCATAACGCAACCCAGGCCTTGAGTGAACGCATTGCCGAAGGGGACGCGCAGATCACTTTTCTCTCGCGTATTGCACGCCAGGTAACGTTTGGGAAACAACGTTATCGATTGGCACTGGAATTGCATGTCATCGACAACGGCCCGGGTGTACCGGAGTCGATCAAGGACCGTATTTTTTACCCGCTGGTGTCGGGGCGAGATGGTGGATCCGGGCTGGGGCTGACGTTGGCGCAAACCTTCGTGCAGCAACACCATGGCTTGATCGAATGTGACAGTGTTCCGGGCCGAACGGACTTTAAATTATTAATACCGCTGCCGTAGAAATTGATTCACGCAGCTTGACCCGAGGTGCCCTCTCTTATGAAGCCGATCTGGATAGTAGACGACGACCAATCCATACGCTTCGTTCTCGAAAAAGCGCTACTGCGTGAAGACTTGCCCACGCGCAGCTTTACCAACCCGCGTGATGTATTGCTGGCGCTGGAAGAAAATGGCGAAGAGGACGGCCCCCAAATTCTGGTGAGCGACATCCGCATGCCAGGCGGCTCCGGCCTGGACCTGCTGGAAAAGGTCAAAGCCAAGCACCCCGGCTTGCCGGTCATCATCATGACCGCGTTCTCCGACCTGGACAGTGCCGTATCAGCCTTCCAGGGCGGCGCCTTCGAATACCTGCCCAAGCCTTTTGACCTGCCCAAGGCCGTGGAGCTTATCCGCCGCGCGGTGGAAGAAAGCCAGCGCGAGGAAGTGGCCGAAGAACGCATGGCCGACACCCCGGAGATGCTGGGTCAGGCGCCCGCTATGCAGGACGTGTTCCGTGCCATCGGTCGGCTCAGCCAAAGCAACGTGACGGTGATGATCACCGGCGAATCCGGCTCCGGCAAGGAGCTGGTGGCGCGCGCACTGCACAAGCACTCGCCACGTGCGAACGGCCCGTTCGTTGCCATCAATACCGCAGCCATCCCCAAGGACCTGTTGGAGAGTGAACTCTTCGGCCATGAGCGCGGTGCCTTCACCGGTGCGCAAACCATGCGCCGGGGCCGCTTCGAGCAGGCCGATGGTGGCACGCTGTTTCTGGATGAAATCGGCGACATGCCGTTCGACCTGCAAACCCGCTTGCTGCGCGTGCTGAGCGATGGCCACTTCTACCGTGTGGGCGGCCACAATGCCGTCAAGGCCCAGGTCCGCGTGATTGCCGCCACCCACCAGGACCTGGAGCAGCGCGTGCGCGATGGCGTGTTCCGCGAGGATTTGTTCCACCGCCTGAACGTGATCCGCCTGCGCCTGCCGGCGCTGCGCGAGCGCATCGAAGACGTGCCCATGTTGACACGCCATTTCCTGCAGCAAAGCGCCAAGCAGCTGGGCGTGGAGCCTAAGCGCATTTCCGATGCGGCGCTCGCTCAGATCGGCTTGTTTCCGTTTCCCGGCAACGTGCGCCAGCTGGAGAACCTGTGCCATTGGCTGACCGTCATGGCGCCGGCCCAGGTGATCGAGCCCAAGGATTTGCCACCTGAAATCACCGGCGCCGTGGTGGCACCTTCCAGTGGCCTGGGTCACGCTCTGCCGCGCATGGTGGTGAGCACGCCGGTCGTGCATCCTGAGACGGATCTGTCGGCACTGGATGACATTGCCGGCATGCAGGCCGTTCCGTTGGACAGCGATGCCGCCATCGTCACACTGCCGCCGGCCAGCACCGCCCCGGTCAGCGCCTGGGAGCTGGGCCTGGAGGCTGAGGCCCAGGAACTGCTGGCTAACGATCGCCACGACGTGTGGGACGTGTTGACGCGCCGCTTCGAGTCCAAGCTGATCCTGACAGCGCTGCACAACACCCGGGGCCGTCGCATTGAGGCAGCTCAGAAGCTGGGCATTGGCCGCAACACCATTACCCGCAAAATCCAGGAACTGGGTTTGGAGTGAAATATGGCGCTAGCGTAGGTAATGCCTGCGCTGGCTGCTATCTATTTTGATGATGTATGGGATTTAAAAACAATGCCCCGGTGCTTGCGTACCGGGGCATTGTTCTTATGGATGAAGTTTTAGTTCTCAGCCCCAGTAAACGGCACTAAAGTAGCCGCAAGTTGTCGGTCCGGCGGGGCTCCCAGCAGCCTGCGCCCTGGAGATATGTCCTGGGACCGCCGATCGACGCCCAAGCTGGAGGCTGTGTATGGTTCTTCACCTGGTCCAGGGGGTTGCCTGGATCTTTGTTCTGGGTGTGCTGCAGGGGCTGCACCTACGCGCCTGGAAGCCCCGCAGCGTGCTTCGCCAACTGGTGACCGGGCTGCTGTTTGGCGGTATCTGCGTGCTGGGCATAGTCACGCCGTCGGCCAGCATGCCGGGGCTGGTGGTCGATGCGCGCTGCGTGGTGCTAGGCGCGGTGGGCCTGTTTGGCGGGCCGCTGGCTGCGCTGGTGGCAGCCGCCATATCCGTGGGCTACGGCCAATTGCCTGGCCAGGCAGACTATGCCATAGGCCTGCCTTTGCTCGTCGCCAGCATTGGCTTGGGTCTGCTCTACCGTTACGCCGTGGCCCGGGGCTGGGCCCGTGTGAACGTATGGCAGCTATTGGTATTTGGCCTGCTGCAGCAACTGCTGGCCTTGGGCTCCATGTGGCTTGTGCCGGCCCATCCACCGGCGGATGAGTTGCTCGTCGTCGGGCTGGCCCTGGTTGCCGTGATGACGCCGGCCATGGTGTTCCTGGGGCTGCTGATCCAGGAGGGGCTGGACCGCGAAGCCCGTGAACAAGCCCTGCGCGACTCCGAGAACCGCTTGCGCAGCCTGTTGATGGATATCCCCTCGGTTTCGGTCCAGGCCTATGCGGCCGATGGCACGACGCGCTACTGGAACAAGGCCTCCGAGCAGCTTTATGGCTACGCGGCCGACGAAGTGCTGGGCCGCAACCTCACCGATCTCATCATTCCGCTTGAAATGCGCGATGGCGTGCGCCAGGCCATGCAGCAGATGTTCACCACCCAGCAGGCCATTCCAGCGGGCGAGTTGTCGTTGATGCGCAAGGACGGTAGCCGCGTACCCGTGTTTTCCAGCCACGCCTATGTACAGACGCCGGGCCAGCCGGCCGAGATGTTCTGCATCGATATAGATCTGTCCGACCGGGTACGGGCCGAATCCGAGTTGCGCATCGCCGCCGTGGCTTTTGAGGCCCAGGTCGGCGTGGTGGTGACCAATGCCAAACAGGTGATACAGCGGGTGAACAAGGCCTTCACCCAGAGCATGGGCTATAGCGAGGCGGAGTGCCTGGGCCAGACGCTGGCTTTTCTGAACGCCGAACCGAATGGCGAGGCCTACTTTGGCGGCATCCAGCAGGATTTGGCGCGCAAGGGCCAGTGGGTGGGTGAAATCTGGAGCCGGCGCCAGGACGGCGAACGCTTTCCGCAGTGGGTCAGCATCAGCGCGGTGCTGGATGGCATAGGCGGCCTGAGCCACTACGTCGCCACCGTGGTAGACATCACCCAGCGCAAGATGGCCGAGGACAAGATTCGCCAGTTGGCCTTCTTCGACCCGCTGACCAATCTACCCAACCGCCGGCTGCTCATGGACCGCCTGCACCGTGCGCTGGCTGCCAGTGAGCGCAGCAAGCGCACCGGCGCCTTGCTCTACATAGACCTGGACAACTTCAAAACCCTGAACGACACCCGGGGCCATGAAAAAGGTGACGTGCTGCTGCAGCAAGTGGCGCTGCGGCTGGTGCACTGCGTGCGCGACAGCGACACCGTGGCCCGGCTGGGCGGCGATGAATTCCTGGTCATGTTGGAAGACCTGGAGGCCAGCTCGGAAATGGCGGCCGCTGTCGCCAAGTCCGTGGCGGAAAAAATCGTCACCGTGCTGAACCGGCCCTACAGCCTGGGCGAGCTGGACTTCAACAGCACGGCCAGCCTGGGCGTGGCCTTGTTCCACGGCCAGACCCTGCCTATGGACGAGCTGCTCAAGCAGGCCGACATGGCCATGTACCAGGCCAAAGCCCAGGGCCGCAATGCGCTGCGGTTTTTCGACCCGGCCATGCAGGCTGCGGTGAATGCGCGCGCGGAGCTGGAGGGCGACTTACGCCAGGCCCTGGTGCTGGGGCAGTTTCTGCTCTTCTACCAGCCGCAGCTGGATGCGCACGGCCAAGTCACCGGTGCCGAGGCTCTGCTGCGCTGGCCGCATCCGCAGCGCGGCCGGGTGTCGCCTGCTGACTTCATCCCCCTGGCGGAGGAGACCGGCCACATCCTGACCCTGGGCCGCTGGGTGCTGGAGACCGCCTGTGCACAGCTGGTGGCCTGGGCTCCGCACCCTCTGTTGGGCAACCTGGTGTTGGCGGTGAACGTCAGTGCCCGGCAGTTCCGCGAGCCTGAGTTTGCCCAGGATCTGCTGGACTTGCTGAGCGCCACCGGGGCCAACCCTAAGCGTCTGAAGCTGGAGCTGACCGAGAGCATGCTGGTCGATAACCTTGAAGACCTGGTGCACAAGATGGCCATGCTGCGCGCGCGCGGCATTGGCTTTTCGCTGGACGATTTTGGCACCGGCTATTCCTCGCTGTCCTACCTCAAGCGGCTGCCGCTGCACCAGCTGAAAATCGACCAGTCCTTTGTGCGCGATGTGCTGATAGACCCCAGCGACGCGGCGATTGCGCGTACCGTGGTGGCCCTGGCGCAAAACCTGGGGCTGGAGGTGATGGCCGAAGGGGTGGAAACACAGGCCCAGAAAGACTGGCTGGCCCGCTATGGCTGTCATTCCTACCAGGGTTATCTGTTCAGCCCGGCCTTGCCGGCCCAGGACTTTGAGCGCTATGTGCAGCGCACGGCAGCTGCGCTTATTTGAGCCGATGGTGCGTTGCCCGGCTGGTAGACCACCGCCTACGCTGCCAATCCACACCTTGTAGTCCCACACTGTAGCGCAGGCTTTGCAGCCGTTGCAGACGGGGCTGCGATAGCTGCACCATGTGCAGGGCGATGGAGCGATAGTTACTTCTAAGGCAGCCGGCCAGGGCACAATTTATCCAAACATCGCATCGACAGAGTAGGCGTTGGTAGTCCGTCACGCGCCGCCGGGAGAACAACAAAAATGCTGAAACCACACCTTTTCGCGCTGCCGTACCGCCCGCACCGCAAACTATGGCGCCAACTGCTCGGTACCGCACTCTTGCCCTGGCTACTCATCCTCGCGGCCGACAAGGCGGCCGCTGCAGAACCTGCATCCATCTATGCCGAGGCTGGGCAAAATTTGCGCAGCGGCATCACCACCCGCACCGCCACGCTGGGCTGGCGCTGGCCCATGCAAAGCAGCTTTTGGGATGGACGCATCACCGGTGCCTGGGATGTATATGTGAGCCAGTGGAACGCCGATGCCACGGTGGGACAGGACCGGCATTACGCCCAGATCGGCCTGGTGCCCATGTTCCGCTATCGCTTTGACGGCGGGCAATCGCCCTGGTTTGTAGAGGCTGGCGTAGGCTTGTCATACCTGGACAAAACCTATTACACGCCGTCGGGCCACTTCAGCACGCAGTGGAACTTCAGCGACCACCTGGGCCTGGGGCGCAACTTTGGCGCCCAACAGCGCCACAGCCTGGGTGTGTATGTGAAGCATGTGTCCAACGCCGGCCTGCGCCAACCCAACCCGGGCGAGACCTTTGTGCAACTGCGCTACAGCCTGGGGTTTTGATTCTTTTGCTATTTATTTCGTAGCTATTAGCGCAGATAAACAGTACGCTGAACGGTAAAGTTGTGCATGGCCTGCGGGCGCTCGTCAGGGCGCTTCTACAATCTTTTTTCGTCCACTTCTGGTTCAAGAACGTGCATCCAGACTCCAGCAACGCGCCCACGCTGCGCGGCATCTTCTGCGCTTTTTCCAAGATCGGTTTGACCAGCTTTGGTGGCGGCCTCAGTGGCTGGATGTTGCGCGAATTCGTGCAGCGCCGCGCCTGGTTGACCGAGGTGGAGTTCCTTAACGGCCTGGCCCTGGCGCAGGCCTTTCCGGGCGTGAATGTGGTGAACCTGGCCATCTGGATCGGCTACCAGCTGCACGGTGGCGCTGGCGCGCTGGCGGCAGCCTGTGGCATCGTGCTGCCGTCCATGGCCTTGGCCATGGTGCTGGCCAGCGCGTTCTCCAGCCTGGGCGATGTGCATGCTGTGCATTTGGTGCTGGCCGGCGTTGCGGCGGCTGCCGTGGGCCTGTCGCTGCAGACCGGCTTGCGCGCGGCCCGGCATGCGGCCAAGGGTTGGTTGCGCGCGGGCATTCTGGCGGTGACTTTTGTGGCCATCTTCTTTTGGCGTCTGCCGCTGCTGTGGGTGGTGGGTTGCATGGTGCCGCTCTCCGTCGGCCTGGCCTGGCTGCGCATCCGCGCTGAGAGTCGTGAAGGCGCCACGCCATGAATTTGCAGCTGCTGGGCGATTTGCTGGCAGTGTTTGTGCCGCTGTCCTTCCTGACGGTGGGTGGTGGCCAGAGCATCGTGGCCGACATCCACCGCCAATCGGTAGCGGTGCAGGGCTGGATGAATGACGGGCAGTTTCTGGACCTGTTCGCCCTGTCGCGCATCACGCCCGGGCCGGGCTCGCTGCTGGTAGCCCTGGTGGGCTGGCATGTGGCCGGGCTGTGGGGTGCTTTGGTGGCGTCGGCGGCGATCTTTCTGCCCAGTTCGGTGCTGGTCTACGGCCTTGCCCATGTGTGGTCGCGTTACCGGGGCCATATGCTGGTGCGGGCCATCGAGTCCGGGCTGGCACCGGTGGCCGCGGGCATGATCCTGGCCGCGTCCTGCACCGTGCTGCGCGCAGCCGAGGGCGGAGTGTGGGCCTGGGCCGTGGCGGCTTTGTCCACCCTGGTGCTGGTGTTCTGGGCCCGGGTGAACGCGTTGCTGGTGTTGGGCGCGGGCGGGCTGGTGTTCTGGCTTGCGTTGCGGTAGGCGTGGGGGGGTGAGCGGCACTTTTTAACGTAAGCCCCATCTTGCGCAAGAGAGGGCTAGGGAGCAAAGTGCAAGCACCTTAAAGGAGGCCTTATGTTGAAAGTTGCTGCGACGATGCTCTGTATGTTCCTTATGGCGTTGGGCCTAGCGGCTTGTGGTGGAGGTGGCAGTTCGGCCACCAGTACGCCGGACAAGCTGACGATCGTTGGTTCCGGCAGCTAGCCGCAAGGAGTATGGCCATGCAATCCACCCGCTACACCCAATACACCCGTTACGTATTGATCAGCCTGGCACTGCTGTGCACCCAGGCGATGGCGCTGGACGCAAGCGCGCTCAAGCTCAAGGTCTATGGTGTGATGCTTTCCACCAGCCCGCTGTGTTCCAGCCCCATCACCGTTTTCAGTAGTGCAACGGCGACCGAGGTGGATTTCCTTAGTGCTCCCACCTTGGGCAGCGGCAACCCGCCGGATGGCACGTACAACTGCGTCATCATCAAGATGGCGGACATCATCAAGTTCACGCCCAGCAGCACTTCGGGCTGGTGCCAGGCCGCGACGGAATATTCGGCCGATGTCTGCCGTGCGGACAACAGCGGCAAGACCAGCACCCCGGACGTGGCGGGCACCACCGCCTGCACCGGCACCGACCCCAGCGTCAACGGTAGCGTGATCACGCCCGGTGTGCCTGTGGCGGACGTGGTCTACCTCTACCTGACCACCAACGCCCTGGCCGGCACCGGCGGCAATACCTTTGTGCAGCCCGACAGCACCAGCAGCACTAATGGGCTGAACCTCACGGCGCCGCTGGTGGTGGCCGGCACTGCCAAGTCCAAGTTCTCGGTGAACGCCAGCGGCAAGGTGGGTGAGGACATTGCAACCCACAGCTGCGGTATGAATCCGCCCGTATTTGGCTTCGTAAAGCTGTAAGCCGGTAGCGGTTTTTGGTCATCTCTCTGCTATATATTCAGTAGCTGCTTGCGCAGGTAGTTCCTGCGCTAGAGCCATTTTTTATTCATATCCAGGGCCGGACTGCGTGGGGCGCGGCCTGGCCCAAATTATTGAAGGAGCACGCCATGAAGCGATCGTTGTTGGGCCTGCTGGCCGCCGTAGGGGGCAGCGGCGCTGTGCTGCTGTCGTCCTGGGCGCCAGCTGCGCATTCGCAGATCCGCGCCAACCCCAGCTATGTGCCCATGGGTACCTCGGCCAGTGGGGCGTCCAGCGTGGCCTGGTTCCATGATCCGTCTTCCGGTCGGGCGATTGCCTGCCAGACCGTGGGCAGCGCCAGCGCCGGCCTGACAGGCATCCAGTGCGTAACGGCCAAGCTGCCGCTGCCCGATACGCCCTGAGCTCAGACCTTGCGGCCCTCGGCATGCAGGGCCAGGATGCCGTGCACCAGCGCATTCGCAGGTGTGGGCACACCCAGCTCGGCGCCGCGCCGGGCCACATCACCGCTGAGCCAGCGCACCTCCAGCGGGTTGCCTCGCTCCAAATCGTGTGCCATGGAGGAGGTCATAGCCGCCGGCAACTGGTCGCAAAAGCGCAGCCGGTCGGCCGCGAAATCGGGTGCCAGGGGTACGCCCTGCGCCAGGCCTACCGCCACCACTTCTTCCATGATCTGCTGCAGCACGCGGCGTGACTGCGGGTGACTGCGCACCCGGCCTATGGGCAGGCGGGTGGCGGCGGTGGTGGCCGACAAACCCACCAGCATCACGAACTTTTCCCAGATCGTCTTGCGGATATCGGCGCTGATCTCGGCCTCGATGCCGGCGCCTTGGCAGGCCTGCAGAAATGCCTCCAGTCGGGCCGAGCGGCTGCCGTCGTATTCCCCAAACACCAGCTTTTGCAACACACCCGTGTGCGCGATCACACCCGGCGCGGCAATCGTGGCGGCGATGTAGCAAACGCCCCCGGCCACCGCCTGCGGGCCCAGCACGCTGCGCAAAATATCGTCCTTGACCACGCCGTTCTGGAGCGAGATGACCGCTGTGTGCGGCCCGACCAGCGGGCGTATGGCCTCGGCCGCGGCTTCGGTGTCCCATAGCTTCACACCGAACAGCACCACGTCCGCCACGCCTACGTCATGGGGCGTTTCCGTGACCTGCAGGTCCTTTAGATGCAAGTCGCCCAGGGCACTGTTGAGTTGCAGGCCCTGGCTGCGCAGGGCGGCACCGTGGGCGCCACGGGCGATGAAGTGCACGTCGCAGCCACTGTGCGCCAGCCGAGCCCCGAAATAGCCGCCTACACCGCCCGCACCCATGATTGCTACTTTCATACCGTTCCTTGGCTGACGCGCCCGGACCTCGGGCGCAAGGGAGACCTATGTTAGGTTGAAATCGGCGCGGCCGTCAGATCGTGAGGTTCTAAGGCTACGACCGTAGTCACCAGGATGATGCGGGCGATGCGTCCGTTGTCGGCGCCAAAGCGCTGGGCCAGTGCCAGTGGAAAAGGGAGGGTGACGACAAGTATGTGCAACGCAGCGCTTATTGTGCGTGAGCCGTACGCATCTTTTTATCCGAAGTCATATGGCTTTCCAGCGCACGGTCTATCTGCGCTGGAAACTATTCAAACAGTAGCGTTATGCGCGGTAGCGGGGGGCCGGTTGGCTGTGAGACAGGTTAGGCCCCAGCGCGGCGCGGGCGGCCATGAAGGCGTCCCAGTCGGCGGCATTCGGTAGCGACGGAATGGTTACGCGTTCTTGCCGGTCCATGCCAAGCAGGGCCGCGTCCACCAGCTTGTCCGTGTCCATCACTATCTCTGCGGGCAACTGGTCCACGCTGAAGCCGGCGCGGTCCCAGATCTCAGTGCGGGTGGCACCGGGCAACACGGCCTGCACTTGTACGCCGCTGGGGCCGGCTTCGGCCTGCAGGCTTTGGGACAGGCTGAGTACATAGGCCTTGGTGGCGGCATAACTGGCGTTGAAGGTTTCGGGCGCCAGAGAGACGACCGAGCCGATGTTCACCAGAATGCCCTTGCCGCGCGGCACAAAGCCGGCCAGCGCGGCGGCGGCCAGGCGGGTCAGCGCCACTACGTTGAGTTGCAACATCTTGTCCACGCTGGCGATGTCCGAGCTGACCAGCGGGCCCATGCTGGCCACGCCTGCGTTGTTGACCAGCAGGCTGATTGCGCTGTCTGTGCGCAGGCGTTGCTCCACAAGGGCCAGCTCGGCCGGGGCGTTGAGGTCGGCGGCCAGTACTTCCACGCGTACGCCGGTCTGGCTGCGCAGGCGCTCGGCAAGGGCTTCCAGCCGGGTATGGTCGCGTGCAACCAGTACCAGTTGATAGCCGCGCCGTGCCAGGCGGTCTGCGTAAACGGCACCGATGCCGCTGGATGCGCCTGTGACCAGGGCGGTGCCGAGAGAGGTGTTTGCTGTCATGGTGAAAAGTCCTTGAGTGGTTGGTTATATGACGTTCGTCATGATTGAATTATATGTTGATCGTCATTTAAAATGTCAAGCATCTACCGTTTTTGTGAAAGTCCGCCATGAAAGTCAGCCGAGAACAAGCCGCCGAAAACCGCGAACGTGTGTTGGCCGTGGCCGCACAGCTGTTCCGCGAACGTGGCTTTGACGGTGTGGGCGTGGCCGACATCATGAAGACCGCCGGGTTGACCCATGGTGGCTTTTACGGTCAGTTCGCGTCAAAGGAAGATCTGATGGCCCAGGCCAGCGCCCGTGCTTTGGCCGATGGTGGCGTCTGGTGGCAGCAACTGGCCGAGGCGGGCGGTACACAGCCTTTGGAGAGCATCGCGCGCGGCTATTTGTCGGCTGCGCACCGCGATGCGCCGGGTCAGGGTTGCCTGGCGGCCGCCCTGGGCGCCGATGCGGCCCGTCAGGCCGGCCCGGTGCGTCGTGCCGTCACCGCTGGCATCAGCGCCATGGTGGAGATCTTGGCCCAGTGGATGCCCGGCCGCTCAAAGGTGACCCAGCGTGAAAAGGCGTTGGCCCTGTACGCCAGCATGGTGGGAGCCGTGGTGCTGGCCCGCGCGGTGGACGATGCGGCTCTGTCGGAAGAAATTCTGCAATCCGTGCTGCGTACTTTGCCCGCACCACGGACCCACTGATTACTATTGTTTTTATAGCTGCTTGCGCAAGTAATACCTGCGCTAGAGCCCTAAAAAGTATTTTTCCTAAACAGCCTCAAGTCCACCAGCCGAAGACCAGCGGCATCAGCACCGAGGACAAAATCGCCTGCATGCCCAGCGCAATGCCGGCGTAGGCGCCTGCATCGGGGTGGACCTGCAAGGCCCTGGCGGCACCTATTCCGTGCGATGCCGTGCCCAGCGCCAGGCCGCGCACGGCCCAGCTGTTGATTCCCAGCAGATTGAACAGGTACTTGCCTGACAAGGCGCCGACGAGGCCGGTTAGTACCGCAAACACGGCGGACAGTGCGGGCACGCCGCCAATGCGCTCGGCAATCCCCATGGCCACGGGGGCCGTGACCGACTTGGGCGCCAGCGAGCGCACCACGTCGTCCGGCATGCCCAGGGCCCAGGCCATGGCCACCGCACTGGCAGCCGCTGCTAGGCCACCAGCCAGCACCGCCAGGGTCAAGGCCACGCCGCGTTGGCGCACCTCGTGGCGGCGCAGCCACAGCGGCCAGGCTAGTGCCACCACGGCCGGGCCCAGCAGCACATGGATGAACTGGGCCCCCGCAAAGTAGCTCGGGTAGGGCGTGTGTGTGGCGACCAGCACGCAGCCCAGCAGCACCACCGACCACAGCACCGGGTTGGCCCAGGGTGCGCGGCCCATGCGTTCGTAAAACGCCTGCGCGGTCACATAGGTGAGCAAGGTGGCCGTCAGACCAAACAGCGGCGTGGTGGCCAGGTAGACCCAGAGTTGGACGAAATCAGCCATGGCTGTCTTCCTGCGCGGGCTTTTCTTGCGTGGGCTCTTCCCGCAGTAGCTGGCGCAGCACCAGGGCAGTCACCGCCAGGCCAACCCAGGTGGACAGCACGATCACCACCAGCAGCTGCGCGCCGTATTGCGACACCAGCTGCAAATGGGTGATGACGCCCACGCCTACCGGCACAAACAGCAGCGACAGATGGCCCAGCAGCAGCTCGGCCATGGCGGCGATGGGTTCGCGCACCCGGGCCCAGCCCAGGGCCGGCAGCAAAATCACCAGCCCCACCACCGGCCCCGGGAAGGGCAGGCCGAGGCTGTGGGTGATGCCCTCGCCCAGAGCCTGTACCAGCAGCAAAAAGGCCAGTCCGCGCAATGCTTGCATAGGTTTTCCTCCTCCAGATGGGGCGTGTGCGGCCCCGGTCGGTGACGCTGCGTGTGCAGATGCTGGATCGTAGACGGGTTCGCTGGAGTACTGCTGTGCGCCCGGCCGTTTCGCGGCGCATGAGTGGGGGCCGTTGGCCGCATCGCCTGGCTTGCGATGATCTGCTGGCGGCCACGGAAAACTGGCCGGGAGCTGAGTTTTTCGAATTCACCTAGCGCCGGGGCGCCGAAGGCCTTGATGAGGGCAAGTTCAAAGCCTTGCTCAAGTCGCTGCAGCGCGATCAGATTCACCGCAGCGCATTGAAAACCGCCTGGACTGGCAGACGGACAAGCTCAGGCGCCGACGGCGTCTGCCCAGGCCAGGGCCTGCAGATGGGCCCAATTGACCTGTTTGTTCGACAGGTGCAGTTCTTCGGCATTGCGGGCAAATTGGGTGTCGTCACCGTTTTCGCAGGCCTCTGTCAGCGCCAGGAAGGGGGCGAAAACCCCGGTGCGGTACAGCAGGGCGTCCAGCACTGGCTGGGGCAGGGCGACAGACTCCAACGCCTTGGCCAGCGGCATGCCCAGCATCACGTCGGCCAGCGAGAAAACGCCGACCACGAAGGCGTTGTCGCATTCTTCGGCGGTCAACATTTCGGCGGCCAGCAGCTCCATCAGGCGGCCGCGCACCACGGCGGTTTGTCCCACGGCGGGAGGGGCGCCACCTTCACCGCGCGAAGTCGTCAGCAGCAGAGAGGCCCAGCGGTAGAGCTTCTTCATGCCCAGAATCATCACCGCATGGCGGAACGAGGTGACTTCACAGCTCAGCCCGAAGCCGGACGAGTTGATGAAGCGCAGCAGATTGAAAGACAAGGTGGGGTCGCGCTTGAGCAATTCCTCAATTTCGTTGACCTCTCCGTGTTTGCGTACCAGGTTGATCAGCTGCAGTATGGTGGCCTGCGAGGGTCTCACGGTTTGCGCAGCGACCAGGGCTGGCTTGGAGAACCAGTAGCCCTGGAACAGCTTGATGCCATAGCCGGCCAGGGTTTTGTGCTGGGCGGCGGTTTCCACCTTTTCGGCGACCAGCATGGCCTTGGTGTTTTTGTTGGCGAACTGTACGAAAGGCTCCACCATCTCTGGCTTGAGAGCCGTCATGTCCAGCTTCACATACGAGGCCAACAGACGCCAGGATGCGTAACCCTTTGTGAGGACCGTATGGTTGAAGGCGAAACGAAAGCCGCGTTTGTGCAGATCTTGTAACACCAAGGCGTGGCGTTCTATGTCTTCCACCACGTTGCCGGGTACGGGCGGGACTTCCAGTACCACTTTGTCGGGGTGGACCAGCTCCAGGTGGCCGCCGGTCAGACTCTGCAGCGTGCAGTTGATGAAGACCAGCTTTTTGCCCACCAGGGCTTCGGTATCGGTGAATGAAAGGGCGTTGACCAGCAAAGCTGCATCGGAATCTGCCGAATAGCCTTCGGTGGGCTGGGAGCGGTCAAACAGCTCGTAGCCGAACACCACACGGTTTTCGTCCACGATGGCTTGGCGCGCTATGCGTACCCGGTTTTCCAGAGCTTCGTCTTGGGACTGCGTGAGGCTGTGGAGCTGGTCGGGAATGGTGGACATGGCGGCTGAAGGAACACTCAAGGTAAAAAAGGTCGGTTTGTAATCGATTTTAAGGAGGCTTGCGACCGAAAGGGGGCTTTGTATCAGGATGTGAGCTAGGTCATGAGCCCGTCGGCCCAGACCATGGCCTCCATGTGCGCCATATTGATATGGTGGTTGGTGAAGTGCAAGGAGTGTGCCGCTGCGTTGAAAGCGTCGTCGTCGTTGTTTTCACAGGCTTTGGTCAGCGCCAGCATGGAGCTATAGATGCCGGTGCCGCTACGCAGGGCTTCGTTCACGGCCGGCGGCAACGACAGCAGGTCCAGCGCCTGCTCCATGGGGATGCCCAGCATCACGTCGAGCAGCGAGAAAATGCCCACCACGAAAGCCCCGTCGCACTCCTCGGGCGTCAGGGTGCCAGTGGCCAGCAGCTCCATCATGCGTCCGCGCACCACGGCGGTGGTTCCCACGGCGGCGGCTGTGCCGTCGGCTCGGGCCGAGGTCAGTAACAGGGCGGCCCAGCGGAACAGCTTTTTCAGGCCCATCAACATCACCGCCTGGCGGAAGGAGGTGATCTCGTTGTTCAGGCCAAAGCTGGCCGAGTTGATCAGGCGCAACAGGTTGAAGCCCAGGATGGCATCGGCCTTCAGGACTTTTTCGATCTCCTCGGTCGCGGCCTGGTTGCGCACCAGATTGATCAGCTGCAGCACATGGGCCTGGGCGGGTGTGACGACCTTGGTCTTGATGACATCGGGCCGGGCAAACCAGTAGCCTTGAAACAGGGTGGCTCCATAGCTGGCCATGGTGGCGAACTGGGCTTCGGTTTCGATCTTCTCGGCCACGATGGCGGCCTTGGTGCGGGTTTTGACCGCCTGCACAATGGCCTGCAACTGCTCGGGTTTGAGAGCGCGCAGGTCCAGCTTGACAAAATCGGCCAAGGGCTGCCATCCGGCATAGACCGGTGCCAGCACCGTGTGGTTGAAGGCCAGCCGGAAGCCGCGTTTGCGCAGCTCTTGCAGCGTGTGCTGGCGTGCTGCGATTTCATCCGGCGCATGGCCGGGCACGGGTCCGACTTCCAGCACCACCTTGTCCGGCTGCACCAGATCCAGGTGTCCGCCAGCCAAACTTTCGTACGTGCAGTTGACAAAAATGGTGACTTTGCCGATCAGCGAATCCATGCCGGTGTGGGTCATGGCGTTGAAGATCAGTGCAACGTCACTGGCGGCATTGTGGTGCGCCGTGGAGCGGTCGAATAGTTCGTAGGCCGTCACAGCGCGCTGGGCGTCCATGATGGGCTGGCGTGCAATCACAATGGCACCGCCGATATCAGGCGTTGCCGGTGTGGAGGGGGTGTCTGATGGGGGCATGTCTGGGTGTGCGGGTGTGGGCAGTCTCGGTCTATCGTAACGTGTATGCGATCGCCGCCGAGCTTTCAGCGTACATCCAATGGCTTGGATGTGCAATTACTGTAGCAACACGGCCAATTCGGCATCGGTGAAGCCGGCTTGCCGCCGGGCATCGGTGTTGAACGGGGGCTTGGGCTGCGGCGCGGCGTAGCGGTCCAGCAGCAGGCGGTAATGGGCGATGGGGTCCAGTCCGTCGCGCTCGCACAGCCAGCGGTACCAGCGGTTGCCCACGGCCACATGGCCGATCTCGTCGCGCAAAATGGTATCCAAGATGTCCACCGCACGCTGCGCAGGGGGAGTATTCACGCGTCGCAGCTTGGCCTGTATCAGCGGCGTGGCGTCCAGCCCGCGCGCCTCCAGCGTACGCGGCACCAGAGCCATGCGCGCCACCACATCCACCGCCGTGGCGGCGCAGACTGTCCACAGGCCGTCATGGGCCGGGAAGTCGCCGTAGTCCCAACGCTGCTCGCCATCTGCCAGCTCTTGCAACAGGCCGCGCAGCAGCTGGAAGTGCAGGGCCTCTTCGGCAGCCACACGCACCCAGTCGCGGTAGTAGGCGTCGGGCATGCCATCAAAGCGCCAGGCAGCGTCCAGGGCCAGGTTGATGGCGTTGAATTCGATGTGTGCCACGGTGTGCAGCAGGGTGGCCAGGCCATCGGTGGTGAAGGGTGAACGCTGGGGCTTGGTCACGCGTTCCACCAGCAGCGGGCGGGCCGGGCGCCCGGGTACTGGGGCGCTAGGGGTCTGCGCATGATTTGCTATTGAAAGTGTAGCTGCCTGCGCTTGCAGCAATTGCGCTGCAGCCACTTTTTCTTGCGGATCAGAAAGGCACAGGGCCTGCAGTGCGCGGGTTCGAAGTTCCATACCTACAATTATGCGTATACCCCCAGGCTCCACGCTTCGCGTTTCCGCCCACCCCCTTGCAGGGGGCGATACCTACAGCCCGGCAAAGCCGGTTCTGTGGTATCTCTGGTGTCGGAGCGTTCAGCCCGTTGTCTGGGCTTGCTTCGTTGTATGTCGTCGCCATATCTAGAAATGCAATTGTTAGGGAAACACAGTGTCTGAACTCCACAAATTCTTATTCGACGGCCTGCCCGTACGCGGTTGCATCGTGCGCCTTACCGACGCCTGGCAGGAAATCCTGCAGCGCCGGGCCTCCAATACCACATCGGGGCCGTATGCCGCACCTGTGGCCGAGCTGCTGGGTGAAATGACGGCGGCGGGCGTGCTGATGCAGTCCAACATCAAGTTCAACGGCGCCGTGGTGCTGCAGATTTTTGGCGACGGCCCGGTCAAGGTGGCGGTGGTCGAGGTACAGCCCGATCTGAGTCTGCGCACCACTGCCAGCGTGATGGGCGAGGTGCCAGTGGGTGCCAGCCTGAGCCAGATGGTCAATGTCAACAACGAAGGCCGATGCGCCATCACCCTGGACCCCAAGGACAAGTTCCCTGGACAGCAGCCTTACCAGGGCGTGGTGCCGCTATTTGGCGACCGCAAGGAAAAGCTGGAGAAGCTCAGCGATGTGCTGCAGCACTACATGCTGCAAAGCGAGCAGCTGGACACGCTGATGGTGCTGGCGGCCGACGAGCAGGTGGCAGCCGGCCTGCTGATCCAGCGCCTGCCGGTCAAGGGCGAGAAGAACCTGGCCGGCAGCCTGGTGAGCCAGGAGAACGAGGACGAAATAGGCCAGAGCGAGCACTACAACCGCATTGCCCACCTGGCCAGCACCCTGAAGCGCGAAGAGCTGCTGACGCTGGATGTGGACACCATTTTGCGCCGCCTGTTCTGGGAAGAGCAGGTGCTGATGTTCAGCCCGCACATGGGGCCGACAGCTCCCAAATTTGCCTGCACCTGCAGCCGCGAGCGCGTGGGCGCGATGATACGCAGCCTGGGCACGGACGAGGTGGAGAGCATCCTGGCTGAAAGCGGACAGGTGGAGGTGGCTTGCGAGTTCTGCGGCAAGCAGTACCGCTTTGATCCGGTGGACGCGGCACAGCTGTTCACCACGCCCGACGCGACCCCGCCGGGGCCGTCAGTGGTTCAGTAAATCGCTGAACAGCCGGTGTTCGCAGACTGGGTCACTGCATTTCTCGCAGTTCCAGGTCCACGGTTTTTGTGAGGAAAATACGCTGTCAGCGCTGGATTTATCTGCGCTACCAGCTATTGAATCAATAGCGCGCAAAGCGTTGACGGTGCGTGCGCTGCCTCGGCCATAGACCACCTGGTAGGGAATGCCGCCGCGCGCCAGGGCTGTACGCAGCCGGGCATCCACGGGTTCACGCATGTGCTGACCGTCGCGCTGCAGGCCGTCGGCGACCCAGGGTAGGTCCAGCCCGGTGATCAGCGTCATGTCGAAGCCGCGCTGCAGCTTCCAGGCCAGGGGGTAGAGCGTGTCATCGTTAAACAGCAGATCGCTGTAGACGGCGGTCATCAGGGCCGTGGTGTCGGCCAACAAGTATTCGGTGCTGGTAGGCACTTGCGCGATATGGGCTGCTTGTGTGAGTGCGATGGCCTGCTGTTCATCAGCGTGGGGTGTGCGTTCGGCTTGGTCGCACCAGGTGCGCAGCCATTCAGGTACCAAGGCGACGCTGTGGCCGCGTTCGCGCAGACTGTCTGCCAGGGTTTGGGCCAACTGGGTTTTGCCCGTGCTCTCCGCGCCCAGCAAGGCGATTTTCAACACTGTTGGGGGCCGCAATCAGCGGGGCATGCGTGGAGCGGTGATGTGCACGAAGATTTCGTTGGCCTTGACCATGCCCAGTTCGAAGCGGGCACGTTCCTCGACCATTTCCAGGCCTTCCTTGAGGTCGCGCACCTCGGCACTCAGCTGGTCGTTGGCCGTTTGGGCGGCCGCGTTGTGCTCGCGCAGCGACTCCAGCTTTTGTTGCAGGCGGTTTACCTCGGGCAGACTGCCGCGTCCCAGCCAGAGCTGCGCATGCAGCATGCCCAGCAAAGCCAGCAGGATGACAGGAACGATGCGTGAGCCCATGGTGTTGCGCCTAAAACGCAGTCATGCCGGCGCGATACCCCACACGCCTGCAAGCAGGGTGCGAGCGTGGGCGTCGAGCCGGCAGGCCAGCATTACTTCAGGTTGTAGAAAGCTTTGCGACCGGGGTAGGTGGCCACATCGCCCAGGTCTTCTTCTATGCGCAGCAGCTGGTTGTACTTGGCCATGCGGTCGGAACGGCTCAGGGAGCCAGTCTTGATCTGGCCAGCATTGGTACCCACGGCGATATCGGCGATGGTCGAGTCTTCGGTTTCGCCCGAGCGGTGCGAGATCACGGCGGTGTAGCCGGCGCGCTTGGCCATCTCAATCGCGGCGAAGGTTTCGGTCAGGGTGCCGATCTGGTTGATCTTGATCAGGATCGAGTTAGCGATGCCCTTGTCGATGCCTTCTTGCAGGATCTTGGTGTTGGTGACGAACAGGTCATCGCCCACGATCTGCACCTTTTTGCCCAGGCGGTCGGTCAGCAGTTTCCAGCCGTCCCAGTCGCCTTCGGCCATGCCGTCTTCGATGCTGATGATGGGGTACTTGTCGCACCAAGTGGCCAGCATGTCGGTCCATTGCGCGGCCGACAGCTTGATGCCTCCTTCGCCTTCCAGTACGTACTGGCCGTCTTTGTAGAACTCGCTTGCGGCGCAGTCCAGGCCCAGCACGATGTCTTCACCGGCGGTGTAGCCGGCCAGGGAGATGGCTTCCAGGATCAGCTGGATGGCGGCTTCGTGGTTTTCCACGCTGGGGGCAAAGCCGCCTTCGTCGCCGACAGCGGTGCTGATGTGGCGGTCGTGCAGGATCTTCTTCAGCGCGTGGAACACTTCGGCACCGTAGCGCAGGGCTTCGCGGAAGCTGGGAGCGCCGACCGGAATGATCATGAACTCTTGCAGGTCCAGGCTGTTGTTGGCGTGTGCGCCGCCGTTGATGACGTTCATCATCGGCACAGGCAGTTGCATGCCGCCCATGCCGCCAAAGTAGCGGTACAGGGGCAGGCCGGACTCTTCAGCCGCAGCGCGTGCCACGGCCATGGAGACGGCCAACATGGCGTTGGCGCCCAGGCGGGATTTGTTTTCGGTGCCGTCCAGGTCGATCAGCGTCTTGTCCAGGAAGGCTTGTTCAGCAGCGTCCAGGCCCAGCACGGCTTCGGCGATTTCGGTGTTGATGTTTTCAACGGCTTTGAGCACGCCCTTGCCCAGGTAGCGCTTCTTGTCGCCATCGCGCAGCTCAATGGCTTCGCGCGAACCAGTGGATGCGCCCGACGGCACAGCCGCGCGGCCCATGGTGCCGGATTCCAGCAGCACATCACATTCCACGGTGGGGTTGCCGCGCGAATCCAGGATTTCACGGGCGACGATGTCAACAATTGCACTCATTTTTTGTCTTCCTAGTTAAATAAAAATCGGGCGTGGCTTGGGGCCAGGAGCTCAATATGGGATTTTTGCATGCCTTGGGGCTGTGTAACGGATGGCTTGGCGATTGTTCAGGGTACGTAACCGCCGTTTGCCATCCGTTATGCGGAAAAGCTGTTTTCCAGGTAGCCGTTCTTCTTGGTCACGCGGTCCAGCGCCACCAGCGTTTCCAGCAGGGCGCGCATGTGTTTCAGCGGCACCGCGTTCGGGCCGTCGCTCATGGCCTTGCTCGGGTCCGGGTGGGTTTCCATGAACACGCCAGCCACGCCCACGGCGACGGCTGCGCGTGCCAGCACCGGCACCATCTCGCGCTGGCCGCCGCTGCTGGTGCCCTGGCCGCCGGGCAGCTGCACCGAGTGGGTGGCGTCGAATACCACGGGGGCGTGGGTTTCGCGCATGATGGCCAGGCTGCGCAAATCGCTGACCAGGTTGTTGTAGCCAAAGCTGGCGCCGCGTTCGCAGGCCATGAAGTTGTCTTCGTTCAGGCCGACTTCCTTGGCGGCAGCGCGGGCCTTGTCGATCACGTTCTTCATGTCGCCGGGGGCCAGAAATTGGCCCTTCTTGATGTTCACCGGCTTGCCGCTTTGGGCCACGGCGCGGATGAAATCGGTCTGGCGGCACAAAAAGGCCGGGGTCTGCAGTACGTCAACGACGCTGGCGACATGGGCGATCTGCGATTCGTCATGGATGTCGGTCAGCACCGGCAGGCCGAGTTCGCGCTTCACCTTGGCCAGGATTTCCAGGCCTTTTTCCATGCCCGGGCCGCGGAAGGTGTTGCCGCTGCTGCGGTTGGCCTTGTCGAAGCTGCTCTTGAAGATGAAGGGAATGCCGAGTTCGGTGGTGATTTCCTTCAGCGTGCCGGCGGTGTCCATCTGCAGCTGCTCGGACTCGATCACGCAGGGGCCGGCGATCAGGAAGAAGGGCTTGTCCAGGCCAATGTCAAATCCGCAGAGTTTCATTTGTTTGCTCCTTGGTGGTCCAGGGATGCCTTCACGAAGGCATTGAACAGCGGGTGGCCGTTCCAGGGGGTGGACTTGAACTCGGGGTGGAACTGCACGCCCACAAACCAGGGGTGCTGGCTCTGCGGCAGCTCGACCATTTCGGTCAGCTGTTCGCGCTGGGTCAGCGCCGAGATCACCAGGCCGGCCTCGCGCAAGCGGTCCAGGTAGTTGACGTTGGCCTCATACCGGTGGCGGTGGCGTTCAGTCACGACATCGCCGTAAATGCTGTGCGCTACCGTGCCGGGAGCCACGTCAGAGCTTTGCGCGCCCAGGCGCATGGTGCCACCCAGATCGGAGTTTTCGTCGCGGATCTTGATGGTGCCGTCCGCGTCTTTCCACTCGTTGATCAGTGCGATCACGGGGTGGGGCGTCTCGGGTTCGAACTCAGTGCTGTTGGCATCGGTCAGGCCGGCCACATGGCGGGCGAATTCGATGGTGGCGACCTGCATGCCCAGGCAGATGCCCAGGTAGGGCACCTTGTGCTCGCGGGCAAAGCGGGCTGCGCAAATTTTGCCTTCGATGCCACGCTTGCCGAAGCCGCCGGGCACCAGCACCGCGTCAAAACCGCCCAGGCGCGACACGGTGGCCGGGGTGATGGTTTCGGAGTCGATGTAGTTGATCTTGACCCGCACATGGTTCTTCATGCCGGCGTGGCGCAGCGCTTCGTTCAGCGATTTGTAGCTGTCGCTCAGGTCCACGTACTTGCCGACCATGGCGATGTTGACTTCGCCCTTGGGATGCTCGGTCTCATAGACCAGGTCGTCCCAGCGCTTGAGGTTGGCGGGCGGGGTGTTCAGGCGCAGCTTGTCGCAGATCAGGCCGTCCAGGCCTTGCTCGTGCAGCATGCGCGGCACTTTGTAGATGGTGTCCACGTCCCACATGGAGATCACACCCCATTCGGCGACGTTGGAGAACAGCGATATCTTGGAGCGCTCTTCCTGCGGAATCGGGCGGTCGGCGCGGCACAGCAGCACATCGGCCTGGATGCCGATTTCGCGCAGCTGCTTGGCGGTGTGCTGGGTGGGCTTGGTCTTCAGCTCGCCAGCGGCGGCAATCCAGGGCAGGTAGCTCAGGTGCACGAAGGCTGTGTTGTTCGGGCCGAGCTTCAGGCTCATCTGGCGCACAGCTTCCAGGAAGGGCAGGGACTCAATGTCGCCCACGGTGCCACCGACTTCGACAATAGCCACGTCCACCGCATCGGCTTCGCCAAAGCGCGCACCGCGCTTGATGAACTCCTGGATTTCGTTGGTCACGTGCGGGATGACCTGCACGGTCTTGCCCAGGTAGTCGCCACGGCGCTCTTTGTCGAGCACGCTTTGGTAGATCTGGCCGGTGGTGAAGTTGTTGGACTTGCGCATGCGCGTTTCAACGAAACGCTCGTAGTGGCCCAAGTCCAGGTCGGTTTCTGCGCCGTCATCGGTGACGAAAACTTCGCCGTGTTGCAGCGGCGACATGGTGCCCGGGTCTACGTTGAGGTAGGGGTCCAGCTTGATGAGGGTGACTTTGAGGCCACGCGATTCGAGAAGAGCTGCAAGAGAGGCTGAAGCGATTCCCTTGCCGAGGGAAGACACGACACCGCCGGTGACGAAGACAAATTTGGTCATCTCAAAGTCGGGACGTAATCCCGAGGAGGTGGAAATGGTGATTATATAAGGCTCACCCCCAGTCTTCGCGCACTGCGTGTCGCTACGCCAACCCCCTTGCAGGGGGCGACACCAGTGGCCTGGCAAAGCCAGTTCCACGGTGTCTCTGGAATTTGCCCTTGAGCCTTGCCGAGTGCCTTGGTATTTGCTCTGCTACATTGCCCGCCATGAACCCCAACACACTTCTTTCGGCCGATGGCGACCTGGCGGGCAAGCACATCGTGCTGGGCCTCACCGGCGGTATTGCCTGCTACAAATCGGCCGAACTGTGCCGGCTGCTGATCAAGCAGGGCGCAACGGTGCAAGTGGTGATGACCGAGGCGGCTGAGCAATTCATCACGCCCACCACCATGCAGGCGTTAAGCGGCCGGCCGGTGTACACATCCCAATGGGATGTGCGCGAGCCCAACACCATGCCGCACATCAACCTGAGCCGCGAGGCCGATGCCATCCTGATCGCGCCCTGCAGCGCCGACTTCATGGCGCGGCTGGTGCAGGGCCGGTCGGACGAATTGCTGAGCCTCCTGTGCCTGGCCCGGCCGATCGCCAAGGTGCCCTTGCTGATTGCCCCGGCGATGAACCGCGAAATGTGGGTGCACCCGGCCACCCAGCGCAATATGGCCCAGTTGGCCGAAGACGGAGTGCATCTTCTGGGCGTGGGTAACGGCCCGCAGGCCTGCGGCGAGACCGGCGATGGCCGCATGCTGGAGCCGGCCGAGATGCTGGAAGATGTGATTGCCTTTTTCGCGCCCAAGCCGCTGGCCGGCCAGCGCCTGCTGGTCACGGCCGGACCGACTTACGAGGCCATCGACCCGGTGCGCGGCATCACCAATCTGAGCAGCGGCAAGATGGGCTTTGCCATCGCCCGTGCGGCGCGCGAGGCCGGTGCCGAGGTGACCTTGGTGGCCGGGCCGGTGGCTTTGGCGACGCCGCGTGGCGTGACACGCATCGACGTGAAATCTGCACAAAACATGCTTGCAGCGGTGGTGGAATCTGCGCAGGCAGCTAGTATTTTTGTTGCGACTGCAGCGGTGGCCGACTGGCGCCCCGCCCAGGCCGCCGAGCAAAAAATCAAGAAAGACGGCTCGGGCGCCACGCCCCAGCTGCAGTTTGTGGAGAACACCGACATTTTGGCCACCGTGGCCCAGTCTGCCCGGGCTTTGAGCGGCGCCTTGTTCTGCGTAGGTTTTGCCGCCGAGAGCCAGGACCTGCTGGCCAACGCCCAGGCCAAACGCAAGCGCAAGGGCGTGCCCCTGCTGGTGGGCAATATCGGTCCGGCTACGTTTGGCAAGGACGACAATGCTTTGCTGTTGGTGGATGCGCACGGCGCCACCGAACTCCCCCACGCTTCCAAATTGAGCTTGGCGCGCCGCCTGGTCGCCGAGATCGCTACCCGACTCCCGCTATGAAAATCGACGTTCGCATTCTTGACCCCCGCATGGCAGACCATCTGCCTGCCTACGCCACCCCTGGCAGTGCTGGCCTGGACTTGCGCGCCTGCCTGGACGAGCCGCTGACCCTGGTGGCTAACGCCTGGAAGCTGGTGCCCACTGGCATCGCCATCCACCTGGCCGACCCCGGTTATGCGGCGCTGATATTGCCGCGCTCCGGCCTGGGCCACAAGCATGGCATCGTGCTGGGCAACCTGGTGGGCCTGATTGACAGCGACTACCAGGGCCAGCTGATGGTCAGCGCCTGGAACCGCAGCACGGTGCCTTTCACCATCGACCCCATGGAGCGCCTGGCGCAACTGGTGATCGTGCCGGTGGTGCAGGCACAGTTCAATATCGTGAATGAATTCCCCACCGCGTCGGAGCGCGGCGAGGGCGGTTACGGCTCTACTGGCAAGGCCTGATCGGGGCTGCCCGAGAAGCTTGCAATAAAGGCCGGCTCGGTCGCAAAGCCCAGCCAGCGCTGGGCGGCGGCCTGCAGCACCGCCGGGTCGCCGGTGGTGGTGAGCTGGACCCGGCCCGGGCCGGCTGTGGCCAAGGTCTGAGCGGCCTCCAGCAGGCGGCGGGTGTGCCGTGCTACCGGTTTGCCGGTGGACAAAATCTGCACCTGCGGGCCTACCAATTCAGCCAGCTGGTCTTGCACGAACACATAGTGGGTGCAGCCCAGCACCAGGGTGTCGATCTCATCGGCCTGTGTGCCAAATCTACCCATGGCGCCTATGTAATCTGCGCAGAGTGCTATCACTTTTGAATCATCAGCCGTGGCCACGCTGCGGCTGATGGCGTCCGCCAGGCCGTCACAGGGCTGCACGATGTACTCGGCCTGGCTCTGCAGGCTGCGTCGCAGGGCGTCGAACTTGGCGCTGGTGACGGTGCCGCGCGTGCCGATTACGCCCACGCGCTTGGTTTTGCTGGCCGCGGCAGCCGGCTTCAGGCCAGGCTCCACGCCGATGATGGGCAGGTCCGGGTGCTCGGCGCGCAGCAGGGCCACGGCCGCCATGGTGGCCGTGTTGCAGGCAATCACCAGGGCCTTGATGTCGTAGCAGCTGCGCAGATGCTGCGTCACCGCCCGGCTGCGGGCGATCACATAGGCGTCGCCGCGCTCACCGTAGGGCGCGTGCCCTCCGTCGTCCAGGTAGACGAAGTGCTCCAGCGGCAGCTCGGCGAGCAGCGCCTGCAAGACGCTCAGGCCGCCGATGCTGCTGTCGAAGACGCCTATGGGGGCGGTGCTCAGGTTCAAGCGGCGGCTACCCCAATGCCCTTGAATTCGCCGGTGGCGATCTTCTTTTGCCATTCGGCCGGGCCGGTGATGTGGGCGCTGGTGCCGCCCGCGTCCACTGCCACGGTGACGGGCATGTCCACCACGTCGAATTCGTAGATGGCTTCCATGCCCATGTCGGCAAAACCCACGACCTTGGCGGTCTTGATGGCCTTGCTGACCAGGTACGCGGCGCCGCCCACGGCCATCAGGTAGGCGCTTTGGTGCTTCTTGATGGCTTCGATGGCGACCGGGCCGCGCTCGGCCTTGCCGATCATGGCGATCAGGCCGGTCTCACTCAGCATCATTTCGGTGAAACCATCCATGCGGGTGGCGGTGGTGGGGCCGGCGGGGCCCACGGCCTCGTCACGCACGGGGTCGACCGGGCCAACGTAGTAGATGACGCGGTTGGTGAAGTCCACGGGCAGCGGCTCGCCCTTGGCCAGCATGCCCTGGATGCGCTTGTGGGCGGCGTCGCGGCCGGTCAGCATCTTGCCGTTCAGCAGCAGGGTGTCGCCGGGTTTCCAGCTGGCGACTTCGGCCTTGGTCAGGGTGTTCAGGTCTACCTTTTTGCTGGTTTTGTAGTCGGGCGTCCAGTTCACGTTGGGCCACAGGTCCAGCGATGGTGGGTCCAGGTAAACCGGGCCGCTGCCATCCATCACGAAGTGGGCGTGGCGGGTGGCCGCGCAGTTGGGGATCATGGCCACGGGCTTGCTGGCGGCGTGGGTGGGGTACATCTTGATCTTTACGTCCAGCACGGTGGTCAGGCCACCCAGGCCTTGGGCGCCAATGCCCAGGGCGTTGACCTTTTCCATCAGCTCGATGCGCAGGGCCTCGACCTTGGTCAGCTCGGCACCGGAGGCCTTTTTGGCCTGCAGCTCGTACATGTCCAGGTCGTCCATCAGGCTTTCCTTGGCCATCAGCACGGCTTTTTCAGCGGTACCGCCGATGCCTATGCCCAACATGCCGGGCGGGCACCAGCCAGCGCCCATGGTGGGCACGGTCTTCAGCACCCAGTCGACGATGCTGTCGCCGGGGTTGAGCATGACCATCTTGCTCTTGTTTTCGCTGCCGCCGCCCTTGGCCGCGACGGTGACTTCGACGGTGTTGCCGGGCACGATCTCGGTGAAGATTACGGCGGGGGTGTTGTCCTTGGTGTTCTTGCGATCGAAGTGCGGGTCGGCCACCACGCTGGCGCGCAGGGTGTTGTCGGGGTGGTTGTAGCCACGGCGCACGCCTTCGTTGATGGCGTCGTCCAGGCTGCCGGTGAAGCCTTCCCAGCGCACGTCCATGCCCACTTTCAGGAATACGTTGACGATGCCGGTATCCTGGCAGATCGGACGCTGGCCGGTGGCACTCATCTTGCTGTTGGTCAGGATTTGCGCAATCGCGTCCTTGGCCGCCGGGCTTTGCTCGCGCTCATAGGCGCGCGCCAGGTGGGCGATGTAGTCGGTGGGGTGGTAGTAGCTGATGTACTGCAGGGCGGCGGCTACGGATTCGATCAGGTCGGCTTGGCGGATGGACGTGCTCATGGTGGGGTCGGTAGTTGTGGGGAAACCCTAGGATTATCTCTGTTGCGATGGGTTAAGGTTCTTGGCAGCCCAGCATAGACTTGTGCATTGTTTTTATTATCAGAATCGAGTGAGCATGCAAATTTTTACCCACATGAAAGTCATGACCCGTTTGAATCTGGTGTTTGGCTTGGTGCTGGCATTGTTGGCGCTGGTCATCGCGGTGGCTTTGGTGCGCCTGGGCGACCTGGGGCAGATCAACCAGCGCATGGTGGACGAGGGCTTTGTCAAAACAGCGGCGGCTGCCCGTATCAATGTGGCGACGCGGACCATTGCGCGCCGTACCGTCGAGCTGTTCTTTGCTGTGGACAAGGCGCAGGAAGACAAGACGGTGGCGGACATCGAGGCCGAAAAGAAGCAAATCACGGATGCCCTGCAAACCCTGGCGCGGCTGGAGGGCTCCACGGAAGGCAGCGCCATGGTGGCGGCGATCGAAGCCAACCGCAAAAAGCACGCGGACTCGTTTGCCAAGGTGCTGCATTCCATCGCGGAAGAGGAGCTGCCCGATGCGCGCAAGGAATCCAAGGAGCAGACCCTGCCCACCCTGGACGCCATGCAAGCCCAGGTGGAAGCGCTGGTGGGCAAGCAAAAAGAGCTGGCCGATGCCGATGCGGCGGACGTGCTGCAGCGTATCCGCACCACCCGCAGTTTGCTCTTGGGCCTGGGGCTGGCTGCCTTGCTGCTGGGCAGTGGCGCTGCGTTTGCGATGGGCCGCAGCATTGTTCGGCCGTTGAACCAGGCCTTGCTGCTTTCAGAAGCCATCGCCACGGGTGACTTCAGCCAGAAGTTCGAGGTGCAGGACGGTGGCGAGTTTGGCCGCTTGCTCGGCTCCATGGGCGATATGGAGGCCAAGCTCAGCGATCTGGTGCTGCGTATCAAGGACGCGACGGGTTCCATCGCCGTGGCCTCTCGGGAGATCGCCCAGGGCAACGCGGATTTATCGCAGCGCACAGAGTCCCAGGCGGCTTCGCTGCAAAAGACGGCATCCAGCATGCAGCAGTTCACCGCCACGGTGCGCGAAAACGCCCAGCGGGCCCAGAGCGCGGATGGACTGGCGGGCAATGCGTCGCAGATCGCCTTGCGCGGTGGCGCCGTGGTGGGCGAGGTGGTGGTGACTATGGACGCGATCAGCGCCAGTTCCAAAAAGATTGTGGACATCATTGGCGCGATCGAAGGCATCGCCTTCCAGACCAATATCCTGGCGCTGAATGCCGCCGTGGAAGCCGCCCGTGCCGGCGAGCAGGGGCGGGGTTTTGCCGTGGTGGCCAGCGAGGTGCGCAACCTGGCCCAGCGCAGCGCCGAAGCGGCCAAAGAGATACGGGGGCTGATTGGCAATTCCGTGGCCCAGGTGGAGAGTGGTGCATCGCGGGTGGGGCAGGCCGGGCGCACCATGCAGGAAATCGTGCAGGCCGTGCAGCAGGTTACCGGTGTGCTCGCAGAAATGAAGGATGCGTCGCTGCAGCAAAGCGATGGCATTGAGCACGTCAACCAGGCGGTGATGGAGCTAGAGCTGGTGACGCAGCAAAACGCGTCCCTGGTCGATGAGACCGCTGCTGCTGCCTCGGCCATGGCGGAGCAGGTGGACCGCTTGCAAACGGCTGTAGATGCCTTCAAGGTTTAGCCAGCCGTCCTGGTGGTTGCTACATAAAAAATAGCTGCTACCGCAGGTACTGCTTGCGCTAGCGGCCTCTTTTTTATAAACCGTATGGTTTAGCCTGGCGCCACACCGCCCTAGCATGGGTTGTGACAGTCAAAAAACTGACACATGCGCTTCCTATGATTCCGGTTACATGTGTTGCACACCTGCTGTTGCAACGCTGCCGAATTTCATAAACCCACGGAAGCCTCCATGTCTGAACTGAACCTTGCTTCGCGCCGCAGCGCTTTGAAATTCCTGGCCACCGCGCCCATGCTGCCCTTGGGCGCTTTCGCCACCACGTCGCTGCTGTCGGGCTGCGCCACCACGGCACCGAGCACGGCCGGTTTCGCCTCGGCCAGCTTCACTGGCATGGCCGCGCCCACGCTGGCCAACCCGGCCGCCATGGCGACCGTGGCCGTAGGTTCCACCCTGAATATCACCTACAAGGACAACACCACGCAAAGCTATAAGCTGGCCTACCAGCCTTTCTTTGTGACTGGCGACATGGTGCCGGACGGCAAGGGCGGCAAGGTGCTGGCCGGTGGCTATTTCGACATCCGCAACCAGCCGATTCTGGACAAGTCGGTGGCCGGTAAGGAGCGCCATTTCTACTCGGACTGCCCGGACGGCTCCTCGATGCTGAGCCTGCCCAATGCCAACGTCCCCGGCATCCAAGGCAAGTCCGTGTTTGCCGTGGTGCAGTTTGAATACGCCACCCGCGACCAGGCCGGTGCCGATGCCTACGGCACGCTGCCGTCGCCCATCGCGGTGCTGACCCTGGACCAGGACCCCAAGACCGGCAAGCTCAGCCTGGTGAAGTACCACAATGTGGACACCTCCAGCGCCCATGGCCTGTGGATCACCTGCGGCGCCAGCCTGTCGCCCTGGAACACCCATTTGTCCAGCGAAGAATACGAGCCCAACGCGCCCTTTATCGACGAAGTCAAGCACTTCAAGACCTTCAGCAAGAACCTGTTTGGCGACGAGAACAAGGCCAACCCCTACCACTACGGCCACCTGCCGGAAGTGACCGTCAACCCCGACGGCACCGGCACCATCAAAAAGCATTACTGCCTGGGCCGCATCTCGCACGAGCTGATCCAGGTCATGCCCGACAACCGCACCGCGCTGATGGGCGATGACTTCACCAACGGCGGCCTGTTTATGTTCGTGGCCGACAAGGAAAAAGACCTGTCCGCCGGCACGCTGTACGTGGCCAGCCTGGACGCCGGTTTCTCGGTGGACCCGGCCGCTGCCGGTGCCAGCGTGTACTGGATCAAGCTGGGCCATGCCACCAGCGCCGAGATCGAGCAGATGGCCAACTCCCTGAAGCCCAGCGACATCATGGACGTGCGCAAGGCCGACCCCAAGGACGCCAGCTTCACCCAGGTTTTCATCGACGGCGTGGCCAACTGGGTCAAGGTCAAACCCGGCATGGAAAAAGCCGCCGCCTTCCTGGAAACCCACCGCTACGCCGGTGTGATGGGCGGCACCATGGCCTTCACCAAAATGGAAGGCACCACTGTCAACATCAAGGACAAGGTGGCCTACTCCGCGCTGTCCTACATCCAGAACTCCATGGTCAAGGGCGGCAAGGGCTGGACGGCCAGCAGCGGCATCGCTGTCAGCAAGGCCCTGGTGGCCGGCGCCGTGGTCGAGCACAAACTGGCCGGCGGCCAGAAGGACATCCAGGGTGCTGCCATCCAGAGCGAATGGGTACCTACCGTCACCAAGACCCTGCTGGCCGGTGAGGACATCGCCGCCGATGCCATGGGCAACCTGGCCCACATCGACAAGATCGCCAACCCCGACAACCTGAAGTTCTCGGAAAAGCTGCGCACGTTGTTCATCGGCGAAGACACCAGCCTGCACGTCAACAACTACCTGTGGGCCTACAACGTGGACACCAAGGCGCTGACCCGCGTGCTGTCCACCCCTGCAGGCGCCGAATCCACTGGCCTGCACGCGGTGGACGAGATCAACGGCTGGACCTATGTGATGAGCAACTTCCAGCACGCCGGCGACTGGCTGCCCCCGCTGCACGGCAAGGTGCAAGCCGTGCTGGACCCGCTGGTGCGCGCCAACTACAAAGACCGCTTCGGCGCCGCCGTGGGCTACCTGACCGCCGACCCGGTGGCCATCAAGCTGGGTTGATCCCTGGTAGCTCGTTGCTATTGAAAAGAGAGCTTCTAGCGCAGGTTCTATCTGCGCTGGAGGCTCTTTTTCTTATTGGATTCAGCATCCATAAAAAAAGCCCGCCGAGGAATCGGCGGGCTTTTGCACGGGTACAGCCAGCAACAGCGTGCTTACAGCACTTTGCTGAGGAATTTGCGCGTGCGCTCTTCCTTTGGGCTGTCGAACAGCTCGGTCGGCGTACCTTGCTCGACCACCAGGCCTTCGTCCAGAAACAACACGCGGTCGGCCACCTGGCGGGCAAAGCCCATCTCGTGGGTCACAACCACCATGGTCATGCCTTCTTCGGCCAGCGCCTGCATCACCGCCAGCACTTCGCCGACCATTTCCGGGTCGAGCGCCGAGGTCGGCTCGTCAAACAGCATGATGCGCGGCTGCATCGCCAGCGCGCGGGCAATTGCCACGCGCTGCTGCTGGCCGCCGGACAGCTGGTTCGGGTAGGCGTCGATCTTCTCCAGCAGTCCCACCTTCAGCAGCAGCTCGCTGGCACGCGCCCGGGCCTGGGCGTCGGTCAGCTTGCGCACCTTGCTGGGCGCCAGGGTGATGTTTTCGAGCACGGTCTTGTGCGGGAACAGGTTGAAGCGCTGGAACACCATGCCGATCTCGGCGCGCAGCGCGTCGATATTGGTCTTGGGGTCGTGCACCGACACATTGTTCACCAGCACCGTGCCGCCGGATGCGTCTTCCAGACCGTTCAGGCAGCGCAGAAACGTGCTCTTGCCCGAGCCGGACGGCCCGATGACGCAGACCACTTCGGACGCATGGATCGCGCAGTCGATGCCGCGCAATACCGGTGCCGTGCCGAATTGCTTGGTCAGTTTCTCAACGCGAATCACCACGTCCATAGCGAGCCTCCAGTTGTTTGATGCCGTAGGCCAGGCCCAGGGTCAGCACCCAGTACATCAGTGAAATCGCCAGGTACGGCTCCCAGTAGCGCGAGTAGGCGCCAGCCACGGTGCGCGCCGCATAGGCCAGCTCGGCCAGGCCGATGGCCGAGATCAGCGACGAGTCCTTCAGCAGCGAAATCGCGTTATTGCCCAGCGGCGGCAGCATGCGGCGAAACGCCTGCGGCAGCACGATGTGGAACATGGTGCGCCGAAACGACATGCCCAGCGAGCGTGAGGCTTCCACCTGGCCATTGTCGATCGACTGGATGCCGGCGCGGAAGATCTCCGAGATATAGGCGCCGGCATTCAAGGTCAGCGCCACGATGCCCGATACAAAGGCGCCGTAGTTCTGCTTGATGTTGCGCGCAGTGTCGCCCGAGATGAACAAGCCATCGGCCGGGTTGATGAACAGTGGCAGCACCGCGAAGTGGATCAGCAGAATCTGCACGAACAGCGGCGTGCCGCGGAAGAAGCTGACGTACACGGTGGACGGCCAGCGCAGCAGGTATTTGCACAGCTGGCGCGCCGGTGCGTGGCGGGCTTCGGCCACCCGCGCCATGCCGATCGCCAGGCCCAGGGCCGTGCCCTGGACGATGCAGATCAGCGTGACGGTGATGGTCATCTGCAGGCCGCGCCAGAACAGCTCGGCGTATTCCGCAATGATGTCGGCGCGGAACCAGCCGAACCAGAGAACTTGTTCCATCGAAAAAAACTACCGGGCTCGGTTTATTGCGCGGGCAGGGTGGGCGCGTCGGCCTGGAACCACTTCTTGTAGATCGTCGCGTAGCTGCCGTCGGCCTTGACCGCGGCCAGGCCGGTGTTCAGCTTGTCCAGCAGCGCCTTGTTGCCCTGCTTGACGACGATGCCGAAGAATTCTTTAGGAAAGCTCGGGTCGTTCACTGTCTTCAGCTGCTTGTGCTCCTGCACGCGGAAGGCGATCACGCCGTTGTCGCCAATGGCGGCGTCCAGGCCGCTATTGGCCAGCTCGGCGATCACCACGGGCGTGCTTTCAAAGCGGCGGATGTCGGGGTTGGTCTTGCCGAATTCGCGCGAAGAAATATCGTCGCCGGTGCTGCCGGTAACTACGCCGATCTTCTTGCCGGCCAGGTCTTTCAGCGTCTTGGCGGTGCTGGCTTGCGGCACGGCGATCAGCTGGCGGGCTTCGAAATACGGGGCGGTGAAGTCGTACGACTGCTTGCGCTTGTCGTTGATGGTCACGCCGGAGATCACCAGGTCCACGTCGCCGTTGTTCAGCGCGGCGAAGATGCCGGTCCAGGGGGTGTTGACGATCTTGATCTGCAGGCCGGCTTTTTGCGCCACGGCCTTGATGATGTCCACGTCGTAGCCGACGATTTCCTTGCTTGGGCTCTCGTACGCAAACGGGCGGTAGGTGGCGCTGGAGCCGACCACCAGCTCTTTGTTCTGGGCCTGGACGCTGCCGACGGAGCCGAGCGCAATCGCGAAGAGGCCGAGCGAGGCCGCGAGTTTGTGGATGATTTTCATGGGAGGTACTTGTAGGATGGTGAGAAAATTGGTTAAGTGTTTGCTAAACCAATCGCGGAATATACCAATCGGCGACTATGCAATAGTTGTGCCGCCGCTGGGTGAATGGGTTGGGGTGCTTAATCCATAGGCCGTCCGCCGGTAAAAGCACGCCGGCAGCGTGGTTTTAATGAGAATTGATACCATTTAATGCCATCCATACCAGCGGCACTGGCCGCTCTGATTTCATGCATACCAGCACCCGTACCGAACGCGACACCTTCGGCCCCATCGATGTGCCCGCGGACAAACTGTGGGGCGCGCAGACGCAGCGCTCGCTGCAGAACTTCGACATCTCGGGCGAACAACAGCCGCGCGAAATCATTCGCGCGCTGGCCCAGGTGAAGCGGGCCTCTGCGGTGGTGAACCACGCGCTGGGCCTGCAGGACGAGAAGAAAACCCAGGCCATCGTGGCCGCGGCTGACGAGGTGATTGCCGGCCAGCACCCGTCCGAATTCCCGCTGGTGGTGTGGCAAACCGGCTCGGGCACGCAAACCAATATGAACGTCAACGAGGTGCTGGCGAACCGTGCCAGCGAGCTGCTAGGCGGCGAGCGTGGCGAGGGCCGGCTGGTGCACCCGAACGACGACGTGAACCGCAGCCAGTCCAGCAACGACGTGTTTCCCACCGCCATGCACGTGGCGGCGGTGGATGCATTGACCCATAAGCTGCTGCCCGCGATTGAAAAGCTGCGCGCCACGCTGGCTAAGAAGTCCGCCGACTTTGCCGACATCGTCAAAATTGGTCGCACCCATTTGCAGGACGCCACGCCGCTGACCTTGGGCCAGGAGTTCTCGGGCTATGTGGCCCAGCTGGAACATGGCGCGCGCCATGTGCAGGCCGCCTTGCCGCATCTGTGTGAACTGGCGCTGGGCGGCACGGCGGTGGGCACCGGGCTGAATGCACCGAAGGGCTATGCCGAGCAGGCCGCAGCCGAGTTGGCGCGCCTGACCGGCCTGCCGTTTGTGACGGCGCCCAACAAGTTCGAAGCCCTGGCCAGCTGCGACGCGCTGGTGCACGCCCATGGCGCGTTGAAGACCCTGGCTGCCAGCCTGGTGAAGATTGCCAACGATGTGCGCTGGCTGGCCAGCGGCCCGCGCAGCGGCATTGGTGAGCTGAGCATTCCCGAGAACGAACCCGGCTCCAGCATCATGCCGGGCAAGGTCAACCCCACGCAGAGCGAGGCCGTAACCATGCTGGCGGCCCAGGTGTTTGGCAACGACGTGGCGATCAACTTCGGCGGCGCCTCGGGCAACTTCGAGCTGAACGTGTTCCGCCCCATGGTGGCGCACAACTTCTTGCAGAGCGTGCGCCTGCTGGCCGACGGCATGGTCAGCTTCAACGACCACTGCGCGGCGGGCATAGAGCCAAACCGCGAGCGCATCACCGCGCTGGTGAACAGCTCGCTGATGCTGGTGACGGCGCTGAACACCCACATTGGCTATGACAAGGCCGCCTTCATCGCCAAGAAGGCGCACAAGGAGGGTAGCAGCCTGCGCGAGGCGGCCGTGGCGTCCGGCCATGTGACGGGCGAGCAGTTTGACCAATGGGTGGTGCCCGGCAACATGGTTGGGCGCTGATCTGCGGGTGCGCGTGATGCTACTTAATTTATAGCTGCTTGCGCAGGTAGTTCCTGCGCAAGAGGTCTAAAAGGCTTGTAGCGTGAGGATGGGCTCAGGCGGAAAATTCCGCCGGGCGCGCACTCAGCAGCTGGGCGGTATGGCTTGCGATCATCCATTCCTCGTCGGTGGGGATGACCCAGGCCGAGCGGGCGCTGCCCGCAGCAGAAATGCAGGGCCCGCCGGTGGCATTGGCCTGGCTGTCCAGGCTGAAGCCCAGCCAGCCCAGGCCGTCGACGACCCGGCGGCGTATCTCGGCCGCGTTCTCGCCTATGCCACCGGTGAATACGATGCCATCCACGCCGCCCAGTGCGGCGGCCAGGGAGCCAATTTCGCGCAGGATGCGGTAGACGAACAGATCCACCGCTAGTTGTGCGCGGGGCGCGTCGCTGGCCAGCAGCACGCGCATGTCGCTGGAGATGCCCGACACACCCAGTAGGCCCGATTCCCGGTAGAGCATGGACTCCACCTGCGCGGCGTCCATGCCCTTGGCTTGCAGCAGGTAGAGCAGCACGCCTGGGTCCACGGCGCCGCAGCGGGTGCCCATGGGCAGGCCATCCAGCGCGGTGAAGCCCATGGTGCTGTCCACGCTGTGCCCACCTTGCAGCGCACACAGGCTGGCGCCATTGCCCAGGTGCAGCGCGATGACCTTCCCCTGTGCCAGCGCGGGGGCTACCAGGGGCAGGCGCGAGGCAATGTATTCATAGGACAGGCCATGGAAACCATAGCGGCGCACGCCGGACTCATGCAGGGCATAGGGCAGGGCGTACATCTGCGCGACTTCGGCATGGGCACGGTGGAATGCGGTGTCAAAGCAGGCGACTTGCGGCACACCCGGTAGCGCATCAAAGGCCAGGCGTATCGGCGAAAGATTGTGCGGCTGGTGCAGCGGCGCCAGGGGCGACAGGGCTTGCAAATCTTCCAGCACGGCCCGCGTGACCTGCACGGGTTGCGCGTGCGTCAGGCCGCCGTGCACCACCCGGTGGCCGATGCCGCGCAGCTGGATGTCTGGCACCAGTCCGCGTACGAACTCGATCACGTGGTGCAGCGCGGCGTCATGGCCCAATGCCGCGTCAGGGGCCAGTACGCGTTCGCCCAGGATCTTGCCGCTGGGGCTTTTGGCGACGAAGTGCGGGGCCGTGCCCAGCCCTTCGACCAGGCCGCGCATCAGCAGCGTGAGCGCATTCCCGGCATGCCATTCATACAGTGAAAACTTCAGGCTGGAGGAGCCAGCGTTGGCTACCGCTATCAGATCGCTGTGGGTTGTGAGCGGCATGGGATGTGTGTGTCACTAAGGGGTGGGTGTATGGCGGTACGATGGTTGGCCCGCCCATGCTTGTGCGTTCCTTGTTTCCCATTTTAATTATGCCCATGCCTGATTCCGTCCCAACCACCATCGCCAGTTCCCATCCCCACTACGACAGGCTGATCGCAGCTGCCCGGCAGTGGCCACCGCTGCGGGTGGCCGTGGTGCACCCAGCCAACGATGTGTCTTTGCAGGCGGTGCTGGAGTCGACTCGGCTGGGCTTGATCACGCCGCTGCTGGTGGGGCCGCGCGCCAAGCTGGAGGCGATTGCGCAGCAGGCGCATCTGGACCTGAGCGGCTTGTACATGGTGGACGCACCCCACAGCCATGCGGCGGCCGAAGTGGCGGTGGCAATGGCTTTGCGCGGCGAGGTGGACGCGCTGATGAAGGGCAGTCTGCATACCGACGAGTTGATGGCAGCCGTCGTCAAGCATGAAGGGGGGCTGCGCACGTCCCGCCGCATCAGCCATTGTTTTGTGATGGACGTGCCCGGACACCCACGGCCCCTGATCATTTCCGATGCCGCCATCAACATCGCGCCGGGTCTGGACGAGAAGGTGGACATCGTGCAGAACGCCATTGACCTGGCGCATGCGCTGCATGTCTCGCCGGTGCGCGTGGCCGTGCTGTCGGCGATGGAAACGGTCAGCTCCAAAGTACCGTCCACCATCGACGCGGCGGCCCTGTGCAAGATGGCCGAGCGGGGTCAGATCACCGGTGCCCAGCTGGACGGCCCCCTGGCCATGGACAACGCCATCGACTTGGACGCCGCGCGCATCAAGGGCATCACTTCGCCCGTGGCCGGCCATGCTGACGTGTTGATCGTGCCCGACCTGGATGCCGGCAATATGCTGGCCAAGAGCCTGACCTTTCTGGCCGGGGCCTATGCCGCGGGCATAGTGCTGGGGGCCAAGGTGCCGATCATCCTCACCAGCCGGGCGGACTCTGAGTCGGCCCGGCTGGCGTCCTGCGCGGTGGCTTCCATGCTGGTCCAGGCTGGGCGCGACGGCTTGATCAAAGCGGTAGGCTAGCTCCTGCCGCTGCGCCCATGCGGGCGCTTATTTCTGCATGTAGCGAAGAGCGATTCGACGCAGCCGTTGCGCCGCGGGATGGCGGTGTTTCGCGCCATGCACTTGCCGTGCCGTTCCAGCTGCCTTCAACTTGCGGGCGTCTACCCGCACCTGCGGTGCAATTTCATTGCTGCCTATGGAAAACCATGATGTTTGGGGGTTATCGCGCCCCTTAACGCGGCATCTTCTGCGACGCATGTCGGCTGCGTAAAGTGCCCCTTCATGTCATTGACTCGAAGCAAAGAAAACCACGCACCGGGCCATCCAGCCCAAGGTTTGCAAGAGTTTCAGAAGCGGCGCGGCACCCATGCACTGTCTTCCATGACGACAAAGGTCGGCCAACCGCTGGCCTGCAGCCACCCACACGGGCACAAGAGCGGCTAGAGCCGGCACGTCGGACCCTGAGGAGACCACGTTCAATCACTTCATTAAAGAGACAAGCATGCACACACAATTCAAACGGCGCGCACTTGCGGCCTCCATTGCCGCGATATCGGTTACCGGCCTGATGACGGCCTGCGGCGGCGGCAGCAGCGCTGCTTCCAGTACCGCAGGCCCCGGTGTATATGACAGCCAGTTGGCTTTCGATACGACCAAGTACACGACGATCACGGTCACCCTGGACGGTGTGAGCACGCCGGTACGCTGGTACCGCGAGGTGTGCTACGTCGGCAAGCCCATGCAATTGGCGGCTACGCAGTCCGCCGGAGCGGTGGACAACCAGAGCTGCGGCTACCAGAACATGAACATCTTTGTGCGCGAGGTGGATGCGGCCAAGCAAGACAACGCTATCTTGCTGAACGTCAACAACGCCGGCTGGTTGGCCAGCTACCAAGGGGGCAAGGGCGGCTGGAATGGCACGGACCCCATCACCAACAGCAATTACGCCGGGGCCGACATCGTCAACGGCGGCACGTACGTCAGCAACAGCGATACCGACAAGAAGGGGGCTGCGCTGGCCCGTGGTTTCGTCTATATCAACATGGCCTCGCGCAGCCGCGGCGCGGTGGCCCCCGCTGGCGTCTACGACGACGGCATCTACCAGGGCAAGGCGCCAGCCGCCATCGTCGATGCCAAGGCCGCCGTGCGCTATTTGCGCCTGAATGACAGCCTCATGCCGGGCAGTGCCAGCCGCATCGTGGTGAACGGCACCAGCGGTGGTGGTGCGCAGAGCACGCAGCTTGGTGCCACGGGCGACGGCGAAGACTATTTGCCGTATCTGAAAGCTGCCGGTGCGGCCGGCATCGACACGAGCGGCAAGAGCTCCATCAGCGACAGTGTCTATGCCGTCGTGGCCTATTGCCCCATTCAGGACCTGGGCAGTGCCGACCTGGCTTACGAGTGGATGTTCAATGTGCTGGATACGCGTTCACTGGTGTCTGCGGACCAGAAGGCCGGGCTGATCGTGGATGCGAGCGGTAATGAACTCGTCCGTGCCTCGAATCCAGACCCGACGGGCAGCACCGCGCTGATGAATAAGTTCGCGACCTACCAAGCTGGCCTGGGCTTGAAGAATGATGATGGCACGGCGCTGACCACCGACAATATGCTGGCCGCCTTGCAGACCGAAATCAAGAAAGCGGCAAGCACGTACGTCAAGGCTGGCAAGACTTTCGTAGCCTACAACGCTTATGGCAGTGCTGCGGCCAATGGCGTGGTCGGCGGAAGCGGAACCCTGTACTACAAGAACGACTTCATCAACGTGGATTCGAGTGGTACGGTAACCAACTTCAATATGTCGAACTACCTGAAGTTCGTGGCCAAGCAATCCCGGCTCAAGGCCGTGCCGGCTTTTGACCAACTCGGTCAAACTGCCGCCCTCGCGACGACTGCTACGGCGGACACCACCCTGGCGGGAGCCACTATCTATGGCAACTACAGCGGAGGCGAGTCCAATTTGTTCGGCACCGCTGCCCAGGTGTATTCCAACTTCACCGAGTACGCTTGGAACAACAACAACGGCGGGGACGCCATCAACGCCGCGCAAAGCGATGTGGGCTTGGCGAATACCGGCTACACCTGGGCTGCCAACCCGCAGCAGGCGTATCTGTTGAACCAGTACAAGATGATCAACGCTCTGCCCTATGTCGGCAAAACCGCCGGCATCACGACGCACTGGCGCATCCGCGTTGGCGCGCGAGACCGCGACACATCTTTCACCGTGGCTTACAACCTCAGCCGTGCGCTGAAGGCGGACTCCAAGGTCAAGGATGTTGATTACGCACTCTTCTGGGATCAGGGGCACGCCGGCAACTACGACGTGCTAGACGCCTTCAGCTGGATCGACCAGCGCTTGGCCGCTGGGAATTAAGACTGGATCTTCAGCATCGCCATGCAACGGCGCAATGGTTGGGCCTGGCCAGGCCCGCCGGGCTCAGGCCTTTACGTAGCGCAGCACCATTTCCACCACATTGGCGCAGCGCTGGCGCATGGCGTCCGGGCTGTCCAGTGTGTGCTGGAAGATCAGTGCAAAAGTGTGGCTGTTGGCCACGTTGAAAAAGCTCAGACCGCTGATCGACATGTGCAGGTCCACCGGGTCCAGGCCACTGCGGAATACGCCGGCCGCCACACCGCGCTGGTAAACGGCGGTGATAGCTTCGATGGCGGGCTCGTTGCGCTGCTGGATGCTGGTGCTTTGCGCCAGGAATTCGCCGCGCTGCATGTTCTCACTCATGACCAGGCGTACGAATGCGGGGTTTGCGTAGTGGTAGTCCACCGTGAAGGCCACCAGGGTGCGTAGGGCTAACTCGGGCTCCAGGTCTTCCAGGTGCAGCTCGGACTCTATTTGCCGGATGCGGCTGTAGGCGGCCTCCAGCACGGCGATGTACAGGCCTTCCTTGCTACCGAAGTAGTAGTAGATCATGCGCTTGCTGGTGTGCGTGGTGTCGGCGATCACGTCCACGCGGGCGCCGGCCAGGCCTTTTTCGGAGAACTCGCGGGTGGCCACCTCGATGATGTTTTCGCGCGTGCGGTCCGGGTTGTTGGTGCGCGACGTGGTGCGTGCGTCCTTGGCCTTGCTGCGCGAATGGTCGGGTTCGTTCATTCGCCCAGTATAGGAGGCAGCAGCTGCTGCAGGGCGGTGTGGAAGGCATCGGCGCGCTCGTACTGCACCCAGTGCCCGGCCTGGTCTATCCACGCGAATTGCTGAAAGTGCGGCAGGGCTTGCAAGCTGGCTTGCAGCAAGTCCTGGTGGCCTACGTACAGCGCATCCTCGCGGCCATAGATGGCCGACACGGGGCATGCCACGCGCAGCAGGTTTTGCTTCAGCACATCGGTGTTGGACAGCCGGCGCGCGGGCAGGCGGTCGCGCTGTACATTGGCTTTGTGCAGGGCCAGCGTGTCGGCGTCTATGGCCTCAGGCTGGTGCAGCATGAGTGCGGCCAGGTTGAAGCGGTGGATGGCGTCGCGCGCGTCCTCGGCCTGTAGATGCCGCCAGCCCTTGAGCTTGACGGTGTTGCGCGGCACCAGGCCCAGCCCCACGGCGCCCACCACCACCAGGCGAGCCACCCGCGCCGGGTAGTCGGCGGCCAGAAAGCTGCCCACCATGCCGCCGAATGAAAAGCCCACCACATCCACCGGCTGCGCGCCCAGCAGCTGCTGCAGGCCGGCTTCCAGCGGTGCGGCGATCACGTCGGCGTCCATGCCGTCCGGGGGCAGGGCGGAGTCGCCAAAGCCGGGCAGGTCGGGCACCCAGACCTGGCGGCCCGCGTCCACCAGGGCGTTGATGTTGCGTACCCAGTGGGTCCAGCTGCCACTGCCGCCGTGCAACAGTAGCAGCGGGCGCTGGCCGCCATCGGCCGGGCCCCATTTGTGCCAGACGATATGGCCGTCGTCGCAGGGCGTGAGGTGTTGGGTGGCGCGGCTGCGCAGCGCGGCGATGGCGGGTATGGGCACGGGTGGGCTCAAGCGAAAGCAGGGGGCCGTAGTGTAGTAGCAAACTATCGCGCTGCATAAATGATAGCTTCTTGCGCAGGCACTACCTGCGCTAGAGGCCTATTTCTTATGTGCCTGTGGGCGGCCACGCAGGCTGCAGGCTGCGCATCTCTGGATGGGTGGGAAAGCTGGCCTGGGTGCCGTGGCGTGTGACGGACAGTGCCGCGGCAGCCTGGGCCCATTGCAAGGCGCTGGCCATGGCGTAGCCCTGCGCCAGGCCGGCAACCAGGGTGCCGCAGAAGACATCACCCGCACCCACCGTGTCCACGGCCTGGGCGGGTACCGCAGGTAGTTGTTGTATGCCACGGGCGCTGCACCACAGCAGGCCGGCGGCGCCCAGGGTCACAACGACATGCTGTGCGCCCGCCTGCTGTAGCCGGCGGGCCGCTTCGGCGGCCCCGTCAAGCTGGGTGATGGCTGCGGCTTCCACCTGGTTGAGTACCAAGACATCCACGTAGCCCAGCATTTGCAGGCAGGCTTCCGGTACGGGCGCGGGGTTGAGCAGGGTGCGGCGCTGTTGGCTGCGTGCCAGGCGCAAGATGTCGGTACTGAGGCTGGCGTCCAGATTGCCTTGCAGTACCACCCAGTCGCCTGCGGCGGTGGCGTTTAGCACGACCTGCGGGTCCGGCCGGTACTGGGCGGCAGCCTCGTTGCGGGTGACGATGGTGTTTTCGCCCTGCAGGTCCACGGTGATCACCGACAGGTCGGTGGCGCAGGGCAGCCGGCGGATGTGCTGTGTGTCTATGCCTTCGTCCACCAGCCGGGACAGAAAGCGCCAGCCGTCCGCGTCATCGCCCAGCGCGCAGAACAACACCACCGCTGTGCCCGTGCGCGCTGCGCACACCGCCTGGTTGGCGCCTTTGCCGCCATAGTCCAGCTGGGTGTGGCCAGCCAGCAGGGTTTCGCCGGCACGCGGCAGGCGCTCGGTCTGCAGCAGAAAATCGAAGGCGGCATTGCCTACTACGCATACCTGGCTGCCGCGCTGCCTCATGCTGCCTGCGGCGCAGAGCTGTGCGCCACCCAGTCGCGCAGGATTTCGCCATAGAGCCGCACCGCCTGGTGCAGCCGGTCTACGCGGCAGTATTCATTGGTTTTGTGGGCCATGTCGCTTTCGCCCGGCCCCAGGATGATGGTGGGCGGATGCCCGGTGGCCGGCGTCAGCACGGCGGCATCGGTGAAATACTGCACCGTGCGCCGGTGGGTGCAGGGCTCGCCATGCTGCTGCGCCAGCTGCGTGACGCGGGCGATCCACGAGTGCTCGGGGTCGGAATACACCGCCGGCAGGTCGATCAAGGGCGCGAGTTCGATATTGCCCAGGTGGGCGTGCAAGCGCTCCGACACGCAGCGGTGCTCTATGCCCGGCACGCTGCGGATGTCGATGGTAAAGCGGGCCTGGTCGGGCACTGAGTTGATGTTCAAACCGCCTTGGATGGTGCCTACGTTCAGCGTGGGTGAACCCATCAGCGCATGGGCCGGGCCGACCTCGAAGCTCCTGATCTTTACCAGCGCATCGGCGGCGGCGTAGATGGCGTTCACGCCCTGTTCCGGCATGGCGCCGTGTGCCGTGACGCCGCGTGCCGTGGCGTTCAGCCATAAAGCACCTTTGTGGCCAATGAGCGCGCGGTTGCCTGTGGGCTCGCCCACGATCAACGCACCCAGCGGCACCAGGCAGGCGGGCTGGGCCGCAATCAGCGCATGGGCGCCGTCGCAGCCGGTTTCCTCGCCGCCGGTCAGTATCAGCTGCAGGCCGCTGCCCTGGCGCAGGCTGTCAAGCAGTGGCAGGCAGGCGGCGATGAAGGCGGCGATACCGCCCTTCATATCGCTGCTGCCGCGCCCGTAGAGCTTGCCATCCACCACCTCGCCGGCATAAGGGTCGTGCTGCCATGGGGCAGCGCCCAGGGGCACGGTGTCCAGGTGGCCGGTGAAGCCCAGGGGGGCACCTCCCGCAGCACCTTCGATGTGGGCGACGAGGTTGATGCGGCGTTCGCCAAAGCTGTGCAGCTGTACCGCAAAGCCGGCCTCCTGCAGCAGGCCAGCCAGAAAGCGCGCGCAGTCTTCTTCGTCCCCCGGCGGGTTGGCCGAGGTGAAGCCCACCAGTTGGCGGGTCAGTTCTACAGGATCGATGGCTAGCATTGCACTGCTCCTGCTGTTGGATAGGGGTTAGACCACCTTGGTCAGCCAGTCCAGGCTGTTCTGCCAGAGCTGGCGGTAGCCCTGCCAGTCGGAAAACTCGGGCGGTAGCCAGTGGTGCGACATATCGCTGGTCCAGGCCAATGTACGCCCCTGGCCAAACTGGCCCGCCACCAGCAGCGGATGGCCGGTTTCTGGCACCGTGGCAATCAGTGTGGCGCCGGGTTTCACTGTGACCTCGTTGTAGCCCAGCAGGTGCGGCCACTGCGTGCCCAGCCCGGCGGTGACGGGGTGTGGAGCCAGCAGTTGCGGGGTAAAGCCCTCTGGCACTTCCACGCGGTCATCAAAGGGCAGGCACTGCACGGGCAGCACTTCTTCCACCGGGGTTTTGTGGAAGCGCGCGCTGCCGTTGATGCCTTGAAAGCTCAGGTAGCCGCCCACCATCATTAGGCCACCGCCGCCGCGCACGTATTCGCGCAGCAGCTTGAGCCGGTTGGGCGTGCGCTGGCTTTTGGCCCAGGTGTCCGGGTGCAGCAGCAAGGTGTTGGCGCCAATGTCGGACAGGATGATGGCGTCAAATGCCTGCAGGCCTTCCAGTGTGGAGGGGAAGCTTTCCTGCGCGACATGGGCCGGCATATGGGTGATCTGGTAGTCGCCGTCCTTGAATGCGTCCAGGAAGGCCGTGGCACCGTTGTGGTACGTGATGGTGGGGAACTGGTCAAAGCCCTTGATGTGGGTGGCGGTGCTGGTCCAGGTCTCTCCGGCCAGCAGTATGGATTTCTTCATGTCTATGTCCTTGGGTGTTGTTGTGTAGGGGTGCCATCGGCTCCGTGGATGGCATTGGAAAGCGGTTTACAAAATGGCCTGTGCGGTGCGAACTCTTGGTGCAAGACCTCAGCCTACGGTGTTGGCGAACACCCGCTGCGGGTTGTGCACCAGCAGGGTTTCAATCTGCGCATCGGTCACGCCGTGCAGGCGCATGCGGGGCACAAAATATTTCAGGATGTAGCCATAGCCGTGGCCGCCAAAGCGGGTCAGCATGGTTTTCAAAAATACGTCGTGGGAGATCAGCAGGCGGTCGATGAAACCCGCGTCGATCAGGGCACGGATGGCACGCAGGTTGTCCTCGTCGGATGGCGCGGGCGCCTGTTCTTCGGGGTAATAAAACTCCATGCCTATCATGTCGTACTCCAGCCAGGCGCCGCGCCGCGCCAGCGAATGCTGGTATTCGGTATCGCGGTGGCTGGGGTTCATGTGGCACAGCACGGTATGGTTCAGGTTCGCGCCTTCGGACTCCACAACGTCCAGCACGCGGTGGCCGTGGCGCAGCCAGCCGGGCAGATGAACCGACAGGGGCACGCCCGTCTGGGCGCTGGCCCGCGCGGCGGCACGCAGGGATTTTTCTTCGTTGGCGGTGAAGTCGTGGGAAACGCCGATTTCACCGATCAGCCCGGCGATCACCTCGGGCTTGCGGGCGCCGCCGCCCACGTCGTACACCAGCTGTTCGGTCAGCTCCTCCACGGACTTTTTCGCCACGTAATTGGGGTGCGAAGGCTCCAGGTAAAAGCCGGTGGACATGACGATGTTCAGGCCCGTGCGGCGCGATATGCGCTGCAGCGCCTGCGGGTCGCGGCCTATGCCCAGGTTGGTCGGGTCTACCACGGTGTTGCCGCCCAGTTCCTGGAACTTCATCAGCTCTTCGACCGCCATGTCGGGGTCGAACAGCTGGCAGTTGTCGCGGTTGGCCAGCGGGTTCATGCGCAGGGCACCCAGGATGCCCATGTGCACCTTTTGTTCTCCGATGTGCCGCTCGCTGCAGCACGATGGAGCAACCCACTTGCCAGACGCATCCAGCAGGATGTGTTCGTGCATCAGTGTCACGCCCATCTGGGCGACGGGTAACGGACCCAGCACCGTCATCACATGGCCGCTGCTTACGCCCACGGGCAGCGGCTCGGGGTGGCTGAAAATGGAGTTCTGCATTGCGTCAGCCCTTGCGTTGGCGCTGCGGCGTGAAGATGCGCGTGTTCATGTAAATGGCCAGCAGCATGATCGCGCCCTGGATGATCTGCGTGTAGAACGGCGACACGTGAATCAGTATCAGCCCATTGCCCAGCACGGCAATGGTCAGCGCGCCCAGCAGGGTGCCCAGGATGGTGCCGCGCCCGCCAAACAGATTCGTGCTGCCCAGCACCACCGCAGCCACCACGGCCAGCTCAAAACCCACGCCCTGGTTGGACGAGCCACTGCCCAGCCGTGCGGTTGTGATCAGCCCAGCCAGACCGGCGGCCGCGCCGCTCAGGATGTAGACCTTGAGCGTGATGTTGCGCACATTCACACCCGCACGGCGCACGCCCTCGGCATTGGTGCCAATGCCAATGATGTAGCGGCCAAAACGTGTGTGGCGCAGGCAGACCCAGCCGGCCACCAGCACCAGCACCGCAATTGCCGCCGGTACCGGCACGCCCCAGACCACCGCGCGCCCCAGCTCGGTAAACAGGCCCGTGCCTTTGACCGGGATGGAATAGCCCTGGGTGAGCAGCAAGGCCACGCCGCGCACTACCGACAGCGTGCCCAGCGTGACGATAAAGGCCGGCATGCCGGCAAATGCGACGAAGTAGCCGTTGATGGCGCCAATCAGCCCCCCCAGCGCTATGCCGCCGGTCAGCACCACCACATCCGGCGCGCCGGCGTCCAGGCTGACGGCCGCCAGCGCGCCCACCAATGCCAGCGTGGAGCCGATGGACAGATCGATGCCGCCGGTGGTGATCACCAGCGTCATGCTTGTGGCGACGATCAACAGCGGCGCGCTTTGACGCAGTACGTTCAGGATGTTACCGGTGGTGAAAAACGTGTCAGTTGAGAAGCTGAAGGCCAGCACGCAGCACAGGAAAAACGCCGCAATGCTGGTCACGCCGGGGTCACGGCCCAGCAGCCGTTTGAGTGGGGTGGAAGCGGGGGCAGACGTGGGTGCGGAAGTGGGGTTGGGAACGTGGGACACAGTCATTTCCATGGTTAGCTCTCCACCAGGGGCTGGGCGGAACGGGCAGTGAATTTGCGGCCCACGATCAGGTCCACCACCTCTTGCAGGCTGGTGTTGCCAATCAAACGGTCGGCCACGTTTTGGCCTTCGTACATCACACTGATGCGGTCGCACACCAGGAACAGGTCTTGCAGCCGATGGCTAATCAAAATCACGCTGACGCCGCGTGCACTGATGGTGCGCACCAGCTCCAGCACGGCCTCGACCTCGGCCACCGCCAGCGCGGCCGTGGGCTCGTCCATGATCAGTACTTTGGGGTTGAAGGACGCTGCACGCGAGATGGCGATGGCCTGGCGTTGCCCACCTGAGAGGTTCTCGACCTCCTGGTGCGTATCCGGTATGCGAATGCCCAGTCCGCTGAGCATGGCGCGGGCCTCAAAGTGCATTTTTGCGTGGTCCAGCACGGTCTTGCCGAATACGCGGCGGGTCGGCTCCCGACCCAGAAACAGGTTGCCTGCCACGTCGATGGTGTCGCACAAGGACAGGTCCTGGTAGACCATCTCGATGTGGTGCGCCCGGGCGTCGCCAGGGTGTGCGAAGTGCACCGGTTTGCCGTCGATTTCAATCTGGCCGCTGTCGGGGATCACCGCACCCGACAAGACCTTGGATACCGTGGATTTGCCTGCGCCGTTGTCTCCCACCAGCCCGAGCACTTCACCAGGCGCCACTTCCAGATTTACGCCGCGCAGCGACTGTATGGCGCCGTAGCTCTTGGTGATGCCTCGCATGCGAACGCGTGGTGGCGTTGCCCTTGTGTCCATGTCCGATTCCTTGTTGCAGAGAAAGGCTGTGGCTTGCATGGCGTGGGTCCAGTGGCGATGTCACGCCATGCAAGCGCTTATGGCACAGAGGCCTATTTGAAGACCGTGCGGTATTTACCCACGTTGGCCTTGGTCACGATGGTCACCGGCACCGATATGCTTTTGGCGACGGGTTCGCCCTTGACCAGCTTGATGGCGGCGTCCACTGCGGCCTTGCCTTCACCTTCGGGGTCTTGCTGCACGACTGCCAACACATAACCGTCGTCCATGCCCTTGATGGCCTGCGCGCTCAGGTCCCAACCGACGACCTTGACCCGCTTGCCCGCGTTCTGGGCCGAGGTGGCAGCCACCAGGCCGATCAGTGCCGGTTCACCCGTGGCGTACACCACCTGCATGTCCGGGTTGGCGGAGATCAGGTTTTCGGCCGCGCTTTGCGCCTGGTCCTGTACGTTCTGGCCGTCCACAGTGGAGACGATCTTGGCACCAGGCGCGCCGGCCACGCCGGCCTTGAAGCCGTCCAGGCGCACGTTCTGGATGAAGGAGTTGAGTGCGCCCACCACGCCGATCTGGGCCTTGCCGCCCAGGCTGGTCTTGATGTAGTCGGCGGTGTACTTGCCGATGTCCACGCCGACCTGCTTGTTGTCCACGCCGACTTGCGATGCGTTGTCGCCGTTGACGATGGCGTCGATGGCCACCACCGGGATACCGGCCTTCTTGGCCTGGCTGATCGCGGGCTTGATGCCGTTCACATCAATGGCCACCACCAGAATCGCGTCCACCTTCTGCTGGATGAAGGTTTCGATGGCGTTGTTTTGTGCGTTCGGGTCGTTGTTGGCGTTGAAGATGGTCAGCGCCACCCCGGCGGCCTTGGCGGCTTTTTGCGCGCCTTCGTTCATCTGGGTGAAGAACAGCGCCTCCTGGTTGATCTGCACCAGAGCAATGGTTTTGGGCGTTGCCGCAAAGGCGGCGCTGCTGGCGCCCATGATTCCCGCGAACAGCAAAACAGAGCTGAGGCGGCCGAAGTTGAAAGTTGTGCGCATGGACTAATCCTTTTCATGGTTGGACCGGAGCACAAGCCGCGCCAGCCCGCGCCGCGCCTTGCTTTCCAGCAGAAAACGTTGTTGCATACCCCCAACCCGGTGGCTATTTTGCGTATTTAGTAAACCGGGTTACAAAAGTGTACTGGCGTGTTTTTGGGGTGTCAACAAACGGACACAAAAAATTTTCGATCAGTGGAGGAGGGCGTCAGCGTCGCCCAGGTGCTGTGCCCGGAAGGGCTTAGCCCAGGTTGCGCGGAGCCGCTACAGACGCGCGCTGCACCAGCTGAACGGGTAGCCTCTGGATGGTCGCCGGCCCATGGGCTGCTGCGCTGCCGTCCAGCAATGCCAGCAGGGTGGCTACGCCGGTGCGGCCCAGGTCGCGGGCCGACTGCCGCAGCGTGGAGATCGGTGGCATCAGCAGACTTGCAAATTCCATATCGTCAAAGCCCACGATGGACATAAACGACGGCACGTCCAGCCCTCGGTCGCGCAGGGTTTCCAGCATGCCTACGGCCAGGTAGTCGCTGGCCGCGAACACGGCGGTGGGCGGCTCGGGCAGCGACAGCAGCTCACTGGCGGCCTGCTGACCGAACTTGCGCTCGTACGAGCCGAACCGCACCAGCTCTGGCTGGTAGGGCAGATGCGCTTCTTCCAGCGCCTTGCGGTAGCCGGCCAGGCGTTCGCGCACGGTGAACAAATCCTGGGGGCCGGTTACGTGGGCGATGCGGGTGTGGCCTGCGGCCAGCAGATGGAGGGTGGCGAGGTAGCCGCCTTCCACGTTGTCGACAAACACCTTGGGCACCACCGCGCCCGGCACGTCTTCGTCGATCAGCACGATGTTGCTGCGCCCGCTCAGAAGTGTCTTGAGCGAGCCGTCGTCTGGCCGGTTGGTGATCAGGATCAGGCCGTCCAGGTGCGTGGTGTCCAGCCAGCGCAAATAGGTTTCCTCGCGCTGCAGCAGGTTGCGGGTAATGCACAGCGCCAGGCCGTAGCCGGCCTCAGAAGCGGCCTGTTCCACCTCGTCGGCCAGCTCGGCGAAGAAGGGGTTGGCCACGTCGGGCATGGCCAGCCCTATGGTTTCGCTGCTGCCCAGGCTGAGGCGCCGGGCCAGGCTGTTCTGGTGGTATTTGAGCGCGACGACTGCATCGTCCACGCGCTTGGCGGTTTTGGGTGGCAGCACCAGGGTTCCGCCCAGATAGCGTGATACGGTTGCCTTGGATACCTTTGCGTGTTCTGCTACGTCCTTGATGGTGGAAGTCTTTGCCACTGTTGTCCCTTGTGTCCCTTTTACTAGGCTGCTATTTTGCGGCCTGTGGGGAGGTGGGCGCTGCATGTGTATCGAACAGCCCGCGGCGCAGGCTGGTCTGGCTGTTCCACTCTTGGGTCTGCTACATATTCAATAGCTTCCAGCGCAGGATTTACATGCGCTGGCAGCCTGTTTGGTATGCGAGGCTTGGGCTGCCCTCAGCTGCGTTGCTTCAGCCGCATGTCATTGGGCAGCGGCGTGGAGCGGCGCAGCACGTCTTCGCTCAGCCACAGCGCGCTCTTGCGGGCGCGGGCCGCCACCATGGGCAGGGGCATGTTGACGTAGTCGTCGTTGAAGACTTCGAAGCTGTAGTCACCTCGGTAGCCGAGCTTGTCCAGGCGCAGCACCAGGTCCACCAGCTGCTCACTGTGCACGCCCTCGCCGGGGAATACGCGGAAGGTGCGGGCGGTGGTCATGCGCTCTTCAAAGGTGCGGGTCTCTTGCCACATGAAGTCGGCCAGCTGCACCAGGAAGATCTTGGACGGGTCCAGGTAGTCGATCTCGTCCAGCGGGGTCTTGGCGGCGAGGATGTGGTACGAGTCTATGCCTATGCCGAGGTTGGGGCAGTCGGCGCGGCAGACCACGTCCCAGGCGGTGGTGAACTCGTTGATGGTGCGGCCCCAGGATAGGCCTTCGAACGCGATGCGTATGCCGTAGGGCACGGCCAGCATGGCCAGCTTGCGCAGGTCTTTGGCGATGTGGTCCAGGTCCTGGGTGGCGTGGGCCGAGGTGGACGAGCAGGCCAGCAGCACCTTGCAGTCCAGCGCGGCGCACATCTGCAGCATGGCCTTGGCGATGTCGATCTTGTAGTCGTGCAGGTGGCCGCTCAGGCCCTCGAAGTCACGCAGCACCTGGAATCCGGTGCCGCGCAGGCCGCTGGCCTTGACCTCGGCCACCGCGGCTTCCATGCCGTCTGGGTGGCCGACAATGTCATTGGCCTTCAGCATCACCTGGGTGAAACCGGCATCCACCATGGCCTTGAGCTTGGCCTTCAGCGGCCCGGCCAGGGTGATGGTGTCCATGCCGAAGCCTTGGATGGCGTGGGCTTTCATGCTGCTTTCTCGCTGTGCACGAGTTCGAATACTACGGAACCCAGATAGGTCTTGGTGATGGCGCCACGGCTTTCGGTGTGGGTGGCCTGGGTTTCCACAAACTCCACGCCCAGCTTGCGCAGCGCAGCCACGGCAGCCAGCACGTCCGGCACGCCCAGGCCGATGCGCTGCAGGCGTTCATTCACGTCGATCACATTGACCTCAGGCTCGATCAGCTGCAGCATGAAGCTGCTGCCTTCGGAGAGCGCGGGGCTGCGCAGCAACTTGCCCTTGGGCATGATGCCGAAGCGTTGCTCGTCGGGGATCAGCTCCAAGCCGAACAACGCGTTGTAGAACTCGATCCAGTCGTAGCTGCGCTCGGGGCCGATGTACTGCACTACGCCGAAGAAGTGCAAGCCAGCGGTGGCCTCAGGATGCTGCTCCACCGAAGGAATTGGGATGAAGTCCACGTCGTAGATGGAGAACTCGTTGTAGCGGTCCACAAAGTAGATGCGGCTGCCGCCCGCGCCGTGGATGGCGGGGATGTTCAGCTCCATTACCTCGGCGTGGGTGGGCACCTCCCAGGCGCCGCGCTCCAGCACATAGTGGTAGGCGGCACGGGCATCGCGCACCCGCAGGGCCACCGCCGAGATGGTGGGCGACTCGCTGCCATGGCCGGCGCCCTGGGCATCACTGGGGTGGCCGTTGACCACGATGTTCAGCCCGCCCTGGCGGTACAGCTGGATCTCGCGCGAGCGGTGCCGCGCCACGGGCTTGAAGCCCATCATTTCCAGCACCTGGCCCAGGGCCTGGGGCTTGGGCGTGGAGTATTCGACAAACTCGATTCCGTCCAGCCCCAGGGGGTTGGCAGCGTCACTGAAAGAGGCCTGCAGCGGCTCGCGGCTGTCGTTGACGAGTAAGTCACTCATAGCTAGGTTGCTCCTGATTAAATAGCTGCTGGTGCAGGCGCTGCGTGCGCCCCACCCAAGAATAGTCGTTCAATATTCGGATCGGCAAGCAATTCGGATGCCGGCTTTTGCAGCACCAGGCGGCCGGATTCGAGTGCGATGGCTTCGTCCGAAATTTTGAGCGCGCTTTTCACGTTTTGTTCCACCATCAGCACGGTTGTGCCCTGGTCGGCCAGCTTGCGCAGCAGCTTGAACACATCGCCCACCACCATGGGGCTCAGGCCGATGCTGGGCTCGTCGATCAGTATCACCTTGGGGCGCAGCAGCAGGGCGCGGCCGATCTCCAGCTGCTTCTGCTCGCCGCCCGACAGGGCCGAGGCCATGCTGTTCATGCGCTGCTTGACCCGCGGGAAGAACTCCAGCACCTCGGGGATGCGCGCGTGCGTCAGCTCCTTGCCGATGGTGATGCCGCCGAGTTCCAGGTTCTGCCACACCGTCAGCTGGCCGAACAGATTGCGGCCCTGCGGCACGAAGGCGATGCCCTTGGCCAGCAGTTCCTTTTGCGTGGCGCCGCCAATGCTTTCGCCGTGCAGCTTGATCGTGCCCTGGCGGGGCTTGAGCAGGCCGAACAAGGTCTTCAGCACCGTGGACTTGCCGGCACCGTTGGGGCCCAGCAGCAGGGTGATGGAGCCGGTCTTGGCCTTGAAGCTCAGGTTGTTCAGGATCATAAAGTCCTTGTACCCGGCCACCACGTCGTCGAATTCAATGCAAATATCGCTCATTTTTATGCTCCGAGGTAGGCGTCCAGCACCTGCTTGTTGCCACGGATTTCCGCCGGTGTGCCGATGGCCATGACCTTGCCTTCGACCATCACCATGATGCGGTGGCACAGGTCCATCACAAAGTCCATGTTGTGTTCGATGACCACGAAGCTGCTTTTCTTGCCGCTGGCAGGGTTGCGGTTCAGGTCCTTCAGCAGCGTGGAGATGCCACCCACCAGGCTGGGGTTCACGCCGGCGCAGGGTTCGTCCAGCAGCACCAGGTCGGGCTCGCTCATGAAGGCCATGGCGATGTCGACCAGCTTTTGCTGGCCGTAGCTGAGTTCGCCGGCCTTTTTGTCGGCTACGTGCTCAATGCGGAAGCGCTTGATCAAGGCATCGGCCTTGCCGCCCAGGCCCGAGTCACCGGGCGCGAACATTCGGCTGAACATGCTGCCGTGGTGCTCTTGGGCCGCCACGATCAGGTTGTCGCGCACGCTCATCTTGCCAAACACCTGCAGCGTCTGGAAGGTGCGGCCCACGCCCTTGCGGTTCAGCTCCAGCGGACCGCAATGGGTCACGTCTTCGCCGTTGAGTTCGATCTTGCCGGTGTCGGGCGTGATCTGGCCCAGCATGCTGTTGAACAGCGTGGTCTTGCCCGAACCATTGGGGCCGATGACGCCGAAGATTTCGCCGGGCTGGACTTCGAAGCTGACACCGCCCACGGCCTGGATGGCGCCGTAGGCTTTCTTCAGGTCAGTGACTTTTAACAGGGACTGGCTCATGGTTTGGCTCCTGCGGCAGCACGTGCGGCGCTGGCTTCTTTGGATTGTTTCTTGGCCTTCAGGCGGTCAGGCAGGCTCAGCAGCCCATCGGGCAGCCAAACCATCAGCACCACCACAGCGGCGCCGAATAGCGGCAGGTACCAGTCGGACACGCCGGGCACGTCACGCAGCCACTCTGGCACGACCACGCCGACGGCGGCGCCAACGATGGGGCCGAGGAAGTAGCCGGGGCCGCCGACCACCACCATCAGGTACATCATGATCGATGCGCCTACGGCGAACGGGGCGGGTTCGATGAACTGCACCAGCGAGGCGAACAGTGCGCCGGCAATGCCTGCGTAGGCCGCGCCGATGGCGAAGGACAGCAGGGTGTAGCTGCGGATGTTGATGCCCAGGCTTTCCGCACGGATCGGGTTGTCGCGCAGCGCTGTGAAGGCTTTGCCCCAAGGTGAGCGCAGCAGGCCCCACAGCAGCAGTGCCAGCACCACGGCAAAGGCCAGTACCAGGTAGTAATAGTTCAGGTTGGCGTTGGCAAATGCGGGGCGGGCGATATCGTTGATACCGAAGGTGCCGCCGGTCAGCCATTCCTCGTTGCGCATCACCAGCCAGACGGCGGTGTTGAAGCCCAGGGTGGCAAACGCCAGGTAGATGGTCTGCACGCGCAGTGCCGGGAAGCCCAGCACCAGGCCTACTGCAAAGCACAGCAGTGCCGCAGCCGGAATGCCCAGCCACCAGCTGAAGCCCGCCTTGAGCAGCAGGGCCATGGTGTAGGCGCCAATGCCGAAGAAGGCGGCGTGGCCCAGAGATTTCTGGCCGGCGTAACCCACGGTCAGGTTCAAGCCCATGGTGGCGACCACGAAGATCAGCCAGGTGGTCAGCAGGTAGATTCCGTAGTTTTTAAGAAATTGCGGCGTAACGCACAGAAATACTGCGGCGACTGCTATGGAAATGAGAGTGCTCTTTTTCATGATCAGACCTTGCGTTCTTCTTTTTTGCCCAGCAGGCCTTGGGGTTTGAACAGGATCACCACCATGAAAATCACCAGCGCCACGGCGTCCTTGTAGGCCGGCGAGATATAGGCAGCAGCCAGGTTTTCGCAGACGCCGACGATCAGCCCGCCCAGCAGTGCACCGCGCGAGTTGTTGAAGCCGCCGATGATGGCCGCGAAGAAGGCCTTGTTGCCCAGGCTTTCACCCATGTCGAACTTGGCCAGGTAGGTCGGCGTGATCAGCACGGCGGCGGCGCAGGCCAGGATGGCGTTGATGGCGAATGTGTAGAAGATCATGCGCGGCACATTGATGCCCAGCACGCTGGCGCTCTCGGTGTTCTGCGCCACGGCCTGCATGGCGCGGCCGGTGATGGTCTTATTCAGAAAGGCTTGGGTGCCGAACACCAGCAGCAGGGCCAGCACCAGGGTGCCTACGTCGGCCATGGTGATGGTGACGCCGGCGATGTTGAACAGCTTGTCGGCAAACAGGCTGGGGAAGGGGTGGGCTTCGGCACTGTAGCCGGCACGCATGCCGTTGCGCATGGCAATCGACAAGCCGATGGTGGCCACCACGATGGGCATCATGCCGAACTTGAACAGCGGGTCCACGATGCCGCGTTTGAAGGCCCAGCCGAGGACGGCGGTGGCCAGTATGCAGGTGAGCAGAAAGCTGACCAGGAATGGCGCTCCCATGTTGATGAAGGCCAGCATCATGAAGGCGGGCAGCATGACGAACTCGCCCTGGGCGAAGTTGATGGTGCCGGCGGCTTGCCACAGCAGCGTGAAGCCGAGTGCGGCCAGCGCATAGATGCCTCCGGTGGCCAGGCCACTGAAGAAGAGTTGGAGGAAGTCGGTCACGGGAGGGGCTCCTGGAGGTGTTGTACGCACCCACGGCAGTGGGTGGGGCACTTTGTGATGCCCTCTCCCGCGCAGGGGAGAGGGCTGGCGCGAGTGTCCGCCGGGCGTTTACTTCTTGGTCTTGACGTTGACGTTGGAGGCGTTCAGCGGTGGCACGATGGCGATCACGTCTTGCTTGTTGTTCTTCACCTGGACGATGAAGCTTTCGCGGTCCAGGTCACCGTTCTGGTCGAGCTCCACGTTCATCAGCACGCCTGGGTATTTGTCGGTGGTGACCTTCAGGCCGTGCAGCGCGGCAGCCACGGCCTTGCGGTCCAGCTTGCCGACCTTTTCAATCGCGGCCTTCAACACATATACGCCGCTATAGCCCTTCATGCCGTTGTGGTCCGACACATAGCCGTAGGCCTTTTCGAACTTGGCGCTGAAGGCGCGGATCGACGGGATGGGCGCATCCACGGTCAGGCCCACGTGGGCGATGGCGCCGTTGGCGGATTCACCTGCCAGGTCGATCACTTTTTGGCCGGTCAGGGTGGTTTCGCCGATGATGGGCTTGCTCCAGCCTTGCTTCTTCAGCTCGCGCAGGGCACGGGCGGATTCTTCTTCGTTGGTGTAGACGAACAGCGCATCTGGGTCGGCCTGCTTGGCCTTCAGCACGGGGGCGGTGAAGTCCACCTGGCCGCTGTCAGACGAGATTTCTGCAACGATCTTGGTGTCGGTGCCGGCCAGGGCTTTTTTGATGGAGTCCAGGCCGCCCTTGCCGAAGTCGTTGTTTACGTAGATCACTGCCAGGGTTTTGGCCTTGACGGTTTGGTTGATGTAGCGCGCCACCTTGGGCATGGCGGTTTCTTGGGTGAAGCTGGTGCGGAAGACGTAGGGGTTGCCCTGCTTGGTGATGGAGGCCGCTTCACCACCGGTGAAGTTCGGCACCTCGGCCTTACGGCTTTCGGCCATGCTCACCATGATGGAGCCGGAGAACACCGGACCAAAGATGGCGAACACATCGTTGTCGATGGCTTTTTGGGTCAGGCCCTTGGCCACGCCGGGGTTGCTTTGCGTGTCGGTGGTGATGGTTTCGAATTTCTTGCCCAGCACGCCGCCGTCGGCATTGATTTCCTTGACGGCCAGCTCCACGCCGTTTTTGAAGTTGGTGCCTGCCGTTGCGCCGCCACCGGACAGCTCGACGATATTCGCCAGCTTGATGGTTGCTTGGGCGAATGCGCCGCCAGCGCTGGCTGCAATTGCGCAAGCTGCTATGACTTTAAGAGCGAATCGTTTTTGAACTTGGGATTGCATGCACTGTCTCCTGGAGTGAGGTTGGGGTAACGAGGTGGGTTGAAAGCTTACGGTAATTTAGCGGCGAATTTCATCCAGCAACTCGCTTGGGTAGATAAGTTCGCGCAAAAAATTTGCATCCTGGCGTACGTGTTGCGCTGCAGCATGAAAGCCGAAGAAGTCCAGGTAGCGATGGGTTTGCTGGATCAGCATTTCAAAGCCGGGTTCGGCCACCAAGCCGCGGGCGCGCACGGCACGCACGGCCGGCGTGGGCTGGTTCTTCATCAGGATGTCCACCAGTGCCGCTTGCGGCCCCATGCGGCGCACATCGAAGGGCAGCGGGTCGCTGGCCTGCATGCCCAGCGGCGTGGCGTTGATCACCAGGTCGTAGCCCGCAGGGTCGTTGTTGGCCGCCACCACCAAGGGCACCGGTGACATGGCCGCCATGCGCTGTGCGGCACTGGCTGCGCGGCCCGGAGCGGGGTCGAAAAAAGCAATTTCTGCCGGGGCCGAGGCACCGGCCAGGGCGAGCGATGCGGCAATGGCCGCCGCAGCGCCACCCGCACCCAGAATCAGCACCCGGCTGGCCTGGTAGCGGATCTGGAAATAGTCCAGACTGGCTACAAACCCTTCACCGTCGAACAGCCCGCCTTCCAGCCGGCCATCTGCATTGCGGCGCACTGCGTTCACGGCACCGGCCATGGTGGCCAGGTCGCTGCAACTGTCCAGCCAGGACAGCATGGGCGCCTTGTGCGGAATGGTGACCCACACACCTTTGATGTTCGGTGCCTTGAAGGCGGAACTGACAAAACCCTGCAGGTCCGCCGACGCAATGTGCACCGGCACCAGTACCGCGTTGATGCCCAGCAGGCTGAAGATGCGGTTGAAGGTGGTGGGCGCCTGCACCTGCTGCACCGGATCCCCGACGATGAAATACACATCGGTATGGCCGTTGATCGTCGGCATGACGGTGCGGATATCGGCGTTGGGCATGGTCAGATCGGGGTGGGCATGAATGGGGCGTTGATGGGGGTGGAATGTAGGGGAGCCATCGGTGCTGCGGAATTCTTGTGGGACTTAAATGCGCGATTAATGAACACGTGAGTGCGATAATTAAACGTAACTAGGGTTAACACATGGCAACAGAAACTGACAAGTCGACCCCATTGGCCCGCCGAGACTGGATCGCCGGCCTGGACAAGGGGCTGGGCCTGATGGAGTCGTTTGACGACGCCCATCCGCGCATGACCGCCACCCAGGTAGGGCAGCGCTGCGGGCTGACACGCACTGCAGCGCGCCGCTATCTGCTGACGCTGTCGCATCTGGGTTATCTGGCGACCGATGGCAAGCTGTTCTGGCTGACGCCGCGGGTGCTGCGGCTGGGGCAAAGTTATCTGGAGTCGGCCCGCCTGCCGCGCATCGTGCAGCCGTTTTTGCAGCGCATCACGGCCGGCACCATGGAGGTGGCCTACCTCAGCGTGCTGGATGGCGACGACATCGTATACATCGCCCGCAACGGCCCCACCCGGGCCATGAACACCGGTTATGTGCTGGGCGGCCGGGTGCAGGCCGAGATCACCGCCGCCGGCATGCAGATGCTAGCCCTGCGCACGCCTGCGCAGCTGGAGGAGTGGCTGGCCGGCCATGAGCTGAAGACCTACACCACCCACACCATCACCGACAAGGACAAGCTGCTGACCACCTTGGCGCAAATACGCCAGCAGGGCTGGGCCTTGTCGGAGCAGCAGTTGGAGCTGAAATACCGCGGCATCGCCGTGGCGCTGCGCGACCGCAACGGCGATGCCGTGGGCGCCCTCAGCGTCACCATGCCCATGGGCCATGAGTCGGGCGCGGATGCCGTGGCCCGGGTGCTGCCGGTGCTGCGCGAAACCGCCCAGGCCATGCGCAACCTGATTTGATGGTTTGCTATTGAATTGGTAGCTGCTTGCGCAGAAGATACCTGCGCTGAAGGCTATTTTGATGCTTGGTCCAGAACCTGGCCCAGGCGCTCCCAGCGCACGCCCTGGCTGTCCATGGAGAACCATACCTGCCGGGCTCGACCCAGAATGTCCTGCATGGGCACGGTTCCAAAGCTGCGGGAATCGGTGCTGGCCAGCCGGTTGTCGCCGAGCACGAAGACCTGGCCGTCGGGCACGGTAAGGTCGGCGTTGGTCTGCGGGCTATGTGGGGCACGGTTCACGTCCGGGTTGGGCGTGGCGGGGGCGGGCAGGGCGGGGGGCGCCTGCCACTGCACTTGCCATTGGCGCGGGCCTATGGACTCGGTCACCGTGGTGCTGCCGGGCGCAGGTGGGTCACGCCGCAAGGCCTGGCCGTTGACCCAGATCTGCTGGCCGTCGATCTGGATGTGGTCGCCGGGCAGGCCGATCACGCGCTTGATGTAGCGCACGCTGCGGTCATTGGGGTAGGCAAATACGGCGATGTCGCCACGGTGCACGCCTTGCTGGCAGCCGGGGCAGTTGTAGCGCTTGTCGGCCCAGATCAAGTCACCCCGGCGCACGCTGGGTTCCATGCTGCTGGACGGGATGTAGAAGGGCTCCACCTGGTGCTGGCGCACGTACAGGCTGAGTAGGGGCAGGGCCAGTAAATCGCACAGCACGAACACCAGCGCATACACCCCGCTTTGCTGCCAGGCCAGGGCCGGGCCGCCGGGGTGGCGCCGCGCGCCGCGCCAGGCATCCCACACGCTGTAGGCCCACACGGCCAGGGTCAGGCCCAGGCCCAGCAGCAGCGTGGGCAGCATCAGCCTGCTTGGCAGGTAGAGCGCGACCAGCGCCACACCGGGAATGCACAGCAGCGCAAATACCAGGAACTGCCAGATGCCACGGTTCAGCGCGCCGTTGTAGAGCTGGCCAAAGCCGGGTAACACCAGCGAGGCCAGAGCCGCCACCAGTGGGCGGCGTGGGGTGATGGAGATAGAGGGCATGGGGGCTCCTTCAAACAGTTCTACAAGGCTGCGGCACCGAGCCACAGGCCAAAGACAAAGCCGCCGGCCTGGCTCAGACCCAGCACACCACCGCCCAGCAGGCCGGTAGCAGCCAGCAGCCAGCGCAGGCGCGACCATGGCGTGGGCTGCTTGTACTGCTTTGGTGGTGCCACAGGCATGGTCTGGCGTGGCAGTTGCCGCAGCACGCGCTGTGCAAAGTCGGGCGGTGGTTGCAGCAGTTCGCGCTGCAGCAGGGTGTCCAGATCGGTATCAGTCATGGGGCTTCTCCGTGTCAGTGGCCAGCAAGGCGCGCAGCCGTTGTTTGGCCCGGTGCAGGCGGGTTTTGATGGCGGCCAGGCTGTCGCCTTCTATGCGTGCCACGTCGGCCAGGGCCAGGTCCTGCACATACACCAGGGCCAGCGCGCTGCGGTCGGCCAGGGGCAACTGGCGCAGTGCGGCCTGCAGGCGGGCGCTTTGCTGCAGCTGGTCCAGTGTGTGTTCGGGGCCGGGCTGGGGGCAGGCGATTTCGGGCAGGGCCTCGCCGCTGGCTTCTTGCCGGTGCGCCGCACTCTGCAGTGCGTTGCAGGCCAGGTTGCGGGCTATCGTGAACAACCAGGTATTGAACTGGGCGCGATCGGGCTGGTAGCGGGGCAGCTGCGTCCAGGCGCGCAAGAAGGTTTCTTGCGCCAGGTCTTCCGCCTGTGCCTGCTGGCAGCCCATGCGGCCCAGAAAGCCGAACAGCGGGCCTTGGTACATATCCACCAGTTCGGCAAAGGCCTGCGTATCGCCAGCGGCCATGCGTTGCAACAAAGCGGGGGGCAAGGGCAAGATTGCTGGCGTAGATTACTGCACGGCGTGGGCGATGCGGTCCAGGCGGGGCTGCCAGTGGTCCAGGATATTGGCCGACACCAGGATGTGGTGGGCCCGGCCGATCAGCAGCTTGCGCGGCACCGGGCCGATGTAGCGTGAGTCGGCGCTGTTGTCGCGGTTGTCACCCAGCATGAAGTACTGGTCGGGAGGCACGGTGACCGGACCGAAACTGCGCAGGGCGGGAGTTTGGGGCAGCAGTTGCAGCCTGTGGGATACCCCGTTCAGGGCTTCGCTGGAGCGCAGCGGGTCGTAGCTGGCCGCCACACCGTTGATGTAGAGCACCTCGTCGCGCATCTCCACCACGTCGCCGGGCAGGCCGACGATGCGTTTGATCAGACGCACGCCATCCGTCGGTGAGCTGAAGGTCACTACGTCGAAGCGCTGCGGTTGGCCGGTAGGGGCCAGGCTGATATCGCTCAGCGGCAGCTTCAGGTCGTAGGCCAGGCGGTTGACCAGCACCACATCGCCTTCCAGCAAGGTAGGGCGCATGGAGCCCGAGGGAATGGGGTTCCAGTCGGCCATGACGGTGCGGAACAGGCCCAGGCACAGTACAAATGCCAGGAAGCCACGGTTGTTCAGGAGCCAGCGTTTCATAGTTGCCTTCGTGTTGTGTGGCTCTTATACCGGCCAGGCCGGAAAAGGTTACACCAAGGGATGCTCTGCATAACTTCCTGCGGTCTGTGGCGGCATGGACTCGGGCGGTCTAGGATGTTGCTCTTCTTACCCATCCCGATCCTCACCACCACATCCTTGCCAGAGTCATCATCCCTGGCAGAAACAAAAAAAGCCGCATCGCTGCGGCTTTTGGTAATGGCCGTGGGCCGATTACTTCAGGTGCTTGCCGATCAGGCCAGCCATTTCGAACATCGTGACTTCGTCCTTGCCGAACACAGCCTTGAGCTTGGCGTCGGACTTGATGTTGCGCTTGTTGGCTTCGTTTTGCAGCTTGTGCTTCTTGATGTAGACCCACAGTTGCTTGACGACTTCGGTACGTGGCAGCGGTGCTGCACCGACCACAGCAGCCAGAGCGGCGCTGGGGGTCAGAGCCTTCATGAAAGCGGCGTTGACGGCGCGCTTAGGAGCGGCTGCAGCTGCCTTCTTGGCAGGCGCTGCCTTGGCGGCTACTTTTGCCGGAGCGGCTTTGGCTGCTGGTGCAGCTTTCTTTGCAGGAGCGGCGGCTTTAGCCGGGGTTTTTTTCGCAGTTGCCATGACGGACGGTCCTTCTTGGAGTTGAATATTCACCAGCGAAAAACAGCTTCTCCACCGGTAGGCCGAGATGCTACTGGAGAAAAAACGGGTTTCCTAGGTGGAGCGCATATTTTTAGCTCTGAAGACCCGTGTTTTTCCGTGTAAAGCCTCTCTGGGGTATGCGTTTTCAGTGTTTCGGCGACTTTTGACCCGCCACGAGGATGAAAACCACCCCCAAAAGGATGATGCCGCAGGCCAGCCATTCCTTGGCCATTACCACCTCACCGGCCAGCACTACACCCAGAAACAGCGCGATCAAGGGGTTCACGAACGCATAGCTGGTGGCCACGGCAGAACTGGCGTGGGCCAGCAGGTACATATAGGCGCTGAAGGCCACCAGCGAACCGGCCAGCACCAGGTACAGCCAGGCGGCGCTGGCTTCCAGCGTGGGCGGCCACACCATGTGCTCGCCCAGCGCCAGGGATACCAGCAGCAGGGCGGCCCCACCGCACAGCATCTGGCTGGCAAAGCCCATCGGTCCCTTGGTCAGGGGCAGGCGGGTGGTGGACAGTACCGAGCCCAGCGACCAGGTCAGCGTGGCGCCGATGATGCACAGCAGACCCACGGGCGCCGCGGAAAAGCTGGCACCCTGCACCAGCACGCACACGCCTACCAGTCCGGTCAGCATGCCCGCCAGTTCCAGCCGCGACGGGCGTTGCCCGAACAACAGGCCCCAGCCACTGGTCATCATGGGCACGATGGCGATAAAGGTGGCGATCAGGCCGGAGCCTATGTGCAGCGAGGCCTGGGCTGTCAGCCCCATGCCGCCGCCCAGCATCAGAATGCCAATCAGCAGGGCGTTGCGCCATTCAGTGCGTGTGGGCCGGGCATGGCCGCGCAGGCACAGCCATGCCATCAGCAGGCCGCCGGCCGCCAGAAAGCGGGTCGCCATCTGGAAGAACGGCGGAAAGCTGGGCAGGGCAATATGGATGGCGAGGTAGGTCGAGCCCCAGATGAAATAGCAAGCCAGTAATGCGGGCAGCACGAGGCGGTTGTGGGTAGAGTTGTGGCGCGGGTTTTGCATGCCATGATGTTAGGCAGTCAAACCCGTCTGCGCCATGCAATATTCTTGGTAATAACGGATATTGGCCTCAATTTTCTTGCTGGAGCACTATGCTGACCGAAGTTTCTGAATTTGACGCGTGCGACGATCGTATCCTGGCGGAGCTGCAGCGCGACGCGCGCATCACCATGGCCGAGCTGGGGCGACGCGTACACCTGAGCCAGCCGGCGGTGACCGAGCGGGTGCGCAAGCTGGAGACCAGTGGCGTCATCAAGGGCTACCGCGCCGAAGTGGATCTGACCCGGCTGGGCTATGGTATCCGCGCCATCATCCGCGTGGCCCGGGCCGAGTACGCACGGGTGGTCAAGCTGATTGGCCAGACCCCGGAGGTGCTGAATGCCTACAACGTGACCGGCGAAGACAGCTGGGTGCTGGAGATCGCCGTCATCGATGTGCAGCACCTGGATGCGGTGGTCAGCAAGTTCTGTCTGCTCAGTACCACCTCGACTTCGATCGTGTTGAACGCTCCGCGCGAAAACGCCCAGGTGCTGCCCGCGCGGCGTGAGAACATCAAGCCTTCTGCCCAGAAAGTGAGCTCTCCATGACGACTGTGTTTGCGACCTGCGACCTGTGCGATGTGCACAAGAACGATGTGTCTGGCGCCTTCCGTGTATTGCCGCCAGTGTTCCGCGACTTTGGCGGCACGCGCACCTTCAGCGGCCCGGTGTGGACCGTGCAATGCTTTGAAGACAACTCCCTGGTCAAGGCTGCGCTGGACATGCCCGGCGAGGGCCGGGTGCTGGTGGTGGATGGCGGCGGCTCTTTGCGCCGTGCCTTGCTGGGCGGCAATTTGGGGGCGGCTGCCCACCGCAATGGCTGGGCCGGCGTGGTCATCGACGGCTGTGTGCGGGACGTGGCCGAGTTGGCTGCCTTGCCGATAGGCATACGTGCACTAGCGTCCATGCCCCTGCCCACCGAAAAGCGCAACCAGGGCCAGAGCAATGTGGCGGTGCATGTGCAAGGCGTGTGGGTCATGCCCGGCGACTGGTTGTATGCCGACGAGGACGGCATCGTGCTGGGAGCAGCCGCGCTGGTCTAGCGTCGCTCGCCTTGGTCAGCTGGATTGGCAAAGCCTTTCAATTCCTCACGCATCCAGTCCACCAGGACCCGCGTTCGGGTGGGCAGCAAGCGTGCATGCGGGTAGACCACGCTTAGCGGACGGGGTGGTGATTCGAAGCTTTCCAGTACCACCTGCAGCTGCTTCTGCGCCAGATAGGGGGCTACCTGGTAAGACAGAAACATGCCCAAACCCAGGCCTGCTACGCAGGCTTGCACCGTGGGCGCGATCTGGTTGAACTCCAGGTTGCCGCTGACGGCAATGCTGAAAGACCGGCCCTTGTCGATGAAGGGCCCCCAGCTGGGGTTGTTGCCGGTGTTACGTATGCAGTTGGCCTGTAGCAGGTCCTTGGGGTGGCGGGGGAGCCCTACGCGCTTTAGGTAGCCGGGGCTGGCAACCACCACGCGGCGGATACGGCCTATGGTTTGCGCCACCAGAGAAGAGTCCTCCAACGGGCCTATGCGTATGCCCAGGTCTATGCCTTCTTCCAGCAAATTCACCACCCGGTCGTACAGCAGCACGCTGCAGCGCATCTGCGGATAGCGCTGTACAAAACGGGTGACGGCCGGGGCCACATGGAGCTGGCCAAACTGCACTGGCGCGGTGATGGTGAGGTGGCCTGCGGGTTCGCTAGATTCGGCCTTCAGGGCCGCCTCGGCCTCCTGCAATGTGGCCAGCACCTGGCGGCAGCTGTCCAGGTGGCGGCGACCCTCGTCGGTGAGCGAGATGCGCCGCGTGGTGCGGTTGAACAGGCGCACCCCCAGCTCTGCCTCGAACGCGGCCAGGCTGCGCACCACGGCAGGCAGCGACGCGTCCATCGCTTGGGCGGCGGCGGTCAGGCTGCCCTGGTCAGCAATCTGCACAAAGGTGTGCATGGCTTTGAGTTTGTCCATACGGTCATATTAAACCGATATATGGAGTAGTTAAATGCCTGGGTCGTCATTTATCTTGTGAAGTGGATTAAACACAATCACTACTTCTTTCACCACTTTGCACCTAGGAACAATATGTCCATATCAACGTCCCCCTGCCCCGCGCAGCCGATCAAGTTGTACCGCCATGCCATCTCGGGCCACGCGCACCGCGTGCAGCTGATGTTGTCACTGCTGGATCTGCCGTTCGATCTGATTGATGTGGACCTGCTGGCCAAGGCCCAAAAAACGCCGGAATTTTTGGCGCTGAATGCCTTTGGCCAGGTGCCGGTGATCCAGGACGGCGACGTCACGCTGGCCGACTCCAACGCCATCCTGGTGTATCTGGCGACGCGTTATGGCGCGCCTGGCGCCTGGCTGCCTACCGAAGCACTGGGGGCGGCCCAGGTGCAGCGCTGGTTGTCAGTGGCGGCCGGGCAGATCGCCTTTGGCCCGGCGGTGGCGCGGGTGATCCAGTTGTTCAAGCTGCCCACCGATCCCAAAGATGCGATCCAGCGGGCGAACCAGCTGTTCCAGGTGATGGACGCGCACCTGCAGCAGTCCGACTACCTGGTCGGCAGCGCGCCAACCATTGCCGATATTGCCAACTACAGCTACATCGCCCATGCACCCGAGGGCAATGTGGCGCTGGAGCCGTATCCGTATCTGCGCGCCTGGCTGGCCCGCATCGAGGCATTGCCCGGCTTTGTGCCCATGGTGCGCAGCCGTATTGGGTTGGCCGCATGAACGCCACCTTCCATGCCGGTGAGCGTGCGGTGCAGCAGCGCGCCGGTGTGTTCGAGCGCATGGCCGAGGTCGGGCCGCGGGTGATCCGCGATTACATGCCCGACCAGCACCGCGATTTCTTCGCCCAGTTGCCCTTTGTGGTGCTGGGCAGCCTGGACGCGCAGGGCCAGCCCTGGGCCTCGGTGCTGGCACAGCCGCCGGGTTTCATCCGTTCACCGGATGCCACGCTGTTGCGGCTGCAGGCGCTGCCGGATGCCGCCGACCCATTGGCGCAAACGCTGCAGCCAGACGCGCCCATTGGCCTGCTGGGTATTGAGCCGCATACCCGCAGGCGCAACCGCGCCAACGGCAGGGTGATGGCGCTGGATGGCACCGGCTTTGGCTTGCGCATAGAGCAGAGTTTTGGCAACTGCCCCAAGTACATCCAGGCGCGCGAGCCGGTGTATTTGGCCCCGATCGAAGTGCCGGCGGCGGCGATTGCCAGCAGCCAGCTTGACGCGGCCGCGCTGCGGCTGGTGCGTGGGGCGGACACTTTCTTCATCGCCTCCGCGCACCCGCAGGCCTTGCAGCCCGAGGGGCGTGCCGATGGGGTGGACGTATCGCACCGTGGCGGCAAGTCGGGCTTTGTGCGGGTCGAGGTGGATGCCGCTGGCCAGCAGTGGCTGACGGCGCCAGACTTTTTAGGCAACTTCTTTTTCAACACCCTGGGCAATCTGGCGGTGAACCCGCAGGCCGGACTGCTGTTCATTGACTACGCCACCGGCGATCTGCTGCAGGTGGCGGTGCGTGCAGAGATTCTGTGGGACGGCCCGGATCTGGCTGGCTTTGCCGGCGCCCAGCGTCTGCTGCGGATGCAGGTGCTGGGCGCTTTGCGCCGGCCCGGTGCATTGGCCTTGCGTTGGGGCGAGGCCCAGCTGTCGCCGGTGCTGGAGGCTACCGGCGTTTGGGCCTGAAGCTCTTTAAGCTGCTGCGTACGCGCGCTGCGCCAAGGTTTTTGCCAGCACCTGTGCTGGGTTGAAACTGCGCAAACCGGTCATCTGTGCCGCGCCGTCCAGTGCCAGCGGAATTTCGGTGCAGCCCAGTATCAGCGGCGCACCGCCGTGGCGTTCGGCCAGGGCCTGGGCCACCTCGCCAAAGCAGCGCTGCGCCAGCGGCATATTGCCGGCTTTTACACCGTCGTAAATGCCTTGCATGATGCGCGCGCGCTCAGCGGCTGTTGGCAAATGGCATTGCACTCCGGCGCGCTGCAGCGCCTGCTCGTACACGCCGCTACGGTAGGTGCCATCGGTGGCCATCAGCGCGGCTGCCGGTATGCGCTGCAAGGCCAACTGCTGCGCCATCTCGTTGGCGATATGCAGCACGTCGAGCTGTGGAAAGCGCGCCTGCATACGGCTATGCCAGGCGTGGGCGGTGTTGCAGGGCATGGCCACGCAGCGCGCACCCAAGGCTGCCAGACGGCCCAGCGCCTGCAACATGGGCTCCAGTGGCTGCTGTGCGCCACTGGTATCGTCTTCCAGCGCCTGCGTACGATCCGGTACCGGCACCTGGGCCAGCCAATGCTCGGGGAAGCGCTGGTCGCTCACCGTCACACCGATGGCCTGCATATGCTCGATACAGGACTGCACGAACAAGCGCACGAAGTCCGCGCCGGCGGCAGGCCCCATGCCGCCCAGGATGCCTACGACTTGCATGGTTAGACCGCCGGTTTGTCGCTCAGCGCCTTGAGGTTGTCGCGCAAATCTTTGCTCATGGGCAGGTTCAGGTTCTGGCCCTTGGGGGGAATGGGCGACATGAACCACTTGGTGTAGAGCTTCTCGAACTGGCCGGACTTCATCATGCCGGCGATGACTCCATCGACCAGCTGCTTGAATTGCGGGTCGTCCTTGCGCAGCATGCAGGCATAGGGCTCGACTTGCAGCGAGTCGCCTACGACTTCCCATTCCGCCGGGTTCTTGGCATTGCCGATCAGGCCGAACAGTAGGATGTCGTCCATCGCAAAGGCCACGGCGCGGCCGCTGTCCACCAGCAGCATGGAGTCGTCGTGGTCCTTGCCCAGTTTGATGTCCATGCCCAGGCTCTTGTCCTGGTTGTATTTGCGGATGACCTGGGCGTTGGTGGTGCCCGAGGTGCTGGCGACCGGCTTGTTGGCCAGGTCGGCGTAGTTTTTGATGCCAGACGACTTCTTCGCCAGCAACCGGGTGCCGGTGTAGAAATGGTTGATGGCGAACTGCACGTCTCTGCCGCGCACTGTGTTGTTGGTGGTGGAGCCGCACTCCAGGTCCACCGTGCCGTTGACCAGCAGCGGGATGCGGTTTTGCGATGTCACGGCCTGTAGCGCAACCTTGAGGTCAGGCTTTTTCAGTTGCTTCTTCACCGCGTCGGCTACGGCGTTGGCGATGTCTACCGAGAAGCCTTCGGGCGTGCTGCCACCGGCCAGGTAGCTGAAGGGCACGGACGACTCGCGGTAGGCCAGGGTGATCTGACCGGATTCGGCGATTTTTTGCAGAGTGTCCGCATGGGCTACGGCCGTGGCAGCCAGGCCTGCGGCCAGAAACATCGTGGACAGTACGGAGGAGGCTTGCATGATGACCCTTTGAAGTAGAGGTGATGGAGGAGCTGTGGGGCAGTTTAGAAAGGGCTGGCCGCAGTGCATAGTGCCTTTTTCGGGGCGCACCATAACCTGAAGTTATGGGCTGGCGGCGGCACCTGGGCATAACTTTTGCTGATGGCTAGGCCTGTGTTTGGCATTGGCGCCATGCAGATCGCGTGCCTACAGTGTTGCCCAAAGGGTGGATACACATGCATGTCGTTGTTTTAGGAGCGGGAATCGTTGGGCTGGCCACGGCTTACGCATTGCGTTTGCAGGGTAAGGAGGTGACGGTGGTCGACCGAGCCACTCCCGGTGCGGGTGCCAGCGGTGGCAACGGGGCCCAGCTGAGCTACAGCTATGTGCAACCCTTGGCCGACCCCGGCATCTGGACCCAGTTGCCCAAGTTGCTGTTGGCGGCCGACTCACCGTTGAAATTCCAGCCGCAATGGGACCCGCAGCAGTGGCGCTGGGGGCTGGAGTTTCTGCGCGCCTGCAATGCCGATACCTCTGCCCGCAGCACGGCCCAGTTGCTGCAGCTGGCACTGCGCAGCCGCCAGGGTTTTGAAGCCATGCTGCAGGACTTGGCACTGGACTGTGATTTTGCGCGCAGCGGCAAGCTGGTGGTCTACAGCAGTGCCGCCGGCCTGGAGGCCGCACGCAGACAGGTGGAGCTGCAGCAGCGCCTGGGCAGTGTGCAAGAGGTGGTGTCGGCCCAGCGTTGCGTGGAGCTGGAGCCGGCTTTGCAGTATTACCAGGCCCACATGGCCGGCGCGGTTTATACGCCCAGCGAATGTGCTGCTGATTGCGCCAAGGTCTGCAACGGCCTGTACGCGGCACTGCAAGCGCGTGGCGTGCGTTTTGTGCTGGGCCAGGAGGCGCTGGGCGTGGTGCAGCAGGGAAGGCGGTTGCAGGCGGTGCGAACGGCTGCGGGCGATGTTGCGGCAGACCAGTTTGTACTGGCCCTGGGTAGCGCCAGCGCGGGGTTTGCCCGCCCGCTGGGCTTGCGCCTACCGGTTTACCCGCTGAAGGGCTACAGCATCACGCTAGACCTGGCCGATGGATCGGATGCGGCACCGCAGGTGAGTGTGACCGATGCCGCGCGCAAAGTGGTTTTCGCCCGCATCGGCCAGCGGCTGCGTGTCGCGGGCATGGCGGAGTTGGTGGGGCACGATAGCCGCATTGCTCCTCAGCGCATCCAGCAACTCAGCGAGGCAACCCGCGCTGTGTTCCCTGGGCTGGACCAGGGACTGGAACTGCACCCTTGGACCGGCATGCGCCCGGCCACGCCGACCGGCCTGCCTCTGGTGGGACGGCACCCGCAGGGGCCGGAAAACTTGCTGCTCAATACCGGCCACGGGGCCCTGGGGTTCACCCTCGCGTTCGGTACAGCCCAGGCGGTGGCCGACGCACTTGCAGCCGCTTAGCTATGCGGCGGGCTGCAGTGCCTGCTCGATCACCTGCTGCACGCACTGCGTCATGGCGCTGGCAAGCAGCGAGCCGGGCCGGTTCACCGCGCGCAGGGCCTTGATGGGCACGGCGATGTGCGGCTCCAGGGTCAGCACATCCACCTTGCCCAGATCGGCGGACAGGGCGGTGCAGCTGTCGATCAACGCCACCGCCAGGCCATGGTGCGCCAGCGCCAGTGCCGCGTGGTAGGTCTGCACGGTAATGCTGGATGACAGGCCCACGCCGGCCTCGCGGCAGGCGTGGCTGAGGGTGGAGCCCACCGGGTCGCGCACATCGATATTCACTACCGGCACCTGGGCCAGGTCGGCCAGGTTCACCAGGCCCTGTTTGACTTGCTTGGCACTGAGAACGCCCTTGGGCGCTACGCAGACCATGCGACCATCGGCCAGGTGCTTTTGCTCTAGCGAGGGGTGGGCGATGGCGCTGAAGACCAGGCCCACATCGGCCTCCTGCAGTACCAGCGACGAGATGATCTGCGGCGAGTGCAGCGCGTCCATGGTCACCACCACATTTGGATGCTGCTGGCGGAACAGCTTCAGCGCCCGGGGCAGCACCTCGTAGCTCAGCGCCAGCACGGTCAGGATGTGCAGCTCACCGTCCTGGTGGCCCTGGCGCAGGCTGTTGGCCAAGCGTTGCACATCGTCCAGCTGGGCAAACAGCCGCTCGATGTGCGGGTACAGGGTCTGCGCTTCGTTGGTGGGCGTGAGCCGGCCCTTGGTGCGCTGGAACAGCGGAAAGCCCAGCTGCAGCTCGGCATGCGCCAGCACCCGGCTGACGGCAGGCTGGGTGACGTTGATCAGCCGCGCTGCAGCGCTCACGCTGCCGGTGAGCATGATGGCGTTGAAGACTTCGATGTGGCGTAGACGCATGGGGGCTCCTCAGCTTGCAGGTAGGGACGAGGGCAGTGTTGCAAGTACCACGCCCAACAAGGCCACGCCGAAGGCCAACAGCTGCATGGCTCCCAAGGTTTCGCCCAGTACCAGCACGCCGGTCAGCGCCGTGGCGATGGGCAGCAGCACGCTGTACACACCGGCCTGTGCCGCCGGCACCACGCGCAGGCCAGTCATCCACAGCCACACCGTGCCCACACTGGCGGCCATGGCGTAGAACACCAGCAGCAACCAAATGCCCGGATGCACCGTGCCGAAGTTGAACGACATGGCCATGTACAGGCCGGCGGGTGTCATCAGCACCAGACCCCACAAATTGATGAGGGCGCTGATGCGCTTGGGGCTGATGCTGCCAGTGAGCTTTTTGCCGATCACTGCATACGCGGCCTCGCACAGCACGGCCCCAAACACCAGCAGATTGCCCCAGCGGTGATTTGAAGCCAAATCGGCCTCTGACGTAGAAGATACCTGCGCAAGGTGCTCTGGTTTTGATAGTGCAAGCAGGCCGATGCCGAGCACGCCGCAAGCCACCGCAGCCCACACTCGCAGGCCGATGCGCTCGCGCAGGATCAGCCAGCTCAGCACGGCCACCGTAGCCGGGATGGCCGCCAGGATCACCCCGGCAGAGACAGCGCTGGTCATGCTCACGCCGTACAGCATGCAGATGGAAAACAGGAAGTTGCCGAGAAAGGACTCCAGAAACACCAGCCAGCGCATGCGGGTGGACATCGGCCCTTCGGACTCCGGCTTTTTCAGCCAGGGCAGCATGGCTACTGCTGCAATGCCAAAGCGCAGCCAGGCCAGCAGGAACACGGGCAGGGCGGCGACCAGTGGCTTGGATATGGTGACGTACACGCCAACCAGGGCCATGCCAGAGGCTAGACAGAGGCGCGCGGTCAAAGGGCCAAGGGGGGCAGGGTTCATACAGGCGAGGGAATCTGGGGTCAGGCCCGCAGGCCCGTTTTCGTTTTGCTGGAGGGCGCAGTGTAGGGCGGGGCGCGTTGTGAGTGGCCCCCTATAGCCGCTTCAAAGTGGCACCGGGCTAGGTGCCAATTTGCCCTATCGTGCGGTCTTTGCATGAAGGCATTGAAATCTATGGGACTCGGAAATTTTGCATACGCCAATAACAACAACCATTTTTTAGCCACCCAGGCGCTGGCCGCGCAGCCGTTTGCACTGGCTGGTGTGCCGTTTGACGGCGCTGTGACGAATCGCCCAGGCGCGCGCTTTGGCCCGCAGGAGATTCGCCGTGCCAGCCTGATGCTGTGCGACGGTCTCCACCCTTATTTCGGCGTGTCGCCTTTGGGTTACCTGGGCGATGCGTTGGACATGCGCCTGCCCAATGCTTCGCCCCTGACCGAGGTGCGCGCGCATATCCAGCAACAGGCGGCGGAGCTTATGGAGCGCCACCATTGCGTGTTTCTGGGTGGTGACCATTCCGTCACCCTGGCGTTGCTGCGGGCCGCCCGCGCCCAGCATGGATCGTTGGCATTGGTGCATTTCGACGCGCACTGCGATACCTGGGTAGACCATTTTGGCGAGCCGTCCGGCCACGGCACCTGGACCTACGAGGCGCTGCAGGAAGGCCTGGTCAGCCCTACGCATTGCGTGCAGATCGGCCTGCGCTCCAGCGGCGAGCGGGCCGCGCGTGAATACGTGCAAGACCAGGGTGGCCTGATATTCACCGCGCGCCAGCTGCGCGGTCTGGACGGTGCCGGCCTGAATCCGGTGCTGGACACCATACGCCAGCGCCTGGGCGACCGGCCTTGCTATCTGACCCTGGATATCGACTGCCTGGACCCGGCGTTTGCACCCGGCACCGGCACGCCCGAGCCTGCCGGCTTGACCAGCTCGCAGCTGATGACCTTCTTGGAGCAATTGGCAGGATTGAACATGGTGGGCATGGATTGTGTGGAAGTGGCACCCGCGTACGACCATGCCGAGCTGACCACGCTGGCGGCCGCCACTTGCGTGTGGACTTATCTGTGCGGGCAGGTCGCCAAGCTGAAAGGAGCGCCGCATGCTGCGTAAATCTCTGGTGGCGTCCGACACCCAGCTGAACCAGAAAAGCTATTACGAAGCCAGCGTCCAGCGCGGCGTACCCGACCCGGTGTTGCGCGGTGCCGAGACGGCTGATGTGGTGGTCGTGGGCGCGGGGTTTTCCGGCCTGTCTGCCGCCATCGAGCTGGCACAGTGTGGCATGCGGGTGGCGGTGCTGGAGGCAGACCAGGTGTGCAGCGGTGCCTCCGGGCGCAACGGCGGCCAGACCATCGTGGGCTTTGCCAGTGGCCAAGACGTGTTTGAAAACCAGCTGGGCGCCGCGGATGCCCGCAGGGCCTGGCAGATGTCGCTGGAGGCGATTGCGCTAGTGGACCAGCGCATTGCCCAGTTCAACATCGCATGCGAGCGGGTCAACGGCTATTTGTACGTGGCGGATTCGCCCCGCAAGGCGCGTGCGCTGGAGGCCGAAATGCGCACGGCCCAGTCGCAGTACGGGCTGCCGGTGGACTTTGTTGAAGGCAGCGCGGTGCAGCGGCATATCGCCAGCCCGCGCTACTGCGCGGCAGCCTATGAACGGTTGTCAGGTCATTTGCATCCGTTGAAATTCGGGCTGGGCCTGGCTGCAGCGGCTCGGGCACTGGGCGTGCGCATCTACACCGGGTCGGCGGTCACACAGCTGGACCGTGGCGCCAAGGTTTGTGCACACACCGCGCAGGGCCAGGTGCGAGCCGATTACGCGGTGCTGGCCGGCAATTGCATGCTGGCCGAATACGGCGCCGCGGTGGCCCCCGAAATTACTCCGCGCATCATGCCGGTGGGCACCTATATCGTGGCCACACCGCCTTTGGGCGAGGCGATGTGCCGCCAGCTCATACCCAGCAACGCGGCGGCGTGTGACAACAATTTTGTGCTGGACTACTTCCGCTTCAGCGAGGACCACCGGTTGCTGTTTGGCGGTCGGGTGAGCTACAGCACCTCGACGCCGGCCCATCTGGCGCAGCGCATGCAGGCCCGTATTGCCAAAGTGTTTCCGGGGCTGCAAGGTGTGCCGCTGGACTATGTGTGGGGCGGCTTTGTGGACATCAGCATGAACCGCGCACCTGACTTTGGCCGGCTGGGCACGAATGTGTATTACCTGCAGGGCTTCAGCGGCCACGGCGTGGCGCTGACGGGGCTGGCAGGGCAGCTGGTAGCCGAGTCGATTGCCGGCCAGGCCGAGCGCTTCGATGTGTTTGCGCGGCTGCGGCACCAGAGCTTCCCTGGCGGCGCCTTGCTGCGCACGCCCAGCCTGGTGCTGGGCATGCTGTACCACCGCTTGCGCGATCTGGTTTAATTTTTGCGGCTGGTCTTTTTGGGCGCGGCTGCAGCCGTGACGCCAGCCACCATGTCGGCGATGCGTTTGCCGCTGGCGGCAATATCGGCCTGTATGGTGTAGCCGTAACCAATCACCAGGCCGCGGATGTCGCGCCGGGCCAGGCAGTAGGCGGATAGCGGGCGCACGGTCAACCCGTAACCGCCCAGGGCCTTGGCCAACGCAGCGTCGTCCACTTGCGGCGGCAGCTTGAGGCACAGGTGCAGCCCTTGTTCGGCACCGGTGATGCTGGCGTGTTCGCCCAGGCAGGGCGCCAGGGCTTCCAGCAGGCATTGGCGGCGTTGCGCGTGGCTTTGCTTGGCGCGGCGCAGGGTACTGGCAAAGTGTCCCATTTCAATGAATTCGGCCAGGGCCGCCTGCAGGTGCATCTGGCCCGGTCGGTTCAGGTCGTAGTGGGCTTGCTTGAAGGATGTGATCAGGGCTTTGGGTACGACCAGGTAGCCCAGCTTCAGACCCGGGTACATCACCTTGGAAAAGCTGCCCATGTAGAGCACCCGGCCGTCCTGGTCCAGCCCTTCTAGTGACGAGAGTGGGGGGCCGGTGAAGCGGAACTCGCTGTCGTAGTCGTCTTCCAGTATCCAGGCGTCGTGTTTGCGTGCGGCGGCCAGCAGCAAGTGCCGCCGCGCCAGCGACATCACCGCGCCCGTGGGGTACTGGTGCGATGGCGTGACGTAGACCAGGCGCGGCGCGTGGGCGTTGTCGGCTGCGTCGGGCGCAATGCCTTCCTGGTCCACAGAGATGGGGTGCAGCTTCAGCCCAGTGGCCATGAAGGCCTTGGCGGCGCCCCAGTAGGCTGGGTCTTCCAGCCACACGGTATCGCCATGGTCGGCCAGCAGCTGCGCGCACAGTTCCAGCGACTGCTGGGTGCCGCTGGTGATCAGTACCTGGCTGGGGTCCAGGAAGACGCTGCGGAACATACGCAAATGGTTGGCAATGGCACGGCGCAGCGGGGCGTAGCCACCCGAGCTGCTGTAGTCCAGCATGTCGGGGTATGTCATGCGCCAGTATTTGTTCTGCAGGCGCTGCCATAGCTGTACCGGAAAGGCGCTGAAGTCGGCAATGCCCGGGGTGAATGGCTGCACCTCCAGCTCACTGGCGCAAAAGGTTTCGGCCAGCGCCCGGCCGCGTTTGGACAGCTGGGTGCAGTGCCCGGCTTCTGCGCGCGTGCTGTGCTTGCGCGCCAGAGTGACTTTGCTCAGGTTGTCGCTGACGAAGGTGCCACTGCCTACATGGCTCACCAGATAGCCTTCAACCGTAAGCTGGTTGATAGCCGCCACCACGGTGTTGCGCGACACGTCCAGGTCTTCCGACAGCTTGCGGCTGGACGGCAGGCGCTCGCCTGCAGCAATCTTGCCGCCCAGGATGGCCCGGCGCAGCGACTCATAGAGCAGGCGGTGTAGAGGCAGCGCATCCTGGGCCCCCACTTTGTTGATTTCGGTAACGAGGAATTCGCTCAGCATGCAGGCTCCGGGGCTAAAGTGGCTGCAAAGTGGCACCATCGACCTTTGCAAACTGGATCTATTATTAAACCAATAGCCCGGCACAATTGTCAGTAATATGCAATTATTTATTCACATATAAGCCATGCAAAAAGCACAAACCGCTTGTCTTGTATGGCTGCCGGCGGACCATCGCGGCCGTGATAGTGGCTCTGCCGATCTGCCTTATTTGATGCTGGGCGAGAAGTACGCAACCGCCTGCAAATTTGGTGCCCATGCCCAGCCCGTGATCTTCCCCCTGGTGCAAAGCAGCCAGATTGCCAGCCTGCTGGATCTGGTGGATGGCGTGATGTTGACCGGCTCGCCGTCCAATGTGCATCCCTCGCATTTTTTTGAAACCGTGTTGGACCCCAGCTTGCCGCTGGATGTAGAACGCGACAGCTTGACGCTGCCCTTGATCCAGGCGTGTATCCAGCAAGGCGTGCCCTTGTTGGGCATTTGCAGGGGCTTTCAGGAAATCAACGTGGCGCTGGGCGGCTCGCTGCACCAAAAGGTACATGGTGTCGCGGGCTTGATGGACCACACCGAGCCCGAGGAAGATCCGCTGGACTTGCAGTACGCGCCCAGACATGTGGTGCGCTTTGCGCCCGGCAGTGCATTCACCCAATGGGCCGGTGGAGACACCGCCATGGTGAACTCCTTGCATGGCCAGGGCATCCACAAACTGGCGCCAGGTCTGGAGCCGCTGGGTTGGGCTGAGGATGGGTTGGTGGAGGCGTTTGGTGTGCAAGGTGCGCCGGCTTTTGCCTACGCCGTGCAGTGGCATCCCGAGTGGAAGTTTGCCGAGAACCCGTTTTACACCGCCATATTGAATGCATTCGGTGAGGCCTGCCAGGCCCGCCACACCGCGCGCTTGGCTGGCGCGTCGAACTAAAAGAGGAGATGGAAATGGACCAACGCAAAGCAATGAGCTTCAACGATCTGGAGCTGTGGCTGAACGAGCGCAGAGTCACCGAGGTGGAATGTCTGGTACCCGACTTGACCGGGGTGGCCCGCGGCAAGATCTTGCCACGCGAGAAGTTCACCGAAGACCGCGGCATGCGCATTCCTCAGGCGATTGTGGCCATGGGTGTGACGGGCGAATTTCCTGAGCAAGGCCCCTACTACGACGTGATTGATCCGACGGATCGGGACATGCATCTGCAGCCGGACGAAGCCACGGTGCGCATCGTGCCCTGGGCTACGGACCCCACGGCGCAGGTAATCCATGACTGCTATGACCGCGACGGCAAGCTGGTGCCGTTTGCGCCGCGCAGTGTGTTGCGCCGCATTTGCGACCTGTATGCCGCCGAGGGGCTGGACCCGGTGGTGGCGCCAGAGTTGGAGTTTTATCTGGTGGCCCGCAATACCGATCCGAATACTGTGTTGCGCCCCCCGATTGGCCGCAGCGGCCGGGCAGAAACCTCGCGCCAGTCTTACAGCATCGACGCGGTGAACGAGTTCGATCCGCTGTTTGAGGAGATGTACGACTACTGCGAGAAGATGGAGCTCAACGTCGACACGCTGATCCATGAGGCGGGTGCCGGGCAGATGGAGATCAATTTCTTCCACGCCCATCCGTTGGGATTGGCGGACGAGGTTTTCTTCTTCAAGCGCATGGCCCGCGAGGTGGCCTTGCGCCACGACATGTACTGCACCTTTATGGCCAAGCCGATTGCCGGCGAGCCGGGTAGTGCCATGCATGTGCACCAGAGCATTCTCAATGTCGCTACTGGCAAGAATATCTTCAGTAACGAGGACGGTACGCCCTCGGAGGCTTTCTTCCACTACATCGGCGGCTTGCAGCGCTACATACCTGCAGCCATGGCCCTGGTGGCGCCCTATGTGAACAGCTACCGCCGTCTGTCGCGCAATACGGCTGCACCCATCAACATCGAGTGGGGCTTTGATAACCGTACCGTTGGCATCCGCTCCCCCATTTCGACGCCGGCTGCACGGCGCGTGGAAAACCGGGTGATCGGCGTGGACGCGAACCCGTATGTAGCCATGGCCATGACTTTGGCCTGCGGCTATCTGGGCATGAAGAAGAAGATCAAACCCAAGGCCGAGATGAAGGGCGACGCCTATCTGGCGCCGTATTCATTGCCCCGCAGCCTGGGCGAGGCGCTGGACTTGCTGCGCAATGAGCCAGACCTGCACGAGGTGCTGGGCAAGGAGTTCATCACCGTCTACACCGAGGTCAAAGACCTGGAATTCGAAGAGTTCATGAAAGTGATTTCTCCCTGGGAGCGAGAGCACTTGCTGTTGCACGTTTGATGTGCATGGCTGGTATGGCTGTGTCAGGCCAGCCGTAATTGGTTAACGCATTGATTTGATTTGGAGTTACGCAAATGAATTCACCCATGAACTTCATGTCCCCGCCCGCGATTGTTCGCCGTGAAAGCGTGTTGGATACCAAGGCCATACAGGCCATGGACAGCGCGCATTACATGCACCCCTTTACCGACCACCAGGACCTGGCTACCCGTGGCTCGCGAGTGATCACCAAGGCCGATGGTATTTACGTGTGGGACTCCGAGGGAAACAAGATACTGGATGCCATGAGCGGACTGTGGTGCGTCAGCGCCGGCTACGGACGCACCGAGTTGGCCCAGGCTGCCTTCCAGCAGATGATGGAGCTGCCGTTCTACAACAGCTTCTTCCAGACCACCAATGTGCCGGCGACCCAGCTAGCCGCCAAGTTGTCCACCCTGGCCAAGCCTGTGGGTGACCGGCGGTTTGACCACGTGTTTTTCTCCAGCAGCGGTAGCGAAAGCAATGACACCAATGTGCGCATGGTGCGACGCTACTGGGATCTGCTGGACCAACCCCAGCGCAAGGTGATCATCAGCCGCAAGAATGCTTACCACGGCAGCACCATGGCGGGGGCGTCGCTCGGCGGCATGTCTGGCATGCATGCACAGGGGGACTTGCCGATTCCAAACATCACCCATATCGAGCAGCCTTACTTTTTTGAGAATGCGCTGCCCGGTGAAACCCAAGAGGCTTTTGGTCTACGCGCGGCCGGCTGGCTGGAGGAAAAAATATTAGAAGTAGGACCGGACAAGGTGGCGGCCTTCATTGGTGAGCCGGTGCAGGGTGCTGGCGGCGTGATCATTCCGCCAGACAGTTACTGGCCCGAAATCCAGCGCATTGTCGATAAATACGGCATCTTGCTGGTCAGCGACGAGGTGATTTGCGCTTTTGGCCGTCTGGGCTACTGGTTTGCTTACGAAAAGTTTGGCTACAAGCCTGATCTGGTGACGTTCGCCAAGGGTGTTACCAGCGGCTACATCCCGCTGGGAGGCGTGATGGTGGGGAACCGCGTTGCCAAGGTGCTGATTGAAAAGGGTGGAGAGTTCAACCATGGCTACACCTATAGCGGCCACCCCGTGGCTTGTGCGGTGGCCTTGGCCAATATTGCCTTGATGGAACGCGAGAACCTGGTGGGCCGCGTCCGGACGGATGTTGGCCCATATCTTGCAGAAAAATTCAAAGCCTTGGGCGAGCATCCCTTGGTTGGCGTAGCGGAAACCTGCGGCTTTACCGCCGGTTTGATTCTGGTCAAGAACAAGGCAACGCAGGAGCTGTTTGCGGAAGATTTGGCGGTAGGCATGGTGTGCCGCCGCCACTGTTTCGCCAATGGCTTGATCATGCGGGCAGTCGGCGACCGGATGATCATTGCACCACCGCTAACCATGACCCACGCCCAGATAGACGAGATGGTGGAGTTGATTACGCGGTGCCTGGATTTGACCTACGCGGAGTTGAAAGACAAGAAGCTATTGGGCTAGCGAGCTGTAGGCCAGTTGCTTTCGTTGACAGACTGTTACTGTTGCGTAAAGTTTCTCGTTTTCTTGCCGGTGTCATTCATCATCATGATTTGTTTCATGCTTTTACATTGTTCTTTTGTCATCAGGAGATAAATATGCAATTGGGTTTGAAAAAACGGGGGGTTAGTCGACTCATGTATGGCCTGTTTGCAGTGGGGGCCTTGCTGGGTGCTGCCGCAAACGTGCATGCAGCAGATGAGAAGGTGCTCAATATCTACAACTGGTCTGACTACATTGGCGACGACACCATCGCCAATTTTGAAAAGGAGACCGGCATCAAGGTGCGTTACGACACCTTTGACAGCAACGAAACCCTGCATGCCAAGATGGTGGCTGGTAAAACGGGCTATGACATCGTGGTGCCCTCATCCCATTGGGCCAAGATCCAGGCCCAGGGCGGTCTTTTGGCCAAGCTCGACAAAAGCAAGATCACGACTTACGCCAATCTTGACCCCTATGTGATGAAGCAGTTGGCTGAAATGGACCCCGGCAACCAATACACGGTTCCGTGGGCCTGGGGCATCACCACGATTGGCGTCAATGAAACCAAGCTTAAAGCAGCGTTAGGCAATTTGCCCTGGCCCGACAATGCCTGGGACTTGCTCTTCAAGCCGGAGTACGCAGCCAAGGCCAAATCTTGCGGCGTGTCCGTGTTGGATTCGGGCGACGAACTGTTCCCTGCGGCCCTGCATTATTTGGGCAAGCCACCGTTCAGCAAGAATTCTGCGGACTACCAGGAAGCTGCGGAGCTGTTGAAGAAAATTCGCCCCAGCATCACGCTGTTCTCTTCTTCGGGTTACATCAATGACCTAGCAGGTGGCTCCTTGTGTCTGGTGATGGGTTGGAACGGCGACATCAGCATTGCCCAGGCCCGTGCGAACGAAGCCAAGAATGGCAATGTCATCAAGTCCTTGGTGCCCAAATCTGGCGCTGTTCTGTTCTTTGACACCATGGCCATTCCTGCCGATGCGCCGCACGCTGAGAATGCCTACAAATGGATCAGCTATATCTATCGACCTGAAGTCAACGCCGGCATCGTCAACAAGGTGCTGTATGCCAACCCCGTGCCCAGCGCACTCAAGTTCGTCAAGCCAGAGGTTGCCAGCAACAAGTCGGTTTTCATGGCGCAGGATGACTTGGCACGGATGGTGCCGCCGGATGCAGTCAACAGCGACATACGTAGACTACGTACGCGTTTGTACACCTCCATAAAAACCGGGTTGTAGGCGCGAGCGAAAACCATTGGAGCACGCCAGCTCCAATGGTTCAAAACAATAATTGACAGAGGCTTTCATATGTCGAATCCAGAGTTGGGTGCCGTTGGCGCAGCCCACGATAAGAGTTTCTTGCGCATTGATCGCTTGACCAAGCGCTTCGATGAAGCAACTGCCGTAGACAATGTTTCACTGGACATCGAGAAGGGCGAAATTTTTGCCTTGTTGGGTTCATCTGGCTGCGGCAAGTCCACGCTGTTGCGTATGCTGGCAGGGTTTGAGACGCCCACTTCTGGTCATATCTTGTTGGCGGGTTCCGACATCGTCTCCATGCCGGCATATGAACGGCCCATCAACATGATGTTCCAGTCCTATGCCTTGTTTCCCCACTTGACGGTGTGGGAGAACATTGCCTTTGGTCTGAAGCGTGACAGCTTGCCAAAGAGCGAAATCAATGAGCGTGTGGATGCCATGCTTAATATCGTCAAGCTCAAGCCCTACGCCAAACGTAAGCCGCACCAGCTTTCTGGCGGCCAGCAGCAGCGGGTGGCATTGGCCCGTTGCCTGGCCAAGAGCCCGAAGCTATTGCTGTTGGACGAACCCTTGGGTGCGCTGGACCGCAAGCTGCGTGAACAAACCCAGTTTGAGCTGCACAGCATCATCAAACGCGTGGGCGTGACCTGCGTGCTGGTCACCCATGACCAGGAAGAAGCCATGACCATGGCCGACCGCATTGCCGTCATGAGCGAGGGCCAGTTCAAGCAAGTGGGGCGGCCTAGTGAAATTTACGAAACCCCTAGCTGCCGCTTCGTGGCTGACTTCATCGGCAACGTGAACTTGTTCGATGGCAAGCTGGAGATTGATGAGCCAGACCACTGCGTGGTGGGCTCCGAGCATGGTAGCTTCTACGTGAACCACGGGGTGACGGGTACGCTGGGCATGCCGGCTACCGTGGCTGTGCGTCCGGAAAAAGTCAGCCTGCAGCGCGACCCGCCAACCGATGCGCAACACAACTGCCTGCGCGGCGAAATTGCCGACAACGGGTATTTCGGCAGCTTCTCTCTCTATCGCATGAACTTGGCGGGTGGCAAGAAGTTGCAGATCCAGATCACCCATGGTCAGCGTCATGGTGAGCTGTTCCAGCGTGGCGAGACGGTATACGCCACATTCGCACCAGATGCTCTGGTGGTGTTGACAAGCTGAGCACAGGGTATTCCCACCATGAGCAGCCTATCCAACAACCGTTACCTGCGCGCCTTGTCGCAGGGGTGGGGCAAGCGCAGCGTGATCGGCGTGCCCTACAGTTTCTTGATACTGTTTTTCACGGTGCCATTTTTCGTGGTGTTGAAGATCAGTGTCTCGGACTCCGATGGCGTGCACTATGCCGATTTGACGAGTTATGTCGACGGGATGTTGACGCTGCGCCTCAAGCTGTCCAACTATGTGTTTTTGACGACGGACCCGCTTTACGTTCAGACCTATCTGTCGTCAATACGGTTTGCTCTGATCAATACATTCTGGTGTTTGTTGGTGGGATACCCGTTTGCGTATTTCATGGTGCGCTCGCCGGTGAGCATGCGACCCGCGCTGTTGATGCTGGTGTCGCTGCCGTTCTGGACGTCGTATCTGCTGCGCGTGTATGCCTGGAAGGGATTGTTGGATGACCACGGCGTTTTCAACAACATATTGCTTGCCATACATGCGATCGACGAACCGATCAAGATGATGCACACCGGGTTTTCCATGACCATCGGCATGGTCTACACCTACCTGCCGTTCATGATTCTTCCGCTGTATGCAAGCCTAGTAAAGATGGACCTGCGTTTGCTGGAGGCGGCCAAAGATCTGGGGGCTACACCCTGGAAGGCGTTCTGGCTGATTACCGTGCCTTTGTCCAAGAACGGCATCATCGCTGGCGCCATGTTGGTATTTATCCCGAGCGTGGGTGAATACGTGATCCCGGAATTACTGGGCGGTCCTTCGACGCTGATGATTGGGCGCGTCTTGTGGGACGAGTTCTTCAGTAACAACGACTGGGCAATGGCTTCTGCGGTGGCAGTCACCATGGTGGTGTTGATCCTGATTCCGCTCGCGATTCTCAACAAATACCAAGCCGATTCCGGCGGTGTGAGAGGAAACTGAACATGGACTCGCGTATAGGAAGATTCTGGCTGGGGGCAGGGTATGTGTTCCTCTACCTACCCATCGTCACGCTGATCGTTTTCTCGTTCAACGATTCGAAGATGGTCACCCTCTGGGGCGGCTTTACCTTCAAGTGGTATGGGGTGATCACGCACGATACTGAGGTCATTGACGGCTTTTTGCTGTCACTCAAGATTGGGCTTTTGACGGCCACGGCGTCGGTGGTGTTTGGCACCTTGGCCGCGTTCACTATGGTGCGCTACAAGAAGTTTTTTGGCCGCACGGCTTTCAATGCCCATATCAATGCACCTCTGGTTGTGCCCGAAGTCATTACTGGCCTGTCTCTGCTGCTGTTCTTCGTCATGTGCGAGCGCATGTTTGGCATGCCAGAACGCGGCATCTTCACCATTTGGGTGGGGCATACGTCGATTGGTCTGTCCTATGCGGCTGTCGTGATCCAGTCGCGCTTGCTGGAAATGGACCGCTCTCTGGAGGAAGCCGCTGTGGATCTGGGCTGCAAGCCGTTCCAGGTGTTTTACCTGATCACCCTGCCCATGATTGCGCCGTCGCTAATGTCCGCCTGGTTGCTGACATTCACGATTTCGCTGGATGACGTGGTTTCCACCGCCTTCTTGTCCGGCCCTGGATCGACCACCTTGCCCATTGTGATTTTGTCCCGGGCGCGCCTGGGCCTGAATCCTACGGTGAACGCGATTGCCACCATCACCGTTGCCGTGGTGTCGGTGGGGGTGTTGGCAGGCAGCTTGTGGATGAGCCGCAAGGAGCGTCAACGCTCTGCAGAGCAAGCCGCGGCGTATCGAGAGGGCCAGACCGTCGCTGCTTGAGGATTGATTGTTTGATGTAACCCATGGAGATGGAGATCCGATGATGAAACTGAAACAAACTGCGTTAGCTGTATCTCTGGTTTTTCCCATACTGGCCAGCGCCCAGTCGAATGCTGATCTGCAACGCCAAATTGATGCACTTCAGCTGCAGATTAAGCAGTTGACCGAGGCGTTGAAAGGTGCTGCGCCGGCGTCGGCTCCCGTGCAAGCCGCGCAGACATCAGCGGTAGATCCGGATGAGTTCAACCGCATCAAGACCAAGGTGGAGGCTATGGAGGACCAGTCGGAAGTGGCTGGTTTCAAAGGCCTACGTATCAGCGGCGGAATTGATCCGACCTATATTTACAACCGCAACAAGCAATCAAGCTCGTTTGCGTTCTTGAATAATTTTGGTGATGTGAATGGCAGTGGCGAGGTGTACTCCTATGACAACTCGTTCTTTGGTTTGGCCTACTTGGACATCCAGAAGGAAATGGACGACGGCGGTACCCGGTTCCGTTTGACCTTGGCGCCTAGCAAATCAGCTGGGGCGGGTTTCAATTTCGGCAATATCGTGCACGAAGCGTCGGTATCCATCCCGATCGACGGCCCTTCCACCCGATTGCTGGTGGGGCAAATGCCGGATGTATCGGGCTACCAACCCTTCTTCAATAGCTTTGTGGGCGCCAATAGCCTGTCTTCCAACTTACTGTACCCAGGCTATGCCGAGTATTTCGTGACCAAGAACTTGCTGTTTGATTTCACTGCCGCGACAGCGTATACCGGCGTGGGTCTGGACTTGGTGCGAGGTCCGTGGGACACCAAGCTGTTCTTGGCCAACTTCAACTCGGCGCGCAATGACGTGAGCGGCAGCAGCACATCGTCTTCTCGTCTTCCTTCCTTCATCTACAACGCAACCTATGCCAAGGATGAGTTCTGGGGGGTGGAATTCACGGGCTACGAGGGCAAGGTGACCAATCCCAATTCGTCTTTGACTGGTACACCCTCCGCGACCCGTTTGGACCAGTTCGAGATCGACGGTTGGTGGACGCGTGGTGACATCAACACCAATCTGCAGCTGACCCTTGGGCGTCAGCAACTTGCAGCCTTCAATGGGGGGGATTCCCAGTGGTACGGCATGTCCTACATGTTGTCCAAGAAGGTGGGGCCTGCCTGGACATTTGCGGGCCGCTTTGACTACCTGAACAACCAGAAGAATGGTGGCGGAACGCCGAACGTATTTGCAAATGATCCCTCAGGCGCTGGCGTTGCCGTGGGCGACTTCTACAACGGATTTGGCCCAGGAGATCCAACGGACCCCAACTACGACCCGAACAAGGGTGCGAACCGGTTCTCTGTGACGGGCGCTGCAACTTACCGGCTGACGCGCAATGTGGCATTCCGTGGCGAGCTGCGGTTTGACCGCGCTACTACGCCTTCGTTCTACCAATGGTCTGACGGCACCTACCGCAAGAGCAACACCACGATCGGTTTACAGACCATCGTGAACTTCTGACCGCGCCTTTGAGGCGGGGTAAAGCTTTGATCCGGATTTGATTGAATACGGGAATCGCTCATGGCTTGAGAGTATTTGATTCCCGTATTTTTCAGTCCAGGAAATGAGGCTATGCAGACTTTGACCCGACCCACCTTTGACGGCCGTGCACTTATCAATGGCCAACGCGTAGCGTCCCGCAGCGGCGCGACCTTTACTTGCATCTCACCGGTGGATGGTGCGGTGCTGACCGAGGTGGCCCGCTGCGAGGCTGCCGACATCGACGCCGCCGTGGCAGCCGCACGCATCGCGTTCGAAGATCGCCGCTGGTCCGGCATGGCACCGGCCAAGCGCAAGAAGGTGATGACACGCTTCGCCGACCTAGTGCTGGCCAATGCCCAGGAGTTGGCCTTGACTGAGACTTTAGACATGGGCAAGCCGCTGCGCTATGCCCAGGCCGTGGACGTCAACAGCGCGGCCAACTGTCTGCGCTGGTATGGCGAGGCGGTGGATAAGGTGTATGACGAAATTGCCCCCACGGCCGACACGGCGCTGGCCCTCATCACGCGTGAGCCGGTCGGCGTGGTCGGGGTTATCGTGCCCTGGAACTACCCCATGATCATGGCCGCCTGGAAGATTGCTCCGGCCCTGGCTGCGGGCAACTCCGTGGTGCTCAAGCCCAGCGAGAAATCCCCCTTGACTGCGCTGCGCCTGGGCGACCTGGCGCTGGAGGCAGGCATACCCGCCGGCGTGTTCAACGTGGTGCCTGGCTACGGGCCGGAAGCCGGTTCGCCGCTGGCCCTGCACATGGACGTGGACTGCATCGCCTTCACTGGCTCCACCGCCGTGGGCAAGATGATCCACGTGATGGCCGGCCAAAGCAATCTGAAGCGCGCCTGGACCGAGTTGGGCGGCAAGTCGCCCAATATCGTATTCGCCGATTGTCCGAATCTGGACCGCGCGGTGGAAGCCGCCGTGGGTAGCATCTTCTTCAACCAGGGCCAGAGTTGCAACGCACCTTCGCGCTTGTTTGTGGAAGCCAGCATCAAGGATGCTTTCCTGGAAAAAGCGTTGGCCCTGCTGCCCCAGTACGCCCCCCGCAACCCCTTGGAGCCGGACACCATCATGGGTGCCCTGGTGGACACCGTGCAGATGAACAATGTGCTGCGGTATATCGAGCTGGGCAAGTCCGAAGGTGCCAAGCTGCTGGCCGGTGGCGAACAGGCCCTGGCAGACACCGGCGGCTGCTACGTGCAGGCCACGGTATTTGACGGCGTTCGCAACGATATGACGATTGCACGTGAAGAAATTTTCGGCCCGGTGCTGTCTGTGCTGTCTTTCACCGATACCGCCGAAGTAGTGCGCCAGGCCAACCAGACCATCTACGGCTTGCAGGCCGGCGTCTGGACCAGTGACCTGAACAAGGCCCACGGCGTGGCACGCGCCCTGCGCGCTGGCACGGTGCACGTCAACCAGTATGACGAGGACGACATCACCGTGCCGTTTGGTGGCTTCAAGCAAAGCGGGGTGGGGCGTGACAAGTCGCTGCACGCCTTTGACAAATACACGGAGTGCAAGACAACGTGGATCCGTATCGATAGCCCGGTCTGATCCCATGGGTGATACGACAGCGACGGTAGAGGATGTGCAGCAAGCCTTGCAGGCCCAGGGCATACACAGCATCCTGGTGCAGTTTGCCGACATCCACGGTGTGGCCAAGGGCAAGCTGGTGCCGGTGGAGCATCTGCGTCAATGGGTGGAGGTTGGGGCGGGCTTTGCAGGCCCCAGCATCTGGGGCACGGGCTTGCCGCGCCTGGGGCCACGCAGCGAGTACTACGCACGCATGGGCCTGGAGCATGTACAGGCCCTGCCTTTCATGCCTGGCGTGGCCCATGCAGTGGCCGATGGTTTTGCGGGCGGTGAGCCGCTCGACACCTGTTCCCGGCAACTGCTGAAGCGGCAGCTGGCGCGTTTGAAAGAGCGAGGCTGGACGCTCTGGGTGGGCATAGAGCCCGAGTTCTTCTTGCTGCGCAAGGACGCACAGGGGGCGTGGTGCGTAGGCGATGTGCTCGATACCTTGGACAAGCCTTCGTACGACCTGAAGGCGCTGCAGCGCAACCAGGCCTATCTGGACGATATGCGCCAAACCCTGGTGGCGTTGGGCTTCCAGCTAGAGCAGATCGACCACGAAGACGCGACCGGGCAGTACGAGATCAACTACCGCTTTGACGACGCCCTGGCCGCTGCTGACCGCTACATGTTGTTCAAGCTGGCAGCCCATGCGGTGGCGCAAAAACACGGGCTGCATTTCAGCTGTATGCCCAAACCACTGGCGCATGCGCCCGGCAGCGGCTTGCATATGCATCTGAGCATCACGGATGCCCAGGGCCAGCCGGTGTTTGCCCAGGGCGCCGACCCGCTGGGGCTGAGCGCCGGGGGCTACAGTTTTATTGCCGGTCTGTTGCACCATGCGGATGCGCTGACGGCGCTGTGTGCGCCCACTGTGAACAGCTACAAGCGTTTGGCTGCCAGCCACAGTGCATCGGGCACCACCTGGGCGCCGGTGTGGAAGGCCTATGGCGAGAACAACCGTACCTGCCTGGCGCGCACAGTGGCCGGGCGCATTGAGTGGCGCTTGCCAGACCCGTCCTGCAATGTGTATGCGGCAGTGGCCGCGACCTTGGCGGCTGGTCTGGATGGCCTGGACCAGCAGATGCGGGCGCCCGAGCCTTGTTCTGTCGATTTGTATGTCCAGCAGGTCCAACATCCGGATGCCATGCCTGCCCGTTTGCCGCGCGACCTGTGCTCGGCATTGGCCGCGCTGGAAGCAGACGCGGTGTTGCGCCAAAGCCTGGGCGACTCGTTCTGCCGGCAGTTTCTGGCACTCAAAACCGCTGAATGGGACGCGTATGCCGGTCATGTCAGCGCCTGGGAGCTGGAGCGTTACGCGGACGGATTTTGATCTACAGGGTTTTGAATAGAAAGAGCTGCTAGCGCAGGTGCTAACTGCGCTAGCAGCTCTTTTTTTGATAGCAAATCAGTGCGCGCTCAATTCACGTGAAAATGCTTCGAACACGTCCAGCCAAGCGCTAAGCGTCGCAATGGCCTGGGAATGGCCCAATATGGCGCCGGTATCACCCAAGCAAAAGTCGCTGTAGGCCAGGCAGGCTATCTGCACAGATCAGGTGCACATCCTGGGTCCGTTGTGTATCTAGTGCAGCGGTACGCTGAATAAAAGAAAGGCGCAGGCGTTCCGGTGCAAGCAGGGAAAGGCGGCAAAAGAGGGGGCGGTTAGGGTCTGGCATTTTCGCCCTTGGCCCAAAGAATGCATACTAGATACGCTTTGTTTCAATTCGAACCATTTTTTTACTGGAAATGCCCATGCCTCTGCGATCTTCCGTTCGGTACACCCGTGGCTTGCATTTAGCTCTGTTGGGCGCTTGCCTGGCGCTGCTTCAGGGTTGTGACAGTCCACCATCGACTATCAAAATTGGTGTAGCCCAGCCCTTGACCGGCAATTTAGCGCCGTTGGGGCAAGACATGCTCAATGGGGTCACATTGGCGGTAGAAGAGCTCAACAAGCAAGGGTTTCAGGTTAATGGCAAATCTGTGACCTTGGAGGTGGTGGCCGTGGACGACCGCGCTGATGCCAAGACAGGCGTGGAGGTAGCCCACCAACTGGTGGATGCCGGCGTAGTGGCCGTCGTGGGCGATTTGAATTCCGGTGTCAGCATCGCGGCGGCGCCTGTTTATGCCGAAAAGAGCATCGCACAGCTGGCTATTTCCACCAACCCCAAATTTACCGAGCTGGGCCTCAACACAACCTTCAGGCTTGTAGCCAATGACACGTTGCAGGCGAAGGCCATTGGCAGCTTTGCGGCATCACAAATCAAGGGCAGCAAATACGCGTTGCTGGACGATGGCACGCCTTACGGGAAAGGGCTGGCCGCTGGCGCTGGAGCACAGCTCAAGGCGGCTCAAAAGAACATCGTTTTGGTGCAGTCGTTTGACGATAAAACGACTGCGTTCGATGAGCTGGCCCAGAAGATGAAGGCCGAGGGCGTGGAAGTGATCGTTTCTACGCTGAACGACTTCCAGGTGCTGGCCCTGTTTGAGGCGCTGAAAAAGGTTGACCATGCCGATGTGACCCTGCTCGGCGGCGACACCATCAAGACTACGTTGATGCGCAAGGGAGTCTCTGCTGGACAGCGTGTATTCGCCACGTCGCCAAGTTTGGATGTGGGGGAATTCCCCGCCGGCCAGGCCTTCCTGGACAAATATCGCGCCAAGTTCAAGATCGACCCCGCTTATGCAGGGCACTACAGTTACGACGCCACCTATGTGCTGGCCGCAGCCATCCGTCGTACGCCTTCGGCCAAGCCTGCGGCCATCGTGGAGGCGCTGCGCAAGCTGGATGGCTATGCACCCGTGACCGGCTCCATGAAGTGGGATGCCAAGGGTGAACAACGCTATGGCGTAATCGGTGTTTACCGCGTGCGCGACGGTGCATGGGAATCCCAGGTGCGCTCCGACGTCTGGTAGGCAGGCAGCTCCGGCGCGGGTTGCGGAGCTTTACACGCGCTATATCTTGTGCTGGGTTTTTCCCTCAAAAAGGTGGAAGACGTGGGTGACGTAGCCCCTGTGCGCGCCTATCGTTCAGGGGTCGCCCAAATGGGTGAATGCTGTACCGCTTTACCCGCTGTTGCACTCTCGTAGCTGCAGCGTGTCACGCTGCAGATCTACTTGAGGAGAGCCCCTGATGAACTGTCGCAACGCCCATTTTTGCCCCGTACGCCCCAGCCTGCCCAAGACCTATGGCCGGCCCGTGCCCGTGCGAGGTGCAGTGCTATGAGCGAAGTCGTTCTGGTGCTGGCCCATGCGGCTGATGCGGGTGCTGCGTCGGTTGCGGCATCCTTGCATTCCATGCTGCGCGAAGACTGCGCCTGCGCTGCGGTGGAGGTCTGGACCGTGCGGCCCGCCATGCTCAGCCAGGCCATCTGGTCGCACCATGTGGATGACCATGGCCATGCTGAAACGCAGTTCACGCTGCCGGGCCGGCCCGCGCTGCTCAGCAGCCAGGTGCGCGCTGTTTTCAACCGTATCCAGCACCTGCCCATGCCCAGTTTTTTGCACGGCAGCGCCCAGGACCGCGACTACGCGGCGGCCGAGTTCCATGCCTTGATGCAAAGCTGGCTGGCATCCTTCGGTGACCGCGTTCTGCATTCGCTGCGCAACCAGCCCTTGTTGTCACCGCAGTTACCCATGCTGCGCTGGGCCCAGGCGGCGGCCCAGTGCGGCCTGCCCGTGGCGCAGCGCGATGCTGGCATGCCGGCGCTGGAATGGGATGCCACCGTACTGGTGGCGGGCACGCAGACCACGGGCGTGCTGGCGGGTCGCTTTGGCCGGGCTTGCGTGGCGGCGAGCCAGGCCTTGGGGTTCTCTGTGTTGGAGTTCCGCTTCGTGCGCAGAGACCAGATTTTTGTGCTGGTCGGCGTAAGCCCGTACCCGGCCCTGACCGACCTGGAGGACATAGACGCTGTGGCCACCTGCATCTGTGATCTGGTGCACAGCCAGGCTGCTGTCGAGCTGGAGCGCGACGGCGTCGCATGATCCTCGTTTACGGCCAGGCGGACGACCCACCCATCAGCTGCCTGGTGCGGGCCTTGCAGGCCGTAGACGCAGCCTATCTGCATCTGGACACGGCCGCGTTGGACCAGGCTTCGCTGGACATCTCGGTCGGCCCGCCGGGCATATCGGGCGAACTGGTGGTGGTCAGGCAGGCACTGCTCCTGCAAGACATTCGTGCCGTCTACGCGCGCCCCTCTCCACCCATGCTGCTGGATGGCGCTTCGGCGGCCAATGCGCATGCGCAAACCCTGCACCAGCAGCTGCTGGACTGGTTTGACATCGCCCCGGCACTGGTGGTCAGCCGGCCCGCTGCCATACAGGCCAATGCCTCCAAACCCCTGCAGACCCAGCGCATGGGCGAAGCGGGCTTTCTGGTGCCGGCCACCCTGGTCAGCTCCGACCCCGAGGCGGTGCGCAGCTTTCGCAATCAGCATGGGCGTGTGATGTTCAGCTCCATCAGCGACGCAGATGTGGGTGTGGCCGAGTTGGATGACGCCAGCTTGTCGCGCATGCACCGCCTGGCGCTGCTGCCCACCCAGTTCCAGGCCCATGTGCCCGGGGTGGACATCTGCGTCCATGTGGTGGGCGAGCAGGTGTTTGCCGCCGAGGCCAGCAGCGACGCTGGCTGGAGCGCCACCAGCCTGCCAGATGCCGTAGCCGCCCAATGCGTGAGCATGTCGCAGGCCATGGACCTGCCGCTGGCCAGCATAGACCTGCGCTTGCGCCCGGACGGCACCTATGTCTGCTTTGAAGTCCACCCCTTGCCCGCCTATAGCGCGTTCGAGGCGCAAAGCGGTCTGCCCCTGGCGGCCGCGCTGGCGGACTTGCTGCATGCGGCCTGATGTGCGGCTGGCGCATGTAAATACTGCGTATGGTGCTGTGAAAAATATAGTATTTGTAGAGCTTGAGAACTGGGACTGCTGAACCCGGCATGGGTGCACCGCAGTCGTGCATAGGCACCATCTGTGTGCCGAGAAATGCGCTTTTGTATGCCTTGCTGATCTAGAACTTTGGGTTGAGCTAACGTGTGCACAGAGGCGGGCTCGCAGTTTTTCAGTCAGGCTTCTTTGTTGGCATTAAATTTGCTTGCTCCGTCAACGCGGGGCGGCCACTCTGGATCGCTTCTTCAAATGACAGCTAGGGTTCCGGCCGCTTGAGCATCAAGCGGTGTCTGGTCCGAGAGCAGTCGGCCAGCAGCGGCCCATACCGCTGCCGGCTCCACGGCGGGACAAAAGCCCGGGAGGTTCACTTCGTTGTCGAGGTGGTCTCCCGCATTTGTTCGTCAACCTTGGAGCTGTTATGTCTTTCCATTTTTCTCCGATTTCTTTTGCGTTCAAACGTTGTGCCGTCAGCGTCTGTATGGTGCTGGTCGGCCTGGGGGCGGTCAGCCTGCCCCGGCCGGCTGCCGCCGAAATCAAGGTCGGCCTGTCCGACTGGCCGGGCTGGGTCGCCTGGTATGTGGCCGAGCAAAAAGGCTTCTTCAAGAAGCATGGCGCTGACGTCAAGCTCGTCTGGTTCGCCAACTACACCGACTCCATCGGCGCGCTGTCTTCGGGTCAGCTGGATGCGAACTCGCAAACCTGGTCCGACACCCTGGGCCCGCTGGCCAAGGGCCTGCCGCTGAAGGCCATTCTGGTGAACGACAACTCGGCCGGCAACGACGCGCTGATGGTCGGCCCCAAGATCACCTCCTTCGCCCAGCTCAAGGGCAAGAAGGTGGCGCTGGAGCAGTACAGCATTTCGCACTTTGTGCTGGCCACGGCGCTGGCCAAGAACGGCATGAAGCTGGGCGACGTGAAGATCGTCAACCTGTCGGCCGGTGATGCCGCCGCCGCCTTCATCAGCGGCAAGGTCGATGCTGCCGTGCTGTGGAACCCCTGGGTGCACCAGATCGAAGCCAGCGGCAAGGGCAAGCCACTGTTCACTTCCAAAGACATGCCGGGCCTGGTGCCCGACCTGCTGGTGGCGCAAGACAAAGCCATCCAGACCAAGCGCAAGGAGCTGGTCGGCATGATCAAGGCCTGGTTCGAGACCGAGAAGTTCATCCGCGAGCAACCCGCCGAAGCCGCCAAGATCATGTCTAAGGTGGTCAGCATGTCGCCCGAGGAATACACCGTGTTCCTGCCCGGCACCAAGTTCTTCGACGCCACCGCCAACACCCAGGCGTTTGATGCCAAGAATGCCTTGTCGCTGTCCAGCACCGCGCCAACCATCGCCGCCTTCTTGACGCAGTACAAGCTGATCGACGGCAAGCCGGATGCCGCCAAGGGCATAGACGGCACCCTGGTCCAAGACGCGCTGAAGTAAGGCACGCGCCATGTGGTCGATAAGACTGGCGATCTCGCGTCGCAGCTATGGCTTGCTCGCGCTCGCTGGCCTGGTGGTTCCGCTGCTGGGCTGGGCGCTGCTGAGCGCGTTTGCCGGCGTCAGCCCGGTGTTTCTGCCGGGGCCGCAAAAGGTGGTGACGCGCATCCTCACCTGGGCGATGGAAGACGACTTGCTGGGCGACGCCGCCATCAGCACCTTGCGTGTGGTCACCGGCTGGGCGCTGTCCGCGCTGCTGGCGCTGCCGCTGGGCCTGCTGATCGGTAGCTGGCGCGCTGTGCAGGCCCTGCTGGAGCCGCTGACCGACTTCATCCGCTATATGCCGGCCGTGGCCTTCATTCCGCTGGTGATGCTGTGGGTAGGCATTGACGAGGGCGCCAAGGTGGCCATCATCTTCATCGGCACTTTCTTCCAGATGGTGTTGATGGTGGCCGAGGACGTGCGCCGCGTGCCCATGGCACAGATCGAAGCCGCCCAGACCATGGGCGCCACCCGGCGCGAGGTGCTGGAGAAGGTGATCCTGCCATCGGCCAAACCGGCGCTGCTGGACACCTTGCGCATCACCATGGGCTGGGCTTGGACCTACCTGGTCGTCGCCGAGCTGGTGGCGGCAAATTCGGGCCTGGGCTTTGCGATTTTGAAGGCCCAGCGCTTTCTGCAGACCGACAAGATCTTTGCCGGCATCCTGCTGATCGGCTGCATCGGCCTGGCCATCGACCAGCTGTTCCGCCTGCTGCACCGCAAGGCTTTTCCCTGGATGCACGGACGCTGAAATGATGAAAATCGAATGCAAAAACGTCTGGAAGTACTTTGGCACCAACTCCCAGAAGGTTACCGCCCTGAACGACGTGAACCTGGGCATTGCCGACAACGAGTTCGTCACTCTGGTCGGCGCCTCCGGCTGCGGCAAGTCCACCTTGCTGCGGACTTTGGCCGGGCTGGAAACCCATAGCCAAGGCGACGTGCTGGTCGATGGCCAGGCCATCACCGGGCCCGGCCAGGACCGGGCCATGGTGTTCCAGCACTACAGCCTGTATCCCTGGCTACGCGTGACGGAAAACATCCGCTTCTGCCGCCAACTGAGTACCCATACCCAAGACCGCAGCAGCGCCGATGTCGAGGCCGCTTCGGGTCGCGCCGATGCCTTGTTGCAGTTGATGGGCTTAACGGCTTCGGCTAACGCTTATCCGAACCAGCTGTCCGGCGGCATGCAGCAGCGCGTGGCGATTGCCCGCGCGCTCATGGGCAAGCCGCAGATCCTGCTGATGGACGAGCCCTTTGGCGCGCTGGACGCACAGACCCGCGAGGTGATGCACGACCTGATCCTGCATGTGCACCGCCTGGAGCGCACCACCATCGTCTTCGTCACGCACGATGTGGAAGAGGCCATCTACCTCGGTCACCGCGTGGTGTTGATGGCACCGCGCCCGGGCCGCATCGACTCGATCTACGACGTGCCGCTGCCGGCCAAGCGCGAGCAGGACATGAAGCTGGCTCCCGAGTTTCTGCGCCTCAAACGCCAGCTGCTGGACCGCATCCGCGAAACCTCCGGCATGAAAACCGACCTGGACCAGTTGCAAAAACTCACGCAAATGGCCGAAGAAAGGACTCCTGTATGACCCCCATCCCCGCCAACAAGCTGCTGTGGGAGGAATACCTCCCCGGCGGCAACCACTGGTCCGGCCGTCTGCGCCGCGGCACCGCCTTGCGCCTGACCGACCTGCAAGGTGGCGCCAATGTGTCCGCGCTGTTCTTTAACGCCGAGCAGCCGCTGGAGCGCTACAACATGCCCGACACCTTGAAGTCGCAGCACACCGCCTTCCTCACCGCCGGCTATGTGTGCCAGTCGGACATGGGCCGGGTGCTGTGCTCGATCACCGCCGACAGCCTGGGCTGGCACGACACCTGGTGCGGCGTGAGCGACGCGGCCATGGTGCTGGCCCAGTACGGTGAGAAGCGCTACCAGCAGCACCGCAACGCCATGCACCGCAACGGCCGCGACAACCTGCTGATCGAGCTGGCCAAGTGGGGCCTGGGCGCGCGCGACCTGGTGCCCAGCGTCAACTTCTTCAGCAAGGTGGTGCCTGATGCCGACGGCGCGTTGAGCCATGTGAGCGGCCACAGCGTGGCGGGCAGCTATGTGGATCTGCGCTTCGAGATGGACACCCTGGTCGTGCTCAGCAGCGCACCGCATCCGCTGGATGCCAGCACCGCGTATGCACCCGCAGACGTGCAGCTCAGCGCCTACCGCGCCGACGCTGTGGCCGCCGACGATGCCTGCCGCACCCAGTGCGCGCAGAACGGCCGCGCCTTCACCAATACCGAACGCTACGTAGCGTCCACTGGAGTGGCAGCATGAGCAAGCTTTTGGAAAGCACCCTGAACCCGGCCAATGCCGTGCTCGACCAGACCTGCCTCGCCGGCGACCCCTGGATGGCCACGGTGCGCGCCGGGCAAACCTTGCGCATCCTCGACCTCGAAGGCAACCAGGCGGTGGACACGCTGTTCTACAGCGCCGCCGATGCCGAGGAACGCTACAGCGCAGCCGACACCATCGCCCGCAACGGCCAGCTGTATCTGGGCCTGGGCTCGCGCCTGTACTCTAGCGAGGGCCGTGTCATGCTGACCATCACAGCCGACACCTGCGGCCGCCACGACACCCTGGGCGGCGCCTGCTCCAGCGAGAGCAACACCGTGCGCTACGCGCTGGACAAGCGCCCCATGCACAGCTGCCGCGACAGCTTCATGCACGCGCTCTGCCACTGCCGTGAGGCGGGAGCGCTGGGCCTGGGCAAGCGCGACATCGCACCCAACATCAACTTCTTCATGAACGTGCCGGTAACGCCCGATGGCCATCTGAGTTTTGAAGACGGCATCTCCGGCGCGGGCAAGTACGTGGAGCTCAAGGCCGAGATGGACGTGGTGGTGCTGATCTCGAATTGCCCGCAGCTCAACAACCCCTGCAATGGCTACAACCCGACGCCTATCCGCTTGCTGGTCTGGGATTGATTTGCTATTGAATTCGTAGCTGCAGGCGCAGGTACTGCCTGCGCCATAGGCCGATTTTCTTTGAATTTTGCCCGCGGGACGACTCGTGGCGCGCTATCCACTTGGTGGGACGACCCACCCATGAGGACATCCTTATGTTCGATACCGTTCTGATCGCCAACCGCGGCGCCATCGCCTGCCGCGTGATCCGCAGCCTGAAGGCGCTGGGCCTGCGCTCGGTGGCTGTGTATTCCGAGGCCGATGCCGATTCGTTGCACGTGGCGATGGCCGATGCCAGCGTCTGCATCGGCCCGGCACCGGCTGCCCAAAGCTATCTGGACCCGCAGCGCATCCTGGACGCGGCGCGGGCGACGGGCGCGGGCGCCATCCACCCCGGCTACGGCTTTCTGTCCGAGAACCCGGACTTCGCCCAGGCGTGTGAAGACGCCGGCATCGCCTTCGTCGGCCCCACGCCCGCGCAAATGCGTGCCTTCGGCCTGAAGCACACCGCCCGCGCGCTGGCCGAGGCCCAGGGTGTGCCGCTGCTGCCCGGCAGCGGTTTGCTCAGCGACCTGGCGCAGGCACAGAGCGAGGCCGCACGCATCGGCTACCCGGTGATGCTGAAAAGCACGGCGGGTGGCGGCGGCATCGGCATGCGGCTGATACGCAGCGAGGCCGAAATGGGGCCGGCGTTTGAAGCAGTGCAGCGCCTGGCGCAAGCGAATTTCAAAGACGCCGGCCTGTTCTTGGAAAAGTTCGTCGAACGCGCCCGACACATCGAGGTGCAGCTGTTCGGCGACGGCAAAGGCCAGGTGGTGGCACTGGGCGAACGCGACTGCTCGGCCCAGCGGCGCAACCAGAAGGTGATCGAAGAAACCCCGGCACCCGGCCTGTCGGATGCCACCCGCACCGCCTTGCAGCAAACCGCCGTGCGCCTGGCCGAAGCCGTGAACTACCGCAGTGCCGGCACGGTGGAATACGTGCTGGACGCCGACACCGGCGCCTTCTACTTCCTGGAGGTCAACACCCGCCTGCAGGTAGAGCACGGCGTGACCGAGCAGGTGACCGGCGTGGACCTGGTGGCCTGGATGCTGAAGCTGGCGCGCGGTGATGACTTCGCGCTGGACGTGCCGGCGCCGCAAGGCGCATCCATCCAGGTTCGCCTCTACGCCGAAGACCCGGCGCGCAACTTCCAGCCCTGTGCGGGTGGGCTCACCGAGGTGGTGTTCCCAGCAGACGCACGCATCGAAACCTGGGTCGCCACCGGCAGCGAGGTGCCGCCCAATTACGACCCGATGATCGCCAAGCTCATCGTCACCGGCAGCGACCGCTTTGACGCCGTCGCCAAGCTGCAGGCCGCGCTGGCAGCGACCCGGCTGGCGGGCATAGAAACCAATCTGCGCTATCTGCGCACCGTCGCCGCCGACCCGGTGTTTGTCGAGGGCTGCATGGTCACGCGGAGCCTGGCCGATCTGCACTACCAACCGCAGGCGCTGGAGGTGCTGGAGGCCGGGGTGCAGACCACCGTGCAAGACCACCCGGGCCGCGTTGGCTACTGGGCGGTGGGCGTGCCACCGAGCGGGCCTATGGACGACCTGGCCATGCGCCTGGCGAACCGGCTGGTGGGCAATGCGCTGGATGCTGCTGCGCTGGAATGCACGCTGAGTGGCCCGAGTCTGCGCTTCCACTCCGACACGCTGGTGGCGGTCTGCGGTGCGGCGATGGCGGTCAGCGTCGACGGCGTGGTGCTGCCCCTGTGGCAGTCGCATCAGGTCAAGGCCGGCAGCGTGCTCAAGCTCGGCGCGGTGCAAGGCGCGGGCGCCCGTACCTATCTGGCACTGCGCGGCGGGCTGGACGTGCCGCTGTACCTGGGTAGCCGATCCACCTTCACGCTGGGCCAGTTCGGTGGCCATGCGGGGCGCACGCTGCGGGTGGGCGACATGCTGCATATCGGCGCGGATGCCACCCATGAACCGCTGACGGCTTTGCCGGCCGAGGTGGTGCCGGTGTACCAGAACCACTGGGACATCGCCGTGCTCTACGGCCCGCACGGCGCACCCGACTTTTTCACCGATGGCGATGTGCAGATGTTCTTTGGCACCGACTGGCAGGTGCACTACAACTCCAGCCGCACGGGGGTACGCCTCATCGGCCCCAAGCCGGAATGGGCGCGGCGCGATGGCGGCGAAGCCGGGCTGCACCCGTCCAACATCCACGACAACGCTTACGCCATCGGCGCCATCGACTTCACCGGCGACATGCCCGTCATCCTGGGGCCTGATGGCCCGAGCCTGGGCGGCTTCGTTTGCCCGGCCGTGGTGCTAGCCAGCGAACGCTGGAAGATGGGCCAGCTGCGACCTGGCGACAGCGTGCGCTTCCGCTGCGTGACCGCAGACGAGGCCCTGGCCCTGCACGCCGCGCAGGAGCGCCGTATTGCCGAACTGGAATGGAACCTACCCGAGATTCCGCAGCGTGTTGAAGCCGTCGGCTCGCCCATCCTGGCCCAGCGCGCTGCCCAAGGCGAGCGCCCGGCCCTGGTGCTGCGCCAGGCCGGCGACCGCTATGTGCTGGTCGAGCTGGGCGATGCGGTGCTGGACATCGCGCTGCGCCTGCGCGTGCATGGCCTGATGCAGTCCCTGCAGGCGCAAAAGCTGCCGGGCATCGTCGATCTGACCCCCGGCATTCGCTCGCTGCAAATACATTTCGAGCCGCTGACGCTCAGCGTATCTGCGCTGATAGCTGCGATTTTTGTAGCAGACGATGCTTTGGGCGATACCGACGACCTGGTCGTGCCCTCGCGCACCGTCTACCTGCCGCTGAGCTGGGACGACAGCGCGACCCGGCTGGCGATAGAGAAATACATGCAGTCGGTGCGGCCCGACGCGCCCTGGTGCCCGAGCAATATCGAGTTCATCCGCCGCATCAACGGTCTGGACAGCATTGCCGAGGTGCAGCGCACCGTGTTCGAGGCGCGCTACCTGGTGCTGGGCCTGGGCGATGTCTACCTGGGCGCGCCCGTGGCGACTCCGCTGGACCCGCGGCACCGCCTGGTGACCACCAAGTACAACCCGGCCCGCACCTGGACGCCGGAGAACGCTGTGGGCATCGGCGGCGCCTATATGTGCGTTTACGGCATGGAAGGCCCGGGCGGCTACCAGTTCGTGGGCCGCACGCTGCAGATGTGGAACCGCTGGCGCGATGCCAGTAGCGGTGCCCCGGCTTTCGCGCCTGGAAAGCCCTGGCTGCTGCGCTTCTTCGACCAGATCCGCTTCTACCCGGTGGGCGAAGAAGAGTTGCTGCAGATCCGCCGCGACTTCCCGGCTGGTCGCTACCCGCTGCGGGTGGAGGAGGGCACGTTCAGCCTGCACGACTACCGCAGCTTCCTGGCGGACAACGCCAACGACATCGCGGCTTTCCGCGCGCTGCAAGGCAATGCCTTTGAGGAAGAGCGCGAGCGCTGGCGCGTGGCCGGCCAGGCGGAATACGTGGGCGAGCCCGAAGCCAGCGACACCGCCGTGTCGCAAGACGACTTGCCCCCCGGCGCGCGCAGCGTGGCCAGCGCCGTGCCCGGCAGCGTGTGGAAGCTGCTGGTGGCCGAAAGGGATGCGGTGGTGGAGGGGCAGCCGCTGCTGGTCATCGAGTCGATGAAGATGGAATTTACCGTCGCCGCGCCTTGCGCCGGCACGGTGTGGCGCATGGCTTGCCGCGAAGGCAGCGCCGTGGCAGCCGGGCAAGACGTGGTGGTCATTGTGGGCATGGCGCAAGGAGAACAAGCATGAACAAGACAGAGATTTCCCTCAGCCTGGGCGCACTGCAGCAGGCCTACCGCGACGGCAGCCTGACGCCGCTGCAGGTGGTGGAGCGGGTCGTCACCGCGATTGGCGACGACCCGCACACCGCCTGGATACACCGCATCGATGCCGCCACGCTGCGCGCCCGCGCACAGGTCTTGATGGACCGTGGCCCCGAGGATCTGCCGTTGTGGGGCGTGCCGTTCGCCATCAAGGACAACATTGACCTGGCCGGTGTGCCCACGACTGCCGCTTGCCCGGCCTATGCCTACACGCCAAGTACCAGTGCCTTCGTGGTGCAGCGCCTGCTGGACGCGGGCGCCATCGCCATCGGCAAGACCAATCTGGACCAGTTCGCCACCGGTCTGAACGGCACGCGGTCGCCGTATGGGGCCTGCCGTAACTCTTTCAATCCGGACTATGTGTCGGGCGGCTCCAGCGCCGGCTCGGCCGTGTCGGTGGCGCTGGGCCATGTGAGCTTTTCGCTGGGCACGGACACCGCCGGTTCGGGCCGGGTGCCGGCGGGTTTCAATAATCTGGTGGGCCTGAAACCCAGCCTGGGCCTGCTGTCCACCAGCGGCGTGGTGCCTGCCTGCCGCTCGTTGGATGCTGTGTCCATCTTTGCGCTTACGGCCGATGATGCGCAGCAGGTGTTCGCCGTCGCGCATGGCTACGATGCGCAGGACGCCTATGCACGCCCGGCCCAGCCGCACGGCCACGACTTCGGCCGTGCCGAGCGGCCGCGCCTGGGCGTGCCGCGTGCCGACCAGCTGCAGTTTCTGGGCGACGCTGGCTATGTGCAGTGCTTCGAAGAAGCCCGTGCGCAGGCGCAGGCACTGGGCGCCGAACTGGTCGAGATCGACTTCGAGCCCTTCTTTGAGACTGCCCGTTTGCTCTACGAAGGCCCGTGGGTGGCCGAGCGCTACCAGGCGATCCGCGCTTTCGTCGATGCGCAGCCAGACGCCGTTTTCCCCGTCACGCGCGAGATCACGCTGGGCGGCGCCAAGCCGCTGGCGGCTGATGCGTTCGCCGCCCAGTACCGCCTGCGCGCGTTGGCGAAGCGTTGTGCCGCCGTGTGGGCCAGCATTGACTGTATGTTGTTGCCGACCTCGCCCACCATCCACCGCATAGACACCATGCTGGCCGAGCCGATTGCCCGCAACAGCGACTTCGGCATTTACACCAATTTCGTCAATCTGCTGGACTATGCGGCCATCGCCGTGCCCGCCGGCTTCCGCGCCGATGGCCTGCCGTTTGGCGTCACCTTGGTGGCTCCGGCGCACCAGGACCAGCCGCTGCTGCACCTGGCGCAGCGCTGGCAGACAAGCCTGCAGGGCAGGGCGGCGACGCTCGGCGCTACGGGCCATGCCTCCGTGCCATTCGAGGCAGTGAATGCCGTACCTTCAGGCCAAATTCAGGTGGCAGTCTGCGGCGCCCATCTGCAAGGCCAGCCGCTGAATCCGCAGCTGACCAGCCGTGGCGGGCGCCTGGTGCAGCGCACCACGACGGCACCGGAATATCGGCTCTATGCCTTGCCCGATGGCAAGCGCCCCGGGCTGGTCCGGGTGGCCGAGGGTGGGGCTGCCATCGAGGTGGAAGTCTGGGAGCTGCCCGGCGCCCAGTTCGGCAGCTTCGTCGATGGCATTCCCGCGCCGCTGGGCATAGGCCGGACGCTGCTGGCCGATGGCTCGTCGGTGGCGGGCTTCATCTGCGAGCCCTCGGGGCTGGACGGCGCGCGTGACATCACAGCCTTCGGTGGCTGGCGCGCATATTTGGCGGCATCCAAATAAAAAAAGCGCTGGTAAACCAATTGCCAGCGCTTTAAAAACGTCTTTGACGTCGGGCTATTACTTGCGCAACTCGGGTGCTTCTTGCAAGGCAATAATCAATTTGGACAGTGCGTCGTTGGTCGCACGTTCAGAGGCGAGTGAGAAGTTTTTCTTGAACTCGTCAAATTCTGCATTGCCATTGCCTGTCACGCTGAATGTGCGTATGGACTGTCCAGTTGCATCCGTGATCGAGCAGGAGAGCGTGACTGAGAACAAGGTTGGTGGCCATGTAAACGGGCTGGGTGAGGACGATGTCGTGGTGATCTCAGGCACGATCAGCAACGAGATGCCACTTTTGCTAACTTCGTCCAAGTCTTTGGCGTTTTTGATCTTGCTGACATTCGAAAACACTTCGGACAGAGCTTTATAGAAGCCAGGTTCAATGTCTCGGTAGGGGAAGTAACGAACTTTGTCGCCGCCGCCTCCCGGAGTGGTTACTTCTAAAGCCTTGCTGGTATCTGCCATGTAGTAGCCAACTTGCTTTTCTATGGGACTACCTTGGGATTTCAGACTGGTCAGGTCGGGCTTCATTGAGATGGGATGGGCGCATCCGAACAATACGGCGCTGGTCAGACTGGCTAGTAGGAGTTTGATGATTCGGTTCATTTGGCAGAGATCAGTTGTGTAGGGATTGGATGAATTCAGGGTCGGTGACAAGCGCAGTGACGAGCTTCTGCACCATCACTGGGTAGTTATTTGCCGCCAATGGAATGGCAACGGCGCCGGCAAATGAGCTTTCCCATTGGTGGTCAATGCGCTTTGTCTTGTCAAAACGTATTTGCCCAGAATGTTTAACAATAAAGCGTGCTTCGATTTGCCCTTCGTTGGTAGAAATACCTCCGGCATCAATGTTGTTGCGCAGCAAAAATCCAGAAATCTCAAAGTCAGACTTCGGGTTGTATAACTTGGCTAGTTCCAGTTCCTGGCGCAAAGCTTGAGTAACGTAGTCGCCAAAATTGGCGCCTACCGGAGACAGCATTTTGCTGGCGCGCAGACCCATGGCCCGTCCGCCTGATAGGTCTGCGGCTACCGCAATACTGCCAACATTGGAGGGTTCAATCCCCGAAGTTTTGAGCGTTTGTACATTGTCTATAGACGGCGCATAGTTGGGAGCTGGGCCCGCACAGCCCACCAGTATTGCGGCTGCTGCAACCGTGACGGCAGCCGAAACGTAACGAAAGATCTTGAGCATTTATTGGAATTTCCCTCACACTTTTCATGAATAGATGTAACTAAAAGCGCGGTAGTGTAAGCGTGGCTTTACATGTTGCTACGAAGAATCATCCTTCTATTTGTGGAGAAGGTGTGCATGGGGAGTCAATGGTTTGTTGCTTTCCCGTTTGCGTAGAACCGATGGCGACGGACTGGTATTGCGCCATGGCTGTAGTTTGCAGATGGTGAGCGCATATGCTGCATACATGACTTCTTCATCCATCTCCCGTTCAGACTCGTTGCGCCGGATGAAGGCCATCGCTGCCACTCTGCTGCTGGCCTCGCTGTGCGGCCTGCTGGCCGGCCACTGGATGGGCGGGCAGGGGGCTTGGGGCTGGCTGCGTGCGTTTTGCGAAGCCTCGGCCGTCGGCGCGCTGGCCGACTGGTTTGCGGTGGTGGCGCTGTTTCGCCATCCGCTGGGGATTCCGCTGCCGCACACGGCCATCATTCCGCAGAGCAAGGACCGCATCGCCGACAGCCTGGCCGACTTTGTGCGCGACCATTTCCTCGACCCACAAACGCTATTGGCCAAGCTGGCGGTGCTGGACCCGGCGCAGCGCCTGGGCGAATGGCTGCGCGACCCGGCGCGCGTGGGCTTCTGGGTGGCCGAGGCGCGCGGCTGGGCGCTGGGCACGTTGAACATGTTTGATGACGCGCGCATGCAGCGCGCCACGCTGGAGCTGGTGGTGGCACAGGCGCGGCGCTGGGATGCGGCGGCCACCGCCGGCGAGGTACTGGGCCTGCTGACGCAAGGCGGGCGGCACAACGCGCTGCTGGATGCCGGGCTGGTCAAGGTGGGTGAATACCTGGCGCAGGACGAGGTAAAGGCCACCGTGGCGCAGCTGCTGCTCAAGCACGTACGCAAAGAGTGGCCCAAAGTGGTGGGCATGGTGGATGCGGTGGCTTCCACCTCCAAACTGGCGGACAGCATGGCCGAGAAGCTCAGCGCCTCGGCGCTGGAGGAACTGCGCGAGGTGCTGGCCCAGCCCGAACACCCGGTGCGCCTGCGCTACGAGGCCTGGCTCAGCGAGTACATCACGCGCCTGCGCGATGACCCGGCCCTGCGCCAGGCCTGCGACGATCTGAAGGAGAAGGCGCTGACCGACCCGGCGCTGCGCAGCTTCGTCGCCTCGCTGTGGACCGACATCAAGCAGCTGCTGCAGGTCGACCTGGCCGATCCGCAGTCCGCCATCGCCCGCAACCTGGAGGGCGCGCTGCGCACCGTGGGTGAGCGGCTGGCCAGCGACGCCAGCCTGCGCGAGGCCATCAACGAACATGTGATGGCGGCCGCGGGCCAGCTGGCGCTGAGCTTGCGCAGCGGCGTGACCGCGCATATCTCGCAAACCATCAAGGGCTGGGACGACCGCCAACTGGTGCAGGAGCTGGAACTCAGCGTGGGTCGGGACCTGCAGTTCATCCGCATCAGCGGCACCCTGGTGGGCGGGCTGGCAGGGCTGGTGTTGCATGCTGTGCTGCTATATACTGTATAAATAATCAGTATTTTTGCTTGGCGACGCCAAGCCAGCCCGTGGAATGTTCTCTACCCATGCTTCATTTTTAATAGCTGCTCGCGCAGATGCTATCTGCGCTGGCCGGCGTTTTGGCTTGAAGCCTGTGACGTGGCCACAGCCCGCCAGGGGATGAGCCGTGGCCGACGCACATATCCCCGTGCACGCCATCAAAGGCCGGGGCACGGCCACGCACCTGGCGCACCGCTTCTCGTCGGTAGACCGGGCCGCGTTTGACGATGGCTGGGGCACGCTGGAGGGCGCCGAGCCTACAGCTCCGCTGGCCACCCAGGTGATTTTTGAAGACGCGCGCAGCGCCATCACCCACAACGATTCGCCCGACATTTACTTTGACTACGGGCTTAATCCCTACCGTGGCTGTGAGCATGGTTGCATCTATTGCTATGCCCGGCCCACGCACAGCTACCTGAACCTGTCGCCGGGGCTGGACTTTGAAACCAAGATCATTGCCAAGCGCAATCTGGCCGAGGTGTTGGCCCGCGAGTTGGCGGCCAAGAGCTATGTGCCGCGCATGATCGCCCTGGGCACGGTGACCGATGGCTACCAACCGATTGAACGCGAGCTGCGCCTGACCCGCAGTGCCATTGCCTTGGCCTACAGTTGCCACCATCCGCTGGCCCTGGTGACCAAGGGCAGTGGCGTGGAGCGCGACCTGGACTTGTTGGCGCCCATGGCCGGGCGTAAGCTGGCGGCCGTCTATGTGACCCTCACCACGCTGGACGGCGCCCTGGCCCGCACGCTGGAGCCGCGCGCCGCCGCGCCGCACCGGCGCCTGCGTACCATCCGCGCATTGGCCGAGGCGGGCGTGCCGGTGGGCGTGAGTGTGGGGCCGCAGATTCCGTTCATCAACGACGATATGGAGCAGGTGCTGGCCGCTGCCTATGAGGCCGGCGCACGCACCGCCTTCTACACCGTGCTGCGCCTGCCCTGGGAGTTGCAGCCGTTGTTCCGTGAATGGCTGGCGCTGCACTACCCGCAGCGCGCAGACCGGGTGATGGCCCGCATCCAGGAGATGCGCGGCGGCAAGGACTACGACGCCGACTTCAGAACCCGCATGAAGGGCAGCGGCCTGTGGGCCGATTTGATACGCCAGCGCTTCCATAAAACCTGCGCCAAGCTGGGCCTGAACCGGGAGCGCGTGGAGCTGGACATCAGCCAGTTTCGGCCGGGCTTGTTGTCGGGGCAGGGGAGTTTGTTTTAGGGCGTGCTATTTTGTTTGTAGCCGGTTACGCAAGTTTTATATGCGCTGGGGCTTGTTTGGGTTTGGGTTGGTGTTTCGTGCATCCTCGGCCGGGAGTTCGCCCCGGCGGGCGAGTAACTTATTCTTTTGCGCAAAAGAAAAGTCACCAAAAGAAAGGCGCCCCCACTGTCTACGCCCTTCGCTGGCGCTGCGGGAACCTGCGGTGCTCGCTGCAAGTGGGGTCCCGCTCGAACTCGCTTCGCTCAGACAATCGCGGGCCCTGATCCACTTGCAGCTGCGCTCCTCGGCGCATACAAAGGGGGACCCCGGGGATCGGGATCGGTGGCGCTGTGCGCCACATCGCGCCTAGGGCGCGAGCCCGGCATAGCCGGGCTGGATGTCCGTTCCCGTATCCACGCCGTGTGGCGTCGGCGAGTAGCGCAGGGCTGGGCGGATCAGGGCCCGCGACTGTTTGAGGCCGTAGGCCGAGTTCGAGCGGGACCCCGCACAGACCGAGCAACGCAGCGTACCCGGAGCGCAGCGCAGGGGCGACGACTTCGGCTCGCCTTTTCTTGCTGACTTCTTTTGGCGAAGTGTATGAACCGGGTACCTAGGTAACAGGTGTGCGAGGACATAGTAAACACATAGCTCATGGTTTGCCCAGCGTATTCATATCCA